>CAJTSQ010000001.1:0-22681 GCA_910578735.1 uncultured Oscillospiraceae bacterium
TCTCATACTCCACGTGAGCGGTGTTGATGGTGATGCCGCGCTCGCGCTCCTCGGGAGCCTTGTCGATGCTGGAGTAGTCCTCATACTGGGCCTGGCCCTTCAGAGCCAGATACTTGGTAATGGCGGCGGTCAGGGTGGTCTTGCCGTGGTCAACGTGACCGATGGTGCCGATGTTAACATGGGGCTTGGTACGTTCAAATTTTGCCTTAGCCATTGGATGTTTCCTCCTTATATTACAGTTATACTTTTTGGGGTCGGATGGGCTGCGGACGTATTGTGGATATTCTATCCTATTTTGTCCATAATTGCAACCCTATTTTTTAGTCCTGATTGCGGCCCCGCTCGGCCACGATCTTCTCGGCGATGTTCTTGGGGATCTGCACGTAGCTGTGGGGCTCCATGGAGTACTGGCCGCGGCCCTGGGTGGAGGACCGCAGGTCGGTGGCGTAGCCGAACATGTTGGCCAGAGGCACCAGGCTGTCCACCTGGACGGCGCCGGTGCGGTTTTCCTGGCCCTGGATCTGTCCCCGGCGGCTGTTCAGGTCGCCGATGACGTTGCCCAGGTAGTCGTCCGGAACAATGACATCCACCTTCATGATGGGCTCCAGCAGTACGGGCCCGGCCTTACGGCAGGCCTCCTTAAAGGCCATGGACCCGGCAATCTTAAAGGCCATCTCAGAGGAGTCCACCTCATGGAAGGAACCGTCGTACAGGGTGACCTTCACGTCCACCACGGGGTAGCCGGCCAGCACGCCGGCCTGCATGGCCCCCTGGATGCCCTGGTCCACGGCGGGGATATACTCCTTGGGAATCGCGCCGCCCACGATGGCGTTCTCAAACACATAGCCCGCGCCGGACTCGTTGGGCTCCACGCGGATCTTGACATGGCCGTACTGGCCCTTGCCGCCGGACTGGCGGGCGTACTTGGTGTCCTGCTCCACCTGCTTGGTGATGGTCTCCTTGTAGGCCACCTGGGGCGCGCCCACGTTGGCCTCCACCTTGTACTCGCGGAGCAGGCGGTCCACGATGATCTCCAGATGGAGCTCGCCCATGCCGGCGATGATGGTCTGGCCGGTCTCCTCGTCGGTGTAGGTCTTAAAGGTGGGGTCCTCCTCGGCCAGTTTCATCAGGGCGATGCCCATCTTCTCCTGGCCAGCCTTGGTCTTGGGCTCGATGGCCACCCGGATAACCGGCTCGGGGAACTCCATGGACTCCAGGATGATGGGGTGCTTCTCGTCGCAGAGGGTGTCGCCGGTGGTGGAGTTCTTCAGGCCGATGACGGCGGCGATGTCGCCGGAGTAGACGGTCTCGATGTCCTCCCGGTGGTTGGCGTGCATCTGGAGGATGCGGCCAATGCGCTCCTTCTGCTTCTTGGTGCTGTTCAGCACGGAGGTGCCGGTGTTCAGCATACCGGAATACACCCGGACGAAGGACAGGCGGCCCACATAGGGGTCGGTGGCGATCTTAAAGGCCAGGGCGGAGAAGGGGGCGTTGTCGTCAGCGGGACGCTCGTCCTCCTCTTCGGTGTCGGGGTTGACGCCCTGAATGGCGGGGATGTCAACGGGAGAAGGCATATAGTCCACGATGGCGTCCAGCAGCTTTTGAACCCCCTTGTTCTTGTAGGAGGTGCCGCAGACCACCGGGACCAGAGCGTTGTCGATGGTGCCCTTGCGCAGGGCTTTGCGGATCATGTCCTGGGGAACGTCCTGTTCCTCCAGCACCAGCTCCATAATCTCCTCGTCGATGTCGGCGCAGGCGTCCAGCAGCTTGGTGTGGTACTCCTGGGCCAGCTCCACCATGTCCTCGGGGATGGGCTCCACCCGCATGTCCTTGCCCAGGTCGTCATAGTAGATGTCGGCGTCCATCTCCACCAGGTCGATAATCCCCTTAAAGGTCTCCTCGGAGCCGATGGGCAGCTGGATGGGGACAGCGTTGGCCTTGAGCCGGTCATGAATCATGTCCAGCACGTGGTAGAAGTCGGCGCCCATGATGTCCATCTTGTTGACATAGATCATCCGGGGAACCTTGTAGTGGTCAGCCTGGCGCCAGACGGTCTCGGACTGGGGCTCCACGCCGCCCTTGGCGCACATGACGGTGACAGAGCCGTCCAGCACGCGCAGGGAACGCTCTACCTCAACGGTGAAGTCCACGTGGCCCGGAGTGTCGATGATGTTGATCCGGGTCTGGGGGAACTGGTCCTTGGTGCCCTGCCAGTAGCAGGTGGTGGCGGCGGAGGTGATGGTGATGCCGCGCTCCTGCTCCTGGGCCATCCAGTCCATGGTGGCGGTACCCTCGTGGGTCTCGCCGATCTTGTAGTTGACGCCGGTGTAGTAGAGGATACGCTCGGTGGTGGTCGTCTTGCCCGCATCGATGTGGGCCATGATGCCAATGTTCCGGGTATTCTCCAGAGAAACTTTTCTAGGCATAACGGGAATCTCCTTTTATTACCAGCGGTAGTGAGCAAACGCCTTGTTGGACTCAGCCATCTTGTGGGTGTCCTCGCGCTTCTTCACGGCGGAGCCGGTGTTGTTGGCGGCGTCCATAATCTCGCCGGCCAGCCGCTCCTTCATGGTCTTCTCGCCCCGGTTGCGGGCGTAGGTGGTCAGCCAGCGCAGACCCAGGGTCTGCCGGCGCTCGGGCCGGACCTCGATAGGCACCTGGTAGGTGGCGCCGCCCACACGGCGGGCCTTGACCTCCAGGGAGGGCATGATGTTCTCAAGGGCCTGGGTATAGACCTCCATGGGTTCCTTGTCGGTCTTTTCCTTGATGATATCAAAAGCCCCATAGACGACCTTCTGGGCGACGCCCTTCTTGCCGTCCAGCATGATGCTGTTGACGAGCTTGGTAACCAGGACGGAGTTGTAAAGCGGGTCGGGTAAAATCTCCCGCTTGGGTACATTTCCTCTTCTGGGCACTTTGCTTCCCTCCTTCATATAAAATTGAAATCATAGGTACTCGTACCCCAAACGGCGCACCGTTTGGACTGCGTGTAATGCCTGTCCGAGGTCTACCCATGGTATCCGCCTGTCGGGGTGCAGATACAATATATGGTTAAACGCCCGGCAAGGCTGTTGCCTTGCGCAAACGCACAATGCAAGTTTGGTTTCCTCAACAGATGAAAAACCTGTGAGACGGCGGGCCGAGGTCGTCCCGCCTAAGAGAAGTAATTTTTCGATGAAAAATTATTTCTTCTTGGCTCCCTTGGGCCGCTTGGCGCCGTACTTGGAGCGGGCCTGCATACGGCCGTTGACGCCCTGGGTGTCCAGAGTGCCGCGGATGATGTGGTAGCGCACGCCGGGCAGGTCCTTGACACGGCCGCCGCGGATCATCACGACGCTGTGCTCCTGCAGGTTGTGGCCCACGCCGGGGATATAGGCGGTGACCTCCATCCCGTTGGTCAGCTTCACACGGGCGATCTTACGAAGGGCCGAGTTGGGCTTCTTGGGGGTGGAAGTACGCACGGCGGTGCAGACGCCTCTCTTCTGGGGGGAGGGCAGGTCGGTACTCCGGTTCTTCAGGGTGTTCAGACCGTGCTGAAGAGCGGGGGAGGTGGACTTGTACGCCGCCATCGTGCGGCCCTTGCGCACCAGCTGGTTAAAAGTAGGCATGAATGGGTTTCCTCCTTTCCTCAATTCTGCCCCGTTTTGGGGCGTAATCTATATTTTAACAAATTTGGGAATTTTTATCCCTCTTTTGTTAAAACCGCAACTGCGGCCCCCACGGCGATGCCGCAGGACGTGCCCAGCTCCTTCATGGAGGGCACCTGGACCACCGGCACCTGCCGGTTCACCGCCTCCTGCACCAGGGGCTGGAGCAGACGGGGGTCGGCGTCCACGGCGATATACAGCCGGGCGGCCCGGCCGTCCCGCAGGGCCCGTTTGGCCTGCTTGGCCCCCACAACCTTGTTGGGGCCGGATAATTCCTGAATCATTTCGGCGCTCCCTCCCTCCCCTTTTGGGGAATTTCATCGGGTAAAAGGGCGCAATGCCCCTACCGCCACAAAACGGTATTATACCATCCCTTTCCCTCGCCGTCAAGAAAATTCCTCTTGATTTTTTCCAAAAAACCTTCAAAAAAGCGCAACCACACAGGACGGTTTTCGTCTATAATAGTAGGCGGCACGTAGGGACGCTTCAAGAAGCGTCCGCGTAATCCCACTGTTCCGCCCAAACATGCGGACGCATCGTGATGCGTCCCTACACAAACCAGACGGGGTGGCATAGAGGCCGCCCCCTGCGCAGAAAAGGAGGATTTTCCATGAAACGAACCCTTGCCCTTCTCCTGGCCGCCGCCCTGGGCCTCGGCCTGCTGTCCGGCTGCGCCCGGGCCTCTGCCGCCAAGGAGCTCACCGCCCCCAAACTGTCCGTAACCCCCTCCAACAGCGAGGAGGTCAACGAGGCCCTGGCCGGCTTTGGCCTGGAGCTGCTGAAAAAGACCCGGGACGCCAACGGCGAAACTGCCATGAACAGCGACATGGACCACATGCCCTTCTCCACCCTGGTCTCCCCACTCTCCGTGGCCCTGGCTCTGTCCATGACCGCCAACGGAGCGGCCGGCAATACCCTGGCCCAGTTTCAGGACATGCTGGGGGGAGGCGTGGACCTGGTGGAGCTGAACACCGCCTGCGCCCAGCTGATGGCGGACTATCAGGGACTGGGCGGCTCCACCAAATGCGCCATCGCCAACAGCCTGTGGGTGGACCCGGAGGACCAGATCAAAGATGAGTTCATCGGCCAGTGCCGGGGTATCTACGACGCCCAGATCTTCCAGGGGGAGCTGTCCGCCCCCGGGATTGTGGGCGACCTGAACGGCTGGGTCTCCAAGCACACCAACAAGATGATCCCCAGCATCATTGACAAACCTTTTGAGCAAAATACCGCCCTTTTGCTGGTGAATGCCCTCTATTTGAAGAACAAATGGCTCCAGGGGTTCGACCCCCGGGCCACCCGGGAGATGGACTTCCACCACGCCGGCGGGCCCGATAGCCGGATGGAGTTCCTGTCCAAGCACAGCACGGAGCTGTCCTATCTTCAGGGCAAGGGGGCCCAGGGTGTGGTCCTGCCCTACGACGACGGGCGGTTGGCCTTCGTGGCAATTTTGCCCGATTTGTACCCGGACTCCCCAGATTTTGGTCAGTGGCTGAACAATCTGGAGGGAAACAGCTTATCCCAGCTTATTAACAACAGAGAGGACGCTACCTTTTTGAGCTTTGCCATGCCGAAATTCTCAGCGGAATGGAAGGGCAATCTGGAGGACACCCTGCCCCTGCTGGGACTGGAGGACGCCTTTGTTCCCGGCGCCGCCGATTTCTCCAGCCTGGGGGACAGCCCGGAGGGCTACTACATCTCCCAGGTGATTCACGCCACAAAAATTGAGGTCAACGAGAAGGGCACCGAGGCCGCCGCCGCCACGGTGGTGGATGCCCTGGGGGGCATCGCCGCGCCGCCCCAGGAGGGGATCACCCTGGTGCTGGACCGCCCCTTCCTCTACGGCATTGTAGACCTGTACACCGGCGTGCCCCTGTTTTTGGGCACCTATGAATAAACCGCGCCAAACCGGGCATACTGTGGGGACCAATATAAAAGGAGGGATCCCCATGCAGGTCCATGTCAACGGCGAGTGCATCGGCTGCGGAATGTGCGCCAGCGTCTGCCCCAACGAGTTCTTCATGACCGACGGCGGCACCGCCGCCGCCTTCTCCCCGGAGGTGGGCCCCGACCTGGCCGACCAGGTCCAGGCCGCCGCCGACGGCTGCCCGGTGAGCGCCATTGAGGTGCGATAGAACGCAAAAAGGCCCCCTTGTTAAAGGGGGCTGGCACCGCCGCAGGCGGTGACTGGGGGATTCCGGTTCATCGAAAACTTTCCTGTAAACGGAATCCCCCCGCCGCTTCGCGGCCCTCCCCCCTTTGACAAGGGGGGCATTTTATTATGTACTTATTCCTTCTCCGGCTCCGGCTCCGGGCTCAGCTTCTCCACCAAGGCCCACTCCACCCGGCGGTCGCACAGCTCCTCCACCTGGATGTGGAGCCCCAGGGCCTCCACCACCGGACGGCTGCCGTCCTCCGGGATGACCGACAGCTGAGAGAAGACCAGGCCGCCCAGGGTATCGTAGTCCATCTCCTCGTCCTCGGGGAGCTCGAAGCCCATGGCCTTGGCCAGCTCCTCCAAATCGGCGGAGCCGGACACCCGCCAGCGCTTCTCGTCCAGCCGGATGATCTCCTGCTCCTCCTGGGGGTCAAACTCGTCGTAGATATTGCCCACCAGCTCCTCCAGCAGGTCCTCCAGGGTGACCAGGCCGCTGGTGCCGCCGTATTCATCCACCACCAGGGCCATATGGGTCTTTTTGCCCTGCATATCCCGGAAAAGCACATCCGCCGCCACCGTCTCGGGGACGAAGTAGGCCGGGCGGAGCAGCTCCTTCAGGGGCCGGGGGACGGGCTGGTGGAAGTTGAGCAGATAGTCCCGTGTGGACAGGATGCCCACAATGTCGTCCGCGTCCTCCCCATATACCGGGAACCGGGACAGCCCCGACTGGCGGATCGCCTCGATAATCTCTCCCTCCTCCGCGTCGGCAGGGAGCGTGACCATATCAGTGCGGTGGACCATCACATCTCTGGCGGTGGTGTTGTCAAACTGGAATACATTCTCAATGAACTCCTTCTCATTGCTCTGGATGGCGCCCGACTCCTCGCCCTCCTCCACCATGGCCATGATATTGTCCTCAGACACCTGATCCTTCCGGCGCAGCAGGCTCAGAATCGGCCTCCAGAGCAGCAGGACGCCGTTGAACACCAGGCTGATTCCAAACAGTATAAGCCATATTTGGCCGTCGTCCACGGGTATGACCTCCTTCATCAGGCAAAAAAATAGGTTGATACGCCTGCATCATAACACAAAAACCCTGATGTGACAAGGGGGCTGGGCAGTTTTCAGGGCGGAAAGAGATTTATAGGTGCAAAGCCCCCCAAAGTATGATATAATCCCCTTGACCGCTCCAGGGCTGGCGGCTCTGGAGCATTGGGCACCACTCATTGATGAAGGAGACTATTTTTATGACCACATTCTACCACTTCAACTTCAACGTTCTGAACCTGGACCGCAGCCTGGCCTTCTACAAGGAGGCGCTGAACCTGTCGCCTGTGCGGGAGAAGGAGGCCGGCGACGGCTCCTTCAAGCTGGTCTTCTTGGGGGACGAGGCCGGCTCCCCCTTCCAGCTGGAGCTTACCTGGCTCCGGGACCGAACCGAGCCCTATAACCTGGGGGAGTGCGAGTTCCACCTGGCCTTCCGCACCGGGGAGTACGACGCCCTGTATGAAAAGCACAAAGCTATGGGCTGTGTCTGCTATGAAAACCCCGGCATGGGCGTCTACTTCATCGCCGATCCCGACGGCTACTGGATCGAAATCGTCCCGGAGAAGAAATAATGGCCAAGGGAGATCGCAACATGGGGTGGCCCGGTTTTTTCCGGGTGTTCACGGTACTGTGCGCCATCATGCTCCTGCTGGTCCAGCATTATCTGGACCTCACCGCCCCCGGCTCCGGAGCCCGGCAGACGCTGTCTGTCTATGAGGGGCTGACCCTGTGGAGCATTCCCGCCCTGTTTATGCTGTGGGGGATGTTCGCCCTGGAGGAGGGCAAGCCCCAGGTGTCCGCCAGCCTGCTGGGGCTGGCCCTGCCCGCCTTCTGTCTGCTGGTGTTCTGGGGGGCGGTGTATGCCGTTGTCTCCCACCTGCTGGGGGGCGGAGCGCTGACCTGGGGCGGGGTGTGGTCCGCCCTGGCATCGGCGGCGAGGGGAAATACCAGCTCCCACCTGTGGGTACTCTACCCCCTCATCGGCCTTTATCTGGTCCACCCGATTATCCACCGGTTCACCGCCTCCGCCAGCCGAGGGGAGATCCTCTATTTTCTGGCCCTCTGTTTTCTCTTCGCATACCTGCTTCCCCAGCTGCCCGCTTTCCTGGGGGCCAGCAGCGCCGTACTCCAGCAGCTATACCGGCTCCAGGTCCATCTGGTATTGGGCTGGGCGGGGTGCTACGTGGGGGGCTGGTACCTGCGGCACTTCACCATCAGCCGCTTGGCCGAATATATCCTCTACATTCTGGGGGCGCTGGGGCTGGCCGTCACCCTGGCGGCCCGGCCTGGCGGACTCTTCGATCCCACCCTTCTGCGGCAGTTTCAGTACGGCTCCCTCAGCGCCGCCCTCACCGCGGCCGCACTGTGCACCCTGTTCCGCTATGTGCTGGGCATCAGTGAGGAGCGCTCCCGCCGCCGGGCTGTAAGCGGCATCGGGGCCTGTGCCTTCGGCGTCTACCTGGTCCACTATCTGTGGGTGCTGGTGTTCCAGCGGCTGGGGATATCCCTGCTGTCCTTCCCGCCAGTGCTCTCGGTGCCCCTGTTCGCGCTGGTGTTCTTCCTGCTCTCCCTCCCCTTCGCCTGGCTGATTTCACTGGTTCCAGGGGTGGGGACTAAGCTGACATAACGCAAAAAACCTCGCCGGCGGCGAGGTTTTTTGCGCTCTATCCAATAACCTGCCGGGCCACATCCACGCTCTCCTTGGCGTCCTTTGCGTAGAAGTCGGCGCCGATTTTTTTTGCATAGTCGGCGGTGAGTACCGCGCCACCCACCACCACCTTGCAGGGCAGGCCCGCCTCCCGGAGGAGGCGTATGGTGGCCTCCATGCTGCCCAGGGTGGTGGTCATCAGGGCGGACAGGCCTACAAGAGGCGCGCTGTGTTTTCTCGCGGCCTCCGCCACGGCGGCGGGCTCCACGTCCTTTCCCAGATCCACCACCGGGTAGCCGTAGTTCTCCAGCAGCACCTTGACAATATTTTTTCCGATGTCGTGGATGTCCCCCTTGACGGTGGCCAGGACGATGGTCCCTTTGGGCTCCCCCTGCCCGCCAGGCTGGGCGGCCAGCCCCTCCCGGATGACCTCAAAGGCCGCCTGGGCGGCACCCGCCGCCTGGATGAGCTGGGGCAGGAAGACCTTGCCCGCCTCGAAATCCGCGCCAACCCTGTCCAACGCCGGGATGAGGATGTCGTCCACCACCGACATGCCGTCCATGGTCTCCAGCAGCTTCCGGGTGGCGGCGGGGGCCTCTCCCTTCAGGCCGGCGGCCACAATCTGATCCAGGGTGCGCTCCCCGGAGGGATCGGCGGACCGGGCCGGACCGCCGCCGGAGGTGATGGAGGTGGACACGTCGGCGTTGGCATAGGCGGCGATAAAGTCCCGGGCCTCCTTATCGATGTTCATCAGCAGATGGTAGCTGCGCACTGCGGCCATCATGGCGTCCAGGTTGGGGTTGATGATGGGCAGGTCCAGCCCACAGGTCATGGCCATGGTGAGGAAGTTCTGGTTCACCAGGGGCCGGGCGGGCAGGCCGAAGGAGATGTTGGACACCCCCAGCACCGTCTTCAGCCCCAGCTCGGACTTGACCCGGCGCAGGGCCTCCAGTGTCTGGGAGGCCGCCTCCTGCTCCGCCGACACGGTGAGGGTGAGGCAGTCGATGTACACATCCTCTTCCCGAATGCCATAGGACAGGGCCTTGTCCAAAATCCGCTTTGCGATGTCCATACGGGCCTGGACCGTCTTGGGGATGCCGTTCTGGTCCAGCGTGAGGCCCACCACCGCCGCGCCGTACTTCTTCACCAGGGGCAGGATGGCGTCCAGCACCTTCTCCTCCCCGTTGACCGAGTTGACGATGGCCTTGCCGCAGTACACCCGCAGGGCCTTCTCCAGCACCTCGGGACGGGTGGAGTCCAGCTGGAGAGGGGCATCGGTCACCCCCTGGAGGGCCTTGACCACCTTCACCATCATGGCCGCCTCGTCGATCTCGGGCAGGCCCACGTTCACATCCAGAATATCCGCTCCGGCCTGGGTCTGCTCCAGGGCCTGGCCCAGCATATAGTCCACGTCGTCCCGGAGAAGGGCCTCCTTCATCCGCTTTTTGCCGGTTGGGTTGATGCGCTCGCCGATGACCCGCACCCGGTCGATGGGCACCACCTGTACCGGGCTGCACACCGCGGCGGGGACGGAACGCGGGACTTCCCGGATGGTTTTTCCCTCCAGTGCCCTGCACAGCTTGGCGATGTACTCCGGAGTGGTGCCGCAGCAGCCGCCGTAGAGCTTGACCCCCAGGTCCGTCAGCTCGGCCATGGCGGCGGCGAACTCGTCCGCCGTAATGTCGTACCCCGCCCCGCCCGGGTCGGGCAGGCCGGCGTTGGGCTTGACCATAATGGGCAGATTGGTCCACCGGGCCAGCTCCTCCACCAGGGCGGGCATCTCCCGGGGACCCAGGGAGCAGTTGATGCCGATGGCGTCCGCCCCCATGCCCTCCAGGGTGAGGGCGGCGCTGGCGGGAGAGTGGCCCAGAAAGGTTCTCCCCCGCTCCTCATAGGTCATGGAGACGATAACCGGCAGGTCGCAGTTCTCCTTCACCGCCAGCAGGGCCGCCCGGCACTCCTGCAGGTCGGTCATGGTCTCCACCATCACCAAGTCCGCCCCGGCGGACACTGCCGAGCGCACCTCCTGGGCAAAGATATCCACCGCCGTCTCAAAATCCAGAGTTCCGGTGGGCTCCAGCAGCTGTCCGATGGGACCGATGTCCAGGATGACCAGGGCCCGGCCTGCCGCAGCCTCTTTGGCGATGGCGATGGCAGGGGGAATGACCTCCTCCACCGTCTTTCCCGTGCGGCGCAGTTTCTCCCGGTTGGCGCCGAAGGTGTTGGCGCACAAAAGCTGTGTCCCCGCCTCTACATAGGCCCGGTGGATGTCCAGCAGCCAGTCCGGGTGTTCCAGCGCCGCCAGCTCCGGGTGCTCCCCCAGCTTCAGGCCCTTGGACTGGAGCATGGTGCCCAGGCCGCCGTCCAGAATGACGGGGCCGGGGGCTTTTAACAGTTCACGAAATTCCACAGTGTCCGCCCGCCTTTCGATATTGACAGCTTCCCTGAGCTGGACAGCCCAAGCAGCTGCGCTTCTTTTTTTCAATCTCCCCGCTGGAAACGCCCAAAATGGCGGTGACCGACTTCCGGGGGGTGAGCAGATGGTTTGCCGTGGCGCACAGCCCCGCCTGGCGAGGGGCGTCCAGCAGGTCCAGCAGGGGCCCCTGGACCTCCAGGGGCAGGTCGCCGTAGCCCGGACTGTAGCGGAAGGGGAAGGAGCAGCCGGGGAATTTCCCCTGCAGCTCCCCCTCGATCTGGTCGCACACCGCCTCCACGGCGGCGGAGGCGCAGCAGTCCAGGGTGAGGGCCCGGCCCATGTCCAGCCGCTCCGCCCGGCGGATGAGGGCGTCCGCCTCCGCCCCCAGGGTGGCGCAGAAGACCGCCGCCCGGCCGCAGCCGGACAGGTGGGCTTTCAGGTCCTCCCCGGGCAGCAGAAGGCCGTTTTCCAGCCGCACGCCGCACGCCTCAAACGAAATTTCCACCGCCCGCCAGCTCCACCGGGGCCGGGCGGCCCCCAGCAGCTCCCGGGAACAGTCCTCCACCTGCGCCGTCAGGGCCCCGTCCGCCTTCTCCGGCGGACAGCCCATGTAGCGCAGAACCTCGGCAGTGTTCAGTTGGGTGAGGGTGATGGGCATGGGGCGCCTCTCTTTCCATGTGTGGGACCCGACCATCCGGGCGGGTCGCTTCAAGGTAGACGGCCCGCCCAGGTGGTCGGGCCCCACATGTCATGCAGCAGCTTACAGCAGCGTAATCCCCGCCTTCTCGGCGGCGGCGGTGTTGGCCTCGTCCCACAGGGAGGACTGGACCTCACCGATGTGGGCCTTGCCCAGCAGCAGCATAGACACCCGGCTCTGGCCGATGCCGCCGCCCATGGTAAGGGGCAGCTCACCGTTCAGCAGCATTCTGTGGAAGGGCAGCTCCCGGCGGCTCTCGCAGCCGGCCAGCTGAAGCTGGCGGGCCAGGCTCTCCTCGTCCACCCGGATGCCCATGGAGGACAGCTCAAAGGACCGCTGCCCCACGCTGTCCCACACCAGCAGATCGCCGTTCAGGGCCCAGTCGTCGTAGTCGGGGGCCCGTCCGTCGTGGGGCCTGCCGGATTTCAGCTTGCCGCCGATGCCCATAAGGAAGGTGGTGGGGTGGTCCTTGACAAAGGCGTCCTCCCGCTCCTTGGGGGTCTTGTCGGGGAACAGGTCCTCCAGCTCCTGGGTGGTGATGAAGGCGATGTCGGTGGACACCAGGGGCAGGACGTTCAGCTGGGGGAAGACGGTGCGCAAAAAGGCCTGCGTCTCGCAGAGGGCCTCCACAATGGCACACACTGTCTGCTTCAAAAAGTCCACATTCCGCTGCTCCCGGGTGATGATCTTCTCCCAATCCCACTGGTCCACATAGGCGGAGTGGAGAGAATCCAGCTCCTCGTCCCGGCGGATGGCGTTCATGTTGGTGTACAGCCCCTCGCCCGCGTGGAACTGGTAGCGCTTCAGGGCCAGCCGCTTCCACTTGGCCAGGGAGTGGACCACAGCGGCGTCCCCCTCCACCCCGTTGATGTCGAAGGCCACCGCCCGCTCCACGCCGTTCAGATCGTCGTTCAGGCCGGAGGACACCGCCACAAACAGCGGGGCGGACACCCGGTGCAGCCGCAGGGCCCCGGCCAGCTTGTCGGCAAAGAGACGGTTGCCCAGGTCGATAGCGCGCTGGGTCTCATAGATGGACAGCAGGGGCTTATACCCCTGGGGTAATCTCATGTCTTTCATGGTGAAAACTCCTTTTCTCCTCGGATTTTCCCATTATACTCGCAGGAAGCGAGAATTGCAACAAAAAAACACCCGCTCATAAAAGGCGTCGGGAAAAGAAACCCGTGTAGGGGCGCATACGGCGCGCCCCCGGGCGGCTGTCAGCCGCCCCTACGATGTTTCTTTCGCAACGCTCCTTTGAGCGGGTGCCTTTGTGTCAATCACAGGACGGAGTATCCGCCCCGTACCAGCACCTTGACGGTGCCGGAGGCGGTGAGAGTCCGGTCGGCAATGGTGGCCATATACAGGTGATTCTTCGCCAGGGACGCGCCGGAGTTGACGGTCCCGCCGGAGGTCACGTCCACCAGCGCCGGGCTGCTGTCCGCCCGGACGGTGAGGGTGCCCACCCGGAGCAGGACCTCGCAGCCCAGCTCCAGGCGCATGACCTGGCCGCTGCTCATGGTTACCAGGGTGTAAGAGGCCCCGCCGCCGGAACCGGCCGGGCCAGTCTGCCCCGCCGTCTGTTTATACTGGTTGATCTGGTTGGTGAAGGTCTGCTCCAGCTCCCGCTGCCGGACAGCGGTCTTCTCCTCCACCTGCTCCACCACTTTGGGGATGGCGGTCTGGTTCAGGTAGCTCAGGGTGACCAGGGGGTCGCTCTGATCCCCCCCGGCGGCCAGAGACGCCACCGTCCCCAGCAGGGCGGCGGCCAGGGCCAGGGCTCCCAGGCAGACGGTCCAGCGCTTGTTTGGCTTTTTCATAAGTACACTCCTTTTTATGTAGGGGGCGGCCTCTGTGCCGCCCCGATTCCTGTGAACCGGGGCAGGGACCGCCCCGAGTCCTGCGAATCAGGGCAGGGACCGCCCCGAGTCCTGCGAATCAGGGCAGGGACCGCCCCCTACGATCTTACACCATC
Organism: uncultured Oscillospiraceae bacterium; assembly: GCA_910578735.1. GTDB lineage: Bacteria > Bacillota > Clostridia > Oscillospirales > Oscillospiraceae > Lawsonibacter. The sequence continues at coordinate 13,586 of CAJTSQ010000001.1, forward strand.
GTCTCCGGGTGGAGACCAAAGCTTACCGCGATGGCGGTATCCACCTGTTTCATCACGCCGTCGTCCAGGCGTCCCATCTTCTCCCGCAGGCGGCGTTTATCCAAGGTGCGCACCTGCTCCAGCAGGATCACCGACTCCTTGGGCAGGCCGCAGCTGAGGGGGGCCACCGAGATATGGGTGGGCAGCCTGGCCTTGCCCGTCTGGGAGGTAATGGCCGCCGCGATGACGGTGGGGCTGTGCCGGTTACCGGTGTCGTTCTGCACGATGAGGACAGGGCGCACGCCCCCCTGCTCGCTGCCCACCACGGGACTTAAATCGGCGTAGAAGATGTCGCCTCGTTTTACGCTGTTATCCAAGTACACTCACACTCCGCTGGAAGATAGCACCGCGTTACAGCCTCAACCGGACTTATGTAACGCTGTACTATGATTCTCCCACGGGGCGGCGGGCTTTATACCTTTTTCGGAACAAGAATTTGAGCCGTCAAACGACCTATCCGGCCCTGGCCCACTCCAAGCGCCCGCCGCGCCCCCGCAACCCCAGGGGACCGGCGCCCCTGTGCTCCAACCCATCCTATGCGGGGACAGGCAGGCGGGTCACGGAGAGGACAGGGGGTGTGAGGGCCTGTCCTTGGGGGGCGGGCGGATTTCTCAGAAAATCTCCGCCCCATTCTCGAAATAGCAGCGGGGAACCCGGGGTGTGAGCTGGCACAATAATTCATAGGGGATGGTGCCGGCCAGCTGGGCGGCCCGGTCCGTCAGACCGGGGCCGTAGACCTGGGCCACATCCCCCGCCTTCACGCCAGGGGCGTCGGTCACGTCTATCATACACATGTCCATGCAGATCCGGCCCAGGACGGGACAGAGCTTGTCCCCGATAAGCACCTCCAGCTTGTTGGACAGGCAGCGGGGCAGGCCGTCGCCGTAGCCCATGGGCAGAACGGCGACCTTGGAGTCCCGCTCCAGTGTGGCGGTGCAGCCGTAGCTGATCTTCGCCCCGGCGGGCAGCGCCCGGACAGCGGCGATCCGGCTCTTTACCGTCATCACAGGCATTAAGCCCGGGTCCTTCACCGAGGGGTCGGGCACATAGCCGTACAGGGCAATGCCGGGGCGGATCATGCCCATACTCATCCATGGATAGTTTAGCACAGCGGCGCTGGCCGCACAATGGTAAATTTTAAAATTTAGCCCATCTTCATGATACAGCTCGTTGATGGCGCATACAAAGGCGTCATCCTGTCTTTTCGTGTACGTCTCGTCTCCATCAGCGTTGGCGAAGTGGGTGAAAATTCCCTCCGCCTCCAGACCGGGCAGGGCGCACAGCGCCCTGATCTCCTCATTGAGGGCAGGCCCTACAAAACCCAGCCGGCCCATGCCGGTGTCCACCTTCACATGGATTTTCAGCGTCTTTCCGGCCTTGACAGCGGCCTCGGACAGGGCTTTCCCCGTCTCCAGGTCGCCCACCGTCTGAGTGACGTCATACTCCAGCAGGTCGGAAGCGTACTCCACAGGCGTCTGGCCCAGGCAGAGGATGGGGATGGCAATCCCCGCCCGGCGCAGCTCGACCGCCTCGTCCAGGCAGGCTGCCGCCAGCATATCCGCCCCCAGGCTCTCCAGCTTTTTGGCAACAGGGACAGCCCCGTGGCCGTAGGCGTTGGCCTTCACCAACCCCAGAAATCTGCTGTCCGGGGCCAGCCCCCGCAAAAGGCGGTAGTTGTGGGCCAGGGCGTCCAGGTCCACCTCCGCCCAGGTGCGGGCCGTTCTTTTGTCTGTCATATCCATCGTCCTCTACATGGTGAAATCAGAAAACTCGCACAGAATCACCCGGAAGCCGTCCACCGAGATTTCTCCCCGGGTGAGGGCGTGGGTGGCGGCATCAAACCACAGGACATATTCCGTCCCCGCGCCGGGCGTACTGGTGGGGTCGCCGCAGTCCACCCGGAGAACCGCCCCCTCCTCCTCCAGGGCGCAGGCGGTGATGTAGCCCGAACGGGCCGTTTCCAGCAGGGCGGGCAGGGCGGAGACGGGGGTGAGACCGTCCCCGTCCAGAGGGCCGGTCTCCACCGAGACTCCGTCGAACTCCAGCATATTTTCCTCTCCGGTCATCCGGGCGGTGAGGCCCGCCACCGTCTCCGGGGCGGAGAGGGCCAGGGTGGTCTCCTCCCCGTTCACCGCCACAGCCATCTCGTACTGATATACCCGCTGGCCATAATCGGCGGTGACCGACACCTGGAGGGCACAGTTTTCCATAGCCAGGTACTCCCCCCGGACGGTCAGGGCCAGCTCCTCCGCCTCGCTCACCCCCGCCGGGCCGCAGCCCGCCAGGAGGAGGGTTGTCATTAGTACGCAAATCACACATTTGCGCACGGTGATACCTCCAAAATCAGGATTGTTGATAGGACTGTGCAGGGACGCTTCATGAAGCGTCCGCCGTTATTAAATACGCCTGCGAATTTATGGAACACCGGGAAACGGACGCATCGTGATGCGTCCCTACGATTCCTCCTCCGTCCACTTCCGCAAAATTTCGGGCAGGGTGTCAATGAGGTCGGAGGGCAGCATGGCATATTCCCCGAATTTCCGGGCGCACAGGTCGCCGGCCAGGCCGTGGAAACAGACGGCGGCGGCCGCCAGCTCCGGGGTGTTGTCCCGCTCCTGACGCAGGTGCTTCTGGCCCAGCAGGGCGGCAATCATCCCCGCCAGCACGTCCCCGGAGCCGCCCTTGGCCATGCCGGGGTTGCCGGTGGCGTTGATACAGGCGGAGCCGTCGGGGGCGGCGGTGACGGTGCCCTTGCCCTTGAGGACCAGCACGCAGCCGTGGTCCCTGGAAAAATCCCGGGCGGCGGCGAGCCGGTCCTTCACCGGCAGAGCGCACCCCGTCAGCCTGGAAAATTCCCCCTCGTGGGGTGTGAGGACGGTGGGGGCCTGCCGCCTGTCCAGTACATCTATATGCCCCGCCAGGGCGTTTATGCCATCGGCGTCCAGCACCACGGGAATTTCCAGATCGGCCAGCAGGGACAGGACAAGCTCCTCCGTCTCCGGGGCCCGCCCCAGTCCGGGGCCGATGAGAGCCGCATCACAGCCCCTCGCTTTTTCCAAAATGGTGGAGTAGTCCTCCGACAGAGGGAAGGGCATGGCCTCGTCGCACTTGACGGCCACGATGGGGCAGATATCCCGGGGCACCCCTAAGTACACCAGCCCCGCCCCGGTACGCAGGGCGGCCCGGGCCGCCAGGACGGGCGCGCCGGTATAGCCCTCTGACCCGGCCAGGATGAACAGCTTGCCAAAGTCCCCCTTGTGTGCGTTCCGGGGGCGGAGCGGGAGCTGGCTGTCCGGCTGGTGCATGACCTCCAGCCGGGGCAGCGCCCGGAACATCTGGTATTCCAGGTCATGGGGGATGCCGATGTCCACAATGCGGACCTCCCCGGCCCGCCCGGCCCCCGGGCCGGAGTACAGCCCCGGCTTGCCCCGGGTGAAGGTGACCGTCACCTTGGCCTGAACCGCCTCCCCCAGCACCTCGCCGGTGTCGGCGTTCACCCCGGAGGGGATGTCGCAGGCCACCACCGGACAGCTCAGCCGGCTCTGCATCTGCAGCACAGCGGTGCGGAACACTCCCTCCACCGGGCGCTTCAGCCCGATGCCAAAGAGGGCGTCCACCATCACGTCGCAGGTGGAAAGCCAGGCGAGGATTTTCTGCTGTTCATAGTCCATGGTGGATTCCAGGGTGGAGCGGTCGGTCATGTCTACGGAAAAATCCTCCAGACGGCCCCCGGCGGCAGTGAGTCTGTCCTCCATGGCCGTTTCGTCCGGGGTCATTTTGGCCCGGTCCCCCACGAAAAAGGCCCGGACGCGGCAACCACCCTTTTCCATCAGCAGACGGGCGCAGGCGACCCCGTCCCCGCCGTTGTTGCCCGGACCGCAGAACACCGCGATCCGGGGGGTGGGGTCGGTGTTTTTTCCCTCAATGATCTCCCGCAGCTCCTCTGCCTGACGCTCCTCCTCGTCAGTGGGGGGCGGGCCGTCCTTTTTGCGCATGACGATCATGGAGGAAACGCTGCTGAGGACAGGGCTGAAACCGTCCTCCTCCGGGTGGAGCAGCTTCCACACCGTGTCTGTCACGGCCCGGGCGGCGTGCTCCATCAGGTCCAGGGAGGACACCCCCCGCTCCTCAATGGCCCGGCGGTCCAGCTCCTTCATTTGGGCGGCGGTGGCTAAGGGCAACATAGGATACCTCCTCAAATACGCGGGCGGCCACAGGCCGCCCCTACAAAGGCATATGGCGGTAACGCCCCAGGCCCAGGGCGTCGAACTCGTCCTCGCCGGGCCTGTGCCACACGCCGATGGCGTTCAGCAGGCGGTTGACAGTTCCTTCTCCCTCGACGGGCCCCAAGACCACCTTCCCCCGCTCCAGCAGCACCCCGGCCTGGGTGCCAACTCCACCAGCGTAGTCGGTCTCAATATAGGCCAGAGGGCCAGGGCGGGCGGCCCCCTCCAGGGCCCAGCGGATGGCGGAGGTAAACAGGGCCAAGGGGGAAGGCAGCTCCCGATCCGGCTCGTCAAACAGCTCGGTGATATCGTCAAAAAGAGCGTCCGTGAGATAGACCAAAGCGCAGTCCTGGGGCAGGTCCACCACTCGGGCCTGTACCCAGCAGTCCGCGAAAACTTGGATGGCCTCCCGCTTGCCAATAACAGCTTGAATCTGATGGCCCATTACTTCAAAAACCCGTTGACAATCTGCTCCTCGGCCTCCTTTTCGGTCAGGCCCAGGGTCATGAGCTTGGTGAGCTGCTCCCCGGCGATCTTGCCGATGGCCGCCTCGTGGACCAGCTGGGCGTCCAGACAGTTGGCGGTGACCTCGGGAATGGCGGAGACCACCCCCTCGTCCATGATGATGGCGTCGCACTCGGAGTGGCCGTAGCAGGCGGCGTTGCCGTTGATGCGGGCCAGGAAAATCTGCTTGGACTGGTCCCGGGCCACGGAGCGGGAAATGACGTTGGTGTGGCAGCCCTCGCCGTCCAGGTCCACAGTGAAGTCGGACTTGGCCAGCTGCTTGCCGTGGGTCATCACCTTCTCCTTGATGATGAGAGTGGAATGGGGGCCCAGTTTGGCGGTGGTGCTGCGGACGGTGGAGTCCACCCCCTTGATCTGGGTGGTCTCCATCTCCATGTAGCCCCCCTCGTCCAGCTCTACCACGGTGGTGGGATTCATGATGTTCTCGCCGGAGCCGTCCCCCTCGCCGTAGTGCTTTTCCACATAGCGCACCCGGGCGTTTTTGCCCACGTGGAAGGTGTGGATGCCCGAGTGTTCCGAGCTCTGCACCCCGCAGTTGTGGATGCCGCAGCCGGCGATGATGGTCACGTCGCTGTCCTCACCGATGAAGAAGTCGTTATACACCATGTCTTTCAGGCCGCTCATGCTGAGCACCACCGGGATGTGGACCGACTCGTTTTTCGTCCCTGGCTTGATGATGATGTCGATGCCGTCCTTGTCCGTCTTGGTGACGATGTCGATGTTGGCGGTGGTGTTCCGTCCGGCCTTCTGGCCGTTGGCCCGGATGTTGTAGGCCCCCTCGGGCACCTCGTGGAGTCCGGCCACCTGCTCTAATAAACTCTTCTGGATTGCGTCCATATTGTATTCCTCCTTGGGAAATCTGTCTGTAAGGGGCGGCCTCTGCGCCGACCCGTTAAAGATTTTCGATACCGGCGGGGCGGCACAGAGGCCGCCCCCTACGCAATATTCACCGCACCTTGTCCGTCAGCGCGGAGCAAACCCCTGGCGCGCCCCCCAGCAGGGTGGGCAGCACGTCCTTCCGGGGGCCGTCGTTGACCACCCGGCCGTCGGCCAGGACGATGATCCGGTCGGCAATATTGAGAATCCGCTCCTGGTGGGAGATAATCAGGATGGAGCCGTTGATCTTCTTGTGGAGCTGCTCAAAAACCTGAATCAGGTTGGAGAAGGACCACAGGTCGATGCCGGCCTCCGGCTCGTCAAAGACGGACAGGGCCGTCCCCCGGGCCATGATGGTGGCAATTTCAATGCGCTTGAGCTCGCCGCCGGACAGGGAGGCGTCCACCTCCCGGTCGATATAGTCCTTGGCGCACAGGCCCACTTCAGACAGGTAGTTGCAGGCCTCGGGCACGCCGATGTCTTTGCCGCTGGCCAGGGTAATCAGGTCCTTCACCGTCAGCCCCTTGAAGCGCACCGGCTGCTGAAAGGCAAAGCTGATCCCCTTCCGGGCCCGGTCGGTGATGGACAGCCCGGTGATATCCTCCCCGTTAAAGAGGATGCGCCCCTGGGTGGGGGTGAGGATGCCGGCAATCACCTTGGCCAGGGTGGACTTGCCGCCGCCGTTGGGGCCGGTGATGGCCACAAACCGTTCGCTGATCGTTAAGTCGATATCGTGCAGGATCCCCTTGTTGTCGCCGTCCTGCTCCACGTCGTAACTGATGTGCTGTAATTCAAGCATGGGGGTACCTCCCAGTATTTTTTCCTATTATACCATATGGCACAAAATTTGTCCACTATTATTCTCTCGGTTTTCGGCATGTGGATGTCTGCCGGTCAGCCGTTTTCCGAAATTATACCCCTTTTCCTCTTGCATTACAAGATGATTTGTGATATAAATACAGGTAGCGCCGCCTCTGGCGGCCCGAAAAATGCGTGGAACGGGAAAATAGCGGAACACACTCATCAGAGAGGGACGGTCACCGGCTGAAAGCCGCCCCGGAGAAAGGTCCGCTTGGTTCGCCCGGGAGCGGCCCCTGAGAGGGGGACGGCTTTCTCCCCCGTTACCGGAGGTCGAGTGCGTGCGTATGCGCGAATGCGGGTGGTACCGCGGAAGGTTTGCCTTTCGTCCCTGATTGTGGTCAGGGGACGGAGGGTTTTTTTGTACATATATACACATAAATTAAAAAAATGGGGATTTTTTTATGAAACGGTTCTTTAAATGCATCAAATTTTTCGGTATCCTGCTTCTCCTTACTGCATTAGCCGCCTGTCACGGCGGCGCTCCCGCTGCCTCTTCCTCCTCCGCCGGGCCGGGCGGCAGCACGGATTTGTCCACGTTGGACCAGTCCAGCACATCGCTGCCTGCGGACCAGTCCAGCACACCGCTGCCTGCGGACCAGTCCTCTACCCAAGCCCAGCAGCCTGGAACCAACTCCGCCGACCCTCCTGCCGCATCAAGCGGCACATCCAGCACGGCAAAAGATCCGGTGCCAGTCCTTCCGCCCGAGCCTCAGCCGGAGCCAAAACCCGCGCCGGAACCTGAACCCCAGCCGGCCGATCCTAAACCTGAGGCCTCCAAAAACCAAACCTTGTATATCCTGATGTACCACATGCTGATTCCCGACGGACAGCCCGGCAACGACTGGATATTGACCAAAGACCTCTTCCAGCAGGACCTGCAGTGGCTCTCCGACCACGGCTACACCACCGTCTTGCCCAGCGAGCTGGCCAGGGGCGTTCCACTGCCCAAGCGTGCGGTTATGATTACCTTTGACGACGGGTACTCCAGCTGCTACGACATCGCCTTCCCCCTGCTTCAGGAGTACCAGGCCAAGGCGGTTATCAACCTGATTACCGGTCACATCGCCAATGGAAACCTGGATTTCCTTACTTGGGAACAGTGTACAGAGCTGAATCAATCGGGGCTGGTGGAGTTTGGTTCTCACACCCACACTCTGCACAGCAGTGAGTACGGCGGCCTCTCCCGGGCCCCTGATGAGACGCAGGAGGAATATGAGGCCCGCGTCTTCCCCGACCTGCAAACCAGCGTCGATTTGATCGAAGATAACGTAGGCACCGAGGTGCGCCTCTTCGCCTACCCCCTGGGCAAGCTGGACCCCTGGGCCAAAGACTACCTTCAGGAACACTTTGAGCTGACGGTCACCTCCGTGGTTGGCAAAAACAACATCTCCAAAGGGCTGTACGACCTGAATCGCTATAACGTCAGCACCCATTCCCCCCTCACTAAGTATCTGCCCGGCTGAGCAGGCAGAAAGGAGTTTTATCATGAAAGAACAGTTAGCAAAGATCAAAAACGAGGCTCTGTCCGCCTTTGGGGCGGTGACCTCCCCCGCTGCCCTGGACGAGCTGCGAGTAAAATACCTGGGCAAAAAGGGTGAGCTCACCGCCGTTCTCAAGCAGATGGGCAAACTCACTCCCGAGGAGCGGCCCGCTATGGGCGCCCTGGCCAACGAGGTCCGCGCCGCCCTGGAGGGGGCCATCGAGACCGCCGGCAAAAAGCTGGAGGCCGCCGCCCTGGAGGCCCGGCTCAAGGCCGAGACCATCGATGTCACCGTGCCCGGCAAGGCCCCTAAAATGGGCCACAAGCACCCCATGTATATCGCCCTGGACGAGATCAAGGATATCTTTGTGGGCATGGGTTTCACCGTGCTGGACGGCCCCGAAATCGAGCTGGCCGAGCTGAACTTCGACCGGCTCAACGCCGAGGAGGGCCACCCCTCCCGGGACTGGTCGGACTCCTTCTACTTTGACGAGGACGCCCGGGTGATGCTCCGCTCCCAGACCTCCCCCATGCAGGTCCGGGCCATGGACACTATGCCGCTGCCCATCCGCATCATCGCCCCCGGCCGGGTCTACCGCAAGGACGAGATCGACGCCACCCACTCCCCCATGTTCCACCAGGTGGAGGGCATGGTCATCGACAAGAACATCACCATGGCCGATTTGAAGGGCACCCTGAATCTGCTGGCCGAGGAGCTGTTCGGCAAGGGCACCGTCACCCGGTTCCGCCCCCACCACTTCCCCTTCACCGAGCCGAGCTGCGAGATGGACGTGCAGTGCCATAAATGCGGCGGCGTTGGCTGCCCCACCTGCAAGGGCGAGGGCTGGATTGAGCTGCTGGGCGCGGGGATGATTCACCCCAACGTGCTGCGCATGGCCAACATCGACCCGGAGGAGTGGTCGGGCTGGGCCTTCGGCATGGGCCTGGAGCGCACCGCCATGCGCCGCTTCAAGATCGCTGACCTGCGGCTGATTTTTGAGAACGACGTGCGGTTCCTGGAGCAGTTCTGAGAAACGCGCTCAAAGGCCCCCTTGCGAAAGGGGGCTGGCACCGCCGCAGGCGGTGACT
>CAJTSQ010000001.1:22760-144890 GCA_910578735.1 uncultured Oscillospiraceae bacterium
CCCCGCCACTTCGTGGCCCTCCCCCCTTTGACAAGGGGGGCTAATCCGAACAAGAGGAGTTTTAAATATGAATCTATCCAGAAAATGGCTCAACGAGTTTGTTGAGATAAACGCCGGCGACCGGGAGTTCGCTGAAGCTATGACCCTGTCCGGCTCCAAGGTGGAGCTGACCCACGACATGGGGGAGGAAATTTCCAACGTGGTGGTGGGCCGCATCCTGTCCATGGAGCGCCACGAAAATTCTGACCACATGTGGGTGTGCCAGCTGGACGTGGGCAAAGAGGAGCCAGTCCAGATCGTCACCGGGGCCTGGAACATCCACGAGGGGGATCTGGTCCCCGTGGCCCTGCACAATTCCACTCTGCCCGGCGGCAAGAAAATCACCAAGGGCAAGCTGCGGGGGGTGCTGTCCAACGGCATGCTGTGCTCGTTGAAGGAGCTGGGGCTGGACGAGCGGGATTTCCCCTATGGCGTCATCACCGCCGCCGCCCTGCTCAACGACTACCACCCCATCGACCCGGACAAGCCCTCCATCCCGGCGGAGATCGAGCTGGGACACAAGATTTTCGGCTCTGTGGTGGCTGCGGGAGCGGGGGAAGTGAAATCCCTGGGGGACGGCCGCTGGTCGGTGGCCCTGGTCTGGGCGGAGGACGGCTCCCCTGTGGGCACCACGGTGGAGACCGCCTGCCAGAACATCCACTCCATGGACCTGGTGGCCTTCAACACCAAGACCCGCACCATTTGCACCCTGGCCGACCTCCACGCCGAGCAGCGGGAGTTCCCCAACTGTATCCCCGACGGCATCTTTGTCCTGCTGGAGGACTGCAAGCCGGGGGACGACATTAAAAAAGTCACCGGTCTGGACGACCACGTGGTGGAGTTTGAGATTACCCCCAACCGGCCCGACTGCCTCAGCGTGATTGGCCTGGCCCGGGAGGCGGCGGCCACCTTCAACAAGCCCTGCCGCTTCCACACTCCGGAGGTCAAGGGAGGCGGGGAAGGCGTCCTCCCCGAGCTGCTGGACGTGGAGACCCCCGACCCGGAGCTGTGCCCCCGGTACACCGCCCGGATGGTGCGGAATGTGAAGATCGGCCCCTCCCCCAAATGGATGCGGGAGCGGCTGCGGGCCATGGGGGTCCGCCCCATCAACAACATCGTGGATATCACCAACTACGTCATGCTGGAGTACGGCCAGCCCATGCACGCCTTCGACTACCGCTATGTGAAGGGCGGCAAGATCGTGGTCCGCCGGGCCCAGGACGGGGAGGAGCTCACCACCCTGGATGGAAACGTCCGCAAGCTCAATTCCAACATGCTGGTCATTGCCGACGACACCCGGGCGGTGGGCCTGGCGGGCATTATGGGCGGACTGAACTCTGAGATTGTGGAGGACACAGTGGACGTGGTCTTTGAGTCCGCCAACTTCGACGGCACCACCATCCGCAAGACCGCCCTGGCCCTGGGCATGCGCACCGAGGCCTCCGCCAAGTTTGAGAAGGGGCTGGATATCCTCAACACCCTCCCCGCCGTCAACCGGGCCTGCGAGCTGGTGGAGCTGCTGGGGGCCGGCCAGGTGCTGGACGGGGTCATCGACATCCTGAACTACGTCCCCCAGCCCACCGTTCTGAAGGTGGAGCCGGACAAGATCAACGCCCTGCTGGGCACCGATGTGGCGGAGAACGTGATGTACACCATCCTCCAGAAGCTGGGCTTCACCACCACAAAGGAGCGGAGCATGATTCAGGTGCCCTCCTGGCGCGGCGACGTGAAGGAGATGGCCGACCTGGCCGAGGAGGTGGCCCGGTTCTTCGGCTACAACAACATCCCCACCACCCTGATGAAGGGCCAGACCACCCTGGGGGGCTACTCCCCCAAGCAGCGGCTGGAGCAGAAGCTGGGGGAGGTCTGCCGGTCCTGCGGGTATGACGAGATCATCACCTACTCCTTCATCTCCCCCACCTGGTACGACAAAATCGGCTGGCCGGAGAACGACTTCCACAGGAAGTCCTTCAAAATCCTCAACCCCCTGGGGGAGGACACCTCTATCATGCGCACCACTACCCTGCCCTCCATGCTGGACATTCTCGTCCGGAACTACAACTACCGGAACAAGGACGCGCGCCTGTATGAGCTGGGCCGGGTCTATATGCCCGGCGGGGAGGACGGTCTGGCCAGCGAGGCCAAGATGCTCACCCTGGGGGCTTACGGCGAGGGCTTTGACTTCTACAATTTGAAAGGGACAGTAGAGGCCATTCTGAAAGGTATCCGGGCCGAGGACATCCACTTCGAGGGCTCCCTGGGGGCCCCCTCCGACGTCTCTTACCATCCCGGCCGCTTTGCCACAATTTGGAGCGGCACCAATCAGGTGGGCGTAATGGGCCAGATTCACCCCAACGTGGCGAAAAATTTCGGCGTGGACGGGGAGCTGTACTGCGCCGAGTTGGATTTTGACGAGCTGATGAACGCCCAAGGGGCCGACCGGTCGTACGTCCCCCTGCCCAGGTTCCCCTCCGTCACCCGGGACATCGCCGTGGTGTGTGATGAGGCCGTCACGGTGGGGGCGCTGGAGAAGGCCATCCGCAAGGGGGCCAAGGGGCTTCTCAAGGAGGTCTCCCTCTTCGACATCTACCGGGGCAAGGGGATTGACGAGGGCAAAAAGTCCGTCGCCTTCAACCTGGTCCTCCGCTCCGACGACCGCTCCCTCACCTCCGAGGAGGCGGACGAGGACGTGAAGTCCATCCTGGCCGCTCTGGAGAGCGAGTGCGGAGCCAAGCTGCGGTAAGGAGGCCGAATATGATCCGGTTTGAATGCGACTACACCACCGGGGCCCACCCAAAAATTCTGGAGGCCCTGGTGAACACTAACGATGAAGCCTGTCCCGGCTACGGAGTGGACCTCCACTGCGAACGGGCCCGAGCCATGCTCCGGGAGCTGTGCCAGGCCCCCGAGGCAGGGGTCCACTTCCTGGTGGGGGGCACCCAGGCCAACACCACGGTGATCGCCGCCGCCCTGCGGCCTCACCAGGGGGCGCTGTGCGCCGAGACAGGCCACATCAACACCCACGAGACCGGGGCCGTGGAGGCCACCGGCCACAAGGTGCTGGCCCTGCCCGCCGAAAACGGCAAGATTACCGCCCGGCAGATTGACCGGTACTGCCAGGACCACTACGACAACGAGGCCTGGGAGCATATGGTCCAGCCGGGACTGGTCTATCTCTCCCAGCCCACCGAGCTGGGCACGGTGTACACCCTGGCCGAGCTGGAGGAGATTTCTCAAACCGCCCGGCGGTGGAAGCTGCCCCTCTTTGTGGACGGAGCCCGGCTGGCCGCCGGCCTGGCGGCGTCGGACATCACGCTCCCCGACCTGGCCCGGCTGTGCGACGCCTTCTACCTGGGGGGCACCAAGGCGGGTCTGCTCTTCGGGGAGGCGGTGGTCATCCCCAACCCCAATCTAAACCACGATTTCCGCTATCTTATCAAGCAGCACGGCGGCATGCTGGCAAAGGGGAGGCTGCTGGGGGTGCAGTTCGAGGCCTTTTTGAAGGACGGGCTGTTCCTGGAGATCGGCAGACAGGAGGTGGACCAGGCCCTGCGCATCCGGAACGCCTTTGTGGAAAACGGCTACTCCCTCTTTGTGGACTCCGCCACCAACCAGCAGTTCCCGGTGCTCACCAACGGGGACCTGGCGGTGCTGTCCTCCCGGTACAGCTTCGAGGTCTGGGCCAAGGTGGACCAGGCCCACACCGCCGTCCGCTTCTGCACCAGCTGGTCCACCACCGATGAAGACGTGGACGCGCTGATTTCCTCCATCCAAAGCCTGCCGGGGCGGTCCTCCGGAGCGGCGGGTGCCAAAGGCGGGAGTAAACTGTGAAAAAATACTGGCTTCCGGCGCTGCGCCTGGCACTGGTGCTGCTCAATCCCCTGGCCATCGTCCTGGCCTGCCAGCTGGTCAGCCTTCAAAGCCTGTCCGGCTCCCTGCGCTGGATGCTCTCCTCCCCGGGGCCGGTGGGGATGTACTGGCTGACCCTGCTCCTCGCCCAGCTGACCCTCGCCGGCCTGACCCGCCTGAGCGGGCTGGCCGGGCTGCTGGCCGGGCTGCCCTCCTTTGCCCTCACCCTGATCAGCTACTACAAGTCCGCCATCAACGGGGAGCCGCTGCTCCTGTCCGACCTGGGCCTGGCCTCCCACCTGGAGGACATCGCCCAATTCGCTCAGGGCAACCTCACCGTCACCTTTGGCATCCAGCTGGCCGCGGCCTGTATCATCCTCCCCTTTCTGGCCCTGACCGCGTTGGACATCGCCTCCCTCCGGGGGCGCGACCCCCTGCGGCTGTCCCTGCGGCAGGGCCTGCTCCTGTCGGGGACGGGTGGGCTCCTGCTGGCCCTGTTCCTCTCCGCCGGCCTGCGCCCCTACTGCGTGGAGCAGCACAAGGCCTACCCCCTTCAGGCCAGCCGGGACACCAGGCTGGGCATCTCCCTCAGCCTGCTCAGTGACTGGTACTGCTCCGCCCCCGCCCCCTCCGCCTCCTACAGCAGGGCTCGGCTCCAATCCATTTTGGGGGACATGGAGGAGGCCCTGGACCGTCAGGCCCTGTCAGAGGACCGGCCTCACATCATCTTCGTCATGGACGAGAGCTTTTTCGACATCACCCGCCTGGAGGGACTCACCTTCTCCCGTGACCCCCTGGAGCACTACCACCGCCTGGAGGCCCAGACCACCTACGGCCGGTTCTACACCGTCACCTGCGGCGGCGGCACCGGCTGCGTGGAGATGGAGGCCTTTACCGGCCTGGCCTGGGAGGAGCTGGGCAGCGGCACCGCCAATACCGATCTGGAGCCCCAGCTCTACGACACCATGCCCTCCTACGTCCGGGTGCTGAAGGAGAACGGCTACCGGACCATCTCCTTCCATGCCCACACCAATGAGCTGTACAACCGGGATGTGAACTACCCCCGCCTGGGCTTTGACCAGGTGCTCTTTGCGGAGGACTTCCCGGAGGGGGCCACCTACGCCGGGGGATACTTTGACGACGACTCCGCCGCCAGTGTAATCATCTCCCTGTTTGAGAAGAACCGGGATGATCCCCTGTTCCTCTATACCATGACCATGCAGAACCATCAGCCCTACCGGGCGGGGCGTTACCCCCAGGACCCGGTCCAGGTGTCCAGCCCCCTGTTCACCCCGGAGGAGCTGGCCAGCCTCGACTGCTACACCACCGGGGTTTACGACGCGGACCGGATGCTGGGGCGGCTGGTGGACTACTTCTCCCAGGTGGAGGAGCCGGTAATTTTGGTCTTTGCCGGCGACCACATCCCCGGCCTGCCCCTGGCCGTGGGGGACAGCCTCTACACCCGGCTGGGCCTGGTCCCCACCGCCGCCTCCACCGGCTGGTCGGCGGAGGACTATCAGAACATGATGGCCACCGACTACATGATCTGGAGCAACTGCCGGGAGCCGGAGGGCAATGTGCCCGCCAGCGCCACCATGATCGGGGGCACCCTGCTGGAGCTGGCCGGGGTGCGCAGCACCCCCTTCTTCAGCTGGATGGCCCAGACCCGGCGGGATACTATGCTCTTCCACGTCCGCCTGCTCACCCTGGACCCGGCGGGACAGCTGATCTCCGCCAGCGCCCCCGACATCCGGACCTTCCGCTCCTCCTACACCGATGTGGTCTACGACCTGGTCTATGGGGAGGGGTATATTGCCGAGGAGGCCAACCGGGTCCGGGACCCATAGCCCGCAAAGCGGGGCAGGGCTTCAGCCCCTGCTCCGCTTTTTAAAATTTCTTAAGAATTTATCCCCTTTTTTTAAAAATTCTCCGCTATAATAGCCTCAGAATTTGGAGGTGGACCCGATGAAAAAATATCTCTCCCTGCTGCTGGCCCTAATCCTGCTGCTGCCGGGGTGCGGAAAGAAAGACGAAACCACCACGCAGCCCTGTGAGGTAATCGCCCGGGTCATGCTGGCCTGCACCTCTGAGTGCTTGGAGGACGGCGGCCTGTTCCGCTGGTATCTCTACAGTGGCATGAAGCAGCAGGGCTTCGGCGAGGACGATGAGTACCACAGCGACCAGGAGATGAACGACCTTCTATCCGGCTTCTACGGCCTGGAGGACCTGGACTGGCATGATGCGGCCGTCGTCCGCATGGAGGGGGTGCGGGCCTTTGAAATCGCCGTCCTCTCCGTACCCGGAGAGGCCCGGGACACCGTTGTGAAGGCCTTTCAAGAGTACCTGCTGGACCGGCAGGGGGCGTTCACCGGCTACGAGCCGGAACAGGCCGCCCTGGTGGAGAACGGCAAAATCCTCACCTGCGGCCAGGAGGTGGCCCTGCTCATCTGCGAGAACGTCCCCGACGCCCAGCACGCCTTTGAGCGCTGCTATGGCGACGGCGTCTTCGCCGAAGGGGTCCCGGATTTTCTCCGCCCGGAGCCGGAAAAGCTCCCAAACGGCCGCTATGTCTACATAGACCCGGAGCGCGACGACATGACCCTCTTTGACAATTCCGCCATTCTGTCCGCCTGGAGGAGCGGGGACAGCTCCGGCCTGTCCAGGGAGGACAAGCAGGTGCTGAAGGCGGCCGAGGAGGTCTTCGACCGGTGCGTCACTCCGGGCATGAGCGACTACGACAAGGAACTGGCCCTGTACGCCTGGCTCACCGGAAATGTCGCCTACGATCAGACCCACTATGAGAAACAAGGCGCGCCCCGCTCCTCTTATGAGCCCTATGGGCCGCTGGTCAAGGGCAAAGGGGTCTGCCTGGGCTTCGCCACCGCCTTCCAGCTGCTGATGGATATGGCAGACATCGAGTGCATCACCATCACCGGGGCGGCTTTTATGAATCGGGAAAACCACGCCTGGAACATGGTGCGCCTGAGCGGGGAGTGGTACTGTGTGGACCCCACCTGGGACCTGAATCCCGGGATCAACCAGGACGGGGAATTTGTCTACGGCTACTTCAATGTTACCAGCGACATTATGGCTGATACCGACCACCAGTGGGACTACGACACCGTCCCCGAGGCCACAGCTGAGGACTGCGGGAGACCCTAACCAAAAGGCCCGGAAGCATCGGCTTCCGGGCTTTTCACGCGCAAATTACAGCTTCATAATCCAGTTGTGAGGATCGGCCACCCGGCCCCACTGGATACCGGTGAGCTCGTCGTAGAGCTTCTGGGTGATCTCGCCGATCTGGTTATTGGAGACGGTGACCTTCTCGTCCCCCATGGCCAGCTCGCCGATGGGGGAGACCACGGCGGCGGTGCCAGTGCCCCAGGCCTCCTCCAGGGTGCCGTTCTTGGCGGCCTCAAAGAGTTCGTCGGCGGAGATGCGGCGCTCCTCCACCTCATAGCCCCAGTCCTTCAGCAGCTGGATGCAGGAGCGGCGGGTGATGCCGTCCAGCACGGAGCCGTTCAGGTCGGGGGTGAGAATCTTGCCGGACACCTTGAACATCACGTTCATGGAGCCCACTTCTTCAATATACTTGCGGTGGATGCCGTCCAGCCACAGCACCTGGCTGTAGCCGGCCTTCTCGGCCAGGTCGCCGGCCCGGAGGGAGGCGGCGTAATTGCCGCCCGTCTTGGCCATGCCCATGCCCCCCTTGACGGCGCGGACGTCGTGTTCCTCCACGTAAATCTTCACCGGATTCAGCCCCTCGGGGTAGTAGGCGCCCACAGGGCACACCACCACGATGTACTGCACATGGTGGGAGGAGTGGACGCCCAGGGCGGCGTCCAGCCCGATCATAAAGGGGCGGATATACAGGGAGGTGTCCTTCTCATAGGGCACCCAGTCCTGCTCCACCTCCACCAGCTTGGTGATGCCGGCCAGGGCGATCTCCTCGGGGATCTGGGGCAGGCAGACCCGAGCGGCGGAGTTGTTCATCCGGGCGATGTTGTCCCGGGGCCGGAACAGCTGAATGGAGCCGTCGGCGGTGCGGTAGGCCTTCAGCCCCTCAAAAATCTCCTCGCCGTAGTGGAGCACTTTGGCGGCGGGGTCGATCTGCAGGGGGCCGTAGGGGATGATACGGGGGTCATGCCAGCCCTGGCCGGCATCGTAGTCCACAATGAACATATGGTCGGTCATGGCTTTGCCGAAAACCAGGGTGGAGGAGTCAGGCTTCTCCTTCAAGGCGGCGGCACGGGTGATTTTAATTTCCATTTGTAATTCCCTCCTGACTGCTTCTTCCGAGACCTGCATGCACAGCGGCAGAGCTTGTCCTGCCACTCCGCGGCTGTGGACGCAGGGCCTAAAGGTATCCTCTATTATAGCAGTATTTTCATTTCGGTCAAGGGGTCTGCAGCTGTATTTTATGCTTGTACTTCTCTCTATAATTTGATATAATGAGCTATCTTTTTGATGATTAGATTGCTCGTAAAGGGGGCTGCCTCTTTGAACCGAAAACTGAATAAGCTGCTTCAGCCCAGCTTTCGGCTGTATTTCATCTGCCTGATCGTCTTCTCCCTGCTGTCCGCCGCCTTCTCCTGGCCGCTGGCCGGGCTGGAGCTGGCCGTGGTGGCCTGCCTGGGCCTGTACAGCCGGGAGGCCTCCCAACGCCGCCGCCGGGAGATCAACAAATATCTGGACAGCTACACCGGCAACGTGGACAGCGCCACCAAAGACACCATGGTCAACTCTCCCCTGCCCATGGTCCTCTTTCGCCCGGAGAGCGACGACATTATCTGGACCAACGACCGCTTTCTTCACCTTACCGACCAGCGGGAGCACCTGTACGACGCCAAGCTGTCCGCCCTCATCCCCGGCTTTGACGCCCATTGGCTGATGGAGGGCAAGTCCCAGTGCCCCAATGAGGTGACCTATGCCGGCCGGCGCTTTCTGGTCTACGGCCACCTGGTGCGCACCGGAGGCCGGGGGGGCGGGGGTTTTCTGGCCACCACCTACTGGGTAGACATCACCGAGCTGGCCCAGACCCGGGACCAGTACCAGGCCACCCGCCCGGTAGCCGCCGTACTTCTGCTGGACAACTACGAGGACCTCTTGAAAAACCTGTCGGAGAACGACCGCTCCACTATCATGGCGGAGATCGACAGCCGAATCGAGAACTGGGTGGCTGACACCGGGGGCATCCTCCGCCGCTACCAGCGGGAGCGGTATCTCTTTGTCTTTGAACAGCGCCACCTGGGCCGGTTTATCGAGAGCAAATTCGACATTCTGGACGCCATCCATCAGGTGGTCAACCCCAGCGGCATGAACGCCTCCCTGTCCATCGGCGTGGGCACCGACGGCGACAGCTTCCGGGAGCTGCTGGACTTCGCCAACCTGTCCATCGACATGGCCCTGTCCCGGGGGGGCGACCAGGCAGTGATCCGCAACAAGTTCACCTTTGAATTCTACGGCGGCCGGTCCAAGGAAACCGAGAAGCGCACCAAGGTAAAAAGCCGGGTGATGGCCAACGCCCTGTCCTCCCTGGTGTCCGACTCCTCCCAGGTGTTTATCATGGGCCACAAAGCCCCGGACAACGATGCGGTGGGGGCCGCCGCCGGGGTGTGCGCCCTGTGCCGGAAAAACGGCGTCCCCGCCCATATCATCCGGGAGGCGGGCACCCCCCCCTCTCAGGTACTCATCGACCGGCTCCAGCAGCTGGCCGAGTACCACGACTGCTTCCTCTCCGCCCAGGAGGCCCTGCTCATCGCGGACAACCGCTCCCTGGTGGTAGTGGTGGACACCAACCGCCCTGAGCAGGTCCAGGCGTTGGAGATTCTCCAGTCCTGCAACCGGGTGGCCGTCATCGACCACCACCGCCGGGCAGCCACCTATATCGAGGGAGCGGCCCTGAACTACCACGAGCCCTACGCCTCCTCCGCCTCCGAGCTGGTCACCGAGCTGCTGCAGTACATCATCGAGCCCAACCACCTGCTCCGGACAGAGGCCGAGGCCCTGCTGGCCGGCATCGTGCTGGACACCAAGAACTTCACCATGCGCACCGGTGGGCGGACCTTTGAGGCCGCGGCCTTCCTGCGCCGCTCCGGGGCAGACACCGCCGAGGTGAAAAAGCTGTTTCAGAACGACCTGTCGGGCACCATTGCCAAGTACTCCATCATTCAGAATGCCAAGCTCTACCGGGACAACATCGCCGTGGCCGTGGCCAGCCGCCCGGTGGGCCGGGTCACCGCCGCCCAGGCGGCGGACGAGCTGCTGAACATCATCGGCATCGATGCCTCCTTCGTCATCTCCCCCGACGGGGAGCGGGTGAACATCTCAGGCCGCTCCATGGGGGACACCAACGTCCAGCTCATTCTGGAGAAGCTGGGGGGGGGCGGCAACGCCGCCGCCGCCGGCGGGCAGGTCTCCGGCAAGTCGGTGGACGAGGTGGCCCAGGAGCTGGCACGGGCCATCGACCAGTATCTGGAAGGGGAGTAAAAAAGCCTCCTTTCAAAAGGAGGTGCCCCAGTGCGTACACTGGGGCGGAGGATTGCGTTTCGCGAAGCGAAACATGCGAAGCAAATGAGGTCTGTGCCAGCTTTGTTTACTTCGTACATTTTGGCTTCGCCAAAATACAATCCTCAGTCAGCCTTCGGCTGACAGCTCCTTTCAAAAGGAGCCTTTGGTCCAAATCAATCGGATAATATAAGAACTGGAAAGGATTTGATTCACATGAAAGTCATTTTACAGCAGGATGTACGCGGCCAGGGGAAGAAGGGCCAGCTGGTGGAGGTCTCTGACGGCTACGCCCGGAACTTCCTTCTGCCCAAAAAGCTGGCTGTCACCGCCACGGCGGAAAACGTGAACACCATGAAGCAGCAGGAGAAGGCCAAGAAGGCCCAGGAGGCCGCCGAGAAGGCCGAGGCCGAGGCCCTGTCCAAGAAGCTGGAGGGGATCATGGTGAAGATCGCCGCCAAATCCGGCGAGGGCGGCCGCCTGTTCGGCGCAGTCACCGGTAAGGAGGTCTCCGAAGCCCTGGCCGCCCAGCACGCCATTACCATCCCCAAGACCAAGCTGGTGCTGGATGAGCCCATCAAGTCCTGCGGCAGCTACCAGATCAAGGCCAAGCTGGGCTATGAGATCAGCGGCACCGTCAACGTGTTGGTGGTGGAGGGGTAAAAGCCTCCTTTTGAAAGGAGGTGCCCCAGTGGGCACACTGGGGCGGAGGATTGTATTTCGCCGCACGCGAAATGTATAAAATAAGCAAGGTTTCGAGGACTTTTGTGGGTCGTCGCGCCCCACAGGCGGAGCGGAAACTTCGTTTACTTCGTATGTTTTGCTTCGCAAAACGCAATCCTCAGTCAGCCTTCGGCTGACAGCCCCTTTCAAAAGGGGCCTTTTAAGGAGGTGACCTCATGCCCACAGAGACGGACGAATTACTGCTCAAGCAGCTGCCCCACAGCGTGGAGGCGGAGCAGGCGGTTTTAGGTTCCATGCTCATCGACCCCCGGTGTGTCTCCGAGGTCATCGACAAGCTGCGCACCGACGACTTCTACATCCGCCAGAACAAGGAAATTTACGAGACCGTCTACACCATGTTCAACTACTCCCTCACCATCGACCCGGTGACGGTGCTGGAGAACATGAAGCAGAACGGCTATTATGACGAAAACCAGTCCCGGGGCTACATTTTGCAGCTCATGGACACCACCCCCACCGCCGCCAACGTGGGGGAGTACATCGACATTATCAAGGACAAGACCCTCCTGCGCCGGGTGGCCGAGGCCGCCGGTGACCTGACCGCCATGATTCAGGAGGGCACCGCCACCGGGCAGGACATCCTGGAGGCGGCGGAGCAGCGCATCTACTCCATCCGCCAGGGCCGGGCCGCCCGGGGGCTTACCCCCATCTCTGAGGTCCTTATCGACGTATATGACCGCCTGGAGGAGCTGGCCGCCAGCGACCGGGCTATCCCGGGGCTGTCCACCGGCCTGCGGGACCTGGACCGGGCCATCTCCGGCCTGAACAACTCCGACCTCATTCTGCTGGCCGCCCGGCCCGGCATGGGCAAGACCTCCATGGCCCTGAACATCCTTCTGGACGCGGGCAAAAAGTCGGGGAAAAAGGTGGCCTTTTTCTCCCTGGAAATGAGCCGGGAGCAGCTGGCTCTGCGGCTGATTTCCAGCGAGTGCTTTGTGGACAACAAGAAGCTGGTCACCGGCAAGCTCACCGACGAGGACTGGGAGAGCGTGGCCGCCGCCGCCGACTCCCTCAACCGCTCCACCATCCTTATTGACGACGACTCCAGCGTCACTGTGGCCGATATCCTGGCCAAGTGCCGCCGGGTGGAGGACCTGGGGCTTATTATCATCGACTACCTTCAGCTGATGCAGTCCGCCGGGGGCAAGTCGGGCAATCGGGGGGAGAACCGGCAGCAGATTGTGTCCGACATCTCCCGGAGCCTGAAAATCATGGCCAAAGACCTGAATGTCCCCGTGCTGTGCCTGAGCCAGCTGTCCCGGGCCAACGAGTCCCGGCAGGACAAGCGGCCCATGCTGTCCGACCTGCGGGAGTCGGGGGCCATCGAGCAGGACGCCGATATCGTGCTGTTCCTCTACCGGGAGGGCTACTACAACGCCGACACCGAAAACCCCAACCTGGCCGAGTGCATCATTGCCAAAAACCGCCACGGCGAGACGGGCAAGGTGGACCTGCAATGGACCCCCGAGTTCACCACCTTCACCGATATGGAGTGGCGGCGGGAGGAGTATTAAAATGCCCGTTGTGCACATCGACCCGGATCAAGATATGTCCCATGTATCCCTGACTTTGGTTATCGGGGCCCCCTTTGCCTCTACAATAGCGACCCTTGGCCTGATTTGGGCCACCGGCGCTGTGCCCTCCCTGCTCTTCCTGCGAAACACGGGGGAAAACCCCGCTCTGGACCTGCTGCGGGCTTACCGGACCGGCATCCTGTGCACCTGCATTCTGTGCGTTCTGGCTCCGTTCCTTTTTATCGCGCTGGATATCCTGCTGTTCCGCCGCTGGGGCCGCAGGATGAAGGCCGACACCATTATGGTGAGTATTCCCTTCGTTATCTGGCTCTCCCTGATTTGTCTGGTTCTGGTGGTAGTCTGCGCCTGGGCTGGCGCCCTGTGGCGGGCGGAGCTGCCAAAGCTCTGCGTCCAATACAGCGCGGACATCCGGCAGATTGAAACCGGAGAACTGGAACGAATGACTCTGCTGCTGGATGAGAAGTCCGTCCCAGACCATATGCCCGGCGCTCCATCGGATGACCTGACCCTTCACCGCCGGGGAGCGGCCGGCCGAGACACCAATTTTGAATGGGTGACCCTCCGCTTTCCCGACGGACTGGACTTCACCCCCGTCCCGGACAGCTTCTGTGTCGTCGGCCAGACCTGGGGCTGGAACTGGGAGCATGTCCAGCGGTATCAGGTCAGCTATACCTCAAATTTCCATCTGGTGGTGGAGATCACGCCCATCGGGGGTGAGGAGCCATAGATAATCAACGCGCTGAAATTGAGTCCTATGCCTGGCGGTACATCCGGGAGCTGCTGGCTGGCATCGGCTGGGGCCTGCTGGGCTTTTTCCTGATTCCGCTGGCCGTCTGCCCGCCCTTTGTGGACTGGCTCAGGACCTCCGCCATGGGGGACGTCTCCCCCGCCCATGACCTTCTCACCGGCTATCTGCGCTCCTACTGGGGCGTGGTCCTGGTATACGGCGTGGGCGCCGCGCTCCAGGTGCGGCTGATTGTCAGGACGGTCGTCCGCTTTTTCCGAAACCGTCCAGAGGAGAAAAAGCTGGAGGATCAGCTGGAGAGTGAGTGGATATCCCTCACCTACCTCAGCGGCCCCGGTTTGGACCGGCGGCGGCAGGAGCTGAAAAAACTGCTGGATCAGGTTAGTGCCGTCGCCGTGGGCAGGTTTATGGGTCTGCTTATCCTGATCGCGCTGCCTGTGATGGTGCTGGCCTGGTATGGCACGGTTCTCTTTGAGGATACCCCATCCTCCGCCCCCGTCGCCCCGCAGGTCCATATCCCGGAGCTTCGGGCGGAACTGGAGCAGGTGGAGAGCGGCCATCTGGAGACGGCGGAGGTCTGGATCCATCCCAGAGTGGACGCCGGACGCCTGCCAGGCGCGTGGGGGAGCAGCTACCGGAGCCTGGTTTGGAATTATCATGTGGTGGGTTTCGATACCGGCGGCGAGTGGGTGGAGGTATTTGTGCCCGATGCCATGGGGTTTTCCCTTGATATGGAGCGCCCCTACCGGGAGGGCCAGACCATCCTCTGGAATCTGGGGCACGCCCGGCGGTATCACATCAGCTACACTACAAATTTTCATCTGGTAACGGAGATCACACCTGTGGACTGACAGGCATCCCGTCGACCAGCGGACGGCCGCATGCCGCCCCTACTATAGAAAGGCAGGCCCCGCTATGCTGAGACAGATAGAGCGCTTTATCCGGGCACAGGACCTGATTCCCCCGGGGTCCACGGTGCTGTGCGCCGTGTCCGGCGGGGCGGACTCGGTTGCCATGCTCCACATTCTCTACCGCCTGCGGAACAGGCTGAACTTCACCCTGGCCGCCGCCCACTACGATCACGGCCTCCGCGGGGAAGAATCCCGGCGTGACGCCCGCTTTGTGGCCCAGTTTGTGGAGCTGTGCTGCGGGCGGCAGCGGCTGCCGGACGGGCGGGTCCTCCCCGCCGTTCCCCTGTTTTCCGGCTCCGGCGATGTGGCCGGCCAGGCCCGCCTCCGGGGCACAGGCGTCGAGGAGACCGCCCGGGACATGCGCTACGCCTTCCTCCAAGAGGCAGCCGGGAAGGCTGGGGCAGAGCTGATCGCCACCGCCCACACCGCCAACGACAACGCAGAAACCGTTCTCTTCCATCTGGCCCGGGGCTCCGGCCTGCGGGGCCTGGGGGGGATCCCCCCCAGGCGGGAGAATATTATCCGTCCCCTGCTCACCGTCACCCGGCGTCAGGTGGAGGACTATCTGTTCTGCCAGGCTCTGCCCCATATGGAGGACAGCTCCAACCAAAACGATGCCTACAGCCGCAACCGCATCCGCCACCAGGTGCTGCCTGTGCTGGAGGAAATCTCCCCCGGCTTTGCGGACCGGCTGGCGGATACCGCCGCGCTGCTCCGGGCGGACGAAGCCTGCCTGACCGATCTGGCCCAGGCCCTGGCAGACCGGGCCGTCCCCCAGGACGGCGGGCTGTCTGTGGAGGCGGAGCCCATCGCCTCCGCCCCCGACCCCATCGCCAGCCGGGCCCTCCGGCTGCTGCTGGGCCGCCTGTGGGGGGGAGACCGGAACTGCTCCGCCGCCCACCTCGATGCTCTGCTGCGGCTGTGCCGGAGCGAAGACCCCTCCGGGGAACTCCACCTCCCCCACAGTACCAGCGCCCGGCGCCGCTATGACCAACTGCTGCTGGTCCCCCGGCTGGGCCCTATCCCTCTGGCGGCGGGCCCGCTGCCTCTGCCCGGCAGCTTGAATTGCGGCCCCTGGCTGATTGCCTGCCATGCGGAGGCGTACTGCGGTCAACCCCAGGGCCCCTGGGATTTCTGGCTGGAGCGGCAGTCCGTTTCCCAGCTGGAGATACGCCCCCGCCGCACCGGCGACCGGCTCACCCCTCCGGGGCGGCTGGGCAAGACGGTGAAAAAATGGATGATCGAAGAAAAGCTGCCCCGCTTCCAGCGGAACGTACTGCCCATCTTCTGCTGCGGTGACCGGATCGCCGCTGTAGCCGGCCTGGGTCCTGACCGGGCCTTCGCCGCCCGGGAGAGACAGTCTGCGTGGCATATTGTAATCAGCTCTGTGGAATAGACGCCTTCTGTAGGGGCGGACACGGTCCGCCCCTGGTAAATAGGGCGCACGATGTGCGCCCCTACAGGTTGTCTTCAATACTCAAAAAAGAGAGGAAGAAAATTTCCATGTTAGAGAACGATATTCAGGAGATATTATTCACAGAGGAACAGTTGAAAAACCGGGTGAACGAGATCGCCCGGCAGATCGAGACGGATTACGCCGGCAAAGAGATTATGCTCATCAGCGTACTCCGGGGCTCCTTTGTCTTCATGGCCGATCTGTGCCGGGCCATCCGCCTGCCCTGCACCCTGGACTTCATGTCTGTATCCTCCTACGGCACGGGCACCACCTCCAGCGGACAGGTGCAAATTACCAAAGACCTGTCAGAGGACATCACCGGCCGCCATGTCATCGTGGTGGAAGACATCCTGGACAGCGGCAACACACTGAACTATCTTCTGAACCTTCTGGAGCACCGCCATCCCGCCTCGGTTCGCCTGTGCGCCCTGCTGGATAAGCCGGAGCGCCGGACCAAGCCGGTGAAGCTGCACTACTGCGGCTTCACCATCCCCGACGCCTTTGTTGTGGGCTACGGCCTGGACTACAGCGAGAAATACCGCAATCTGCCCTACATCGGCGTTCTCAAGCCGGAAGTCTACGGCGGGTGACTATGGATATACGGCCCTGTGTCCCGTTGGGCCGGTCCCATGAAAGGAATTCATGTCTATGAAACGCTTTGGCCCACGGATGATCCTCCCCTATCTGCTCATGATGCTGGTCCTGCTCTTTGCCTTCTCCTCCCTGCAGCAGATGAACCGGGCGGGATCTCCCACTTACAGCCAGATCCGCACCCTGTTCCTCCAGGAACAGGTAGAGTACTTTACCCTGGAGGACAACACCCTTACCCTCACCCTCAGGGGCCAGAACGGGGGCGAGCCCACCCGGCTCACCTATCACATCGCCAGCTCCTCCATCTTCTATGCCGATATGCGGGAGCTGGTCAACGAGCAGCTGGAATCCGGCGTGCTGAAGGGCTACGACTATCCCCCAGGGGTGGAGAGCTCCTGGTGGTACAACCTGGTCCCCTACCTGGTGGCGGCGGCGGTGCTGTGCCTGTTCTGGTACCTGATAATGCGCCAGCGCGCCGGAGGCAGCGGGGGCGGCTCCCCCGGGGCCGCCAGGTTCAGCCACGCCCGCACCCGCACCCTGTCCGACCAGGGGAAAAAGGTCACCTTTGATGACGTGGCCGGGGCGGACGAGGAGAAAGAGGAGCTGCGGGAGATTGTGGAGTTCCTCCGAGACCCCCAGAAGTTCACCGCCCTGGGCGCCCGCATCCCCAAGGGCGTGCTGCTGGTGGGCCCTCCGGGCACCGGTAAGACCCTCATCGCCAAGGCGGTGGCCGGCGAGGCCGGGGTACACTTCCTGTCCATCTCGGGCTCCGACTTTGTGGAACTCTATGTGGGCGTAGGCGCAGGCCGGGTCCGTGACCTGTTCGACCAGGCCAAGAAGGACGCCCCCGCCATTGTCTTCATCGACGAGATCGACGCCGTAGGCCGCCAGCGGGGCGCCGGCCTGGGCGGCGGCCACGACGAGCGGGAGCAGACCCTGAACCAGCTGCTGGTGGAGATGGACGGCTTCGCCTCCAACGAGGGGGTCATCGTCCTGGCCGCCACCAACCGGCAGGATATTCTGGACCCCGCCCTCCTGCGGCCCGGCCGGTTCGACCGGCAGATCTACGTGGGCCTGCCCGACATCAAGGGCCGGGAAGAGATTCTCAAGGTCCATGCCCGGGAGAAGCCCCTGGCCGAGGACGTGGTCCTGAAGGATGTGGCCCGGGCCACCTCAGGCTTTACCGGGGCGGACCTGGAGAATCTGCTCAACGAGGCGGCCCTGCTGGCCGCCCGGGGGGACCGGCGGTTCATCCTCATGTCCGACCTCCACGACGCCATGCTGAAGGTGATTGCCGGACCGGAGAAGCGCAGCCGGGTGGTCACCGACCAGACCAGAAAGCTCACCGCTTACCATGAGGCGGGTCACGCTGTGGTCATCCATGAACTGCCCACCGCCGACCCGGTCCACCAGATCACCATCATTCCCCGGGGTCAGGCGGGTGGGATGACCATCTCCCTGCCCCAGGAAGATACCGCCTACCTGTCCAAAAAGGAGCTCAAGGAGCAGATCGCCCGCTGCCTGGGCGGCCGGGTGGCCGAGGAGCTGGTGCTTGGAGACATCTCCACCGGCGCGGGCAGCGACATCCAGCGGGCCTCCTCCATCGCCCGGAACATGGTCATGCGCTACGGCATGAGTGATAAGCTGGGCAGTGTCACCTTTGAGTCGGGTCACGACGAGGTGTTTATCGGCCGGTCCATGGCTCAGGCCAAGAGCTACTCCGAGGCGACGGCTGACCTCATCGACCAGGAGGTCAGCGCCCTCATCGACCAGGCCTACGCACAATGCCGGGACATCCTGACCCACTGCCGCCGGGAATTGGAAATCACTGCCCAGTACCTGCTGGACCATGAGACCATGGATGGCGCTGTCTTTGCCAAGGTCTTCGACAGCCCCGACGCGGAGGAATTTGCCCCTTACCAAAAATCGCCTTTTTAAATTTTTTGGAATTTTCTCCAAAACCTCCATTTTCCCTCTTTACAACAGGACGCATATCTGTTATAATAGCAGAGCGCTTTCCAGATGTGCGTCCGTAGTTCAATTGGATAGAGCGTCAGATTCCGGTTCTGAATGTTGGGGGTTCGAGTCCCTTCGGGCGTGCCAAAAACCGCTTGAATTGTTTGATTTTTCAAACTTTTCAAGCGGTTTTTGTTTTATATTCCGTATTGCTCTCAAAACGCCCGGGCTTCCAAGGCCGCATCGTCAAGAGGGCCGTTCGCTCAGAATTGCGGAGATATCCCGGGCGGCGGCCTCCAGATCCAGGCGCAGCCCCCGAAACATGCCCATGCCCGACAGGTTGAGAATCACCAGCAGCACCACCGGCCCGAAAACCATGCCCAGCACCCCTGCCAGCTTCATGCCCACGTAGATGGACACCAGGGAGAGGATAGGGGACAGCCCGGTCTGGTCGCCCACAAATTTGGGCTCCATCACCCGGCGGAACAGAGCGATGACCCCCCAGATGGCCATCAGTCGGGCGGCCCCGGCAAAGTCCCGGGTAAACAGGGCCACAAAAGCCCAAGGCACCATCACGGTGCCCGCCCCGATGATGGGAATGAAGTCCATCACCGCCAGCCCCAGGGCCAGCAGCAGCCCATAGGGCTGCCGGATCAGGAAAAAGCCCGCCAGCAGGATGAAAAACACCCCCACCGACAGCAGGAATTCCGCTTTTACATACCCTCCAAAGGCCCCAAGAGCGGTAGCCCGGAGCTGGCTTAAAAAGCGGAGTACCCCCTCGTCCAGGTGCTGGATATAGCGGCTGCGGAGATAGGGGTAGTCCGCCGTCAGCAAAAAGGCTGCCATGATAAAGATCACCAGAGCCACGCAGAAGGCGGGCAGGCCCATAGCCTTCTCCCCCGCCTCCAGCCCCAGATTTCCCAGGAGGGCGGGCACCACCTCATTCAGCCACTGGAACAGGTCGTCCCCGGCGCTCTCCACCAGCTCTGTGACCTGGGGCGGCACCAGGGTGAGGAAGTGGGCAAAGAGTTCCTCCAGCTGGTCCAGCACCAACTGAAGGCTGTCCAGCAGACCACTCCAATTCTGCACCAGAGACATCAGCTGTCCTGCGGCGGCGTAGACCAGCAGGGCCAGCGCCCCGCCGATCAGCCCAAAGAGGACCAGCAGGAGCAGCAGGGTAAGCACCCGCCGGTCCCAGCCCAGGGCCCTCTGCAGCCTTTTCACCAACGGGTTGAGCAGCGCGGCGGCCATCAGAGCAAAGAGGAAAGGGGCAAAGAGGGCCAGTAGGGGCCGTCCAAAGCGCAGGACGATCCACACGGCCAGGGCCGCCAGTACAAATCGGATACCAAGCCGCAGCCATAGCTTTCCCCGCTGGGACCAGGTGAGCTGTCTATTGGTCATGTAGGCCACCTCGCTTTGTTGACAGCATACCACAGTAAAAGGAAAAAATCTGTAAAATAAACAGCCCGGCCGCCAAAAAACGGCCGGGCTGGAGGGGCTATGTGCGGTAAACCAGGCCGATCAGGTTGGGCCCGGCGTTGATGGCAATGACCCCGCCGATGTGGTAGCTCAGGGCGGGCTCCTCCCCCAGCTCCTGGCGGCAGGCCTCCAGCAGCTTGGCGGACTGCTCAGTATTGTTCCCCTGAATCATCAGGTAGGGGGTACCGGATCCCCGCTCTGCTTTACACAGCTCAACCAGCCTAGACACCACAGCCTTCTCCCCCCGGACCTTGGCCAGGATCTTGGACTCTCCATCGGCAAAGGTCATGATGGGCTTGAGCCCCAGTGCCTCCCCCACGAAGGCCGCGGCGGCGGACACCCGGCCCGACTTCTTGGCAAAGCGCAGGTCCAGGGGGGCAAAAATCACATGCACATGGTCCACCCAGTCCTGGATGAAGTCCGCCACAGCCTGTGGCTGGGCCCCCTCCACCGCCATTTTGGCCCCCTGGACGACTGCCCAGCCGTAACCCATGGTGTAATTCAGGCTGTCAATGATATGGATGTGAAAGCTCTCCTCCGCCTCCGGGTGGTCCCGGTAGAAATCCCCCCGGGCCTGGAAGGCATTGGAGCAGGTGGCGGAGCCCTTGGAGTTGATGGAGGTGTGAATCAAATCGGTGTACCCCGCCTCCCAGGCCGCCTCAAAGACCTCGGTAAACACATAGGGGTTGAGCTGGGCGTGGGTGGGGATTTTGGGGGCGGCCAGCAGCATGTCGTAGAACTCCTGGTGGGTGAAATCAAAGCCGTCGGACAGCTCCCTGTCCTCCATGGCGATGGGGAAGGGGAGTACCTGGATATCCAGTTCCTCCCGCAGGGCGGTGGGGATATCAGCGGCGGAATCGGTGGTAAATTTGATACGGGCCATAGGGGACCTCCTCAGCAGAAAGGGCGGTTCGCCCGGAAATAGTATAACTGGAAAACACAGCTATTATGTCAGAAAATTCCGGGCTTGTCAAATTAAGATACCATTAAGTTTTTTTCAGTCGTTTCCGGGTGCCGTCTGGATACTGGATCACAGTGCTGTCCAGCTGGGCGGTGAGGCTGGCCCGGACGGCGGCGATATACTCCTTCCGCAGCCTGTCCTGCTCGGCGGCCTCCTCCGGCGTGAGCCCCTCCGGCGTCCTGGCCTTCCGGGCCAGCTCGTTAATTCGGTCGATTTTTGCCTGTTCCATTACACATACCTCTCAATCACCAGCATGGTCCGGCCCTTTTTGGACTGTCCCGGGACCTCCTTGACGACGCATTTGCCCAGTCCCCGGCAGGTGAGCACGTCCCCCTCCCCCACCGGGCGGTCGGCCTTGAGGCACTCCCGGTGGTTGAGGGACACCTTCCCCGCGGCGATGAGGGCGGCAGCCTTGCCCCGGGACAGGGAGAAGCCGGCGGCCGCAACGGCGTCCAGCCGGGGGCTGGCCACCGTATCCCGGACGGTCTTCACCTGGGGCGGTTTTGGGGAGAGCCGGTCCAAGGGAATTTCACTCAAGCCGGCCTTATACCGCCCGGCCCCCTCCCACTGGGACAGGAGGATGGGCATCGCCTCCCCCAGGGCCACCACCTGACACAGCCCCGGCTGGGGCAGCAGGATATCCCCGATCAGCTCCCGTCCAATGCCCAGCCCCATCAGCGAGCCCAGAATATCCCGGTGGGTGAGGGCGGCGGTGCCGGGGAATCTGGCCTCCGCCGCAGCCAGCGGACTCTCGGGTCCGGCGGTGACACCGTCCTCCTCCTGCCAGTCGGCCAGGAACAGGCAGAGATTCCGTTCACTGTCCGGATAGCCGCCCCAGAACAGGTGCCGGGGCCGGCCGCAGGCGTTGAGCAGATCGGTCACCGACGCCTGTTCCCCCGGGGAGAGGAAGGGGGTGTGGGCGGGGACCCCCCGGTTCCGGGCCAGTTCCAGCTTATCCAGCACCCGGGCCAGCAGGATGCGCTCCGCCCCGTCATGGGCACAGCGGTCCAGCAGCTCTTTTTTGTTCATGGCGGCGCTCCTCCCTCTTGACAAAACCATTGTATGCGGTATAATGAATATAGAAGGGCGCTGTCGATAAGCGGCTAGCCCCCTGTTTTAGTCACAAGAAGTAACCGCGCAGTTGGAGCTGGGGCGGTTACTTCTTTTTACCCTGAATAAACAGGCCGCAAATACCGATGATTACCAGACATAATTGCAGCACTTCTGATGTACTCACTGGGCAGCCCCCCTTTCTAGAATCCGGGGGCAAGAAGCGCCCCCTGAAGAGGGGGACTAACCACCTACCGTTATGACAACGCACCTTCGTCCCGCCTGGCTGGCGGGCTTTTTTATTATACAACTATTTGCCGCATCCTGTCAAATGATACATATTATGGAGGAGTGTCCCCCCCGTCC
This sequence comes from uncultured Oscillospiraceae bacterium, assembly GCA_910578735.1. GTDB lineage: Bacteria > Bacillota > Clostridia > Oscillospirales > Oscillospiraceae > Lawsonibacter. Next base: position 44,950 of record CAJTSQ010000001.1, read on the forward strand.
CCCGCAGGAAAAGGCTCCTTTGGCAACTGCGGCGGGGACGGGGACAACAGGACACTCCCTATTACGGCGCTTCCCTTTGGTATCGCTTCAAGCCGTCGATCACGTGGATCAGGAAGGCCTTGTCTCTGGCGGAGAGATTGTGGAGACGGCTGTTCAAGGCCAGGTCCAGTTCGTCGGTCTTGTCGTCCTGCACGGAATCTTCGCGCAGGAAATAGTTGACATCCAAATGAAACGCATTCGCAATGTTAATCAACGTCCATAAACTGACTTTCATTCTGTTTGTTTCCAGCTGTGCAACAGAATTTGTTGATATATCTATCTTTTCCGCAAGCTCCGCTTGCGTGAGATGCGCAGTTTCTCTGGTTTCCTTTACTCGTCTGGCAATCAGCGGGTAATCTAACCTATACTCCATACGTACCCCTCCTGCTACTCAAGGATATGTAATTGAGTACAGAAAATAAATTTGATAAAACAAATAATATCATATTGAGTATTACTAATATTTATGATATAATTCCATCAAAAAAGGAGGGTTTTGTATGAAATTGTCGAAAAAAGAAGAACTCTTGGCGCTGGGGTCGGCGCTGTATCTGGTAGGGCTTGAGGTGGAGGGAAACCGGTCCAAGCTGCAAGAGATCACGGACAATACGGCCCTGACGAAACCATCCCGCCCACCCAGGAGCTTTTGGACAGCCTGAGCGCCTTTGAGAAGGCCAAAAACGAGTTTGCCCGTCTGGAAAAGCGGTTCTTGACATTGAAGCAGGGGCTTTAAAACCATAAATTCCTTGACAAACCTCCCTCCAATGCCTAAAATAAGCATTGAACCGCAGTACAATCGAACACAGGAGTGCTGGGGCGAAAGGAGGCCCCATGGGAAAATTTGACGGTATTTTATTGGCCAGCGACTTTGACGACACGCTGTATGGCTTGAATCTGCGCATCCCGGAGCGCAACCTGGAGGCAATCCGCTATTTCATCCGGGAGGGGGGCCGCTTTGTCATCTCTACCGGGCGGGCCCACCGCACCTTCTCCCCCTTCGCCCACCTGGTGCCCATGAACGCCCCGGCGGTACTGTCCAACGGGGCGGCCATCTATGACTTTCAGACAGACAGAATGCTGGAGCAGACCTGCCTGCCCGATTCCGCACCCTGGGACCTGGCGGCTGTCATGGAGGAGTTTCCCACCCTGTCCCTGGAGGCCTACCACGGAGAGGACATCTACGTCTGCAACCCCAACGAGATTACCCTGGCCCACCTGAAAAAGGTGAACTGCGACTACACAGAATGCGCCGTCAGGGATATGCCCACCCCCTGGGTCAAGGGCATCTTCCATCAGGAACGGGAGGTCCTCCTCCAGGTCCAGGCCCGGATGCTGGCGGAGCACGGCGAACAGTATGAGGCCATTTTTTCCAACCCCCGCTACCTGGAGTTGACCCGAAAGGGCAGCAGCAAGGGCGGCGGCGTGGCCCGGGTGGCCCGGATGCTGGGGGTAGCCCCGGACCGCATCTACTGCGTGGGGGACAACCAGAACGACATCCCCATGCTGGCGCTGTCCGCCATCCCCTTTGCCCCCGCCAACTGCGCCCAGGAGGTCAAGGACTGGGGGGCACGCGTCCTCTGCCACTGCGACGACGGCGTGATTGGCGATATTGTGGAAATTTTGGACAAGCTGTATTGAATGATAAAGCATGGCCCCCGGCGCAAGCCGGGGGCCGCTTCATGTTCACATGTCCATGGCGTCGGCCAGGTGGTCGATCGCCTCGTTGACCCGGCGGGCGGCCTTGTGGGCGGTCCGTTTGATCTGCCGGCTGGGCGTGGCTATCATGGTGCCCACGGCGACGCCGGCCAGCATACCAGCGGCGGTGCCCATGATGAACGGCCCGCAGCCGCCGGAGTGGCAGGTATTTCCGTACATGCTTTTCCCCCCTTTTCCCGGAGAAGCTTACAAGCTCTCCTTCAGCGGTAGTATTCCCCGAAAATTTTAAAAACTCGTTGCTAAATCCTGCATCTTCCGCTATAATTGATAAATTAGAGTATTATGCGCGCCAGTTCAGGCAGCGCGGCTGATTTACGACAACTCTGCGGGAGGAAACCTATGAAACTTTTAATCAAAAACGGTCGGGTGATCCACCCGGTGACAGGGACAGTCCTGCTCCAGGACATTCTGGTGGAACAGGAGCGGGTAAGCCTGATGGAACACGGCCTGACGGCTCAGGCCGACCGGATCATCGACGCCTCCGGGCTGACGGTGGCTCCGGGGCTGGTGGACATGCATGTTCACCTCCGGGACCCCGGCCTGACCTACAAGGAGGATATCCTCACCGGCTGCGCCGCCGCCGCCCGGGGAGGCGTAACCACCATGGCCTGTATGGCCAACACCAGCCCCGCAGTGGACTGCCCGGAGCAGGTGGCCTACATCTACGACCGGGCCCGGCAGGCCAACGGCGTCCAGGTCTACCCCATCGCCGCCCTGTCCAAGGGCCTGCGGGGGGAGGAGCCCACCGACGCTGAGGCTCTGAAGCGGGCGGGGGCCGTGGCCCTGTCCGACGATGGCAGCAACGTGGACAACGCCAACCTGATGCGGGACGCCCTGATCCGGGCCCGGCAGCTGGAGCTGCCGATCCTCAGCCACTGCGAGGACACCTCCATGGTATCCGGCCGGGCGGTGAACGAGGGCAGCGTCTCCCGCCAGCTGTGGCTGGAGGGGCGGCCCGCCATCGCCGAGGAGATCATGGTCATGCGTGACGCCATGCTGGCCGAGGAGACGGGGGGGCGTGTCCACATCTGCCACGTGTCCACCGCCCGGAGCGTGGATATCATTCGCAAGATGAAGAAGAAGGGGGTGCCCATCTCCTGCGAGACCTGCCCTCAGTACTTTACCCTCACCGAGGACGAGGTCCTCAGCAAGGGGGCGATGGCCCGGGTCAACCCGCCCCTGCGCACCCAGAAGGACGTGGCCGGCATCATCGCCGGCCTGCGGGACGGCACTATTGACGTGATCGCCACCGACCACGCCCCCCACTCGGTGGAGGAGAAGACCCGCCCCCTCAGCCGGGCCCCCAGCGGCATGATCGGGCTGGAGACCAGCCTGGCCGTCACCCTCACTCAGCTGTACCACACGGGGAAGATGGACCTGCCCGACATTATCCGGCACATGTCCACCAACCCCGCCGATATTCTCCACCTGTCCCGGGGCCGGATGTCTCTGGGCGCGGTGGCCGACCTGGTCATCTTCGACCCGGACGAAGCGTGGACAGTAGACCCCAGCCTCTTTGCCTCCAAGGCCCGGAACACCCCCTTTGCCGGCCGGACGCTGAAGGGCCGTGTGAAATACACCGTCGTCAAGGGCGAGGTCATTTATCAGGACGGCTGATTGCTGTTATGTGGGACCCAACCACCCGGGCGGGTCATCCCAAGGACTAAACATGGCCCGCCGAGGTCGTCGGGCCCCACAAAATCCACGAACAGAGAGGAAATAAAAACCATGTCATTCGACGTTTTGCAGGATAAAATCCGGGCCATGAAGAACCCCACCGTGGCGGGGCTGGACGCCCGAATTGAGTATGTCCCGGAGCACATCCGAAAGGCCGCCTTTGAGGAGCACGGCGTGGGGCTGAAGGGGGCCGCCGAGGCCATCTGGCAGTTCAACGCGGGCCTCATCGACGCCCTGTGCGACATCGTCCCCGCCGTGAAGCCCCAGGCGGCCTACTACGAGAACCTGGGCTGGCAGGGAATGGAGGTGCTGGAGCGCACCATCCGATATGCCAAAGAGAAGGGCCTGTTCGTCATCGCTGACATCAAGCGGGGGGACATCGGCTCCACCGCCGCCGCCTACGCCGAGGGCTGGCTATCCGGGGCGAAGATCGAGGGGGAGCAGTTCAAGGCCTTCAACGCTGACTGCGTCACCCTCAACGGCTACATGGGCTCCGACTCCATCAAACCCTTTTTGGAGGCCGCCAAGGTTGAGGACAAATGCGTCTTTGTGCTGGTGAAAACCTCCAACCCCGGCTCCGGAGAGCTCCAGGATATCCTGGCCGGGGACCGGCAGGTGTATGAGGTGATGGGCGACCTGAACCAGAGGATCGCCGCCGGGACAGAGGGCAAGTACGGCTACACCATGGCCGGCGCGGTCACCGGGGCCACCTACCCCTCCGACATCCGGGCGCTGAGAAAGCGGCTGGAAAGCACTTTCTTCCTGGTGCCCGGCTACGGCGCCCAGGGGGGCACCGCCGATGATGTGCGGTACGCCTTTGACAAGTACGGCCACGGGGCAATCGTCAACTCCTCCCGGGGCATCATGTGCGCCTGGCAGAAGACCGGCGGAGACGGCCATGACTTCGCCCAAGCTGCCCGGAACTCCGCCATCGCCATGCGGGACGACATCAAACAGTTTGTGACCATTGTGTAAGGGGTGGACGCATGAAGGTAGAACACGCATGCAGCATCATCGCCAGGGAGCAGCTGACCCCGGACACCGTCTCTATGACTCTGGCGGTGGGGGACATGGTCAGCTCCGCCATTACCAATACCGGGCGGCCCATTCACCCCGGACAGTTTATCCACATCAAATGCGGGGAGGGCCTGCTGCTTCGCCGGCCCATCTCCATCCAGTCCTGGCTGGGGACCCGGATGGGAGGGACCATCACCGTTGTCTTTGAGGCGAAGGGGGAGGGTACCCGCTGGCTGGCCCAGCGTCAGGCGGGGGACACCCTGGACGTGCTGGGCCCCTTGGGGAACGGCTTCCGGACCACCCCCGGCCCCTACTTATTGGTGGGAGGCGGCATCGGCGTACCGCCGCTCTACGCATGTGCCTGTTACACCGGCTGCTCCTCCACCGCCATTTTAGGGTTCCGCTCCAAGGACCGGGCCATCCTGCTGGACGAGTTTGACAGCGAGTGCATCGATGTTCAAATCGCCACCGACGACGGCTCCCTGGGCTACCACGGCTTTGTAGACGCACTGGTGCGTCAGGAACTTGCGAAGGAGCAGGCGCGGCCCTACCTGGGCGTGCTGGCCTGCGGGCCCAAGCCCATGCTGCGGAGCGTGGCCAAGGCGGCCGCTGAATTTGGCGTGCCCTGCCAGGTGTCCATGGAGGAGCGGATGGGCTGCGGTGTGGGGGCCTGTCTGGTGTGCGCCACTCCCATGAGGGACGGCGCCGTGAAGCATGTGTGCAAGGACGGCCCGGTATTTGACGCCGAGGAGGTGGACTGGGATGCCTGACGTGAACATGCAGGTGGAGCTGGCGGGGGTGACGCTGAAAAATCCCGTGGTTGTGGCCTCGGGCACCTTCGGCTTTGGCCGGGAGTACAGCCAATTTTACGACCTGGGGGAGCTGGGCGGCATCTGTGCCAAGGGTCTCACCCTCCACCCCCGAAAGGGAAACCCCGCCCCCCGCATTGCCGAGACCCCTATGGGCATTCTCAACTCGGTGGGACTGGAAAATCCCGGCGTGGACGCCTTTATCAAAGAGGAGCTGCCCTTCCTGCGAACATTTGACACGAAAATGATCGCCAATATCTCGGGAAACACCCCGGAGGAGTACGGCGTCATGTGTGAGAAGCTCTCCGCCGCCGGGGTGGATATGATCGAGGTGAACATCTCCTGCCCCAACGTGAAGGCGGGGGGGCTGGCCTACGGCACCCGTCCCGAGCTGGCCGCCGAGGTCACCGAGACGGCAAAAAACCACGCCGGAGGCGTGCCCGTCATGGTAAAGCTGTCCCCCAACGTCACCGATATCACCGAGATCGCCAAGGCGGTGGAGGGGGCCGGGGCGGACGCTTTGTCCCTCATCAACACCATCCGGGGTATGCGGATTGACGTCAACACCCGCCGTCCTGTGCTGAAGATGAACACCGGGGGGCTGTCCGGCCCGGCGGTGCTGCCGGTGGCGGTGCGGATGGTTTGGGAGGTGGCTCAGGCGGTGAAGCTGCCCATTCTGGGCATGGGGGGCGTATCCAAAGGGGAGGACGCCGCCCAGCTGATGCTGGCGGGGGCCTCCGCGGTCGCGGTGGGCACCGCCCTGTTCGCCGACCCCTTCGCGCCGCTGGCGGTCCGGGACGGCCTGGCGGACATCGCCGCCCGGCAGGGACTGCCCGCCGTGTCAGAGCTCACCGGAGGGGTAATGCCCTGGTAGAAAGGATTTGATACCCATGACCACCATCTATCTCATTCGCCACGCCGAGGCGGAGGGCAACCTGTACCGCCGCATCCACGGCTGGTACGACTCTCTGATTACCGAAAACGGCTTCCGTCAGATCAACGCCCTGGAGGAGCGCTTTCGGAACATCCATATCGACGCGGCGTGGTCCAGCGACCTGTACCGCACATGTACCACCGCCCGGGCGCTCTATGTCCCCAAGGGCCTGCCCCTGCACACCGACCCGGAACTGCGGGAGGTAAACTTCGGCGGCTGGGAGGACATGGCCTTTGGCGCGGCCTACCATTTCCACCGGGAGGAAATGACCCTCTTTAACCGGGTTTCCCCAAGCTGGCGGGCCCCCGGCGGAGAAAACCTGTCCGAGGCGGGGAGCCGGCTGGAGCGGGCCATCCGCCGTATCGCGGGACAGTATCCCGATCAGACTATCGCTATTTTCAGCCACGGCTCTGTGATCCGGCAGTTTATGGCCAATGCCAAGGGGCTGTCCCCCCAGGAATGGAACACCCTGCCCCACAGCGAGAACACCGCCGTCACCTGCATGACCTTCGACGGGAAGGGCTTCCAATTCCTCTTCCAGGGGGACGCCTCCCACCTGCCCGAGGAGATCACCACCATGGGCAAGCAGATGTGGTGGCGCAAGGACGGCAAGGCAGAGGACGTCAACCTCTGGTTCCGGCCCCTGGACCGGGAAACGGAGCAGCACTTATACCTGGAGGCCCGGCGGGACGCCTGGACGGGCACCCACGGCCCGGACATCCCCTTTGACGGAGAGGGCTTCTGGTCCGACGCCCGGCGGCACCTGGACCAGTCCCCCTGGGGGGTGAGTGTGGCCATGGTCAAAGAAGAACCCATGGGCATCGTCCAGCTGGACCGGGAGCGGTACGGCCAGGACGGCGCGGGGTATATCCCCTTCTGCTACATCTCCCCCAAGTGGCGGGAGCATGAGCTGGGTATCCAGCTCATCGGCCATGCCGTGTCCCACTTCCGCCCCCTGGGCCGGGACAAGCTCCGCCTGCGCTGCGCCCCTTACAACCAGAGAGCCCAGCATTTTTACGCCAAATATGGCTTTGTCAAGATCGGCGAGGAGAAAAACAGCCGGGTGCCCCTGGACATTTTGGAGAAGTACATCGGATTTGGCCGGCAGGAGCTACGCACAGAGTTCCCGCCTCCTCCCCGCTGCCAGCTTGAAAAGGGGCAAGCCATTACACCAACGTCGGACAGGATGCACAGCCCGTGTTGACGGATTTCCCGCAGGCTGATATACTGGCAGTATTCCAAAAGAAAAGAGGGCAAATCATGCCTTTTGACCGCGACTTATTCCTTCCCGTCAGCCGGGAGGACATGGCCCGCCGGGGGTGGGAGTGGTATGACTTCCTCCTCATCACCGGCGATGCCTATGTGGACCACCCCTCCTTCGGCCCGGCTATCATCGGTCGGATTCTGGAGGCGGAGGGCTATCGTGTGGCCGTGCTGGCCCAGCCGGACTGGCACGGCCCGGAGGCATTCCGGTCACTGGGCCGGCCCCGGCTGGGGGTACTCATCGGGGCGGGAAACATCGACTCTATGGTGGCCCACTACACCGTTGCCAAAAAGCGCCGCCACGACGACACCTACTCCCCCGGGCGGAAGGCTGGCCTGCGCCCCGACCGCGCCACGGTAGTCTACTCCAATCGGGTGCGGGAGGCCTTTGGCGACATCCCCATTGTCATCGGCGGACTGGAAGCCAGCCTGCGCCGCTTTGCCCACTACGACTACTGGGAGGACAAGGTGCGCCGCTCTGTCCTCTTCGACGCCCAGGCGGACATCCTCACCTATGGCATGGGGGAAAATGCCACCCTGGAGATTGCCGCCCGCCTGGCCTCGGGCACGCCCGTGGAGGAGATCACCGATGTGCGGGGCACCTGTTTCATTGGAAAGTACCCCTCCCTGTGCGCCTACCCCAGGGTAGAAGTGCCCTCCTTCGATGAGGTGTCCACCTCTAAAACGTCCTACGCCAAAGCCAACATGACGGAGTATCAGGAACACGACGCAGTGTCTGGCAAGGCCATTATCCAACGGCACGACAACCGTTTCCTTATTGTCAATCCCCCCGCCTTTCCCCTGACCACAGCCGAGCTGGACCGGGTGGCCGAGCTGCCCTATGTCCGGGAGCCCCACCCCATGTACGACAATATGGGGGGCGTGCCCGCCATCGAGGAGGTGCGCTTTTCTGTCACCCACAACCGGGGGTGCTTCGGGGCGTGTAATTTCTGTTCCCTGGCCTTCCACCAGGGGCGGACCATCTCCTGCCGCAGTCACGACAGCGTGATCCGGGAGGTGAAGCTGCTCACAGAGCACCCCGGCTTCAAGGGCTACATCCACGATGTGGGCGGGCCGTCTGCCACCTTCCGCCGACCCTCCTGCCAGAAGCAGCTTAAAAGCGGCATGTGCCGGAACCGGGCCTGCCTGGCCCCGGAGCCCTGCCCCAATCTGGATGCCGACCACACCGACTATATGATGCTTCTGCGCAAGCTGCGGGCCATCCCCAAGGTGAAAAAGGTGTTTATCCGCTCCGGCATCCGCTTCGACTATCTCATGAAGGACCCCAGCGGTGAGTTCTTCACCGACCTGGTCCAGCACCACATCTCCGGCCAGCTCAAAGTTGCCCCGGAACACTGCGCCCCCCATGTGCTGGACTGCATGGGCAAGCCCCATATTGAGGTGTATGAAAGGTTCAAGGAGAAGTACTTCAAGCTCAACCGCCGCTATGGCAAGGACCAGTACCTGGTGCCCTACCTCATCTCCTCCCACCCCGGCTGCACCCTGGAGGACGCCGTCCGGCTGGCCGAGTGGCTGAACCGGCAGGGCCACATGCCCGAGCAGGTCCAGGACTTCTACCCCACCCCCGGCACCCTGGCCACCTGCATGTGGTATACCGGCCTGGACCCCCGGACTATGAATCCTGTATTCGTCCCAAAGTCTCTCCACGACAAGGCCCTCCAGCGGGCGCTGATGCAGTGGAGAAAACCCCAAAACCGGAAACTGGTGCTGGAGGCCCTCCGCAAAGCCGGCCGGGAGGACCTGATCGGCTACGGCAAGCGCTGTCTGGTGAAGCCGGAGAAGGGCACGTCTGCAGGGGGCGGCGCCCACGACGCCTCTCCATCTAAAAACCGGCCCGGAAAGGGCAAAAAGCCCCGGTCCGACACCCGTACCCGGGTGGAGAAGAAAGAAGGCCCCACCCGTCCCGCCAGAAAGGCAGGTTGGGCGAAGCCAAAGAAAAAGAGATAGTATTTGACAAAATCCGACTTGCAGCGATATAATAAAAATGCCCGCCAGCCAGACGGGACGAAGTGCGCTGTCATAGCGGTAGACGGTTAGTCCCCCGACAGGGGGCGCTTCTGCTCCCTGATCTTGCGAAAGGGGGGCTGCCCAGTGAGTACATCAGAGGTCTTGCAGTTATGTCTTGTTATCATTGGTATCTGCGGCCTGTTCATCCAGGGTAAAAAGAAGTAACCGCCAAATCTGTCCCCACAGCCGGCGGTTGCTTCTTGCAACTAATTTAGGGGACTAGCCGTTTATCGACAGCGCCCTTCTGTATTTATTATATCAAATACATTGCTTTTGTCAAGAAAAAACGCGGGACGGGCTTTTGCCCGTCCCGATTCGGTTAATAGCGCACGGCGCTGGAGTCAGGCTCCCAGCTGGGGGTACCGGGGTTGGCGTTGGTCCCGGTGATATCCCGGGCGGCCTCGCCGATCCCCCGGCCGATATCGCCGATGGCGTCGCCGGTATCCCGGACGATGTCCCGGGCATCCCGGGTCAGGTCCCGGGAGACACGGCTGTCGTCCCTGTCATAGACCTGGCCGTTGGAGCCGGCGGTGTAGCGGCCGTCATAAAAATAGTCGTGGCCCTGGTTGTCATAGGTGTTATAGCGCCGGCTCACCTGGCCGGCGGAGCCAGTTCCGGAGCCAGAGGTCGTGCCGGATGTGGTTCCGGAATTCGCTCCGCTCTGATTGCCATTGTTTACATTGGGGTCCCGATTGCTGCAGGCCGCCAGTGTCCCCGCCATGGAGAGGACCAGGGCCAGCGCGAGTAAGCTTTTTTTCATTTTGGTATCCTCCCGTTCATTTGGTCACGGAGGTTCCATCCGCGCTGTAGTATATGTCCAAACCGCCGCACTCAGTCCGGTAATGAACGGATAAACTGGATTATTTGACCGTATTTGACGGGAAAGCATTGCGAGGACTCCGTTTTTTGGAAAAAACTTCGGCAGAATCTCTTGCAATTTCCACGGTGATGTGGTATAGTATACTCAGAAAGTAAGGTAGTATGGTAAGAGTGGGGTCGTGGCTCCGCTCTTTTTGATTGACAAAACCGGGCCGGTCCCGGTTTGCAGGAGGAAAATTATGGCAAAGGTAACCGACACGGTGGCCGCCCTGGCCCGCCCCGTTGTGGAGGAGGCCGGCTGCACCCTGTGGGATGTGGAATATGTGAAAGAGGCCGGCAGCTGGTTTCTGAGGGTCTACATCGACCGGGAGGGCGGCGTGTCTATCGACGACTGTGAGGCCGTCTCCCGCCCCCTGTCCGACCTGCTCGACCAGGCCGACCCCATCGAGGGCAGCTACACCTTTGAGGTGTCCTCCGCCGGGGCGGACCGGGCGCTGAAGAAGCCTGAGCACTTCACCCGGTTCCGGGGTTCTGAGGTAGAGGTCAAGCTCTACCGCCCCCGAGAGGGCCGGAAGGAGTTTGTGGGGCTGCTCCGAAATTACGAGGACGGGGCCGTCACGTTAGAGATGAACGGCGAGGAGGCCGTCTTTACCAAACAGGAGATTGCGCTGGTACGGCTGTACCTGCGGGTTTGACTTTAGGAGGAAAAACACCGTGGCTAAGAGAGTGACAAAGAAGAAGGTCAACACCAATGAGATGGATGGCAAGGAATTCTTTGAGGCCATTCATCAGATTGAGCAGGAAAAAGGCATTAAGCCCGGCTATATGATGGAAAAGGTGACCCAGGCTCTGCTGTCCGCCTACCGCCGGGACCACGAGGGCGTGGGGGACAACCTGGTCATTGAGGCCGACGAGGCGAACAGCTCCGTCCGTCTGTTTTTGAAAAAGGAGATCGTGGAGGAGGTGGATAACCCCGCCATGGAGATCAGCCTGGAGGAGGCCCGCCGCTCCTTGCCCCAGGCCGAGTTGGGCGACACGGTGCGCATAGAGGTCAAGACACGGGCCTTCGGCCGCATCGCCGCCCAGACCGCCCGGCAGGTCATCATCCAGGGCATCCGGGAGGCGGAACAGGGGATGATCTACGACGAGTTCTGCACCAAAGAGCACGAGCTGCTCACCGGCATGATTACCCGCATCGACCCCCGGAACGGCTCGGTGTCCCTCCGGCTCCACTCCGGCTCAGAATTTACCGACGCCTACCTGGGCTCCAGCGAACAGGTGAAGGGAGAGCGGTATACCGAGGGCCAGAGGCTGAAGGTCTATGTGGTGGAGGTCCGCAAGGCCACCAAGGGCCCCCAGGTGCTCATCTCCCGCACCCACCCCGGCCTGGTGAAGCGGCTGTTTGAGCTGGAGGTCCCCGAGGTCTACGACGGCACGGTGGAGATCCGCTCCGTGGCCCGGGAGGCGGGCTCCCGCACCAAGATGGCCGTCTGGGCTACAGAGCCCAACGTGGACCCCATCGGCGCCTGCGTGGGCCCCCGGGGCCAGCGGGTGAACACCATTGTAGAGGAGCTGAAGGGGGAAAAGATCGATATCATCAAGTGGTCTGAGGACCCGGCGGAGTACATCGCCGCCGCCCTCTCCCCCGCCGATGTCATCAGCGTGGAGGAACTGCCCTCCAAGCCCGACGCCAAGAGCTGCCGGGTGGTGGTCCCCGACGACCAGCTCTCCCTGGCCATCGGCAAGGAGGGCCAGAACGCCCGCCTCGCCGCCAAACTCACCGGCTATAAGATCGACATCAAGCCCGCCTCCACCCCCCTGGAGCCCATTGAGGACCTGATCGCCCAGGCGGAGGCCGAAGCCGCCGAAGAAGCCCTGGAGGCCGCTATGGCCGAGGCGGAGGAGAACGGGGAGATTCCGGAATAAAATGTGGGCCCGCCCCCCGGGCGGGCCAGGCAATAGAGGATATGACCCGCCCAGGGCGGTGGGTCCCACGCCTTCAAAGAGGAGAGAGAGCCTTGCCCAAAAAGATACCCATGCGCCAATGCGTTGGCTGCCGGGAGATGAAAGAAAAAAAGTCGCTGATCCGGCTGGTAAAACCGCCGGAGGGACCGGTGTCCCTGGACTTCAAGGGCAAGCTGCCCGGCCGGGGCGCCTATGTGTGCCCCAACCCGGAGTGCCTGAAGCGGGCCCGGAAAAGCCGGGCCCTGGAGCGGGCCTTCTCCTCCCTGATTCTGGACGAGGTGTGGGAAAGCCTGGAGGCGCAGATGAAGGAGGTGCCCCCCGATGCCTAATGACCCCATTCTCCACCTGCTGGGCCTGGCCAAAAAGGCCGGCCGGCTGGAAATCGGCGAGGAGCCGGTGGGGGCCGCCTGTCGGGCCCGGCAGGCCAAGCTCCTCCTTCTGGCCGGCGACGCCGCCCCCAACACCCGCCGCCGGGCGGCCCACTTCAGCGAGGCGGGGAATGTCCTCTGGCTGGAGACGCCCTTTGACAAGGCCGCTCTGGGCCTTGTCCTCGGCCGCTCCTCCTGCGCTATGCTGGCCCTCACCGACGCGGGCTTTTCCGCTGCCGTTGTGGAGAAGCTGGCCGCCCGTGACCCGGACAAGTACAGCCCCGCCGCCCAGCAGCTGCGCACCAAAGCCGACCGGGTGTTCCAGCGGCAGAAGGAACAGCGTCGGCATGAGAAAAACCTGCGCCAGGGAAAACGGAAGCCTTGGGCCCCGCCCCCAAGGGAGGCGCCGTCCCCGCCCCAGCAGGGCAAGACAGCCAAACCCGGTCCCGGCGGCCGGCGACTGACCGGCAAACTCCGCCACTCCTAAGAATCGAGGTGCATCCATCTATGATGATGAAATATCCCGTCCATAAGCTGGCCAAGGACTTTGCCAGAAAAGGGAAAGCCGTTCCCTCCAAGGATATCATGGACATCCTGACCCAGTACGGCCACCCCCCAAAGAACCATATGCAGCCCCTCACCGATGAGGAGCTGTCCATTGTGTTCGAGTATCTGACTCAGCACAACCAGATCGACTCCATTGAGTCGGTCTATGCCGACGTCTACCACGACCCGGAGGCGAAAAAGGAGCCCGCCCCCAAGGGCGAGCCCAAACAGGCCACCGCCTCCAAGGGGGAGAAAAAGGACCATCCCGTCCCCCAGGGCCAAGGCGTCAAGCCCGCTCCCCAGCCCCAGATCGGCCAGCAGCCCGCCAAGCAGCCGGTCCAGAAGTCCGCGTCCCGGGTTCCCCAGAAGAAAGTGGTGGACACCAGGGGCGGTCCGGCGGTCAACCTGGATAAGTACGACGAGCGGCTGGAGAACTTTACCGACCAGCGCCGTCAGGACGTCCGGGGGGGCAAGCAGAGAATTCAGAAGCAGAACCAGCGGGGCCGCCAGCAGGGCGGCCGGGGCCAGTCCTTCGGCAACAAGCGCCGCCAGGAGGAGCAGGACCGGATGCGCCGCCTCCAGCTGGAGATCGCCAAGAAGGCCCCCACCAAGGTGCTCATCCCTGATGAGATCGGCGTGGGCGAGCTGGCCTCCCGGATGAAGAAAACCGGGGCCGAGGTAGTCAAATGCCTCATCAAGAACGGGGTCATGGCCTCCCTCAGCGACATTATCGACTTCGACACCGCCGCCATCATCGCCGAGGAGATGGGCTGCAAGGTAGAGAAAGAGGTCATCGTCACCATTGAGGAGCGCCTCATCGACACCGCCGAGGACAAGGAGGAGGACCTGGTCACCCGGGCCCCCGTGGTGGTGGTCATGGGCCACGTAGACCACGGCAAGACCTCCCTGCTGGACTATATCCGCCACGCCAACGTGGTCTCCGGCGAGGCGGGCGGCATCACCCAGCACATCGGCGCCTACCAGGTGAATGTGAAGGACCACACCGTCACCTTCCTGGACACCCCCGGCCACGAGGCCTTCACCGCCATGCGGGCCCGGGGCGCCATGATTACCGACGTGGCCATCCTGGTGGTGGCCGCCGACGACGGCATCATGCCCCAGACGGTGGAGTCCATCAACCACGCCAAGGCGGCCAACATCCCCATCATCGTGGCCATCAACAAGATGGATAAGCCGGCAGCCAACCCCGACCGGATCATGCAGCAGCTCACCGAATATGAGCTGGTACCCGAGGACTGGGGCGGCGAGACCATTGTGTGCCCCATCTCCGCCAAGACTGGCATGGGCATCGACAACCTGCTGGACATGGTGGTGCTCACCGCCGAGGTCCAGGAGCTGAAGGCCAATCCCAACCGCACCGCCCACGGCGCGGTAATTGAGGCCCGGCTGGACAAGGGCCGGGGCCCGGTGGCCACCCTGCTGGTGCAGAACGGCACCCTGAAGCAGGGCGACGTGATCATTGCCGGCACCGCTGTGGGCCGTGTCCGTGCCATGACCGACGCCCGGGGGCAGAAGCTTGCCGAGGCGGGGCCCTCCGTGCCGGTGGAGATCATCGGCATGGGCGAGGTGCCCGGCGCGGGCGACGACTTCCACGCCGTGGCCGACGAGCGTATGGCCCGTGAACTGGTGGAGCAGCGCAAGGCCGAACGGAAGGATGCCCTCAGCAGCAATGTGGGCAAGGTCACTCTGGAGGACCTGTTCAGCCAGATCCAGGCCGGCGAGATGAAGAACCTCAACGTCATTGTCAAGGCCGACGTCCAGGGCTCTGCCGAGGCTGTGAAGGCTTCTTTGGAGAAGCTGACCAACGAGGAGGTCCGGGTGCGGGTGATTCACTGCGCCGTGGGCGCCATCAGCGAGAGCGATGTGATGCTGGCGGGCACCTCCGGGGCCATCATCGTGGGCTTCAACGTCCGCCCGGACAACAACGCCAAGGACTCCGCCGCCCGTATGGAGGTGGACATGCGGATGTACCGGGTCATTTACGACGCCATCAACGAGATAGAGGCGGCCATGAAGGGTATGCTGGCGCCCAAGTTCCGGGAGGTGGACCTGGGCCGGGCCGAGGTGCGAAACGTCTTCCGCATCACCGGCGTGGGCATGGTAGCGGGCTGCTACGTGCTGGACGGCAAGATGCAGCGCAACGCCCAGATGCGCCTGCTGCGGGACAACATTGTCATCTACGACGGAGCCATCGCCTCTCTCCAGCGCTTCAAGGACAGCGTGAAAGAGGTGGCCGCCGGCTACGAGTGCGGCATCACCTTCGAGAAGTTCCAGGACATCAAGGAGGGCGACATCATCGAGGCCTTCCTCATGGAGCAGATTGAGGTGTAAACGGTAGGGACGCATCACGATGCGTCCGTTACCTGAGTGATTGCGGGCGCTTCATGAAGCGTCCCTACAGCATTAACCAACGGGGCGGGCGTTTTCGCCCGCCCCGGTTTGCTTCTCTCCCGCCCCTGCGGGGCACCCCGGGGCTTTGGGCGGAGGACTACACCTCCAGCGCCTTTATAATATCCGCCCGCGCAGGCCCGGACCCAAGGAGTAGTAGGCCTGTTTAGCCTCAGAAAAGCCGGGGAGGTCTGACAGAGCCGGTTAGCTGCCTCATCTCCGATGTGCGGGAGCGGCGGTAAACCCCCGTCCCGCCGCAGCGGCAAGCCTCCTTTTGAAAGGAGGTGCCCCAGTTCGCAAACTGGGGCGGAGGATTGCATTTTTGCGAAGCAAACACAGTTTTTCAAACCTTATTTACTTCGTATGTTTTGCTTCGCAAAACGCAATCCTCAGTCAGCCTTCGGCTGACAGCTCCTTTCAAAAGGAGCCTTACCCGCGCGGCGGGGACGAGAGGTGAAGGAGGTGGCTGCGGTGACTTTTTTGCCCCGCAACAAGAAAGAGAGGCCCCATTCCACACAGCTGCGCAACGAGCCAACACCGGCAGAGACGCGGCTGTGGTATGGCTTTCTGCGTACTGCTTCCCCAAGATGGAACCGGCAGCGAATTATTGACAGCTATATTGTAGATTTTTTCTGCCTGAAAGCAAAACTGGTAGTGGAATTGGACGGGAGCCAGCACTATGATGAAAATGGTCTGGTGGAGTATGACAGAATTCGGACAGAATATTTAGAGGCTCTGGAGCTGAAGGTTTTAAGATTTACCAATTTGGAAATTGAGAACAACTTTGATGGAGTCTGCCGAAAGATTCAGCTTGAGGTAGAGCGGAGAGTAGACGCAATTTGAAGGAGGAACACCATGGCAAGTAATCGAATCGGGCGCATCAACGAGGAGGTCCAGCGGGAGCTGGCCACCCTCATTCCCACGGTGAAGGACCCCCGGGTGACCGGGATGATCTCGGTGACGGCGGTGGACGTCACCCCGGACCTGAAATTTGCCAAGGTCTACATCTCGGTGCTGGACAAAAGTGACAGCGACCAGGTGCTCAAGGGATTGAAATCGGCGTCGGGCTATCTCCGCCGGGAGCTGGGCCGGGCCCTGAACCTGCGCCACACCCCGGAGCTCACCTTTTTCCGGGACGACTCCATGGCCAAGGGGGCTAAAATTCTGGAGATGCTCCGGGACCCGGAGGTGGTCAAGCCCGCCAATCCGGCCAACGAGCACATTATTTTGGAGGACGAGGAATGAACACGATTACCACGGTGCAGGCCGCCGAATTTCTTCAGGCCCACGAGAACTATCTGATTCTTACCCACGTCCGTCCCGACGGTGACACCATCGGCTGCGCCGCCGGGCTGTGCCGGGCCCTGCGCCAGGCGGGGAAGACCGCCTATATTCTGGAAAATCCAGAGGTCACAGAATTGTTTATGGGCTATATAAATGGGTTGACAATCGGGGCGGACTACACCCCTGAAACGGTTGTCTCGGTTGACATTGCTGCCCGGTCCCTCTTTCCCGAAAATGCGAGGCCTTATCTGGAGCGGGTGGATCTGGCCATCGATCACCACCCTTCTCAGGAGTTTTTTGCCCAAAAAGTCTGCTTAGACGACAAAAAAGCAGCCTGCGGACAAATTGTTTACCAAATAGTAAAACAGTTTACGAATATCTCTCCCCAAATCGGCGAGGCCCTTTATGTGGCGGTATCCACCGACTGCGGCTGTTTCCAGTACAGCAACACTGACGCTGAGGCCCACCGGACTGCCGCTGATCTCATGGACAGCGGCTTTGACCCATATCCGGTAAACCGAAAGTTTTTCCGCACGAAAACCTTTAAGCGCCTTAAGCTGGAGGGGATGCTCTCCGCCGGGATGGAGCTGCGGGACAGCGGAGAGACCGCTCTGGTCTTCCTCACACGGGCCATGATCGACCAAGTGGGGGCGGATGAGCGGGACATGGACGATATCTCCTCCTTTGTAGGTCAGATCGAGGGGGTTAAAAGCGGCGTTACCCTGAAAGAGACCGCCGACGGCCATGTGAAGATTTCCCTGCGCACCGATCCAGGCGACCTGAACGCCTCCGCTGTCTGCGCTCTGCTGGGGGGGGGCGGCCACGCCGCCGCCGCCGGGGCCATGGTGGAGGGGACCATGGAGGTGGTCCGGCAGAGGGTCCTCGATGCCATTGAGCAGGTGCGCCATGGTTAGCGGAATCCTGGTCATTGACAAACCCGCCGGCTGGACCTCCATGGATGTGTGCGCCAAGCTCCGGGGGATCTTTCACGAGAAGCGGGTGGGCCATGGGGGCACCCTGGACCCTATGGCCACCGGTGTGCTGCCCGTTTTTATCGGCCGGGCCACCCGGGCGGTGGAGTTTGCAGAGAAACCCGACAAGGAGTACATCGCCGCTTTAAAACTAGGCGTAATCACCAACACCCAGGACACCTCGGGTGAGGTACTGGAGGAGCGGCCCGTTCAGGTCAGCCGGGAGCAGCTGGAGGCCGTCCTGGAGCGGTTCCGGGGGGATATTCTCCAGATGCCCCCCATGTACTCCGCCATCAAAATCAACGGCAAGAAGCTCTACGAGCTGGCCCGGAAGGGCCGTGAAGTAGAACGCCCTGCCAGGCCGGTGACCATAAAGGCCCTGGAAATAGTGGAACAGCAGGGAAAAGACCTTTACATGATTCAGGTCCGCTGTACCAAGGGGACCTATATCCGCACCCTGTGTCACGACATCGGCCAGGCCCTGGGCTGCGGAGGGTGCATGGCCTCCCTGCGGCGGACTATGGCTGCAGGCTTCACACTGGAGCGCGCCCACACCCTGGAAGATGTACAGACCGCTCCTGATCCAACCGCCCTGCTCCTGCCGGTGGACAGCCTGTTTCGGGACTGGGCCAGGCTGATGGTCTCCGCCGGTGTGGAGAAAAAAATCCGCAACGGCATGACCGCTGTGCTGCCCGGCCTGATCCCGGGTGAATACAGAGTGTATTCTCAGGACGAAATATTCCTGGCCCTGTGCCGGGCTCAGGGCGGGAAGCTGACTACCATCAAGAGCTTTTTCGAGGTGTGATTGTGTAGGGACGCTTCATAAAGCGTCCGCCGTTGCCCTTGCCAAGAAAACGGACGCATCGTGATGCGTCCCTACATGAGGTGTAATTTCCAATGGAGAAACAACGCAGAGTCATCGCCCTGGGCTTTTTCGACGGGGTGCATCTGGGCCACGGGGCGCTGCTCCGGACCGTGAAGGAGACGGCGGACAGGCTGAAGGCTGTTCCCTGCGCCTTTACCTTTGACAAAAGTCCGGCCGCCGCCCTTACCGGGCAGAATATCCCCCTGCTGTCCACGGTGGACGACCGGACCACCCTGATGCACCAGCTGTACGGCATCCAGGAGATGGTGATCGCTCCCTTTGACGCCATGCAGCGCATGGACTGGGAGGCATTTATTGCGGACTACCTGGTGAAAAAGCTGGGGGTGGTCCATGTGGTGGCTGGCCACGACTTTCACTTCGGCTACATGGGCCAGGGCAACCCGGACCGGCTGAAGGAGAAATGCGCCCTGCTGGGGATAGGCTGCGACATTATCAAGAAGGTGGAACGAGACGGGATTACCATCTCCTCCACCTACATCCGTGGCCTGATTGCCCAGGGGGAGATGGAGCGGGCGGTGGAATTTCTGGGCCACCCCTACCGCCTCACCCGGCAGGTGACCCACGGCAAACGGCTGGGCTCCCGGCTGGGCTTCCCCACGGTGAATCTGCGCATCCCCGAGGGGGTGATCGTTCCGGCCTTTGGGGTCTACGCCACCCATGTGTGGGTCCTCCCTGACTACCCAGACCACCAGCCCTGCATCCCGGGGGTGGGACCCTGCATGGCGGTGACCAACGTGGGGGTCCGGCCCACGGTGGAGGACGGGGACCAGGTGACGGTGGAGAGCTTCCTTCTGGACTTCAACGGCGACCTCTACGGCCGTACAGTGCGGGTGGAGTTCTACAAGCGCTTGCGGGAGGAGCGGAAGTTCCCCAGCCTGGAGGCCCTGGCGGAGGAGATCAAACAGAACGCGGCACAGACCAGGGCGTTTTTTGGAGGATAACGGCCTATGGGAGTTTTTCACCTGCTGCACCACGAGCACCAGGCCCGGTATGACAAGATGTTCCCCTATCTGTGGGCCTACGCGGGGCTTCTGGCCCTGGCCGGGATTCTGCTGGCCCTGGACGGCCAGGAGGACATCCTCCAGGGGCTTTACACCATCGTCACCACCGAGGACGCCCTCATCACCGACTATGTCCTGGTGGCCGGGCCAGGGGCGGCGCTGGTGAACTCCGCCATTGTCACCGCCATCAGCATCTGCCTGCTCTACGCCGCCCAGGACACCCTCAACGGCATGACCCTAGTGGAGATGGGGCTGATGTCCGGCTTCTCTCTGTTCGGCAAAAACTTTGTCAACATCTGGCCCATCCTGGCCGGGACCTGGCTGTATACCCGGCTGCGCCGCCAGCGGCTGGCGGGCAACATCGGCATCGGCCTGATGGCCACCGCCCTGGCCCCCATCGTCAGCTATGTCGCCCTGGACAACGGCTGGGGCGGACCCCTGGAGGGGGTGCTGGTAGGGGCAGTCATCGGCTTTATCATGCCTCCCCTGGCCAGCTACACCTACCGCATCCAGAACGGCATGAACCTGTACAATGTGGGCTTCGCCTGCGGGCTGGTGGCGATGATCTGCGTGCCCCTCATGTCCTCCCTGGGGGCGGACCCCACCACCCACTACCGCTGGGCCAAGGGCTACGCGCTGCCCTTCGGCGTGATGCTGGGCACCCTGTGCGCACTGCTGATCGTAAGCGGGCTGTTCTTTGCCAAAAAGCCGGTGTGGGCGGCCTGGGCAGGCTACCGCCGGCTGCTCCAGACCAGCGGCCGGGCTCCCAGCGACTACCTGCGCATGTTCGGCCCCGCCCCTGTACTCATCAACGCGGGCGCGAACGGCCTGATCGGCATGGCCTACATCCTGCTGTCCGGCGGCGACCTGAACGGCCCCACCGTGGGGGGGATCCTCACCATCATGGGCTTTTCCGCCTTTGGCAAGCACGCCTTCAACATCCTGCCGGTAATGGGCGGGGTGGCCCTGGGCAGCGTGGTGATGGACTGGTCCCTCACCGACTCCGCGGTGCAGCTGGCCTGCCTGTTCTGCACCACCCTGGCCCCCATCTCCGGCTACTTCGGCTGGGGCTACGGGGTGCTGGCCGGGTTTCTCCACTCGTCGGTGGTGCTGTACACCGGCTCGCCGGTGGCGGGGATGAACCTGTACAACAACGGCTTCTCCGGGGGCTTGGTGGCCATTGTCCTCTACCCCACCATCCTAGCCATCGCCCGCCGCCGCAAGCCGGTGCTGCAGGAGGAGGACTACTTCGACCAGCTGGAGGGCGACCGCCCGGTGATCCCCCCCGAGCCGAAAGAGCTGCGGGAGGACGAGTAGGGGTTCAGAGCCCGCAAAACCTCTTGACGCAGGCCCAGTCCAAAGAGATAATGGAGATTGGTCAGGCGGTTCAGGTAGACCCCCAGGCGGCACTCGAAGCGGTCGTACCGCTCAAACCCGGCAAGCTGGGCGATTTCCCGGGCCGACTCGTAAAAGGCCTCCTCGGCCTGGACGAAGTCCTGGTCCTGAGCCAGAAAGGCGTCGATTTGCTCCTCCAATTCCGGGGTGCAGAATATGGTTTCCATTTTGATTGTCATTTGTTATTCCCTCTTTAGTTTATACGTTTCAACCACATAACATATTATATACGCGGTTCAACCATGTGTCAAGAGCCCGGAGGTACTTATGGAAAAATTTTCAGAGCGGCTGAAAGAATTACGCATGGAGCGAGGTCTCAAGCAGAGGGAAATGGCTGATATCTGTGGGGTAAAGCTGCGTAGCTATCAGGACTATGAGTACGCCAAGTCCTACCCCATGGTTCCCGGCCTGATCTTCCTGGCCGACTTCTTCGCCGTCAGCACCGACTACCTCCTGGGACGTTCGGACAGGCGGGAGCTTTAATTCGGAATCCCCCCGTCCCCGCCGCAGCGGGGACGGGGGAAAGGAACGGACGAAGTCCGGCGGCGGGGGGGATTGGGTCCCTTCGACACCAGTTGACAGAACTCCAAAAAACACGTATCATAGAGGCAGGCAGACCTTGAATATCTGGAGGGATTACAATGAACAAAAGACGATGGAACCTGCTGCTGCTCTCCGCCCTGGCCCTGGTCATGCTGGCCTCCTGCGGGAAAAAAGATCCCGGCTCCGACAGCAGCGCATCTTCCCCGCCGGGCAGCGCCTCGCTCCCGGAGGAACCCAGCATATCGGTGATTGCCCCGGTGGAGCCCGACCCGGTCTTCCCCTACGCCAACCCCCTCACCGGCGAGGGCCTGAACGAGGACATCAGCGGCCAGCGGCCCATCGCCATTATGCTCAACAATCTGCGCAAGGCCCTGCCCCAGCTGGGGGTGGCCCAGGCCGACGTGATTTATGAGATCGTCGCCGAGGGGGGCATTACCCGGATGCTGGCGGTCTTCCAGGACATTGAGGGGGTAGGCAACCTGGGCTGTGTCCGCTCCGCCCGCGACTACTATGTCAACCTGGCCCTGGGCCACGACGCCATCTACATCCATGCCGGCGGCAGCCCCCAGTCCTACACCTCCTTCGAAAGCTGGAATGTCACCCATCTGGATTTTGTCAACGGCCCCTACGGCAACATGTGCTGGCGGGACCCGGACCGGCGAAAAAACGCCGGACTGGAGCACTCCCTGCTCACCTCCAGCGAGAAGATTCTGGAACAAATGCCCAGCCGCATCACCCGGGAGCACGCAGATGGCTACTCAGTGGGCTGGACCTTCTCCAAAGACCCTCCCGCCGGCGGACAGGCCGCCCAGAAGGTGTCGGTGCCCTTCTCCAGCTACAAGACCGGCAGCTTTACTTACAGCGCGGAGCAGGGGCAGTATCTCATTGAACAGCACATCGACAAACAGGATATCCCCTATGTGGACGGCAACAATAACGAGGCGGTGGCGGTGAGCAATGTGCTGGTGCTGTACACCAGCGTGAGCCGGGTCAAGGGGGACGACAAGGGCCGCATGGATGTGCGCACCACCGGAACCGGAGACGGCCTGCTGTTCCGAGACGGCCAGGTCTTTTCCATCACCTGGCAGCGGGACAGCCGGAATGGCTGCTATGCCTTCCTGGACCAGTCCGGCGCCCCCATCCCTCTAGCCATCGGGCCCAGCTACATCAACGTGGTCAGTACGTCCTCGAACGTCACTTGGGAATAAAAAAACCGGGCCGCTCCTTTGGGGGCGGCCCGGTTTGCTTTCTCTTTACTTGGGCAGGGGAACATCCTTCTGTTCAAAGTAGGCCCCCAGCTCCACAGAGGTCTGGGAGTCGCCGTACTGCTTAATGGCGGCCAGAAGCTCGTCCAGCTCGTGGGTGTCTTTCACCGCAAAGCGCAGCAGCGCGTTCAGCTTGCCCACCAGGTGGTGATGGGCAGTGATGGCGGAGGTGTCCTCACAGAACCTGCAGAACTGGCTGTACTTCTCCGGAAAAATGGCGATCAGGATAAAGCCGGTGAGATTGCTGTCCAGCAGCGTGCGGTCCACGCTGATGGAAAAGCGCTTGATTACCCCCTTCTCCTCCATCCGGCGGATGCGCTCAGATACAGCGGGGGCTGTCAGGCCCACCCTGTCTCCGATGCTCTTTAATGTGGTGCGGCTGTCCGCCTGGAGCAGATTGAGGATCTGATAGTCGGTGCGGTCCATCAGCCAACCACCACCGCACCCTTCTTAATCACAGTCTTAGCCAGGTTGCTGCCCATGCGGTAGCAGATATAGTCCAGGTCGGGGGCGTCCCAGATCACCAGGTCACCCTGCTTGCCCTGCTCCACCGAGCCTACCTGACCGGCCATGTCGATGGCGGAGGCGGCGTTGAGGGTAACGGCGGTGAGGACCTCCTCCGGAGTGAGCTTGTACTTCAGGCAGCCCAGGTTGATGACAAATTGGAGGTTGAGACAGGGGCAGGAGCCGGGGTTGAAGTCGGTGGCCATGGCCACGGGGACGCCGGCATTCAC
Organism: uncultured Oscillospiraceae bacterium; assembly: GCA_910578735.1. Lineage (GTDB taxonomy): Bacteria > Bacillota > Clostridia > Oscillospirales > Oscillospiraceae > Lawsonibacter. The sequence goes on from CAJTSQ010000001.1 coordinate 68,619, forward strand.
CATGTCCCGGGCGGGGGCGAAGGTGGCCCCCAGGTAGAAGCTGGTGGCGGGGAGCAGGCAGGCCACAACCCCGCCCCTGGCCATGCTCTCGATGCCCTCAGGGGGGCAGACAATCAGGTGCTCGGCGGAGATGGCCCCGATCTCGCCGGCCAGCACCGAGCCGCCGATGGCTTCGATCTCGTCGGCGTGAATTTTGGGCCGCAGGCCGTATTTCAGCCCGGCCTCCAGTACCTGCCGGGACTCCTCCACGGTGAAGGTGTCCGCCTCGCAGAACACGTCGCAGTATTTGGCGATGCCCTGCTCCTTCACCTTGGGCATCATCTCCTCGCAGACGAGGCGGATGTACTCGGCCCGGTTGGCCTTGTACTCGGCAGGGACGAGGTGGGCTCCCATAAAGGTGGGCACGATGTCCATAGCATGACGGTCGTTCAGGTTTTTGATAACCTGGAGGGCCTTCAGCTCGTGCTCGGTTTCCAGGCCGTAGCCGCTCTTGGCCTCACAGGTGGTGACGCCAAAGTGCATCATCTCATCCAAGGCCCGGGCGGCCTTCTGGGTCAGCTCCTCCTCGGTGGACTGGCGGGTGGCGTTGGTGGTGGACTGGATGCCGCCGCCGGCGTTCTGGATCTCCAGGTAGGACTTGCCGTGGAGCTTCAGCCCCAGCTCGTTCTGCCGCCAGCCGCCGAAAATCAGGTGAGTGTGGGCGTCCACCAGGCCGGGGGTGACCAGGTTCCCGCCCGCGTCGATGACCTCATCCGCCGCCGGGGCGGGGCCGGTCCCCACCTGGGCGATGACGCCGTCCTCCATCAGGACCCAGGCATCCCTGAGAATCTGAATCTCCCCCTGCTCCGGACCCTTTTTGGGGCCGGACCCCTGGGGGGTGGCCAGCATACCGATGTTGGTGACAATGGTTTTCATATTGTCATTCCTTTCCAAAAGAGGGGACGTCTGGGACGCCCCCTCTTGAGTCATTGGGTTGTTTGGATGTAAGGGCGCGCAGTGCGCACCTGCGGGCGAACCCCTTAGCCCTGGATGCTCTTGAGCGCCTCGGCGACAACAGCGTCGTCGGCGATGTAGGGCAGGGTGATGTGGTCCTGGCCGGCAAACATTTCGTTGTACTCGGCCACGGTGGTCATGGAGTTGGGGTTGCCGGCCCAGTTGCGGCGGGAGACGCCGATCATGGTGTCCCAAGGCATGGACATCTTCAGGATGGTGTCCACCCGCTCGGAGCCGTCCAGCACCATGCCGAAGCCGCCGTTGATGGACTTGCCGATGCCCACGCCGCCGCCGTTGTGCAGGGCGATGAGGCTCATGCCCCGGGCGGCGTTGCCGGCGTAGCACTGAGTGGCCATCTCGGCCATGATGTTGGAGCCGTCCTTGATGTTGGAGGTCTCACGGAAGGGGGAGTCGGTTCCGCCGGTGTCGTGGTGGTCGCGGCCCAGCATGACGGGGCCGATCTCGCCGTTGCGGACCATCTCGTTGAACTTCAGGGCGATATTCATGCGGCCCATGGCGTCCTGATACAGGATGCGGCACTGAGTACCGACAACCAGCTTGTTCTTCTTAGCGTCCCGGCACCAGACATAATTGTCGTAGTCCTGGTAGCGGCGGTTGTGGGCCTTGATATACTCGGCGGCGGCCATATCGGTCTTGTCCAGGTCCTCGGGGTTGCGGCTCAGGCAGCACCAGCGGAAGGGGCCGTAGCCGTAGTCAAACAGGCAGGGACCCAGAATATCTTCCACGTAGGAGGGGAAGATAAAGCCGTCCAGGTCATTCTCGCCGTTCTTGCAGATGGACTTGATGCCGGTGTCGTACACGGCCTTGAGGAAGGCGTTGCCATAGTCGAAGAAGTAGGTGCCTTTCTCGTGGAGCTTGCACACCAGCTCGTAGTGGTGCTGGAGGGTCTTGTCTACCAGCTTGGCAAACTGCTCGGGGTCCTTGTCCAGCATCTCGGTGCGCTCCTCGAAGGTCAGTCCCTGGGGGCAGTAGCCGCCGTCGTAGGGCACATGGCAGGAGGTCTGGTCGGACAGCAGGTCCACGTGAATGTCCTTCTCCAGCAGATACTCCAGCAGATCCACCACGTTGCCGTGGTAGGCCACGGCGCAGGGCTCCTTCTTGGCCTGATGCTCCTGGGCGATCTTCACGGCCTCGGCCAGGTCGCCGGTGCGGTGGCTCACCCAGCCCTGGGTGTAGCGGGTCTCAATGCGGGAGTCGTCCACCTCAGCGATGATGGAGGCGGCGCCGGCGATCTCAGCGGCCTTGCCCTGAGCGCCCGACATGCCGCCCAGACCGGCGGAGATGAACAGCCGTCCGGCCAGGTTGCCGTCCTCGGGGATGCCCAGCTTGAGGCGGCCGGCGTTGAGCAGGGTGTTGAAGGTGCCGTGGACGATGCCCTGGGGGCCGATGTACATCCAGCCGCCGGCAGTCATCTGGCCGTAGTTGGCCACGCCGATGGCGGCGGCCCGGTTGAAGTCCTTCTGGTTGTCATACATGCCCACCATCAGGCCGTTGGAGATGATACAGCGGGGGGCCATCTTGTGGCTGTGGAACAGGCCCAGGGGGTGGCCGGACATGACCACCAGGGTCTGCTCGTCGGTCATGACCTCCAGATACTTCTTGATGAGGCGGTACTGCATCCAGTTCTGGCAGACCTGGCCGGTCTCGCCGTAGGTGACCAGCTCGTAGGGGTACAGGGCGATGTCGAAATCCAGGTTGTTGTCGATCATCACCTGGAAGGCCTTGGCCTCGGTGCAGTTGCCCTTGTACTCCTCGATAGGCTTGCCGTACAGCTTGCCGGCGGGACGGAAGCGGTAGCCGTAGATGCGGCCGTGCTCCTCCAGCTCCTGGGCGAACTCCTTGGCCATCTGGGCGTGATGGTCGGGGTGGATGTAACGCAGGGCGTTCTTGATGGCCAGGGCCTTGTCGGCCTCGGACAGGTGGGACTCGCGGCGGGGGGCCCGGCGGTAGCCCTCCTCAAAGGCGGGGTACTCGGGCAGGTCGTAGTCCAGCTTGATGGTCATGGCGTCTGCGAGATTCATAAGTGGTTCCTCCGTTTCTTACATAATTTAAGTGCAGAGCGGGGATTTGCTTTCTATGTATTGTATTTTAACAAAAAGATGATAAAATGAAAAGCACCTGTATTATATAATTGCCATATAAAAAAAGTATGGTGCTTTCAACAAATTGCGCCTCGCTTTTTTGGTGGAAAGGACGATAGTATGAATTTCAAGCAGCTGGAATACTTTGCCGCCGTGGCCGAAGCTGGCAGCATCTCCGGCGCCTCCCGCCAACTCCATGTGGCCCAGCCCCCCGTCAGCCGGCAGCTGGCCATGCTGGAGGACGAGCTGGGCGCCTGCCTGTTCCTGCGCACCAACAAGGGGGTGGAGCTCACGGAGGCGGGCCACTGCCTCTACCAGCAGAGCAGGCAGATGTTCCAAAGCCTGCGGACCATGGCCGACAGCGTCCGGGAGGTGGGCGCGGGGGTGCGGGGGCAGCTGAAGGTGGGGGTTATCTACTCCAATGTTCAAATTGCCACCACCCTGCTGAAGGACTACCACGAGAAGTTCCCCCAGGTGGAGCTGTATGTCCGCATGGGCTCGCCCGGGGATCTGCTGGACGACCTGAGCCGCGGGGAGCTGCACGCCCTGTTTCTGCGCAGCCAGTCAGAGCGGGCCTCCGGACTGCAGGAGCAGGTGCTGGGGGAGGACCCCCTGGAGCTGGTGATGCGCAAGGACACCGACCCCGCCCCTGGCCAGGAGTCCGTCCCCATCCGGGCCCTCCAGGGGACACCCATGTGCCTTCTGCGCAGCGACGACCTGTGGGACTACGGCCGTGACCTGCTGGCGGAGTGCCGCCGGGCGGGGGTGTCCCCCCATGTGGTGTGCCACTGCTACGACACCCCCATGGAGATGCAGATGGTGCAGGAGGGCTTTGGCGTGGGCTTTCTGCCCAAATCCATCGCGGCGGCCCACCCGGGCGCCCCCGTCTACACCAAGCCGGTGCTGGAGTTCTCTGCCCGGTCTTACCCCATCCTGGTGTGGGAAAACGACCCCTATCAGGCCGGCTGCGTCCAGCAGTTTCTCGACCTGGCCTCCGCCTGGCGGACGGACCGGTAGGCCGGCCTCCCCGCCGGTTTCACCGCGGCGGGCCAGGGCGGGCAGGGGCTTAATATTTTTAAGGAAATTTACAAAAAAACCTTCTTCCAGGCGTTGAATATTTTCCGGCCATCGAGTATAATAGGTGCACCAAAGGAAGCTGTCCCAAATTATTTTTTTAGGAGGAAATCACAAATGGCTAAACTTGTCGAGTGTATCCCTAACTTCAGTTGCAGCAAGGAGAAGGACGAGGCCGCCTACAACGCCCTGGTGGAAGTGGCCAACAGCGTGCCCGGCTGCACCCTCTTCGACGCCCAGACCGACGGCAACCACAACCGCTGCGTGTTCACCCTGATCGGCTCCCTCGAGGCCATCGAGGAGGTCGCCTTCCAGTTGACCAAAAAGGCCGCCGAGGTCATCGATATGACCAAGCATGTGGGCGAGCACTCCCGCATGGGCGCCACCGACGTGATCCCCTTCGTACCCCAGTCCAAAGACGTCACCGTGGAGGAGTGCGTGGCGCTTTCCAAGCGTCTGGGCCAGCGTATCTGGGACGAGCTGAAGATTCCCTCCTTCCTCTATGAAGACTCCGCCTCCGCCCCCCACCGCCGCAACCTGGCCGCCTGCCGCAAGGGTCAGTTCGAGGGTATGCCTGAGAAGCTGCTCCAGGACGAGTGGGCCCCCGACTTCGGTGAGCGGAAAATTCACCCCACCGCCGGCATCACCGCCATCGGCGCCCGTATGCCCCTGGTGGCTTTCAATGTGAACCTGGCCACCTCCGATGTAGAGGTCGCCAAGAAGATCGCCAAGGTCATCCGCGGCTCCTCCGGCGGCTTCCGCAGCTGCAAGGCCATGGGCTTTATGATGGAGGACCGGGGCATCGCCCAGGTGTCCATGAACATGGTCAACTATGAGGATACCCCCCTGTATGTGGTCTATGAGCAGATCAGGGCCCTGGCCGAGCGCTACGGCACCTACATCCTGGACAGCGAGATCGTGGGCCTCACTCCCGCCAAGGCTATGATCGACTGCGCCGAGTTCTATCTCAAGGCCCGTGACTTCGACTGCCACAACCAGATCATGGAGTATCACCTGCTGGACATGAAGTAATTGCCCTGTGCGGGGCGGGTATTATCCGCCCCTACAAAAAACAACAGATTAGGAGAAAAAAGCTATGAAATTGGCCGAACTGAAAACCGCCGAGTTTGTTGACCTGCTGGCCTCCGACGCCCCCGCCCCCGGCGGCGGGTCTGCCGCCGCTCTGGAGGGCGCTCTGGGCGCCGCTCTCACCGCCATGGTGTGTTCCCTGACCATCGGCAAGAAGAAGTACGCCGAGTTTGAGGAGACAGCTAAGGCCGCTCAGGCCAAGGCCACCGACCTGAAGGCCCGCTTCGTGGACGTGATGGACCGGGACACCGAGGCCTTCAACGTGGTCAGCGCCGCCTTCGGCATGCCCAAGGCCACCGACGAGGAGAAGGCCGCCCGCTCCGCCGCCATTCAGAAGGGGCTGGAGGGCTGTACCAAGACTCCCTTTGAGATGATGGAGCTGGCTGTTGAGACGCTGGAGCTCACCGCCTCCATCCTGGGCAAGAGCAACGACAGCGCCGCCAGCGACCTGGGCGTGTCCGCCCTGTCCCTGCGGGCCGCCATTCAGGGCGCGTGGCTCAATGTGCTCATCAACATCGGCAGCCTGAAGAACAAGGAGCTGGCCGAGGATTACCGCGCCAAGGGCGAGGCCCTGCTGGCCAAGGCCCTGCCCCTGGCCGATGAGATCTACAACACCGTAGTTAAAGCAATGTAACAAAATAAGTACCTGGTCAGAGTAGGTTCAGCGCGTCAAGTGCCCCCGGATGGGAAGTTGCCGGTGGACGAAGGGCTCCGCCCGCGTTGCTGTATCGCATCCGCTGCCATGGGGGAGTATGCTCCTTTCATGGCAACACGCCATGAAAGGAGCATATTTATGTTTGTAAAAAAATTTGACGTCAAGCTCATGTGCCAGCTGGCTCTGCTGGTAGCCCTGTATTATCTGCTGTCCATTACGCTGGTCATCCACACCGGAAACTTTAAGCTCACCTTTATTTCTCTCCCCGTGATTGCCGCCGCCCTGCTCTATGGACCGGGTGCGGGCTTTACCGTGGCCCTGCTGGGAGAGTTTCTGGCCCAGATGAGCGGCCCCTTCGGCCTGGCTCCCAACACGGTGCTGTGGCTCATTCCCCCTGCGGTCAACGGCCTGCTGGTGGGACTGGCAGCCTTCGTCATGTGGCGGAAGGGACGGCCTCTGGAGCGCCGGCCCGTGGCCTGCTACGCCGCATGTATAGTATGCGCGGTGCTGACCAGCGGCGTAAACACTCTGGTGCTGTGGGCGGACAGTCTGCTGTATGGCTACTACAATTTCGCGTTTATCTTCGGCAGCGCCTTGCTGCGCCTGGGCAAGGATCTGATTGTCGCCGCTATTGTCACCACAATCGCCATTCCGCTGGTACACACACTTCGCCGGAGCGGACTGGTCGCCCCGGCGGGAAATTTTGACCGACAGGCCCAATAGAAAGGAAGGCTCTTTATGGAATGGACTCTTCTGCGCCGGGAGGACTATGTAACCACCAGCTGGTCCGGCGGGACCACCACCCAGCTGGCCATCGCTCCGGAGGGGGCAGTCTATGCGGACCGGGATTTTCTCTGGCGGCTCAGCTCTGCCACCGTGGAGCTGGACCACTCCGACTTCACTCCTCTGCCCGACTACCACCGCTTCCTGGCGGTGCTGGAGGGGGAGATCAAGCTGAAAATCAACGGGGACCAGCCCTTCCCTCTGGCCCCTGGCCGGGTGGTGGAGTTTGACGGCGGCGTGCCCGTGGAAAGCTGGGGGCAGTGCGTGGACTTCAACCTGATGGTCCGCAAGGGCCAGGGTCAGGGCGCGGTGAGCGCTCTCACTGGCAACTGTGAGACCAACTGGCTCACCGGACCGGGGGATCTGGCGGTCTACTGCGCCTCCGGAACGGTCCGCCTGCCCGACTTCGGGGTGGAGGCCAAGGCCGGACAGCTTCTGCTGGGCCTGGGCGCTCCGGACGGGCCGGTCAAGGTGATCTGTGAGGCGGGGTCCGCCATGCTGGCCAGCGTCAAGGGGGTATGACCGATGACCGGACAGGAGGCTGTTGATCTCATCCACCGGGAGGCCTGGACCGGCCGCAAGCCCGGCCTGGGCCGGACACTGGAGCTGCTGGAAAAGGTGGGCAATCCCCACCAGAAGCTGAAATACGTCCACATCACCGGTACTAACGGCAAAGGTTCCACCGCCGCTATGATTGCCTCTGTGCTGGCGGCGGCGGGATACCGGACGGGGTTGTCCACCTCCCCCCACCTGTGGCGGTTCCATGAGCGGTTCCAGGTGAACGGGGAACCTATCCCCGACGAGGCCTTGGGCCGCATCGCGGAGCAGGTCATCAAAGCCGGAAAGGGGATGGCCGACCCGGCCACCGAATTCGAGCTGATGACCGCGGTGGGATTCCTGTACTTTTTGGAGGCACGGTGCGACATTGTGGTGCTGGAGGTGGGGCTGGGCGGACGGCTGGACTCCACCAACGTGATCCCCACCCCCGAGGCGGCGGTCATCACCAACATCGGACTGGAGCACACCGCCGAGTTGGGGAACACCCTGAGGGAGATCGCCGCAGAAAAGTCTGGCATTATCAAGGCGGGGGGCCATGTGGTCCTCTACAGCCAGAGCTTTGAGGTGTATGGTACGGTGGATCACGTCTGCCATATGCAGCACGCCGCGCTGGCGATGACTGTTAAGCCAGAGGTGCTGTCCTCCGGCTTGGAGGGCCAGACCTTTACTTATCGGGGCAAGGGGCCCTACTCCATCCCCCTGCTGGGGGAGCATCAGCTCTATAACGCCGCCACAGCGCTGGAGACGCTGCGGGTTCTCAGCCAGAAGGGCTGGGAGATTTCGGAGGAGGCCGTTGCGGAGGGGCTGTCCAAAACGGTCTGGCCCGCCCGGCTGGAGCTGGTCCGGCGCAGTCCTGATGTAATCCTGGACGGCGGCCACAATCCTCAGTGCATGGAGGCCCTGGGCCGGGCCCTGCGGGAGTTGTACCCCGGGAAAAAGCTGATCTTCCTCACCGGCGTGCTGGCCGACAAGGACTATCCCACCATGATGGGGGAGATCCTGCCCCTGGCGAGGGAGTTTTACACCATCACTCCGGACAGCGACCGGGCCATGTCTGCAGTCGAGCTGGCGGCGTACCTGGAGGGCCTGGGCGCGAAGGCTTTCCCCTGCGGCACTACCCGGGATGGTGTGGACCGGGCCCTGGCTGCGGCGGGACCGGAGGACGTGGTGTGCGCCTGCGGGTCGCTGTATATGATCGGCGAGGTGCGGCACCTGTTGGGACTGTGCTGATTTGAAAGAGAAAGGCAGACCGATTATGTTGAGTCCAGCGGAATTTGTCAATTTCTACGCCCAGGTGGGGGCCAAAAAGTGCGCCAACAGCACCCAAAAGCTGTATCTGTCGGCGGTGCTGGCCGGGTTCCTCATCGGCTCAGGCGCGGTGGTGGCCAACACGGCGGGCCATCTGCTCACCAACGCTGGGCTGTCCCGGGTGGTATGCGGCCTGTTGTTCCCCTTCGGGCTCATCATCGTCATCATCACCGGGGCGGAGCTGTTTACCGGCAACTGCCTCATCACCATCACCCTGCTGGAGAAGAAGTCCGCCCTGGCCGGCATGGTGCGCAACCTGGTGATTGTCTACATCGGCAACCTGCTGGGGGCGGTGATTCTGGCCTCCGCCATTGTGTACTGCGGCCAGCTGGACCTGTCCGGCGGGGCCCTGGCGGTCCACACCATCCGCACCGCCGCCGCCAAGTGCGCCATCCCCTTCGGCAGGGCGGTGGTGCTGGGCATCCTGTGCAACGTACTGGTGTGCGCCGGGGTGATGTGTTCCCTGTGCGGCAAGAGCCTGGCCGGCCGGGCCATCGGGGCCTTCGTGCCGGTGAGCTTCTTCGTCATCGGCGGCTTTGAGCACTGTGTGGCCAACATGTATTACATCCCCGCCGGCCTGCTGGCGGCCGGGGTCCCCCAATACGCCCAGCTGGCCCAGGAGGCGGGGGTCAACCTGTCCGCCCTGACCCTGGGCGGGTTCTTCGCCAACCTGGTCCCTGTCACCATCGGAAACATCATCGGCGGCTGCGGCTTCGGAGCCCTGATCTGGTCCTGCCACAGGACAAACTGAGCCAAACAGGGCCCGCCTCCATGGCGGGCCCTTCTCTATGGAAAAACGCCGAAAAAGCCTGGGGAGCGCACTGGGAGGGCAGATGTTAACATCCGTTGCTTGCGGCAACGGGCGGTCTCTGCTACAATCGGGGCAGCGCCGGAAGGAAAGGTGGTTATCCCGAGTGTTAAGTGAAAACATAAGAGCAATCCGAAAGGCAAAGGGGCTCTCCCAGGAGGAGCTCGCTGCCAAGCTGAATGTGGTACGGCAGACCATTTCAAAGTGGGAGCAAGGCCTGTCGGTCCCCGACTCCGACCTGCTGATTGCCATTGCGCAGGCACTGGAAACCCCGGTCAGCACGCTGCTTGGAGAAACCGTGACAGAGCCGGAGGCGGACGACCTGGCCGCAATCGCCCAAAAGCTGGAGCGGATCAACGTGCAGCTTGCCCGGCAGAAGGCCCAGAGAAGAAAGCTGCTCCATTGGCTGTGTTTTTCCCTGTGTGCAGCCATTGTGGCGGCCGCCGCGGTTTTATACGCATTTCCCAGCCCCTACCTGGACTGGGATTACAGCGCCCCGGAGACCGCCGTGATAGGCGTGGCGTTTCACGCGTGCGAATGGCTGTTTGTCCGGCTGGCCCCCATTGCCCTGATCGGAGCCGCCGCCGGATACTTCCTGACACGGAAGAAGGCGTAACCGGAAAAGCAAGGCAGACCGTACGGTCTGCCTTGCTTTTTTATATGCTTACTTCCGGGTGGGCACATGCCAGATTTCCCGGGCGTAGTCCTGGATGGAGCGGTCGGCGGCAAAGATGCCCGACCGGGCGATGTTGATGAGTGACATCTGATTCCAGTGCCGCTGGTCGCCGTAGGCCTGCGCCGCGCGCTGGTGGGCAGCACAGTAGCTGTCGAAATCCGCCAGCAGCATATACTCATCGGCCAGGCCGCCCCCGGCGCCGAAGAGCAGACGGTTGGTCAGGTCGCTGTAGGTGATCCCGTCGCCAAAGCCGGTGGAAATCTGGTCGATCACCCGCTTCACAGCCTGGTTGTGGAGATAGACGTCGTGGGAGCGGTAGCCCTCCCGCTTGCGTTGGTTCACCTGGTCGGTGGTCAGACCGAAGAGGAAGATATTCTCGTCCCCCAGCTGCTGGTGCATCTCCACATTGGCCCCGTCCAGGGTGCCGATGGTGAGGGCGCCGTTCATCATGAATTTCATGTTGCCGGTACCGCTGGCCTCCTTGCCGGCGGTGGAGATCTGTTCGCTGATCTCGGAGGCGGGCATCAGCTTCTCCGCCAGGGAGACCCGGTAATTCTCCAGGAAGACTACCTGCAGCTTGTCCTTGCAGATGGGGTCCTTGGCGATCTGGTCGGCCAGGGAGTTGATAAGCTGAATGATCTCCTTGGCCACGTGGTAGCCGGGGGCCGCCTTGGCGCCGAAGAGGTAGGTCTGGGGGGTAAACTCCATGTTGGGGTTATCCCGCAGCTGGTTGTACAGGTGGACGATATGCAGCACGTTGAGCAGCTGCCGCTTATACTCGTGGAGACGCTTTACCTGCACGTCAAAAATGGCGTCGGTGTTCAAAATCATGCCGGATTCCCGAGAGACCCAGGCGGCAAAGCGGCGCTTGTTCTCCGCCTTGATCTCCCCCAGCCGCTGGAGAACGGCATCATCGTCCTTCGCCTTCTCAAAGTCCTGCAGGGCCTCCGGGTGGAGCAGATAGCGATCCCCGCCGGCGCACTCCCGGATGAGGGCATCCAGCTTGGGGTTGATCTGGGACAGCCAGCGGCGGTGGTCGATGCCGTTGGTCACATTCTTGAACTTGCCGGGATCGGCCTGGTAGGCATCCCGGAAGACCTCCCGCTTCAAAATATCGGAGTGGAGGGCGGACACCCCGTTGATGGCCTGGCAGGCGCAGACGCACAGATTGGCCATGCGCACCTCGTTGCCCCAGATGATGGCCATGTGGGCGATTTTGCCGGTGTCGCCGCCGTAGCGGCGCTCCAGCTCCCGCTGGTAGCGGGCGGCAATCTCCTTCAAGATCTGCCAGATACGGGGCAGAAGGGTCTCGATCAGGTCCTGAGGCCAGCGCTCCAGAGCCTCGGCCAGGACGGTGTGGTTGGTGTAGCACACTGAATCGGTGACAATGTGCCAGGCCTCATCCCAGCCGTAGCCCTCCGTATCCAGCAGAATGCGCATCAGCTCAGGAATCACCAGGGTGGGGTGGGTATCATTGATCTGGATGACATGCTTCCGGGGGAAGTTGCGCAGCGTGCCGTACTGGGCCTTGTGCTGGCGGACAATGGACTGGATGGTGGCGGAAACAAAGAAGTACTGCTGCTTCAAACGCAGGGACTTGCCCTCGTAGTGGTTGTCATCAGGGTAGAGCACCTTGGCGATCACCTCGGCCATGGCCTGCTGCTCCACCGCCTTCAGGTACTCGCCCCGGGAGTACAGGGACATATCCACAGGCAGGGGGCTCTTGGCGTCCCATAGGCGAAGGGTGTTGGTGTGTTTGGTCTGGTAGCCGGAAATTTTCATATCCCGGGGGATGGCCAGCACAGCGGTGTAGCCTACATGCTCAGGGTGGTTGGTACCGTTTTCCCAGCGGTCCTCAATCCGGCCCCCGAAGCGGACCTCCTCCGCCTCGTCCATCTTGGGAATCAGCCAGGCATCGCCCAGGCCCAGCCAGTTGTCGGCCAGCTCCACCTGCTTGCCGCCAATAATTTTCTGCTTGAAAATGCCCAGCTCGTAGCAGATGGAGTAGCCGGTGGCGGGAATCTCCAGGGTGGTCATGGAGTCCAGGTAGCAGGCAGCCAGGCGGCCCAAACCGCCGTTGCCCAGACCGGCGTCGGGCTCGGACTCAAACAGGTCGGAGGCGGAAAAACCCATGCCCTCCAAGGCCTCCTTCAGGGTGTCCAGCAACCCCAGGTTGTAGGCGTTCTTCTCCAAAGAGCGGCCCATAAGGAACTCCAGGGACAGGTAGTGGACCTGCCGCTGCTGCTTCTCCCACACCTGGTTGCTGGTCTCGATCCGGCGGCGGGACATAATGTCCCGCAGGACTAGGGCGCAGGCCTTAAACATATGGGTATTGGTAGCGGTCTCCACCGTACAGCCAAAATTGCGCTGGAGCTTGCCAGCGATCATCTCTGTAAGCTGTTCTCTGTTGTATTCCGGGGTATATTCCATCATAACAGTGCCTCCTGTATGTGTAGTATCAGAAGGAAAGGGCACGCCCTCTCATGCCAGCTTATTTTAACAGATTTTGAAAGGGCCGTCAACGGCGGGGCCGGTAAAAAAAGAGATTTTTAGGGCTGATGCGAAAATACCGGCATGAACGGCCGGGAAACAACAGACAGATCACGGCAAACCGCTAAAGTTTTTCACTCAACGGCCGATATATGAAATAAGATTTGTCAAAAGGAGGTGTCGGGATGGAAATACGGGACACGGTGAACAGCGAGAACGCCGGCCGCCCGCAAAGCCCGGACCAAGGGCCCGGGGCGCGGATTGTCAAGGACCTGTTTGAGCCGGAGCGCCAGTGGACAGAGCGGACGGAGGAGGAGCAGGTAGAGGCCGCCGCCGCCCTGTACGAGCGGGCGGCCCGGCAGTGGATGCCCGCCGCCCCGGAGGCTCCGGACCCGGAGGACGCGGAGGAGCTGGAGGCCCGCTCCCAGCAGCTGAAGCTCCAGCAGAAGTGCCAAGACATCGCGGCCCTGATGATGGTGGAGGAGCTGGAGGAGGAGCTGGACGGCGAGGATACCAAGTAAGGGGGGACAGAAATGGAGATCAGAAGCGTTCTGCGGGGAGAATATATCAGTTTTGCCGCCTCCGCCCCTCCCAGGGGGAAGACAGAGACGGCTGCGCCTGACCTTCAGGACTCCGCCGACCGGGTGGAGCTGTCCCGCCGGTGGATAGAACAGATGGAGCAGCAGAACGCGCAGCTGCGGGCGCTGTTGGAGCAGCCTGCGGGAGAGCGGGAAGGTGAAGACGAAGGCGGCCTGTTGGGCTATATGAAGACTGAGGAGGAAAAGCTGGACAGTCTGTCCGAGGCGCTGGATATCCAGATGAAATGCCTGAAAATCGCGATGAACATCATGAAGGGCAAAAAAGTTCCGCCCCAGGACGAGCGGTATCTGATGGAACACGACCCAAGCGGCTATAAGATGGCTATGGCCATGAAGGTCTTGGTCAAGGAGGACAAAAAGGAGTGTAAAAGCGTTCTGGACGACGAGGATAAAGACGGGGACAAGACAGAGGAATCCTCTGACAGCGGAGAGCCCGCTCCAACGGAAAGCCCCTCCGGCGAAAGCGGGGAGGCCGCGTCCTCCGGCAGCGGAGAGGCGGAATAGCTTTAAAAAGGCCCGGCAGACTGCGACCTGCCGGGCCTTTCTTATATCTCCCGCCGGCCCTCCAGGGCCCGGACCAGGGTAGCGTCATCGGCATACTCCAGGTGGCTGCCCACCGGGATGCCGTAGGCCAGGCGGGTCACCTTTACCTGAAAGGGCTTCAGCAGCCGGGACAGGTACATGGCAGTGGCCTCCCCCTCGGTGTCCGGGTTGGTGGCCATAATGACCTCCTCGATCCCCCCGGCGGCCACCCGCTCCACCAGGGAGCGGATATACAGGTCATCCGGTCCCACGTGGTTCATGGGGGACAACACCCCGTGGAGGACGTGGTACAGCCCGTTGTACTCCCGGCTGCGCTCCATGGCCACCACATCCTTGGGGTCGGCCACCACGCAGATGGTTGCCCCGTCCCGCTTGGCGCTGGCGCAGACGGGACAGGGGCCCTCCCCCTCGGTCAGATTCTGACAGATGGGGCAGGTGTGGATATGGGCCTTGGCATCGGTGATGGCCCGTGCGAAGGCGGTGGCCTCCTCCTCGGGGAGGGACAGCACATGGAAGGCCAGCCGCTGGGCGGACTTGACGCCCACCCCGGGCAGCTTGGCAAAGTGCTCCACCAGATTTTCAAGGGCAGGGGGAAAATACTGCATGGGAAGAACCTCCAATAGGGATTGTATGGGCGCACAATTGCGCTCAAAAGCCCCCCTTGCTAAAGGGGACCTTTTAGGTGCGCAGCGCCTGAATGGCCCCGGGGATATCCGCCGCCCCATAGACAGCGGAGCCGGCCACCAGCACGTTGGCCCCGGCCTCTGTCACCAGGGGGGCGGTTTTGGGGGAAATGCCTCCGTCCACCTCAAGCTCACAGGCGGGGTTATATTTCTCAATGAGGGCGCGCACCCGGCGGATGACATCCAGCTGCTCCTCCATAAAGGCCTGGCCGCCGAAGCCGGGCTCCACCGTCATCACCAGCACCATGTCCAGCTGCTCCAGGTAGGGCAGGACAGCCTCCGCCTTGGTGATGGGCCGCAGGGCCACCGCCTTCTTCACCCCGCACTCCCCCATGAGCCTGAGGGCCTCCGCGATGCGGGTGGGGTGATCGGCCTCCAGGTGGACGGACAGCAGATCCGCCCCCGCTTTGGCAAAGGCCTCCACATACCGCGCCGGCTTTTCCACCATCATGTGGACGTCCAGGAACATATCGGTACACTTGCGGATGGATTTGACCACCGGCACGCCGATGGTGATGTTGGGCACAAAGGCGCCGTCCATTACATCTACATGGAGATAGTCGGCGGAGGACACCTTTTTGATGTCCCGCTCCAGATTGGCAAAGTCGGCGGACAGGATCGAGGGCGCGATTTTAATCATAACAAATTCCTCCTTGCATGTGGACAGGCGCCGGGGATGACCCAGGCGCATAGGATAACCCAGCGGACGGAGGCCCCGGGCGGGGCGCGGGACTGCTCCTGACCGGACCCACGGCCCAAACCCGTCCTGACCGGCCCGGCCGGCCCGCCGCTTTTCAGATAGCCGCCCGCCGGGGCCTGTGTCCCGGCGGGCGGCAGGGGACAACTCAGTTATAAAAGTCCGCCGTGTCCGTCTCCATGGCATAGAACCCCTCGGCCTGGAGGGCACTGAGAATCTGGGCCTTGTGTTCCAGACCAAAGGCCTCCAGGGTAACCCGCAGTTCCACCCCGGACTGGCGGTTGATATTGACAAACTGGTTGTGTTCCAGCTTGATGACGTTGCCGTTGTTGGCGGCCAGAATCTGGGCCACCGCCAGCAGGGAGCCGGGCCGGTCCGGGAGCTGGACGGCGAAGGTGAAGATGCGTCCCCGCCGGATCAGCCCGTGCTGGACCAGGGAGGACATGGTGATCACATCCATATTGCCCCCGGAGAGGACACAGACCACGTTTTTGCCCTCGTACCCCAGGCGGCGCAGGGCGGCCACCGGCAGCAGGCCGGCGTTCTCCACCACCATCTTGTGCCGCTCCATGATATCCAGGAAGGCCTCCACCAGCTCACTGTCGTCGATGGTAATCACCCGGTCCACATTTTTCTGTACATAGGGGAAGACCAGGTCACCGGGGGTCTTCACCGCCACGCCGTCGGCGATGGTGGTGGCGGCGGGGAGGGTGAGCACATGCCCCGCCTCCAGGCTGGCCTGCATGGAGGCGGCCCCGGTGGGCTCCACCCCGATGACCTCCACGTGGGGGTTGAGCAGCTTGGCCAGGGTGGACACGCCCGCCGCCAGCCCGCCGCCCCCGATGGGCACCAGGATAGCCTCCACGTCGGGCAGGTCCTGGAAAATCTCATAGGCGATGGTGCCCTGTCCGGTGGCCAGAGTCAGGTCATTGAACGGATGGACATAGGTGAGCCCCTCTTCCTCGGCCATTTTTGCGGCCAGCTCGGCGGCGTCGTCAAAGACCTCGCCGTGGAGCACTACCTTGGCCCCGTAGTCCTTAGTGTTGTTCACCTTCACCAGGGGGGTGGTGGTGGGCATGACGATGGTGGCCGCCACCCCGGCGGCCTGGGCGGCGTAGGCCACCCCTTGGGCGTGGTTGCCGGCGGAGGCGGTGACCAGGCCCCGCTCCTTCTCCTCCTGGGAGAGGGTGCTGATTTTAAAGTAGGCGCCCCGAATCTTATAGGCCCCGGTGACCTGCATGTTCTCCGGCTTGAGATAGACCGAGTTCCCGCAGGTTTTGGACAGGTAGGGGGAATGGATCAGGGGCGTGGGCCGCAGAACGTTTTGCAAAACGCTCCGGGCGGATTTAAAGGACTCCAGGGTAAGCATAGTCGGCGTCTCCTTTGTATAAAAAATCAGTGTACTCTTTATCATAATGATTTGAAGGGGAGAAGTCAATGAAAAATAGGACAAGTTTTGTGTTTGCCGGGAAGTATTGTTAATTTTTCCAGCCCGGCTTTGAGACGCCAAATATCCGCCTGGCGTCCAGCCGGTCCAACTTTACCGCCCAGCTCCAGCAGGCGCGGATGGCCCCCCCAGGCTCAGGACACCGCTTCTCTGTCCAGCCTGAGCTACCAGCGGCGGGACGCTAGCGGACCGGTGTGGAATGCTCTGGGAGATGATATGGCGGTACTGTCTTGCTCAATATTGTGAAGCAGATGGCAAAAAACTGTGCAAACCACCATTGACATAAAAATTCGATCCCTCTATAATAGGCTCCTGGGCGATAAAAGAGAGAAAAATTGCGGATTCCCTCCAATGGGCGGCAATTTTGAGTCTAAAGGAGGAAATTTAACATGGCACAACCTGCGCAAGAGAACAAGATGGGCGTTATGCCGGAGAACAAGCTGCTGCTGAACATGGCCCTGCCCATGATCGTGTCCATGCTGATCCAGGCCTGTTACAACATTGTGGACAGCTACTTTGTAGCCAAATTGAGCCAGGACGCCCTGAACGCGGTATCCCTGGCCTTTCCGGTGCAGAACCTGATGATCGCCGTGGCGGTGGGCACCGGGGTGGGCATCAACGCCCTGCTCTCCCGCAGTCTGGGCCAGAAGGACTTTGACCGGGCCAACCGCACCGCCATGAACGGGATGCTGTTGGAGATCGTAAGCGGATTGGCGTTCACCGTCCTGGGCTTGACCTGCGTCCGGCAGTTCTACACCGTCCAGACCGACATCACCCGCATCGTAGAATACGGCGTCGACTATCTGACTATTATCGCCGGGTGCAGCATGGGTATCTTTGTCTCGGTGGCCACGGAGCGTCTGGTTCAGGCCACCGGGCGGACGGTGTACGCCATGATAATCCAGGGCACCGGCTCGGTCATCAACCTGATCCTGGACCCCATCCTTATCTTCGGTCTGGGCCCCTTCCCCCGGCTGGAGGTGGCGGGAGCCGCCGTAGCTACCGTGGCCGGCCAGATCGTTGGCGGGCTGGTGGGGCTGTACCTGTCTCTCACCCACAACCCGGAAATTCAGATGTCCGTCAGGGGCCTGAAGCCCAGCCGCAGCATCATCAGCGGCATCTACAGCGTGGGTCTGCCCTCCATCATTATGCAGTCCATCGGCTCGGTAATGGTGTTCGGCATGAACCAGATTCTCATCTCCTTCACCTCCACCGCCACGGCGGTGTTTGGCATCTATTTCAAGCTCCAATCATTCATCTTCATGCCCGTGTTCGGCCTGAACAACGGCATGGTGCCCATTGTGGCCTACAACTATGGGGCCCGAAATCCGGAGCGGATCATCAAAACCGCAAAGCTCAGTGTGATGTACGCTGTGGGCATTATGGCGATTGGTCTGGCCCTGTTTCAGATCTTCCCCGATGTGTTCCTCAGTCTCTTCGAGGCGGAGGGGGAGGAGGCCGGCGACCTGCTGGCCATCGGCGTGCCCGCCCTGCGGATCATCTCCACCAGCTTCCTGATGGCCGGATTCTGCATTGTGGCAGGCTCGGTGTTCCAGGCTCTGGGCCACGGGATGCTGTCCCTGGCGGTATCGGTGGTGCGCCAGTTGGTGGTACTCCTGCCGGTAGCCTTCGTCCTGGCCCGGCTGGGCGGACTGCATGTGGTCTGGTGGTCCTACCCCCTCGCCGAGCTGTTCTCCACCACCCTCAGCGCCCTGTTCCTCTACTGGGTCTACAAGAAAGAGATCGCCTCTATGCGGGAGAAAGAATAGTACGGAATAGTAGGGGCGCGCAATCTGCGTCTGCGGGTGGCCCTTGGCCGCCCCTGCACACGGGGTGCAAACTTCATTACTTCGTACATTTTGCTTCACAAAATACAATCCTCAGTCAGCTTCGGCTGACAGCTCCTTTGCCAAGGGAGCCTTTCCCTGCGGGGGACGGGGGATTTTTGACAAATTGAAAAGCCCGCTCCTTCGGGAGCGGGCCCTTTTGATTGCGGTTTATTCCTCCAGCATAGCCTTGGCGGCGGCGATGGCCTTCTCCTGGGCGGCGGGGGGGCAGTCCTCATAGCGGACAAAGTGGAAGGTATAGCTGCCCCGGGACTGGGTCATGGCCCGCAGGTCGATGGCGTAGCTGGTCATCTCGGCCATAGGCACCTCGGCCTCGATGACCTGGTCGCCGTCGCCGGTGGGATTCATACCCATCACGCGGCCCCGGCGCTTGTTCAGATCACCGATGACATCGCCCATGTAGCTGTCGGGCACGGTGACCTTCAGCTCGCCTACGGGCTCCAGCAGCACGGGGTTGGCCTCTGGCATGGCGGCCTTGTAGGCCAGCTGGGCGGCGGTCTTAAAGGCGATTTCAGAGGAGTCCACCGGGTGGTAGCTTCCATCGTAGAGCACGGCCTTCAGGTTGACCACGGGGTAGCCGGCAAGGGGACCGTGGACACAGGCCTCCCGCAGGCCCTTCTCCACGGCAGGGAAGAAGTTCTTGGGCACAGAGCCGCCGAAGACCTCCTCGGCAAAGACCATCTGCTCCTCGTCTGGGTTGGGCTCAAAGCGGATCCACACGTCGCCGAACTGGCCGGAGCCGCCGGTCTGTTTCTTATGCCGCCCCTGCTTCTCCACCTTTTTTCGGATTTTCTCCCGGTAAGGCACCCGGGTCTCGCTGAGGACGGCCTCCACGTTGAAACGGCTCTTCAGCTTGGCCACCAGCACATCCACCTGGATGTCGCCAGTGCCGGTGAGCACCATCTGATGGGTCTCGCCGTTGTTCACCAGGGTGAAGGAGGGGTCCTCCTCGTTCAGGCGGTTCAGGCCCTGGGCCACCTTGTCCTCCTGTCCCCGGGTCTTGGGGGCGATGGCCACAGAGTAGCAGGGTTCGGCGAAGGGAATCTGCTTCAGGCTCACCACCTTGCGGCTGTCGCACAGGGTGTCGCCCGTCTTCACCTTGTCCATCTTGCCGATGGCGCCGATGTCGCCGCAGCTCAGGTCCTTGACCTCCTCAGCCTTCTTGCCCTTCATCACATACAGCCGGCCCAGCTTCTCAGTGGCGCCGGTGCGGGAGTTGACCAGGGTGAGGTCAGAGGTGATATGGCCTGACATCACCTTGATAAAGGAGTACTTGCCATACTGATCGGAGACGGTTTTAAATACAAAAGCGGTGGGCACGCCGCCCGGGGAGACCACAAACTCCTCGGTCTCGCCATCGGGCTTGGTGGCCTTATGGTAGTTGCCCTCCATGGGGGTGGGCAGCAGCTCCATGATATAGTCCATCATCATCAGAGAACCCATGCAGTTGACGGCAGAGCCGCACAGCACGGGGAACAGGGACAGCTCCCGCACGCCCTGGCGCAGGCCCTGGATCATCTCGGGGTAGGTAAAGTCCTCGCCGTCGAAGAACTTATTCATAAACTCCTCGCTGGTCTCGGCCACCGACTCCTTCAGGGAGTCATAAAACTCGTCGATGACACCGGCCTTGCTGTCGGGCAGCTGAATCTCCACCCGCTGGAGCTTCTGCATCTCGTAGGCCCGCTTGTTCAGCACATCGATAATACCGGTGACCTTCTTGTTGTCGTCCCAGATGGGCACCACCAGGGGGGCGATCTTGTTGCCGTACTTGGCACGCAGGGCCTCGAAGGTGGCGTTGTAGTCGGAGTTGTCCTCGTCGGTCTTGGAGATGTAGATGAAGCGGGGCATGTTCCGCTCCTCGCAGTACTTCCAGGCCTTCTCCAGGCCCACAGAGATGCCGTCCTTGGCGGAGCAGACGATGATAGCCGCGTCGGCGGCCCGGAGGGCCTCCATCACCTCGCCGGAGAAATCAAAGCCGCCCGGGGTGTCCAGCACGTTAATCTTGCAGCCCTTGTACTCCACGGGGGCCACGGCCAGGGAAATGGAAATCTGGCGCTTGACCTCCTCCGGGTCATAGTCACAGACAGTGTTGCCGTCGGTGGCCTTACCCATGCGGTCAATGGCCTTGGTCATGTACAGCAGGCTCTCGGCCAGGGCGGTCTTGCCACTGCCGCCATGCCCGATCAGGGCCACGTTGCGGATGTTTTGTACAGAATAGCTCATAGTTGGTTCCACTCCTTATCGTTTGGTATCGCCCTGGACAAAACCCGATACAAAGGCGTTACACGCTGTTAGTCATTATACACTAAAAGCACTTTCCTGACAACTGTTTTTTTGAGGGATTTTGGTTTCAGGAAAAAAGCAGGGGCCGCCCCCCTGGGCGGCCCGCAAATTGCTGGCACGGTCAATAGAAAGAGGACCGCCGAAGTCGGCGGCCCCTACTGTAAAATTACCAGGTTGTACTGGACCTTCATCTCCGGATCGGAGCATCGTTCGGCGGTAACACCGATGCCCTGCTCCTTGGCCAGAAGCTCAATCTGGTCCAGAACCTCCAGCGGCAGGTCCAAATAGATGCTTCCCCGCCGGTCCTCCGTGGGCGTTACCGCCGTCTCCGGGGGAATCAGCTCCTCCGCCCCCTCGGGCATACGCTCCAGGCACGTAATGCCCTCCATCAGGGGCCAATCGCCGGATCCGTTCTCCACAGCGCCGGACGCGGTCTTCTCCATCCCCGCGTACGTATCCGTCTCCGGCGCGGCGTAGGAGGCAATCTGGGGGGCGTCTTCCGTCTCCGGGCCGGCCAGGGCGGCATTCACCCGGGGGGCGTCTCCATCTCTGCCCAGGGACTCCTGGGCGGAGATATCCGTGAAATCCTCCACAACATCCCGGTTGAAGCTGCGGGTCGTCAGCATCCACTGATCCTGCTCCTGGTGTTGGGAAACTCCATACAGCCCCGCCACCAGCACCAGACAGGCGGCCAGCCCGGCCAGCGCCCGGACCTGGGGCCGCTTGAACAGGGGGATCACCTTTGGCTTTTCCTCCGCCCGGATGCGGTCCATCACGCCCTGGGCGAAGCCCTCGGGGGCGGGGACCTCCTCCAAATGGGCAAAGGCCTCCCGGGCCTCCTCCATCTGCTCCCAGACAATCCGGCATTGGGCACAGCCGACAAGGTGCAGCTCCACCTCCTCCGCCTCATCCCGGGTCAGCTCCCGGTCCACGCGGGCGGAGAGCAGCTCATAATACCGGTCACAGGCCACGGGCTTCACCCCCTTTCTTCCTTCTTTACCGGTTTAGACGGCATCTTCCAAAAAAAGTTCCCGTCCTCCAGCAAAATTTTTCGCAGATTCAGCCGGGCCCGGGCAATGCGGGACTTCACCGTCCCCAAATCCAGGTCCAGCTTTTCCCCAATCTCCTGGTAGCTCAGCCCGGACAGCTCACGGAGCACCAGAATCTCCCGCTGCCAGTCGGGCAGCCGGTCCAGCCCTTGGGCCAGGGCCCGCCCCCGCTCCGACTGTTCCAGCAACCGCTGAGGGTCCTGCTCCCAAAGAAAGGGCTCTGCCCAGCCGCTGTCCGGGTCGTCCAGCGACACCGACGGCTCCACCGCCTCCCGCCGCTTTTTCTTCCGCAGGTAGTCGATACACACGTTTGTGGTCAACCGGTACAGCCAGGTGGAGAAGAAGCTCCCGCCCCGAAAGGCGGGCAACCCTTGCCACGCCTTGACAAAGGCCTCCTGGGCCAGGTCCGCTGCCTCCTCCCGGTCACCCACCAGCCGCAGGGCCAGGGAGTAGATTTTGTTCTGATTGTCCAGCACCAGCCGCTCAAAGGCGGACTGGTCCCCCCGTTTCGCCCGCTCCACCAGCTCCTGCTCGGTCACGGCGTTCCTCTCCTTTCTAGCACAAATCCCGCTTGATCCCTGCCGTCACCCGGTAGACGTCCTCCAGGGTGGTGATCTTTACGATCTGCTCCTTATAGTACCCCGCGTGGGGGACCCCCTTCAGATACCAGGCGTACTGTTTCCTGGCCTCCAGGCAGGCGATCTTCTCCCCCTTATTTTTGGCCGCCATCTCAAATTGACGGACGGCGGTGTCGCACCGCTCGGCCAGAGGGGGCAGCTCCGGGATGGGTTCGCCGTTCAGGGCCGCCCGGCACTGGGCAAACAGCCAGGGGTTGCCGAACACCCCCCGGCCGATCATGGCCATGTCCGCCCCGGTGTATTTCAGGATGCGGGGGGCATCCTCCCCCTTGAACACGTCCCCATTGGCGATCACTGGTATTTTTACCGCCTTCTTCACTTCCCGAATCCAGTCCCAGTTGGCGGTCCCGGCGTACATCTGCACCTTGGTCCGGCCGTGGACGGCCACCGCCGCCACCCCGGCTTCCTCCATGGCCCTGGCGAACTCCACGCAGTTGATGGACCCCTTGTCCCAGCCCAGGCGGAATTTCACCGTCACCGGGCACTTTGCCCCCCGGATCACCGCCTGGGCCACTTTGACGGCCAGGTCGGGATTTTTCATCAGGCCGGAGCCGTCCCCGGAGTTGGCCACCTTGGGGACGGGACAGCCCATATTGATGTCGATGATGTCCGCCCCGGACACCTCATGGGCGATGGCCGCCCCCTCCTCCATGCACACCGGGTCGCTGCCGAAGATCTGGGCGGCGGCAGGGCTCTCCTTCTCCCCCATCTGTAGGAGTGGGATGGACTTTTTGTCCTGGTAGCACAGGGCCTTGGCGCTGACCATCTCGGTGCAGGTCAGCCCCGCCCCCTGCTCCCGGCAGATGGTGCGGAAGGCCATGTCCGTCACCCCGGCCATGGGGCCCAGGGCCAGGGGCGTTTCGATCTCAATTCCTCCAATGGTGACCATAGTTACCTCGCATCAAACTATTTTTCTCATTCTATCATGTCTCTTGACCGTTGACAAGGCCGCTTTTACCCGGTAAAATGAAAAAAACTCAATTAGGAGCGACTGTTATGGAATTAAACGCGTTACGCGCCGCCCTGCGGGGCATATCCGCCTACCGGGAGGTAACCAACACCACCGTCCTTGGCGGCATTTGGATGATGCTGGACGCCCTGTACCAGAAAAACGGGGAGGAGGCCCTGGAGGAGTACGTCTCCCGGTTCCACGTCCTGCGCTCGGACGGCTACGAGGGCCTGGGCGACTGGCTGTGGGACTATCTGCGGTACAACGAGACCCCTTACTCCCGCCTCATTGACCAGGGCAAATCCGACCCCGCCCTGGAGAACGCCGCCCGGCGGGACATCGACACCCTGGTCCTGCTGGCCCAGACCGACTGCGACCGCTTCATCGACGCCATGAAGCCCTTGCTGGGCAACGAGTTTGCCCCGGTGCTGGCCGGCCTTCCCCGGTGGCGGGCGGCGGCCCCCTTCGACTTTGACAGCCTGACCCAGTTCTACAAAGACCACGGGGCAGGGGAGTTCGCCAAATACCGGGCCTTCCTGTGGGAGGACGGCAGTCTGGTGCCGGTGGCCGACCCGGACTGCCCCAAGCCGGAGGACCTGCTGGGCTACGAGCACCAGCGGGGCCAGGTGGAACAGAACACCCGGCTGATGCTGGCGGGGCGGCAGGCCAACAACGTCCTCCTCTTTGGCGACGGCGGCACCGGCAAGTCGGCCACGGTGAAGTCCATGCTCTACCTGCCCGGCATGGAGGACCTGCGCCTCATTGAGGTGGAGAAGGAAAACCTAACCGGGATGCCCGACCTCATCCGCTCCCTGGCCGGGCGGCGGCAGAAGTTCATCCTGTTCATCGACGACCTGGCCTTCGACCAGGACGACAAGACCTATTCCGCCCTGAAGACCATCCTGGAGGGCACCCTGGAGAAGCGGCCCGCCAATGTGTGCATCTGCGCCACCTCCAACCGGCGGCACCTGGTCCGTCAGACCTTCTCCGACCGGGCGGGGGACGAGGTGGATGCCTTCGAGACCATCTCGGAAAAGACCGCCCTGGCCGAGCGCTTCGGCCTGCGCATCCCCTATCTCACCATGAATAAAACGGACTACCTGGCCCTGGTGGACCATCTGGCCGCCCAGGCGGGGCTGGACATCCCCGTTGACCGCCTCCACGCCCAGGCCATGACCTGGGAGATCCGCCACGCCGGACGGACTCCCCGGGTGGCAAGGCAGTTTGTGGCCAGCCTGGTCTGACACTTATCCAAAGGAGAAGCTATTATGAGGAAAACCGTTTTGACGGCCTGTCTTCTGATCCTTGCGCTAGCTCTGGGAGCGTGCAGTCCCGCGCCTGTGAGCGGCAGCGGGGGCTTCAGCGCACCAGCCGCCAGCCAGTCCGCCGACCTATCCGCTTCCGATACCTCCCGATTGGACGCACATGCGCTCCAGACCGAGGCAGAGCGACAGCTGGCCGTTTTTGCCGATTGCTTTCCCAACTGGCGGGTGGAGGATGCCCATGACTGGTGGGGCTATGCGGTCACAGACCTGGACCAGGACGGGGCGTGGGAGATCATCTCCTCCGAATGTCACGGGACGGGCCACTATATGACCACCTCCGTCCATGAGATCGACCCTGTCCACCCGCCCGTCAGCGTCCTAACCCGGACCCAATCCTACGATGAGGAACCCACGCTGGAGGCGCTGTCTCACGGCAGGCTGGTGGAAGCCCTCCCCCTCCTGGGGCCCTATCTGGAAAACAGCGGGGAAACCCAGACATACCCCGCCTATTACGACCCCGCGGAACATGTCTACTTCTACCCCTATATAGACACCATCACCGTAAAGGACGAGTGGCACGGCACCTTTACCACCCTCCGGGCCTTCTCTCTGAACTGCGGAGAACTTCCGGGAATCTCCCTGGGCGGAAAGCCGTCCGGCGTTCTTCTGGGATGTGAGCGCGTCACATGGCATGGGACCTATACCACCGACGACCATTGGAACTGGAACGGGGCCTATATCAATCACGAAACCTATGAAAGCCTTGCAGAGCAGTGCTTTTCCGGCTGGGAGGCCAAGGAGGTCCAGATCAAATGGATCGAGTGCGAGGACCTGGACGGGATGGACGCCGATCAAATTTATCTTCTGCTCAAGGAATCCCAGGACGCTTTTTCCGTCCAATAGCACTGCCGCAAACGGTCCTTGACAGTCCACCAGTCCTATGCTAAAATAATACAGACCGTTGGTCTGTATTCGAGAGGAGGGGCCCCTATGGCCCGGAACAAGCACCCGGAGCAGACAGTCACCCGCATCCTGGACACCGCGTCCGCCCTCTTTTTCCAAAAGGGCTACGACAAAACCACCCTTCAGGACATCATCGACGCCACCAAGCTGTCCAAGGGGGCCATCTACCACCATTTCACCTCCAAGGAGGCCATCCTCATCGCCGTGGTAGACCGGATAGGGGATTTCAACAGCGCCGTCCTGGCGGAGGTCCGGGACAAAAAGGGTCTTACCGGGGCGGAAAAGCTGCGGGAGCTCTTCCGTACCTCCATGACCCTGTCCTTCCAGGGGAAAATCCTGCACATGCTGCCCTTCCTCATCGAGAACCCCAAGTTCATGGCCCTCCAGATGCAGAGCATTCTGGGGGAGGCCGCCCCGGATTATATCCTCCCCATTCTGAAGGAGGGCATCGCCGACGGCTCCATCCACACCGACCACCCGGAGGAGTTGTCTGAGGTACTGCTGCTTCTGTCCGACCTGTGGCTCCACCCTATCCTCCGGCCCAGTACGCCAGAACAGGTCCGGGCCCGGTGCGCCTTCTTCAACCAGTTCACCCGTCAGTATGGCTTTGAGCTGCTGGACGGGGACATCATCGACGCTATGGCGGAGTTTTGCCGGACATAAATAAAGCTGCCCGTGGGGCAGTTTTATTTGGATATTATACAAACCGACGGTCGGTTCTATTATGAAAGGAGTATCACTATGGAAACACAAAAAAGCGCCCTGTTCACCCGGGATTTTACCTTGGTGGTCATTGGGCAGATCATCTCCCTCTTTGGAAACGCCATCCTTCACTTCGCCCTGCCCCTGTACCTGCTGCGGGAGACGGGCTCCATCACCCTGTTCGGGGTGGTGAACGCCTGTTCCTTCCTGCCCATGATCCTCATGGGGCCCATCGGCGGCACGGCGGCGGACTGGGTCCACAAGGGCCGCATCATGGTGGGGCTGGACTTTCTCACCGCCGGACTGACAGTATGTTTCTGCCTGCTGTGGGGCAAGGCCCCGCTGGTGCCCCTGGTGATCGGCACGCTGATGCTCCTTTACGCCATCGCCGGGGCCTACCAGCCGGCGGTTCAGGCCAGCCTGCCCCTGCTGCTCCCTCCAGACCGGCTCACCCAGGGCAACGCGGTGATCAACATGGTAGCCACCCTGTCCAACCTGCTGGGGCCCGCCCTGGGGGGCGTCATCTTCGGCCTGTGGGGACTGGGACCCATTCTCACCATCGGCGGGGCCTGCTTCTTCTCCTCGGCGGTGATGGAGATTTTCATCCGCATCCCCCATGAAAAGCGCCCCCGGTCCGCCGGAGTGCTGGCCACGGTGGGCCAGGACCTGGGGGAGAGCTGGCGGTATATCTCCCGGGAACAGCCGATCTTTCTGCGAGTGACCCTGGTGCTGTCCGCCTTCAACCTGATTTTGTCGGCGGTGATGATTGTGGGCATCCCCGCCATTGTGGCCCAGGTGCTGGACATGAGCGACGCCTACCTGGGCCTGACCCAGGCGGTCATGGGGTTTGGCGGACTGATGGGCGGAATGCTGGCCGGAGTACTGGGCCCACGGCTGAAGCCCCGGCACGGGTCGGTGTGCCTGCTGGCCTGCGCCGGGGTGGCGGGTTTTATGGGGCTTGCCGTCCTCCCCGGGGTGCCCGCGGCGGTGAGCTACTGGCTGATTACCGGGATGGCTATGGCTGCCATGGCCGCCGCCATGCTGTTTACCGTGGTGATGCTCACCCTGGTCCAGTCCCAGGTGCCCGGCCAGCTGCTGGGCAAGGTGATTGCCTGCATCCAGGCGGTGGCCAACTGCGCATCCCCTCTGGGGCAGGCGGGATACGGCGTCCTGTTCGACCGCCTGTCTCCCTGGGCGGTGCTGATGGGCGCGGCCATCCTGTCAGCGCTGGTGGCCCTGCGATCCCGGCGGGTGTTCCAGGCGCTGGAAGCGGATTGACGGCAAAGGGGCCGGACAAAAGTCCGGCCCCTTCCTGATTCGGTTATTCCTCCAGCATACGCCGCCATTGGTGCATCTCCTGATGAAATTTCTCGCTCTCCCCCGGGAACCAGGACAGGGCACAGGCCAGGGCGTGCTCGAAGAAGCAGTAGTCGTGCTCCGGCACCCGGGTCTTCAGCAGAGACAGCACCCCCAGGGCCTGCTCCCGGTCCGCCAGACCCTCCTTGGCCTGCCAGGCCAGCAGGGTAAGGGCGGGGATTACCGGCCAGTCCAGCTGGCCCAGGCAGATGCGGGTCAGCTCATAGGAGGGCAGCTTACCCCCGTAAACTATCAGCTCCGGGGAGGGCATCCGGCTGTCGTCCTTCCCCAGCTGAGCCAGCAGGCACACCGCGGCAAACTGCACCCGCAGCAGCCACTGGTCTGCCGGGATGCGCATGTCGTCGGGCTCAGGGGGATAGACCATGCAGCCGTACAGGTCGTCAAAGGACAGCCCCTCGCACATCGACCCTGCTCGGTTGTACCACTCCCCCAGGTGGAAGGGGGACCGGGCCAGCTCCTTGACCCGCATCCGGGCGGTGTCACTTGGCGGCTCCACCGCCGGACTGGGGTTGTGGTCCGGGCTGTAGTTCCACAGCCGCACCCCGTCGGGGATCAGGCTGCTGTCCAGGGGCGGGTCGGATACCGCGTTGACAATGAGGTGAATCCCGCCGGACTTTTTCCCGTACTCAGTGACGGCCAGCCGCACGGCGTTGGCAGCGCTGGCCGCTTCCTCACAGCTGAGGACCAGCTTGACCTCCCCGCCGGTGCCCTTGGCGACAAAGTTGGGGATCATCTTCACGGTGGCGTCCCAGCTGGGGAAGAACCGCTCCACATAGGGAACCAGCTGCTCCTCCCGGGCCCACTGGCACAGCTCGCTCCCCCGCTGATTCTGGGGCTTGGACGCGGCGCACAGCACCAGCCGCTCCAGCCAGGCGGGGTCGCCGCTGTCCAGCCAGCGGCAGAACAGCAGGGAGGGCTCCGCCCACTCCGCATCCTGCTGGTCTCCCCGGTCGGTGACCAGGGCGTAATACTCAATGGCCTTGGACAGATTCCTCACCCGCAGGAAATAGTCGGCCAGGTCGTTGCAGGGGGCCAGATTCCTGGGGTCAAGCTCCAGGCCCTCCTTCACATAGTCCTCCGCCCCCTCGGGGTCGTCCAGATCCAGACAGCACACGCCGGCGAAGGTGTAGCAGGAAGCCGCCTTGTGCCGGGATATCCCCTCCTGAGCCGCCTTCAGGGCATCCTCGATCCGGCCCATGTGGCGCAGGAGGATGCACTCGGCGGTGTAACGGTTGGTGGCGTCCTGCCGGGGGGCGGTGTTGTCCCCCAGGGCCCGCAGGGCGTTGAGACAGCCCTCCCACAGCCGCTGGCGCCGGACCGGCTCCAGCGGGTCCAGCACCTGGGTGAGGTAGGCCACAAAGAGGCACACCGCCTCCTCCCCCGCCTTGTCCAGCAGGGCCTGGCTGCCCAGCCAGCGCTCCGCCATATCCATGTGGGACAGGTCCCGGGTCTGGATGGCCGTTTGGGCAAAGTACTCCAGGGCCTCGGCAGTTTTGCCCTGATCCATCAGGACTTCAGCCCGGGCCCAGGGGTCCTGGGGGACCGGCTGGCCCTTGGCCCGGGACGCGCCGGCGGCGGCGTTGTCACGGCTGTCCTTCTTCTTAAAAAAGTCAAACATTACCCTTTCCTCCTCACTGCTGCTGCATCTGGTTGTGGCAGCTGATGGCCCAATTCAGGTCATACAGGTGGAACCTTCCGTCGTCAGCCGGAACCCCCATCTGGTCCAGCATCCGCTGGCACATCTGGAAGACCACCTCATTCACCCCGGTGTGGACCACGGTCCGGTTGGTGAGGTGGATGTCATACCAGTAGATCGGCCGGCCGTACTCCGGGGCCTTGTCCGGGCCGATGGAGGCGTAGAGGACGGCGTGAAGGGGCTCCTCGGCGGGGTCGGGGGTGGACACCCCCTGGAAAAAGCCGTTCCACACCACCTCGCCCTGGGACTGGAGCTGGCCGATGATGAGGGGCTTTACCAGCTGGACCGCCCGGTCGTCCAGGCCCAGGTCCCGGACCCGTACTACCTCCTGCATGGCGTAGAAATTGCCCACCGCCCGGCGCATCATATCGGGCCGGACCAGGCCATCCAGGTTCCGGTTCATGGTCCGGAGGGCGTCCTCCCCCTCGGAGGAATCCATGTCAGGGACCAGAGCCACCCCCAGCCCGGCCGCCGGGTCGAAGTACCAGCAGGGCCAAGAGATATCCGCCTCCAGGCCGCACTGGGGGCAGCGCCACTGAAAGAACTCCCCCTTCAACAGCAGCTCCTTTCCCTCCGGACATTTTGTCAGGTCCAGGCCGTGGTACTCCTTGACCTCGCTGATGATCTTGCACTGCATACACTGGCTCCGGTTGTACCGAATCAGGCCAGGAATATTTTCCGCCATGGGGTTATGCCTCCTTCACAAAGATTTGCACGTCCATTGTACCTCAAAGCGCCCCACCCCGCAAGTGCTTTCCCAAAGCAGCCGGCAAAAATTCCCCGGCGGATTCAATCCGCCGGGGATACGCTTTAGTTGCCGGTGACTGGGTGAACCCGTTCCGGTTCTGTCTGTAGTCCTGGTTTAAAGGACCCGTTTTGGTTTTTCACCTCAATAATCCGGAAATTAACGGCCCCAGTGGCGTTGTCTCTGCCTGATTCTGGCTGATAGGTTGGGAACTGCGTGTAATCGTTCAGGTCGCCCATATTCCGCACGAATATCTGATAGGCACCGGCAGGAACGCCCTCAAACGTGCCATTGGCAACACCGCCATAGGCCGTACGACAAACAACTTCCGTACCGTCCGCTGTACGCAGGCCAAAATCCAGAGTGAGGACCGGACTTTCGTAGGTTAGCGAGTAGGAGATATCGGCTAAAGCCTCTTGGACAATGAACGTCTGTTCTTTCACCTGCTCCTTGCCGGGGGTTAGGTCCAAGAAGGACAGTCCCACGTTGCCGGTGGCCAGGGTCAGGTCCTCCCGCTCCCGGTAGCGCTGCTGCCGGGCCAGCAGTTCCAGGCCCACCGGGGCAGAGACGTCCAGTATCCCTGCCACACGGTAGGACTCCGCGCCCATTTCAGCGGGTGTGACCAGCAGGCACAAGTCCCTGTTGACGGCGCGGACGGTGTACAGCAGATAGGTGTGCCCGCTTGTGCTGTCGTCCAGGTTCTCCAGCAGGGTGACGCGGGGCGAGGTGAAGGGGGCTTCAGACAGATCAAGCCCCAGTTCCTCGGGGGTATTCAGCAGGTCGGCGGCTGAGTCCAAAATCTCCAGGGCCTTTTCCAGCAGGTCGGGGTCGGTGATGGCGTCGGGGTAGAGCTGGCTGGAGAGGAGGGATGGGGAGAACTGAACCGCCTGGGTATGACTTACCTGATACCGGTACGGACCATATAAGTTCCGAACCGCCTCCTCCCGCTCCGCAAAGACGAACACAGCAGACAGAGCGACGACAGCAATCACGGCGAACAGGGCGGTCTTCACTGTCTCCGGCTTCTTCACCAGGGCGGACACCCGCTGCTGGATGGACTTCTTCCCGCCCGTCATGGCGGTGGAGCAGGACA
Organism: uncultured Oscillospiraceae bacterium; assembly: GCA_910578735.1. GTDB lineage: Bacteria > Bacillota > Clostridia > Oscillospirales > Oscillospiraceae > Lawsonibacter. The sequence continues at coordinate 99,731 of CAJTSQ010000001.1, forward strand.
GCAGGTCACGGGGCCGCGGGGACCGGGCCGCCACCATATCCACCAGGGTGCGGCCATAGGGGACGCGCTCCCCCTCCCCCAGCCGGGCCACCGCCCCCTCGTCGCAGGCCAGCTCGCCGTCCTGCTTGGACAGCCCCACCGCCAGCCACACCAGGGGGTTGTACCAGTGAAGGGCCAGGGCCAAGCACCGGAGCAGGGACCAGAGGTGGTCCTTGTGTGCGTAGTGGGTCAGCTCGTGAGCCAGGATGTGGCGCAGGGCGGTCTCATCCTCCGCCGCCCCTGGGGTCACATAGACGGCGGGCCGGAGCACCCCGGCCAGGCAGGGGGAGGGCAGGCCCACCGCCGTATAGACGGGGATGGGGGCGTCAACGCCCTCCAACCGCTCCCGCCGCTTTCTCAGCCGACCATAAAAGCGAAGGTTGGCGGCCAGCATAACCGCCCCGGCCAGTCCGGTCCCGACCAGCCACAGGGCAAGAACAATCTGTTCCGGGGACAGGATATAGCGGTACCAGGTAATTGTCTCCCCTTCTCGCCGCAGACAGCCCACTACGTCTGAGTAGGATAAGATATCCCCCGGCTCTAGTGTGGTTTCAATGTCAAGATTGAACTCGGCAACAGGTTTGCTCCGCTCAGGGAACACAGGGATGGATGGCTCCTCCCACTGTCCCACCTCCGGGGCCAGATTGGAGGCCAGCACCGGCAGAGCGTCGGAAACCGGGGCGGGCAGTTCCACCTGGAAGGGCACCAGCAGCCGCAGGAGGACCACCCCCCACAGGGCGTATTTCAGCCGGGCGGACAGCCGGCCCTTGAGCAAACACCGCGCCGCCAGCACAATCAGAATCAGAACGCCGGAGGTGACCGCCCATTCTGTCAATAATTTCATCTCTGTCCCTCCTCCGCTTTCCGCAAAATTTCATACAGCTCGTCAATTTCCGCCTTGGACAGGGCCTTGTCCTCCGCCAGGGCGGACACCATCAGCCCTACGCTCCCCCGGTAGACCTTGTCCAGGAAGGAACGGGTCTCCCCCCGGACGGCCCGGTCCCGCTGGAGGTTGGGGGTATAGTGCCTGGCCCGGCCCTCCACGGTGCACAGGACCAGTCCCTTGGCCTCCATACGCCGCAGGGTGGTGATGGTGGTGCTCTTGGCCCAGCCAAGACGCTGGTTCAGCGCGGCAACCAGTTCCATCACCGTCTGGGGCGAGCGGGCCCACAGGCAGTCCAGCACGTACCACTCGCTGTTAGTCAGGTTGACATCCTCCATTCAAATCGCTCCTTTGGTCTATTTTGTAGACCTATCATAGCACGGTTGGTCTACAATGTCAACTTTTTTTTACGGCAGAATCCTCCGATATAGTAGAAAAGCATGCAAAAAACAGTTGACAAATTATCCTTCATGCTGATATAGTAGAATATGTAACCTGTATACAGCATGTATCCAGCTTGTGAAAGGGGGAGCGCCATGCCTATCTTACTGCCGGAAGACCTCCGCCGTCCCCTGCCCCCCATGTTCCGGGTCCGGCAGCAGTTCAACCGCCAGCAGCTGTCCGACGCGGCCGCCGAAACGCGGTCTCAGCTCGCCCGGCCGGAGATTCGCGCGCTGGTCAAGCCGGGCGCCCGCACCGCAGTGGCGGTGGGCAGCCGGGGGATTCGAAACCTCCTTCCCATTGTGCGGGCGGTGGTCTCCGGCCTGAAGGAGCTGGGGGCCCGGCCCTTTATCCTCTCCGCCATGGGCAGCCATGGCGGAGGAACCCCGGAGGGGCAGCGGGAGGTGCTGGCCAGCTATGGGATCACGGAGAAGAACCTGGGTGTCCCGGTGGTCACCGATGTGGACACCCTCCGCCTGGGAGACCGCCGCAACGGCCAGCCCATCTGGTTCGACCGGACCGCCCTCCAGGCCGACCTGATCGTCCCCATCAACCGGGTCAAGCTCCACACCGACTTTGTGGGCCCGATCCAGAGCGGCCTGTGCAAAATGCTGGTCATCGGCCTGGGCAACCACAGGGGCTGTTCCGCCGTCCACGAGGAGAGCCCGGACCACTTCTCCGCAGCCATTGAGGAGATCGCCCAGGTCATTCTGGCCAGGGCGCCCGTGGGGTTCGGCCTCGCGCTGGTGGAGAACGCCTACGACCAGACCTGCCTCATCGAGGCGGTTCCTGCCTCCCGCCTGATCCGGCGTGAAAAGGAGCTGCTGGAGATTGCCAGGACCCGTATGCCCTATATCATGCTCCCCGAGGCCGACGTCATCGTGTGCCGGGAAATCGGAAAGGACGTGTCGGGGGCCGGCTTCGACCCCAATATCCTGGGGCGCAGCTCGGTTTTGAAGACCTTCACCCTCCCCATCCCCCGCTATCAAAAGCTGGTGCTCACCGATGTGACCCCCGCCAGCCACGGCAATGGCATCGGCGTGGGGCTGTTTGACGTGATTACCAGGCAGGTGGCCTGTCAGCTGGACTTTGAGGCCATGTACGCCAACGCCGTGGCCTGCAACTGCCTGGTGGACGCCGCCCTCCCCTGCACGGTGGAGGACGAGGAGACCGCCATCCGGGTGGCCCTGAAGTGCTGCCGGGGCATCGACCGGGACAATCCCAAGCTCATCCGCATCCGGAACACTCTGCACCTGGAGTACCTGGAGGTCTCCCAGGCCCTGCTCCCCGCCGTGGAGGCCGATGCCAGGCTCTCCCTGGCGGAGGAACCCCCTGTCCCCTTCTCATCGCTGAGATGAGATGAAATATGTGATATTAAGGAGGAAACCGCAATGATTTTGACCCAAGACCAGCAGGCTATGCTGGATGGCAAGTTTGGCGAAGGGGCCGCCTATGCCATGAAAATTCAAGTGGGCATCGGGGAGTGCTTCGACGCCCCCCGCATGGTCCCCATCAAGCGGGCCCATGTGGCGTTGAGCAACCAGGCCGGCGATCTGTGGTTCGCCGAGAAGCTGCTGAAGGCCGGGGCCCACTGCCGGGTGGCCCCTACCGTCAACCCCGGCTTCTGCCTGGGGCACTTCACCGGTCAGTGCGCCCACCCTGTGGAGGAGTCGGACGCCGACCACATGCGCCGCACCGATGCCGCCTACCGGGGGCTGGGCGCGGTGCTGTCCTACAACTGCACCCCCTACATCGCCACCAACGTGCCCAACTTCGGCGAGGTGTGCGCCTTCTCCGAGTCCAGCGCCACCCCCTATGTCAACGCCGTCTGGGGCGCCCGGTCCAACCGGGAGAGCGCCAACAGCGCCCTGTGTGCCGCCGTCACCGGCTGTGTGCCTGAATACGGCCTGCTGCTGGACGAGAACCGGAAGGGCGACATTGTGGTCCATGTGGAGGCCGATATGAAGTCCGCCTATGAGTACCACCTGCTGGGCATGATGGGGGACAAGATCGGCGAGGGAATCCCTGTGTTCACCGGCCTGCCCAAGGTCATCACGCCCGAGGCCCTGCGCAACCTGGGCGCCCAGCTGAACACCTCCGGCGCCTACGGCATGTACCACATCGTGGGCTTCACCCCCGAGGCCCCCGACCTGGAGACCGCCCTGGGGGGCAAAAAGCCCAAACATGAGGTGGTCATCACCGACAAGGACCTGAAAGAGTTTGAGGAGAAGTTCAGCGATGAGGCCCCCGGCGGCAAAATCGACTTCGCCATGTTCGGCTGCCCCCACTTCACCCTGGAGGAGGCCATGTACATCGCCAAGCACATCGAGGGCAAAAAGCTGGCCGTTCCCATGTACATCCTGGTGTCCAGCCACGCTGACCAGATGGCCGAGCGGATGGGCATCGCCGATATCCTCTCCGCCGCCGGAGCGGAGATCATCCCCGACTCCTGCCCCGACCAGCCCTGCTGGCACTACCTCAAGGGCAAGGTGGGCATCACCGAGTCCCCCAAGTGCGCCTACTACCCCCGCCGCCGGGGCATTCACTTTATGATCCGCGACCTGGACACCTGCATTCAGGCCGCTCTGACTGGAGAGGTGAACTGACATGAGATTTTCCTGCCACAAGATTTCCGAGGGTAAAGCCCAGGCTGAGGCCATTGTCTCCAAAGACCGCATCATGTTCTACCAGGTCCGCCCCGAGGACGGCATGATGGAGGAGAAAAACCACCATCTGGAGGGCCGGATCATTGCCCGGAAGATTCTGGTCTTCCCCGGCGGAAAGGGCAGCTCTGTGGTCCAGCAGGACGGCCTGTATCACCTGGACCGCTTCCACAATATGCCCGCCGGCCTGATTATTCAGGACCCGGACCCTGTCATCGTGGCCGGTGCCATCATCATGGAGCTGCCCATGGTGGACCGCCTGCCCCCCGAGTTCTATGAGACCGTGAAGGATGGGGACACGGTGGTGGTAAACGCCGACGAGGGCTACGTGGAGATTCTGGAGTGAGCGGCGAAAAGGAGCAGATCATGAGCCCGGAACAAATCCTGGAAGGGCTGGGGCACCAGCTCTATCTGGACATCAAGCCCATTGGCAGCTACGTCCCCTATGTCCGCAGCGGAAACCTGGTATTTATCTCCGGCCAGGGCCCCAGCATCCAGGGACAGTACACCTCCTACCTGGGCAAGGTGGGGGACACCATCTCCATGGAGGAGGCCAAGCGGGCGGCGGAACAGACGGCGGTCAACCTGATCTCCATTCTGAAAACCGCCGTGACCGATTTGGATCGGGTGCGGCGCATCGTCTCCGTCCACGGCTATGTGAACAGCACGCCGGAGTTCACCCAGCAGCCCGAGGTCATCAACGGCGCCTCCGACCTGCTGGTGAAGGTGTTCGGTGAGCGGGGAAAACACGCCCGGTGCGCCATGTCAGTCAGCTCCCTCCCTCTGAATATCTGCATGGAGGTGGAACTGATCGCCGAGGTGGAATAAGCCGGACCATTTCCGAACAAGATCCCGCTCATAAAGTTTTTCCTCTGAATTCATTCCATTGCGGATAACGGCCGCCCTCCGGCACCGGAGATGACGACACATGAAACAGGAGATGACAACACAATGCGAAGTCTTTTTATGGAGGACCTCTCTTGGGCGGAAATCAAGGAGGCTATGGACCAGGGGTTTGACACGGTACTGATCTGCGCCGGTTCCCACGAACAGCACGGCCCTCACCTGGCCGAGGGTACGGACTACATCATTGGGCGGGCCCTCTGCGGCCAAGTGGTCCGGCGCATCGGGCATGCGCTGGTGGCCCCGGTGATCCGCCCCGGCCTCTCGGTCCACCACATGAACCACCCCGGCAGCCTGACCCTTCGGCCCGAGGTCTTCCGGGGACTGGTGGAGGACTATGTGGCCTGCTATGTCAAGCACGGCTTTCGGAATATTATCCTGCTCTCCTCCCACGGCGGCAACTTTGCCACACTGGCCCAGGTGGCGAAAGAGCTGGCTCCCCGGTATCCCGGCGTCAACCTCATCAGCCCCTTTTCCCTGGAGGCCTACACCGACGTCTGCACCCAGGCCGACCGCAGATACGGCTATGAGGAGGGGGCGTGCGGCGGCCATGCCTGCCGCTTTGAGACCTCTATCGTGCTCTCGCTGGAGCCGGACTGTGTGGACATGTCCCGGGCGGTCCGGGGCTACGTGGACGCGGACCGGGACGGCGTGGCGGATAAGCTGTTTTCTCAGGGCATGCTTCAGCTGTCGCCCTGCGGCATTCTGGGGGACGCCACCGGCTCCACCCCGGAGCTGGGCAGGGCGTTTTTGGACATGCTGACAGACAGGGTGTGCCAAGTGATCCAGGACAGTCTGAACGCTCCGGCCTGACCTTGTCCTCTCCCACCGCTCCGGTGCAAAACTGATCGGAATTGAGTGATTGCAATATGCTGCAAGCCAACCGCAAACCCACCCTCTCAGAACAGGCCTACAACCAGATCAAGGACGCCCTGCTGAACGGCAGGATCCTCCCCGGAGACGTTCTGAGCGAGAACCAGCTGGCGGCCGACATGGACATGAGCCGCACCCCCGTGCGCGAGGCGCTGCGCGCCCTGGCCAGCGAGGGCTGGGTGGATATCCGCAACGGGGTGGGTGCCTATGTCAAGCCCCTGTCCTCCAAGGATATGGAGGACCTCTATGAGGTCCGCTGCCTGCTGGAGCTGCAGGCCATCAAGACCTCCGTCTTCCATATCACGCAGGAGGAGATCAACCGGCTGGAGGAACGTTTCCGCCGGTTTCTCTCCCAGTGCCAGGCCGGGCACCCCCCCGACTCCATGGAGTTCTCCCAGTTGGACTGGGAGCTTCACGAGCTGATTGTGGAGCGATGCCGGAACAACTACCTCAAAACCATCATGCGCAGCAACATCTCTAACATGAAGCGCTACCAGTATCTCTCCATCGAGGCCCTGAACAACATCCAGGAGAGTGTGCTCCAGCACCTGAATATCCTGGCGCTGATGCGCAGGCAGGACGTTCCCGCCCTGTCTGAGGCCCTGCGGCTGCACCTGGAGTGGGCGTCCGGCTTTTTGACTCTGCCGCGGTAAAACGGCAAAAAAACAGGATGGGATCCTCTGCGGGGGCTCCCATCCTGTTTTTTTATTCAGGTCGCGCCGACCGGGCCAAGCAGCTCCATCCGGCTGTCCTGCCGTACCACGTCCAGCAGGTCCTCCGAGACCTGAATCTCCTCCAGATGCAGCGTATCCTTAATCTTTACAATCTTCAGACAGTTGGGGTCGTTGTCCCGCAGGACGCGGATGGCGATACGGATCGCCTCCGCTTCATCCCTGGCCACCAGGGGAATCTTGCAGTCATCCAGGCACTTCAGGGCAATCCCGTTGGCGTAGATGGGTTCCAGTGCCAGCTGATCAAAGACCTTCCGGGTGGTGATGTCAAAAATCCCCATTCCAATGGCGTTCCCGTGGGAGGCCTCGCTCACGTCCAGCAGGACCATCCGGTTGATCTTCGGCACCGGCAGGACAAATTCATCCAAAATATAGCTCTTTCCCAAAATATTGGGGTCATAGCCTGCGCCAGAGATGTCCTTGCCAATCCGCTCCACCACCAACACGTCAATCTCCGGAATCATCAGCAGGGGCATATTCTCCCTGGCCAGTTCCACCAGTTGGGCCTCCCGCGCCAGCATCTGCCGGGCGGGCACCGCTTCAATGAGAGAGGTCTGGTCGTAGGCGTTCTCCATAATGGCAACCCCAAAGCCCACTCGGGCCTGGGAGAGGATCAGTCGGACGGCCTCTTTCAGGGTCTCGCCGAAATAGCTGAAGTTAGCCTCGTGGATGGCGGTACAGCCCTTATGATGGCCCAGCCCGATGACCAGCATCTTGCACATTCCGCTCTGGATGGTGTCTACAAAATCAGTGTGCAGCTTGACCCGGTTAATGGGAATAATCAGGTCTGCCTCCCGGAGGCAAAGGCTGTCAAAATAGACCTGAATCCCCCGGCTGGTCTGGCCCAGGAGGGTTACCTCGTTGCTGGCGATTACCGGAACCCCCATGGCCTCCTGGGTAATGCCGTATTCATGCAGGATTTCCAGCTGGCCCTCCACCGTACCGCCGCCATGGCTGCCCATAGCACCGATGATAAAGGGCTCGGCATCCAGCCCAATCAGCTCCCGCATAGATGACAAAGGGAATGCTGGGGGGAATAATCACGCCGATGGTCCCGGCAGCGCCGGCCAGGGCGGCGCTGAAGGCCCGGTCATAGCCCCGCTCCTCCATTTCCGGGATCATAAAGCCACCAATGGCGGAGGTTGTCGCCATGGCAGAGCCCGAGATGGCCGCAAAGAACATACAGGCCAGCGTGGTTACGATACCCAGTCCGCCGGTGATCCATCCCAGCAGCGTATCGCAAAAGTTGACAATCCGCTTGGCCACGCCGCCGCTGCTCATCAGGTTTCCGGCCAGCATGAAGAATGGGATGGCCATCAGGGGGGAAGGAGTCCACGCCGGTGATGGCGTTTTGCGTGATAAGGGCCAAAGGCGTATTGGAAAACAGCACCAGCGTAACAAGCGTAGCCATGCCGATGGCGTAGCCGATGGGAACCGTTAAAATGACCAGCAAAATAAAGGGCGTGACATTGACCAGATCCGCACCCAGCTGGAAGCACACCTGAACTGGTCCCTGGCCGACTTTATCACCTCCTCTACCCTGATTTAACCCCAGGGAGGGCTTCAATCAACTTCCCCGGATTGTTTCTAGACTTTTGGGGAAAGCTGTGGTAAACTGGACATAACATAGCGCACGCGTGCCCCCAGGGCCGCGCCCGTGAAAAATGAAGGAGGATCTGTATATGGACAGCAAGGTCATGTACTCCCTGAGCTACGGCCTGTTCGTCCTGTCCGCCCGCCGGGGGGACAAGGACAACGGCTGCATCACCAACACCGCTATTCAGGTGACCACCACTCCCAACCGCATCGTCTGCGCTGTGAACAAGAGCAACTACACCCACGATATGGTACTGGAAACGGGCCGGTTCACCCTGTCCATCCTGTCGGAGGAGGCCGGGTTTGACCTGTTCCAGCGGTTCGGCTTCCAGTCGGGCCGGGACACGGACAAGTTCGCCGGCTTTGAGGCCCACGTCAGGAAGGACGCAGACGGCATCCCCTACGTCACCCAGGGCGTCAACGCCTGGATGAGCTGCAAGGTAGTGTCCGCCACCGACCTGGGCACCCACACCCTGTTCCTGGCCGACGTGCTGGACGGCGGCACGCTGTCCTCTGCCCCCAGCGCCACCTATTCCTACTACCAGGCCCACATTAAGCCCAAGCCCGCCGCCGCCCCCAGCGAGAAAAAGCGCTGGGTGTGCAAGGTGTGCGGCTACGTCTACGAGGGGGACGAGCTCCCCGCCGACTATATCTGCCCCCTGTGCAAGCACCCCGCCTCTGACTTTGAGCCGTTGGCTTAAAATTTTTCCAAAAAACCGCGTCAAAGATGAAACCTTTGGCGCGGTTTTTGCGTCTATACGGGTGTAGGGGCGCACACTGTGCGCCCCTGCAATGGATCGCTGTTAGAGAAAAAGGGAGGCGTCCCCTATGGAAGACGACAAAATCATCGACCTGTATTGGGCCCGGTCTCAGCAGGCCATCACGGCCAGTGAGGAGAAATACGGCCCCTACTGCGCCGCTATCGCCAGGCGCATCCTGGACCGGGAGGAGGACGCGGAGGAGTGCGTCAACGATACCTGGCTCCGGGCCTGGAACGCCATGCCGCCCCAGCGGCCGAGTATTCTGTCTGCCTTCTTCGGCAAGCTGACCCGTAACCTCTCTCTGGACCGGTGGCGGCGGAATAAGGCGGCCAAGCGGGGGGGCAGTCAGGTGGAGGTGGCCCTCCATGAGCTGGAGGACTGCCTGCCCGACCGCCGCCGCCCCGACGAGGAGCTGGAGGCCAGGGAGACGGCAGCCCTAATCTCCGCCTTTCTCCGCCGCCAGCCCGAGCTGGAGCGGAAGCTCTTCATTCGGCGGTACTTCCACCTGGAATCCCTGGAGGACCTGGGCCGGCGCTTCGGCCTGAGCGCCGGGCAGGTAAAATCAAAGCTCCATCAGACGCGGCAGAAGCTGCGGGCCGAGCTGGAGCGGGAGGGGGTGGCGGTATGACACCGGAACATCTGATGGACGCCGTGGGCCTGCTGGACGACGACCTGATCCAGGAGGCGGAGTATCCCGTGCCCCAAAGGGCGCGGCCCGATCACCGGCACTGGCTGGGCTGGGCTGCCTGCCTTGCGGTGGTGCTGGCCCTGGGCTATGGGGTAACTCACATCCAGAGGGGCGTCGGCAGCGCCGGCCCGTTGCTCTCCGGCGGAGACCCCTCCAGCTCCTATAACGGCAGCACACCACCCGCCCAGGTGAGCCCCCCCTCAGCGGAAGGAAGCGCGGCCGGCGGAAGCGCCATGCCCACCGAGCCGCCGGACTGCGACAGCTCCGCCGGCGCGGTGCCCCAACCCTCTGAATGGCCCGCCATCATGGTGGACGGCGTACTCTACTGGTCCACCGGCACCCCCGTTCCGGCGGAGGTGGACGAGAGCGCGCAGCGGACCGTCACCGGCTATATCAACACTTTGCCGGAGACGGACGGTCAGACCAACTTCTCCCAGGACCTGAGCGCCCGGTATGCCCTGGTGGAGATCGGCCAGGAGCAGAAGCTGGTGGTGCTGATGAACGGCGAGTGGATCCTCTTCGACCCGGTCCCGCCCTGGGAGCGGTAAAAAAAGCCTCCGGCTGACACCTCGTTCAGCCGGAGGCTCTCGCTATTTCTCTCCGTCCTCTGCCAGGACCCGCACCTGGATCTCCAGCACCCGCCGGTGCTCCACCTTGGTGACGGTGACGTCCAGCCCCTCGGCAGTGAAGTGGTCCCCTGCCTCGGGCACCCGCCCCACCTGCTCCAGCACCCAGCCGGAGACGGTGGCGGCGTCGCAGGTCCCCTTTACCTGGAACAGGTCATACATATCGTCCAGGTCGGCGGAACAGGCGATCAGGTAGCTGCCGTCGGGCTGCTTCTGGAAAATCTCGATGACCTCGTCGTGTTCGTCCCAAATCTCACCCACCAGCTCCTCCAGGATGTCCTCCAGGGTGACGATGCCCTGGGTACCGCCGTACTCGTCCACCACCACCGCCATGTGTACCTTGTTCTTCTGCAAAATACGCAGCAGCTCAAAGGCCTTGGTGTTGCCAGTGGTGTAGAACACCGGGGATTTGAGGTTGGACACCATAGTCTCCCCCCGGTGCCGGGCGGCGTAAAAGTCCTTCTCGTGGACAAAGCCCACGATGTTGTCAATGGTCTCATGGTAGATAGGGATGCGGGAGTAGCCTGTCTCGGCAAAGAGGGAGGCCAGCTCCTCCATGGTGCTCTCCTCCTCGGCGGCAGCCAGGTCCACCCGGGGGGTGAGCAGCTCGGAGACCTCCAGGTCGTTGAACTCAATGGCGTTGCGGATCAGGTCACTCTCGTGCTCGTCCAGGCCGCCCTCGGTCTGGGCCTGATCCACCATGCCCACCAGCTCTTCCTCGGTGATGCCGTCGTCCCCCTTGGCGCGGAAGACCCGGCTCATCAGCTTTTTCCACTGGCTGAACAGGAAGTTTAACGGGGTGAAGACCACCATAAACAGCCTGAGCAGAGGCTCGGCGAACATGGCGAAGTCCTCCGGCCGCTCCTTGGACATGCTCTTTGGGGTAATCTCACCGAAGACCAGAATGATAATAGTGAGGGCCACGGTGGCCACGGTGGGGCCGTACTGGTGAAACCACCGGGTGCACAGCACGGTGGACACGGTGGTGGCGGTGATGTTGACAATGTTGTTGCCGATGAGGATGGTGGACAGCAGCTTGTCATACTCCTCCGCCAGGGCCAGGGTTTTGGCGGCCCGGCGGCTGCCGTTGTCGGCGCGGGTCTTCAGGCGGATGCGGTTTAAAGAGGTAAACGCGGTCTCAGTGGCCGAGAAGTAGGCCGACAGGACCACCAGAATGAGCAGGGTAATAAGCATGGCGATACTGGTACTGTCTATTTCCATAGGGGAAAAATCGACTCCTTTTATTCTGATTTGCATTGATGTACTTTTGCAGGGGGCACATTGCGCCCCTGCACGCCGCGCAGACGGTTAATATTCCCAAAAGCGGGTATATTTGAATAGGGAGTATACCACACCTGCCCGGGGAATGCAAACCTATTTTACCCAACCACTCCAATCTTCACAAAATTTTAATGGAAAGGGCAAAAAAGCTCTTGACGGCGAGGGACAGGCGTGATATAGTAGTCGATACCTGTGAAAAGGGGCTTTTTTCTGCTGTCCGGATGCGGTGTCCGGGGGCGGACCCCTCCACCTGTTTCAGGACACAGGGAGGCAGCAGCCGAATTTCCACCGTGTTTTTGAGGCGCGTCACCGCGCCCTTTCAGGCTGGATTCGGCAAAAGACAGGCCGTATCCGGTTTTTTTATGGCCCGTCAAATAAAAAAGGAGGTGCCGAACAAATGGCAGCAAAAGCCGGCGCGCGCATTAAGATCACCCTGCGGTGCTCTGAGTGCAAGCAGAGAAACTACAATACCTTTAAGAACAAGAAGAATACCCCCGACCGTCTGGAGTTGAACAAATACTGCCCCTTCTGCAGGAAGCACACCGTTCACAATGAGACGAAGTGATTGGCGCAACGGCCAAAATGAAAGAAGGGTAAGTAATGGCTGAGAACGAAAAGGCCGTCCAGGCCGCCAAGAAGGATAAAAAGTCCGACAAGAATGCCAAGCCCGGCTTCTTCGCCCGCATGGGCAAGTGGTTCCGGGACATGAAGAGCGAGCTGAAGAAGGTCCAGTGGCCCACCCGCAAGCAGACCATCAACAACACCCTCATCGTCATCGCCTGTGTGATCGTAGTCGGCATCGTCATTGCCCTGTTCGACTTTGTGGCCGGCGAGGCGATCGGCCTGCTCATCGGCGCCTTTAAAGGGTGACGCGGATGGCGGACAATGCGAACTGGTACGTGGTCCACACCTACTCCGGCTATGAAAACACGGTGAAGGCCACCATCGAGAAGTATGTCGAAAACCGCAATATGCACGAGTTGATCCATGAGATCAGCATTCCCCTGGAGACGGTTACCGAGATCACCGACAACGGCCCCAAGGACGTGGAGCGCAAGGTGTTCCCCGGCTATGTGCTGGTAAAGATGGTAATGAACGACGAGACCTGGCACGTGGTGCGCAACATCCGGGGTGTCACCGGCTTTCTGGGCGAGGGCAACAAGGCCATCCCCCTGAGCGAGGCCGACGTGGCCGCCTTAGGCGTGGAGAAACGGGAGGTCGTGGTCAGCTACCAGCTGGGCGACACCGTGCGCATCACCGACGGCGCCCTGGAGTCCTTCCTGGGCACTGTGGACGAGATCGACCTGGACAACAGCAAGGTCCGGGTGGTGGTGTCCATGTTTGGACGCGAGACCCCCGTGGAGCTGGAGCTGGACCAGGTGGAACCGGCAAATTCGTAAATCGGACATTTGGGATGTGGCCGGATGAAGAATCCCCCAGTCGCGCCTGCGGCGTGCCAGCCCCCTTTAGCAAGGGGCCAGAGGGAGACAGCCCCCCTTGTCAAAGGGGGGAGGGCCACGAAGTGGCGGGGGGATTCTCCCGTACACGTGGGAGGAATGCTCTGCATTCCGCCAATTTACCACATTTTTAGTAGGAGGTGCTCTTTCGTGGCACAGAAAGTAACTGGATACGTAAAATTGCAGATTCCCGCGGGCAAGGCGACTCCCGCCCCCCCGGTAGGCCCCGCTCTGGGCCAGCACGGCGTGAACATCGCCGCCTTTACCAAGGAGTTCAACGAGCGGACCAAGAACGACGCGGGCCTGATCATCCCCGTCATCATCACCGTCTACGCTGACCGCTCCTTCACCTTTATCACCAAGACGCCCCCCGCCCCCGTGCTGATCAAGAAGGCCTGCGGCCTTGACAAGGCCTCCGGCGTGCCCAACAAGAACAAGGTGGCCACCATCAGCAAGGAGGACGTGCGCAAGATCGCCGAGACTAAGATGCCCGACCTCAACGCCGCCTCTATCGAGGCCGCTATGAGCATGATCGCCGGTACTGCCCGCTCCATGGGCATCCTGGTGGGCGAGTAAGGAGGGGACTGGAATGTTTAGAGGAAAGAAATATCAGGACAGCGCAAAGAAAATTGACAAGAACATGCTGTACGATACCGCCGACGCCATGAAGCTGGTGGTGGACACCGCCGCCGCCAAGTTTGACGAGACCGTGGAGCTCCATGTGAAGCTGGGTGTGGACTCCCGCCACGCCGACCAGCAGGTCCGCGGCGCCATCGTCCTGCCCCACGGCACCGGCAAGACCCAGCGGGTGCTGGTCTTCGCCAAGGCCGCCAAGGCGGACGAGGCCAAGGCCGCCGGCGCTGACTTTGTGGGCGAGATGGACCTGGTGGAGAAGATTCAGAAGGAGAACTGGTTCGACTTCGACGTGGTGGTCGCCACCCCCGACATGATGGGCGTGGTGGGCCGTCTGGGTAAGGTGCTGGGCCCCAAGGGCCTGATGCCCTCCCCCAAGGCCGGCACCGTCACCATGGACGTGACCAAGGCCGTCAACGAGATCAAGGCCGGTAAGGTGGAGTACCGTCTGGACAAGACCAACATCATCCACTGCCCCATCGGCAAGGTCTCCTTCGGCCCTGAGAAGCTGAGTGAGAACTTCGCTGCCCTCATGGGCGCCATCATCAAGGCCAAGCCCGCCGCCGCCAAGGGCCAGTATATTAAAAGCTGCACCGTGGCCGCCACCATGGGCCCTGGCATCAAGGTCAACGGCGCCAAGTTGGCCTGATCTCTCTTTTACGCATAAAAAGAATCCCCGACAGCCGCGGCTGCCGGGGATTCTTTTTATGTATGGCATTTTTTATCCCTGTTTTGTAGCTTTTGTCAGCTTTCTCATCGTTAATTTCCTGCTTTTCTTCCCTTTCGCCCCGTTAAAAAGCTGTTAAATTCGTTGTCTTTCCGACAAAAAACAAGTATGATGTAACATTGAGAAGTCAAGCGCGGCCTCTCCCCCCCGCATCGGGTGAGGCATGAAATAAAAAGGTAAGGGATTTCTATGAGTTTGCGCGTCGGCATTGACATCGGCTCCACCACCGTGAAGGTGGTGGTCCTCAACGAACAGGATCAGCTGCTGTTCCGCTCCTATGAGCGGCACTTCTCCAAAACCCGGGAGCGGGCCTTGGAGACGCTGAATTCCATCCAGGAGCTGCTCTTCGGGCAGGACATCAAGGTCACCATCACCGGCTCTGCCGGGCTGGGGGTGGCCGACGCCGCCGGCATCGACTTTGTCCAGGAGGTCTACGCCACCGCCGCCGCCGTGAATACATACATCCCCGACACCGACGCGGTGATCGAGCTGGGGGGCGAGGATGCGAAGATCATCTTCTTCGGCGGTGCTCTGGAGGAGCGGATGAACGGCTCCTGCGCCGGGGGCACCGGGGCCTTCATCGACCAGATGGCCACCCTGATGAACGTGACCGTCAACGAGCTGGACAAGCTCAGCCTGAAGCACGAAAAAATTTACCCCATCGCCTCCCGCTGCGGGGTGTTCGCCAAGAGCGATATCCAGCCTATCCTCAACCAGGGCGGGCGGAAGGAGGACGTGGCCGCCTCCATCTTCCAGGCGGTGGTAGACCAGACGGTGGCCGGCCTGACCCAGGGCCGGGAGCTGAAGGGGAAAATCGTCTTTCTGGGCGGACCGCTCCACTTCCTCATGGGCCTGCGCCAGCGGTTCGTGGAAACACTGAAGCTGGACAGCGACCACGCCGTGTTCCCGGAGGACGGCGACTGCTTTGCCGCCATGGGGGCCGCCCTGTGCGCCACCGACTACGCCCCCGTCCCATTTGAGACGGTGATGAAAAAGCTGGAGGACAGCGCCAACACCGCCACGGTGGTGGACACCATGCCGCCTCTGTTCACCGGCCGGGAGGAGTATGAGGCCTTTCTAGCCCGGCACAACAGCACCGGCGGCCCGGGCCTCCTGCCCATCAACGGGTACAACGGGGACGCCTACCTGGGCATCGACGCTGGGTCCACCACCACCAAAATTGTGCTTATCACGGCCAACGGCGATCTGCTGTATCAGTATTACCACTCCAACCAGGGCAACCCGGTGGCCATCGTGCTGGAGCAGCTGAAGGATATTTACAGGCTGTGCAGCCTGCCATACGAAAACCATATTGTCATCAAGGGGGCCGCTGTCACCGGCTACGGCGAGGACCTGATCAAAAACGCCTTCTCCTGCGACCTGGGGCTGGTGGAAACCATGGCCCACTACAAGGCCGCCGCCTTCTTCGACCCCGACGTGGACTTCATCATTGACATCGGCGGGCAGGACATGAAGTGCTTCAAGATCCGCAACGGCGCGGTGGACTCCATCATGCTCAACGAGGCCTGCTCCTCGGGCTGCGGCTCCTTTATCGAGACCTTCGCCAAGGCCCTGGGGTATGAGATTGAGGATTTCGCCAAGCTGGGCCTGTTCACCCAAAAGCCGGTGAACCTGGGGTCCCGGTGTACCGTGTTCATGAACTCCTCCGTGAAGCAGGCCCAGAAGGACGGGGCCAGCGTGGAGGATATCTCCGCCGGGCTGTCCATCTCCATTGTGAAGAACGCCATCTATAAGGTGATCCGGGCCGCCTCCGCCGACGATTTAGGGAAACACATCGTGGTCCAGGGGGGCACCTTCTACAACGACGCGGTCCTCCGGGCCTTCGAGCAGGAGATCGGCCGGGAGGTCACCCGGCCCGACATCGCGGGCAGCATGGGGGCCTTCGGTGCCGCCCTGGCCGCCCGGGACCTCCATCTGGAGAAATCCGCCCTGCTGTCCCGGGAGGCGCTGGACAACTTCGCCCACACCGCCAAGCCCGCCACCTGCGGCCTGTGCACCAACCACTGTTCCCTGACGGTGAACTCCTTTGACGGCGGGCGGCGGTTCGTCTCGGGCAACCGGTGCTCCCGTCCGTTAGGCGAGGAGCCCCACCGTCTGCCCGACCTGATGCGGTACAAATATTCCAAGCTCCGGGCCCTGCACGGAACAGGGAACGGAGACGGCTCCCGGGGCAAAATCGGCATCCCCTTCGGACTGAACATGTACGAAAACCTGCCCTTCTGGTTTGAGCTGTTCACCAGGCTGAACTTTGAGGTGGTCCTCTCCCCGGAGTCCTCCCGGAAGGTTTATCTGAAGGGCCAGCGCACCATCCCCTCGGACACGGTGTGCTACCCCGCCAAGCTCCTCCACGGCCATGTGGAGGCCCTGGTGGAGGAGGGGGTGGACGCCATTTTCTACCCCTGTATGCCCTACAACTTCGACGAGGGGGCGGGGGACAACAACTACAACTGCCCCGTGGTGGCCTACTACCCCGAGCTGCTGGCGGCCAACGTCCCGGAGCTGAAGCAGGTGCGCTATTTGTACCCCTACTTCGGCCTCCACCGCCCGAAAGATATGGAGCGCAAGGCTGGGGAGTGGTTCTTCAATGAGTTCCACATCCCCAAGCGGGAGACAGCGGCGGCGGTGAGGTCGGCCTACATCGCCTACAACGCCTATAAAAACGACCTGCGGAACACCGCCCGCACCTACATCGACAGCGCCCGGGCGGAGGACCGGCCCATTCTGGTGGTGGCGGGCCGCCCCTACCACATGGACCCGGAGATCAACCACGGCATCAACGACCTGATTACCTCCTACGGCTTCGTCCTGGTCACCGAGGACGCCGTCGCATACCTGGAAGACAAAGCCCCCCGTCATGTGCTGAACCAGTGGACCTACCACGCCCGGATGTACAACGCCGCCCGGTACGTCTGTACCCAGCCCGATATGGAGGTCATCCAGCTGGTCAGCTTTGGCTGCGGCATCGACGCCATTACCGGCGACGAGATGCGCTCCATCCTGGAGGGGGGCGGCAAGCTGTACACCCAGCTGAAAATCGACGATATCAGCAACCTGGGCGCTGTCAAAATTCGGATTCGTTCTCTGATGGCGGCTATTGAGGCGCGGAAGAAATGACGGAATCCCCCCGCCATGCTTCGCATGGCCCTCCCCCCTTTAACAAGGGGGGCTTATAGGGGGAGCAAAAAAGGCCCCCTTGTTAAAGGGGGCTGGCAGCGGCGAAGCCGCTGACTGGGGGATTCTTTCCACGGAATACTCCCCTTAAACACGAAAGGAGTTCCCACCATGGCAAAACTGGTCTATGACAATACCGGACGCCTGCTGTTCACCAAAGAGATGAAGGAGGAGTACACCCTCCTCATGCCCCAGATGCTGCCCGTCCACTTCGGCATGATGAAGAAGCTGCTGGAGTGCGAGGGCTACAAGGTGGATATGCTCACCACCAACCACCGGGGCATCGTGGACGAGGGCCTGAAATACGTCCACAACGACACCTGTTACCCCGCCCTGTTAGTGATTGGCCAGCTTATCGACGCGGTGAAGCACGGGGGCTACGACCCCCACAAGGTGGGCCTGCTCATCACCCAGACCGGCGGCGGCTGCCGGGCCTCCAACTACATCCACCTGTTGAGAAAAGCTCTGGAGAAGGCGGACATGGCCTACATCCCCGTGGTGTCGGTAAACCTGTCCGGGCTGGAGAAAAACCCTGGCTTCTCCCTCTCCCTGCCCTTTGTCCGCAAGGCGGTGTATGCCATGATGTACGGCGACATCATCGTCAATGTGGCCAACCAGGTGCGGCCCTATGAGGTCAGCGCCGGGGCCGCCGATGCCATGATTGACACATGGTCCCAGCGGCTGGTAGACGGCTTCCAGGCGGGAAAAGGCATGAGCCGGAAGCAGATGCGGGCCAACTTTGACGCCATCTGCGCCGATTTCGCCGCCATCCCCGTGGCGGGAGAGCCCAAGATCCGCGTGGGCGTTGTAGGGGAAATTTATGTAAAATTTGCCCCCCTGGGCAACAACAACCTGGAAAAATTCCTCCTCTCCGAGGGGGTGGAGCCGGTGGTGCCCGGCTTGACCGACTTCATCATCTTCAAGATCTACAATCGGGTGGCCGACGTGGAACTCTACGGCGGCAAGTGGATCAAAAAGGCGGGCTGTTCCCTGTTTATGAAGTACATCGAGGCCTGCCAGCGGGACATGATCGCCGCCCTGGAGCAGTCGGGCCGCTTCCGGGCCCCCGGGACCTTCCAGGAGCTGCACAGCCTGGTCCAGGGCTACCTGGGGGACGGCAACAAAATGGGCGAGGGCTGGCTGCTCACCGCCGAGATGCTGGAGCTGATCCACTCCGGCACCAATAACATCGTCTGCACCCAGCCCTTCGGCTGCCTGCCCAACCACATCGTGGGCAAGGGGATGATCCGCAAGCTGAAGGACGAGTATCCCTACAGCAACATTGTGGCCATCGACTACGACCCCGGCGCCACCAGGATCAACCAGGAAAACCGGATTAAGCTGATGCTGGCCAACGCCAGGGGCCTCACCCACGACCAGCCCGCCCGGCCCCGGCCAGAGCCTCAGGCGGAACGGGAGCCCCAGCTGGCCCACGCGAATATTTAAGAGAGAGGAATTAAAATGGGACTGCAATGCAACCCGGACACAGCGTCCGCCGGAGAATTTCTGGTCTTTGACAATTTTCCCTTTAAGCTCGCCGTAATCCAGCAGCTCATGTATGAATTCGGGCTGCTGGGGGACAAGTATTACGGCGGGGACCACTATTTTGAAACTTATGGCGATGTCTCGCTCATCTCGGAAAAGGTGTCTGTCAGCCGGCTGAAGCCCTTTATTGAACAGGGCAATCAGTTCTTCCAGGCACTGAACATCCCCCGCTCCCTGGCGGACAGGGTGACAGAGCTCTATGTGGGCGAGGAGCTGGATGTATACTACCAGATCAACCCCCAGTGGCTGGACTTTGAGGACTACTACGACGATGGGGCGGACTTTGACATTGTGGCCATCAGTGAGCGGGAGCTGAAGCAGTTCCCCAACCTGAAGTCCATCACATTCAATATGTACCACACCCCTCCCGACGAGCTGGTGGACCAGCTGGAGGCCATGGGGATCAAGGTTGAATTCTTCGCGTAACCGCAAAGGAGAAGGAGGCGGGCTGGCCTGCGCAGATTCCAAGCATTCGGACTGGTACTTATATTCATGCTCAGCCGGAATTTGTGCTGCAATGCAGTCCGCCCCAGGCATAACATATAAAAAACGGAGCCCCGGAGCGTGAACCGCTCCGGGGCTCTCCCATTACACCAGCCTCACCGTTACCTCGTCCCCCTGGGCGGAAACCTGGAGGGTATCCCCCTCTTTCAGCTGCCCGGTGAGCATCAGGTCGGCAGCGGGGTCCTCCACCAGATTGGCGATGGCCCGGCGGAGGGGGCGGGCGCCGTACTCCCGGCTGCTGCCCTGGCCGGCCAGAAGGGAAATGGCCTCCTCCTCTACCGCCATATTGATGCCCAGTCTGTCCAGACGCTTCCGGGTCTCGGACAGCAGTTGGCGGGTGATGGCGTTCAAGGTCTCGCCGCTGAGGGGGTGGAAGACCAGAGTGGCGTCCAGGCGGTTGAGAAACTCGGGGGCAAAGGTCTGCCCCGCGTCGGACAGCACCGCCCGCTCCAGCTCCTCCCGCTCCGCCTCGCCCCCGGCGGCAAAGCCCAGCCGCTTCCCCTTGGCGAACCGCTGGGCCCCCAGATTGGAGGTCATCACCAGTACCGTATTGCGGAAGTCGGTCTTCCGCCCCTGGGCGTCGGTGAGTACCCCCTCCTCCATCACCTGTAGGAGAAGGGACCAGATATCGTGGTGGGCCTTCTCCAGCTCGTCCAGCAGCACCACCGACCAGGGGTGCCGCCGCACCCGCTCAGTGAGCTGCCCCCCCTCCTCGTGGCCCACGTATCCTGGGGGCGAGCCGATGAGCCGGGAGACGGTGTGGCTCTCCATATACTCGGACATGTCAAAGCGGAGCAGGACCTCCTCACTGCCAAAGAGGGCCCGGGCCAGGGACCTGCACAGCTGGGTCTTGCCCACCCCGCTGGGGCCCAGCAGGAGGAAGCAGCCCACCGGA
Organism: uncultured Oscillospiraceae bacterium; assembly: GCA_910578735.1. Lineage (GTDB taxonomy): Bacteria > Bacillota > Clostridia > Oscillospirales > Oscillospiraceae > Lawsonibacter. The sequence goes on from CAJTSQ010000001.1 coordinate 120,169, forward strand.
CGGCGGGGGTCCTTCAGCCCCAGGCGTCCCCGGCGGATGGCCTTCACCACCGTCTCCACCGCTTTGTCCTGGCCCAAAATGTGCCGGCGCAGGGCCTGGTCCAGGCCGGCCAGGGCCCGCCTGTCCGCCTCGTCCGGGTCGCAGACAGGCACCCCCGTCCACTGGGAGAGCACCGCCTGGATGTGGTGGGGCTCAACGGCAAACTGTCCCTGCCCCGACTGCCACTTGGCCCGGTCCTCCTCCAGTTCCCGCTTAAAATCCCGCTCCACGTTGCGCAGGATGGCCGCCTGTTCAAAGTCCTGGCGGCGCACCGCGTCGGCCAGCTGGCGGCTGGCCTGAGACACCCGCCCCTCCAGCCGCTGGAGCTCGGGGGGCAGGGCTTTGCCTGACAGCCGGGCCTGGGCCGCCGCCTCGTCCACCAGGTCGATGGCCTTGTCGGGCCAAAAGCGCTGGGGCAGGTATCGGCTGGACAGGTCCACCGCCGCCTCCAGGGCGCCGTCAGAGATAATCAGATGGTGGTGGGCCTCATATCGGCCACGGAGGCCCTGTAAAATCTCCAGCGTCTCCTCCCGGGTGGGCTCCTTCACGGTGATGGGCTGAAAGCGGCGCTCCAGGGCGGCGTCCTTCTCGATATACTTCCGGTACTCGTCGATGGTGGTGGCCCCGATCACCTGGAGCTCTCCCCGGCTGAGGGCGGGCTTGAGGATATTGGCGGCATCGATGGCCCCCTCGGCGCTGCCCGCCCCCACGATGGTGTGGAGCTCGTCAATAAAAAGGATGATGTTCCCCGCCCGGCGGACCTCCTGGATGATGTGCTTCAGCTTCTCCTCAAACTCCCCCCGGTACTTGGTGCCGGCCACCATGGCGGACAGGTCCAGGGCATACACCCGCTTGCCCAGCAGGTGCTGGGGGGCAGTGCCGTCGGCGATGGCCAGGGCCAGCCCCTCCACCACGGCGGTCTTGCCCACGCCGGGCTCCCCGATGAGGGCGGGGTTGTTCTTGGTCCGGCGGGACAGAATCTGGATGACTCGGGCCAGCTCCTCCCTCCGGCCGATCACCGGGTCTAAGCGGCCCTCCGAAGCCATGCGGGTCATATCCCGGGCGCACTGGTCCAGCTGGCGGGTGTCCCCGTTGGAGCGGCCCTCCGGCTCCCGGGCACGGGGCTTGGGAAACTGGGGCTCCTCCCCGCCCAGGGAGGCTGTGAGGCTGCGGTACAGGTTCTCCCCGTCCACCCCGCAGTGGGCCAACAGGCGGGAGGCGCCGTTGTCCTTGGCGCGCAGCAGACCTAAGAGCAGATGCTCTGAATTCACCGCCTGCTGGCCCAGGCGGCGGCTCTCCTCCACCGCCCCCTGGATGGCCAGGCAGCAGTTGGGGGTCAGCCCCTGAAAGCTGGATTTGGTGGGCACACCCGTCCCCACCCGCTGGGCGATGGCCAGGCGCAGGGCCTGACTGTCCGCCCCCGTCCGCCGCAGGGCCATGGCGGCGGGGCTGAACTCCTGGCTGGCCAGCCCAAGAAGCAGATGCTCGCTGCCCACATAGCTGTGGCCCAGGCGGGCGGCGTTCTGCTGGGCCAGACGGATGGCTCCCAGGGCGGTGGATGTGAATTGGCTCTCTGCCATAGTTGGATCACCTCGGAATGAAATCTGTTACCATCATGCCCGGATTTTTTCCACTTTAGACACAGAAATACAATGCGGGGCTCCTCTGTGATGCGTCTCTACAAAATTTCGGAAGCCCCAAAAATAAACATTGCATTTTTCAAAAAATGTGCTAGAATAAGGATACCATTCTAATGGAGGTGTACATATCATGGCCTATGTTATCAGTGACGCTTGCATCAGCTGCGGTTCCTGCGTAGATGGGTGCCCCGTGGGTGCGATTTCTCAGGGTGACGACCACTACGTCATCGATGCCGGTGCCTGCCTTGACTGCGGCTCCTGCGCTGGTACCTGCCCCATGGGTGCCATTTCTCAGGGCTAAGACCAAAAAACAGCGCCTTTTTCCGGCGCTGTTTTTTATCATTTAATCTCATTTTCAATATTATATTTTGTCATATTTTATATTGATATTTTTTCCGTTTTCGGATATACTGTAATAAGAAGAAAAACGAAAACCTGATCTGTCATGGAAAGGAGTGTGTCCTATGCGCACCCATGCTGTTACTGTCAAACCCCTCCTCCCCGCCGCTCCCGCCCTCAGTGTCCGTCCCAGCCGCCGGGTGGAGGTCCGGGACCCCTACGACGGCCTGCGGCCCTGGTCAGCCATTACCCATGGGGCGGGCGCAGTCCTGTCCCTATTGGGGACCGCCGCTCTGCTGATTCAGTCCGCTGCCCTGAACCGGTGGCTGCTCTTTGGACTGTTCGCCGTCTACGGCCTGTCTATGGTCTGCCTCTACACAGCCAGCACCCTGTACCACTGCCTCAACATCTCCGTCCCCGGGCGGCTGGCCCTGCGGAAATATGACCACTGCTCCATCTATCTGCTCATCGCCGGCAGCTATACCCCCCTGTGTCTCACCGCCTTGCGCCACAGCGGAGGGATTCCTCTGGTCATTGCTGTTTGGACCCTGGCCATCGCCGGGTCGGTACTCACCATAGCCAGGCTGGCCATTCCCCGGTGGCTCACCAGCGCCATCTACCTCTTTATGGGCTGGCTGGCCATCTTCGCCATTGTGCCCATCTACCGCGCTCTGCCCGCTCCCGGCTTCTTCTGGCTGCTGGCCGGAGGCCTGCTGTACACGATAGGCGGCATACTCTACGCGGTAAAATGGCCGGGCCGGAACAACCCCCGCTTCGGCTGTCATGAAATTTTCCATGTCTTCATCCTCCTGGGCAGCGTCGCCCACTTTGTGATGATGGAACAAGTAGTGCTGTGGCTTTAACCGGCCGGCAGTCAAAATCCCCGGCGCAGCATCTCAGCTGTGCCGGGGATTTCTTACCTTACAGGACCACCAGTTCTCCGTCTCTCACATCCACCGTGAGGGATGCGCCGGATTCCACCTGGTCGGCGATAATCTTCCATCCAATTAGAGTCTCTACCGTGTGCTGGAGGTAGCGGCGCAGGGGGCGGGCGCCGTAAACGGGGTCGTAGGCCGCCTCGATGACGGCGCTCTTGGCGGCGGGGGTTAGGGTAACCGCCAGCTGCTTATCGGCCAGTCGCCGGTTCAGTCCCTCCACCAGCAGATCGATGATGTGGGTAATGTTCTCCTTAGTCAGGGGTTTGTAGAAGACAATCTCGTCCAGCCGGTTGAGGAACTCGGGCCGGAAGGAGCGCTTGAGCAGCTCGTTCACCTGGTTCCGGGCCGTCTCGCTGATTTCCCCGCCCTCGTTGATGCCATCCAGCAGGGCCTGACTGCCCAGGTTGGAGGTGAGAATCAGGATGGTATTCTTAAAGTCCACCGTCCGGCCCTGACTGTCAGTGATCCGGCCGTCGTCCAGCACCTGGAGCAGGACGTTGAATACGTCCGGGTGGGCCTTCTCCACCTCGTCAAAGAGGACCACGGAGTAGGGCTTTCTCCTGACCGCCTCGGTGAGCTGGCCGCCCTCCTCATAGCCCACGTATCCCGGAGGGGCCCCGATGAGCCGGGAGACAGAGAATTTTTCCATATACTCGCTCATGTCGATGCGCACCAGGTTGCGCTCGCTGTCGAAGAGGGCTTCGGCCAGGGTCTTGGCCAGCTCCGTCTTGCCCACGCCGGTGGGGCCCAGGAAGAGGAAGGAGCCGATGGGCTTATCCGGGTCGGCGATGCCCGCCCGGGAGCGGAGAATGGCCTCGCTCACCAGCCGGACGGCTTCGTCCTGTCCCACCACCCGCTTATGGAGGATGTCCTCCAGGTGGAGCAGCTTTTCCCGCTCCCCCTCCATCAGCCGGGCCACCGGGATGCCCGTCCACCGCTCGATGATCCGGGCGATCTCCTCCTCGGTCACCTTGTCTCTGAGGAGGGAGCGGGCCTTGCCCTCGTTGGCAACAGACTCCTCCGCCTCCAGCGCCTTGCGCAACTCCGGGATACGGCCGTACTGCAATTCTGCCGCTTTCTCCAGGTCGTACTCCCGCTGGGCCTTCTCCAGGGCGGCGCTGGCGGCTTCCAGCTCCTCCCGCAGCTTCTGGACCTTGCCGATAGCCCCCTTCTCGTTGTCCCACTGGGCTTTTTTTGCATTGAAGTCGTCCCGCATATCGGACAGCTCCCGCTGGATCTCGGCCAGATGCTCCCGGGACAGCTTGTCGGTCTCCTTTTTCAGCGCCGCCTCCTCAATCTCGTGCTGGATAATCTTCCGCTGGATGACATCCAGCTCGGTGGGCATGGAGTCCATCTCGGTGCGGATCATGGCGCAGGCCTCGTCCACCAGGTCGATGGCCTTGTCGGGGAGGAAGCGGTCGGAAATATAGCGGTTGGACAGGGTTGCGGCGGCGATGATGGCCCCGTCGGTGATCTTCACCCCATGGTAGACCTCATACCGCTCCTTCAAGCCCCGGAGGATGGCTATGGCGTCCTCCACACTGGGCTCGTTCACCATGACAGGCTGGAACCGCCGCTCCAGGGCGGCATCTTTTTCGATATACTGCCGGTACTCGTTGAGGGTGGTGGCCCCGATACAGTGCAGCTCCCCTCGGGCGAGAAGGGGCTTTAACAGGTTGCCCGCGTCCATGGAGCCCTCAGTCTTGCCCGCCCCCACAATGGTGTGCAGCTCGTCAATAAAGAGGATAATCCGCCCCTCCGACTTCTTTACCTCGTTGAGGACGGCCTTGAGCCGCTCCTCGAACTCACCGCGATATTTCGCACCCGCGATGAGAGCCCCCATGTCCAGGGAGAAGACGGTCTTGTCCTTTAGGGAGGCGGGCACGTCCCCCTTGACAATCCGCTGGGCCAGGCCCTCGGCGATGGCCGTCTTGCCCACACCGGGCTCGCCGATGAGGACAGGGTTGTTCTTGGTCTTCCGGGACAAAATCCGGATGACATTCCGAATTTCGTCGTCCCGGCCGATGACCGGGTCCAGCTTGTTCTGCCGGGCCCGCTCCACCAGGTCGGAGCCGTACTTTTTCAGGGCGTTGTAGGTCTCCTCCGGGTTGTCGGAGGTGACCCGCTGGCTCCCCCGCACCTGAGCCAGGGCCTGCATTACCTTCTCCTTATCCAGGTTGTAGGTGCGGAACAGCTCCCTCAGGGCGCTGTTGGGGTGGGCCAGCAGGCCCAGGAGGATATGCTCCACCGAGATATACTCGTCCTTCATGGCCCTGGCCTCCTGTTCGGCCCCCTGGAGGGCCCGGTCCACGTCCTGGGAGACATACACTTTCCCGCTCTCCCGGCCAGAGCCGGAGACCTTAGGCAGCTTGTCAACTTCCGCCTTCACCGCCGCCTCAAAGCTGGGGACGGTCATTCCCATGGCGGTGAGCAGCTGGGGGATGAAGCCCTCCCCATCCCCCACCAGGGCCAGCAGCAGATGGGGCTGCTCGATCTGCTGGTTGCCGTGTTCCAGGGCGATATCCTGGGCCCCCTGAATAGCGGCCAGGGATTTTTGGGTAAACTGATTCATGTTCATAAAAAACACTCCTTTCAGGAATAAGTCTGCGGTATGGTTGTAGTATAAGCCACCCCGCCGTAGATTTCATGAACAGAGTGTGAATTTTAGCAGTCTTATCTGTAGAGTGCTAATCCAGGGCGTTTCCATTGCATTTCCGGCAGCGCTGTGATATGCTAAATACAAAAGGGGGACTATTTGGATGGAAGACACTGTGCCGAACCAGGAGGCCATCGCCGCACTGGACGAAATTGACCGCATTCTCCACCAGATGCTGATGCTGGCGGAGCTGTCCGCCAGTGAGGGCGATATGAACCGGGACAACCTGCAAAAGGTCCTGGAGTATTTGCAGTTGAAAATTGACCGCGTCGCAGATCGCTTGGAAAAGAGGTAAAACGCAGCCCGGACATTTGTCCGGGCTGCGTTTCTGTCACTGAATTGCGATTTTCCGGCTCTGAGGCAGGACCTCCTGCCGCTTGGGGAGCTTCAGCTCCAGCACGCCGTTGTTATAGGCGGCGGTGATGCCGTCCTCCTGAATGCCGTCCAGGTTGAAGGAGCGGCTGAAGCTGCCGCTGCGGCGCTCCTTGCACAGGTAGTTGTCCTGCTTGGTCTCGCTGGACTCCTGATGGGTGGCGGAGATGGTGAGGAAACCGTCCTTCACATCCAGGTCGATGTCCTCCTTCTGGAAGCCGGGCAGCTCGGCCTCCAGCAGATAGTGGTCGCCCTCGTCCTTGATGTCGGTGGAGAAGACGGGCATCCGCCGGCCATTTTCGCCGAAGACGCTGCGCTCAAATTCGTCGAACAGGTCCATTAGGCTGGAAGAATTGCGGCTGGCGTAAGGGATCATATACATAAGTCAAAACTCCTTTCGGACTCCTCTTGGGGTCCTCCTTAAATTTGTCTTTAGTATAGTGTCCACTTGTGAATAATTCTTGCAAACTATATGTCTAAATTGTAAATATTAGCACTCTATATATTAGAGTGCTAATATTGGGCGGAGAAAAGCGCCCCGGGTTCTCCGGGGCGCGGGCTTCGAAACAAGGGATTACTCCTCTTCCGGCGCTTCTTCCTCTGATTCTTCCTCGCCGTCATCGGTAAGCTCCATGGCATAGCGGGTGCCGCAGGCGGGGCACTCCACCTCGCCCTCGGCCATGGCCTCGTCGTCCACGATGATGTCGGCCCCGCAGGTGGGACACTCCACCTCGAACCAGTCGTCGTCGTAGTCCTCCTCCTCGTCAAAGACGACCTCTTCCACATCGGAAAGGTCATCGGAGAGCACATCGATCTCCTCGCCCAGGTTAAGGGCGTTCTCCTCCAGGTCCTCCACAGACATGGCCAGCTCCTCCAGGATGCCGATCATCACGGAGATCAGCTTGCCCTCTTTGGACTTGACGGTATCCAGGTCCAGTCCCTCGGCCAGGCCCTTCAGATAGGCGACTTTCTCAGAAATAGTCATAATGTTACTCCTTTTCAGGCAACGGAACGCAGGGGCGGCCCGTTGCCGCCCGAACACAAATTCCGCAATGTGGCGGGCGGCCACAGGCCGCCCTACGGGAACGCGATGTTTTTTATGCCTTGCACCGCTCCAGATATTCGCCGGTACGGGTGTCGATCTTAATCTTGTCGCCGGGGTTGACGAACAGAGGGACCTTGATCTCGGCGCCGGTCTCTAGGGTGGCGGGCTTGAGCACGTTGTTGGTGGCGGTGTTGCCGGCAAAGCCGGGGTCGGTCTCAGTGACCTCCAGGTCCACAAAGTTGGGGGGCTCCACGCCGAAAACACTGCCCTTGTAGGACATCACCTTGCAGGTCATGTTCTCTTTGACGAACTTGAAGCTGTCGCCCAGCAGGTCTTTGCCGATGGGGATCATGTCGAAGGTCTCCGGGTCCATAAAGTAGTACAGGTCGCCGTCGCTGTAGCTGTAGTCCATGTCCTTGCGCTCCACAAAGGCCTGCTCAAACTTGGCCGTGGGGTTGAAGGAGGTCTCGGTCACGCCGCCGGTGATGACGTTCTTCATCTTGGTGCGGACAAAGGCCGCGCCCTTGCCGGGCTTGACGTGCTGGAACTCGACCACCTGCATGACCTTGCCGTCCATCTCAAAGGTCACGCCGTTACGGAAATCGCTGGCGGAAATCATTGCCATAGGAATCATCCTCCCAATATAGTAGCTGTTTGACGAAAATCAACTGATTTATTTTACCCTATTTTTTCCCCCTTTGCAAGAGGTAGGAGAAGAATTGCGTGGATTTAGAGGAAAAATTTCTCTCAATAGAACCTGCCCTTCAGAAATTGTGTGTCCTCTCACGCTTACTGCTTGACTTTTTTGCCCTCCGGTGATATAGTAGCCCTGTTCAAAATGGCTTTGACGGAGAAGAAGTCGGGGAAAGCACCCAGAGAGGGGCGCCAAGGGGTGAAAGCGCTCTGTGCGGGAACCGACCGGTACCACTCCGGAGCCGCCCGGGAGGACCGGGACAGGTGCGCCTGTTACAGCGCTCACGAGCGACGGCGAGAGCCGTAAGCAGGGTGGAACCGTGGAGCTTTTACCGCTTCACCCCTGAATTTCATCAGGGGTGGAGCGTTTTTGTTTGCCTGCCCCAATACAAGGAGGAATTGTCGTGTTCGAAGAAAACAATCAGTATACGTTTGAAAACCCTGAGTACCGCGCCACCTACTGGCACACCTGCTCCCATGTGATGGCCCAGGCCGTCAAGCGCCTGTGGCCCGAGGTCAAACTGGCCATCGGCCCCTCCATCGACGAGGGCTGGTACTACGACATGGACGCCCCCTTTGCCTTTACCCCCGAGCACCTGGAGCAGATTGAGGCGGAGATGCGGAAGATCTGCAAGGAGAAGCTGAAGCTGGAGCGGTTCGAGCTGCCCCGCCCCGAGGCGCTGACGTTTATGGAGGAGCGGGACGAAAAGTACAAGGTGGAGCTCATCAACGACCTGCCCGAGGACGCGGCCATCTCCTTCTACAAGCAGGGGGAGTTTACCGACCTGTGCGCCGGCCCCCATCTGGACTCCACCGGGCGGATCAAGGGCAACGCCCTGAAGCTCACCGCCTGCAACGCCGCCTACTGGCGGGGGGACTCCAGCCGGGAGACCCTCCAGCGCATCTACGGCATTGCTTTCCCCAAGAAGGACGAGCTGGACGAGTACCTGGCCAAAATTGAGGAGGCCAAGAAGCGGGACCACCGCCGGCTGGGCAAGGAGCTGGGCCTGTTCATGCTCCGGGACGAGGGCCCCGGCTTCCCCTTCTTCCTGCCCAAGGGCATGACCCTGAAAAACACCCTCCTGGACTACTGGCGCAAGGTCCACAAGAAATATGGCTATGTGGAAATCTCCACCCCCATCATGCTCAACCGGCAGCTGTGGGAGCGGTCCGGCCACTGGGACCACTACAAGAACAACATGTACACCACCGTCATCGACGAGGTGGACTTCGCCGTCAAGCCCATGAACTGCCCCGGCGGCATGCTGGTCTACGCCAGCGAGCCCCACTCCTACCGGGACCTGCCCCTGCGGGTGGGGGAGATCGGCCTAGTCCACCGCCACGAGCTGTCCGGCGCCCTCCACGGCCTGTTCCGGGTGCGCTGCTTCAGCCAGGACGACGCCCACGTCTTTATGACCCGGGACCAGATGCAGGACGTGATTCAGGAGACGGTGCGGCTCTTTGACGAGGTCTATAACGTCTTCGGCCTGAGCTACACCATCGAGCTGTCCACCATGCCCGAGGACCACATCGGCACCGTGGAGGAGTGGGAGCGCAACCAGGACATCCTGAAAGCCGCCATCACCGCCATGGGCAAGGAGTTTGTCATCAACGAGGGAGACGGCGCCTTCTACGGGCCCAAGCTGGACTTCCACCTGGCCGACTCCCTGGGCCGGACCTGGCAGTGCGGCACCATCCAGCTGGACAGCCAGCTTCCCGAGCGCTTCGAGCTGGAGTACACCGGCGAGGACGGCCAGAAGCACCGGCCTGTGATGATTCACCGGGTGGTGCTGGGGTCCATCGAGCGGTTTATCGGCGTCATTACCGAGCACTTCGCCGGGGCCTTCCCCGCCTGGCTGGCCCCCGTCCAGGTGAAGCTGCTGCCCGTCACCGACCGGGCCGCCGAGTACGCCGCCAAAGTCTCCGCCCAGCTGGACGCCCAGGGCTTCCGGGTGGAGGTGGACGGCCGCAACGAGAAGATCGGCAAGAAGATCCGGGAGGCCACCCTGGAGAAGATCCCCTACATGCTGGTGGTGGGCGACCGGGACATGGAGAACGGAACCGTCTCCGTCCGCCGCCGCTCCGGCGAGGATCTGGGGGCCATGTCTCTGGAGGACTTCGCCGCCCTGCTGGACGGCGAGGTCAAGGAAATGACCATCAAGTGAGTATAAAAAGCCCCCCTTGTCAAAGGGGGGAGGGCCACGAAGTGGCGGGGGGATTCCGTTTACAAGATGACGGAATCCCCCAGTCACCGCCCGCGGCGGTGCCAGCCCCCTTTCGCAGGGGGGCCTTTTTATGCCTGCACCTGATTCACAATCCCCACAAACAGGGGCACGTCCTCAGTCCGAATGACGAACAGGAAGGGCCGGTCCAGGTCCATGACGCAGACCTCTGCGGGCTCCGGCGGCATCCCGGCGTAGTTCATCATCATCATGGTGACGGCGGCGGCCTCCACCCCCTCCTCGTCCACCTTCACCCGCGCCAGCTGCTTGGCGTCGGACAGATAGGCGTCCAAATCGGTGAGGGCGGACAGGTCGGCCTGACCCGGGGCCAGCAGGTCGGTGACGCCCAGAGCAGTCAGGGCGGCTTTCAGGTCCAGGTCGGAGTTTACGTCAAATTTTGGCACCGACCACTGCACCTCGCCGTAGCGGCTGTCCCCGGCGGAGAAGTCCAGGCCGGCCAGAAAGTCCGGGTCCTGGAGAAGGGACGCGGGGGACACCTCCTCATCGGGCAGCACAAAGACCATCTCCCCCAGTTGAGTGGACAGCCGGGCGGCCTGATAGCCGTCCCGACGGATAAAGTTGGCGTCCTCCGTCCGGTGCATAAAGTCCACCTTGCTCTCGTTTCCGGCGGCGTCAGTGAAGGTATCCTCCTCCGTCTGGGCGGGGTCAAATTCGCTGTTCCATGCCGCCTTGTAGTACAGGGAGGACACCAGCAGGGCCAGGGTCAGCGCGTCGGTCTGGACCACCGAGACATCGGAGCCGATCAGGCCCTTGGTCTGCTCATTCACCCACTGGGTGACGGCGGCGTCGGCCTCGCCCGTCCCCATGGGGACAGAGTAAGCCCCGGCGTAGTATCGTTTCGCCAGGGTATCCAGAGTGTCCTGAACGTAAGTCCCCTGTAAATTGCTGTTGAGCCAGATGGAGTTGGCCAGAATCAGGGCGCTCTGTCCGTCGTCGGTGTACAGCGAACGCCAAATGTGCTCCACCTGGTCCTGGAGCGCGTCCACGCTCTCCTCGCCGACGGCGTCCAGCACCTGCCGACGGCTGTCTCCATCAGCGCACTGGGCCAGCATGGCCAGGGCGGACCACAGGGACAGAGGGGAGTAGACGGCGTTCTCCCCCTCATGCCCCGCCAGGGCCAGGGGAGTACTCCGGGCGGCAAAGGTGTTGACGGCATCTCTCTCCGCCTCGGTCAGGCCGGCGTTCTCTCCCCGGATGGCCACCAGGGCGTCGATGTATTTGTCATAGGCCTCCTGGTAAGCCTCCCAGGCCCCTTCGGGCCCCTCCAGCGGCGCCACAGGCTGCTGAGGAAATTTCGGATACACCGGCTCAGACAGGGCAGACAGGTTGACCAAACCGGGAGCGGCAGGCCCTCCATTTGAGGCTGTCTGCAAGGGACCGGTTCCGCCGCAGCCGGACAGCAGCAGGATGGCGGACAAGGTGAAAGGCAGGATTCGTTTCATTGCAATTCTCCTTCCGTTTTTAGCGATCTTCAATTTGTTCCACTGTAGGGGCGGATATGATCCGCCCCTGCTCTTTTAGACGCATAAACTAAGAAAAAGTTTCTTGAAAAGAAATATAAAAAAGACGGCCTTCAGCCGTCCGCGCCTCTTATAGACAAAACAGAAATGACCCTTGACTGTCCGTTTCGTAATCCGTTACAGTCAAGGGTCATTTCTGTTCTGTCTTATTATCTAACATCATATGGCTACCTCCGTTTCTATTGGATACGCTCCGCGCCGCACAGCCTTCAGCAATCTTCCAGTTCCTCTACGACCATCCACTTTGCTGCCGCGATTGCGGCCTGACTCCTCATATGTGAGGCCCTTTGGTCGGATTCCTGCCGCTTTGCTCTCTGGCCGGCCCGCTTTGCGCTGGCTGAACACCGTCTGCCCTCCATCTCCTTCTCACACATTTGCCGGGTCTTTTGCCTGGTCTTTCTTATAGATTTTTTGTTTTTGACCTGACATTCGGAGTTCAGCTGCTGGGGCTTTTACTTGTACATTGGACTCATCCTTTCTGTCTATAATGTACCATAACTGCCCATCGTTGTCAAGTTTTTTTGTTCGTTTTTCTCACCAAATTCCCGGCCCGCTTTTTTACATTCTGCATAAAACCCCCGGAGTTCTCCTCCGGGGGCAGGTCACATATGGTCCGGCTCGGAGTCGCCGGGCAGGGAACAGAGAAACCGGTACTGGGGCACCAGGGATTTCCAGCCCTCCAGCACCTGGCCGGCCAGCTCCGGGCGGAAAAAGAGGTCCTCACAGTTGCATTCACAGGCAAAGCTGATCTGCCGGCTGTTATACCAGGGGAAGAGCAGGGGGCCCGGGTCTCCCTTGGGGCGCTTATACATCTGGCCGTCCATCCGGAACTCCCCCCGCCGCTTCACCGCCCGGGCCAGCTTCTCCACCGGCTTGGGGTCCCAGTCGATGCGGGCACGCAGCTTGGCCAGGGTGGCCGGGGACATCTCCCAGCATCCCATACCGTAGCCGTAGTGCTCCGGTGCCACCTCGAACCAGAAGCAGGGGATCGCGCCGTCGTTCTCCCCAGGTTTGCGCAGAGAGAACCACAGGTGGTCCTTATAGGGCCCCCGCCCAAAGAGCCGCCGGGCGTCCCGGTAGATGCGGCTCACCTTCAGCTCCAGGCCCAGCTTGGGGCAGGCCCCGGTCATCTCCTCCGCCAGCTGGGCAGCCAGCTGACGGGTGGGGCGGTCCACCAGCTCCAGGAATTCCTCCTTGTGGGCCAAAAACCAAGTCCGCTCGTTGTTGAGACGCAGGTTCCACAAAAAATCAATGGTCCCCTGGGTGTATCCTTGAAACATACAAATTTCCTCTCCGTATCAGCTTTAAAAAGTTCCCGCCCAAAAGGGCGGGAACCACAGCGGCCGGGCTCAGGCCGCCGCGTTGGGGTCAATGGGGTTAAGGCCGGAGTCGGAGGGGGGCGGGACTACCGGGACCTCCGGGGTCGTCTGAGTGCCCGGGTCCTCCGTACCAGGGTCCTCCGTACCAGGGTCGGTTGGCGTGGCAGGATTCTCCGGCGTGGTGGGCACTGTAGGCCCAGTAGGTGTAGTAGGTGTGGTAGGTGCGGGCGGCTTTCCGCCCACCCAGGTGGAGGGGTCACCATCCGCCGGGTTATAGAAGTATGTGTGGGGGCGCATGCTGTAGCTGCTGGACCCCATGTCCTGCTTCTCCACCACAGTGCCGTCCGCCTCCCGGATAGTGCGGTAGGTGTGGGCCTTTTTTCCGGTGTAGGCGTTCTGCTCCCGGTCCAGCACCAGGGAGCCGCGGGCCACGGTGGGATCGGGCTGGTATACGGTGGTGGGCTTTACCACATCATATTCTGTGCTGGTAGGGTCACCGTAGCGGCCGTCGATGTTGGTACCGTAGATTTTTACGTTCAGCTTCCGGACCCCGTTGACATCATAGGAGGAGGTGACCACCTTGACGGGATAATCGGTATTGTTCTTAAAGCGGAAATCCAGGGTGCTGCCATACACGGTGGCGTCCATGCCTGCGGGCATATAGGAGACTGCAAACCGGTGGTCATGGCGCTCCACAATCTCCAGGGTGGAGTGGAGCACGGCGTAATAGATCGTGGAGGAGCCCTGGCAGACGCCGCCTCCGATGCCGTCCTCCGACCGTCCGCCCACATAGATGGGGGCGGGGCGGTAGCCGTTTTTCGCGGAAAAGCCGCCGGCGGTCTTATTGTAGGAGAACTCCTCTCCGGGGAGGATGATGGTGTTGTTGCAGCGCTCGGCGGCCAGCTTCACGTTGGCCTTCCGGGCGGCGGTGCCGCTGACGGTGGTGGTGGCCTCCCCCAGGATGTCCCGGAACAGGCTGCCCCCCAGGTCGTCCTTTGTCACGTTGGGCCGGGTGACGTCCAGGGGGATGATAACGGTCTCGCCGCTCTTGGCGGCCCGGTAGGCGTTTTTCAGCTCCTCCACGTCGAAGTCGAGCCCCACGGTGTGGTCGGTGATGGTCATGGAGTCCAAATCCAGGGTGGCGTCCTTGGGTTCGGTATACACTTCCCGGTGAATGGCCTCAAAGTCGGGCTCCTCCGCCTCGCTCTGGGTGGCGGAGAGGGTCAGATTGCCCCCTGCCGGCCCGTCCTCAGGCCCTCCAAAGCCATTTTTCAAGGTGCTTTGAAGGTTTCCCCAGGCCTGGGCCTTTGCCGTCTCCCAGTCCACCGTCGCCACGGGCGTCCCCTTGGTCATCACCAGCTGGAATCCATCCACTTGGTAGCCCTGGTCCCCGGCGGCGGCGTTTATCCTCTCCTTCATCCGGTCCATCAGGTCCGTCAGGGCGGGGTCGTCCTCGGGCAGGGACAGGGGTACCTCGCCGGACATGCCCAGCATGTGGCCCACCAGCCGGGTGCCTCCGGTAAAGAAATTCCCATGGCCGATGTCCCAGGCATCCTGGGCACTCTGCGCGGTGTCAATGGCCAGCTGGTCGGCGGTCAGGCTCTCCTCGATGTCCTCATACTTCAGGGCAAAGGAGACATTGCAGCCCCTCTGCTCTATCCTGTCCTCAATGGCGTTTTCGGCCTGCTCCACCGTCATGTTGGATACGTCGATACCGGCCACCGACACGTTGGGCAGGATGGTGTCCCGCCCGGCGGCCCAGGCGCAGGCGCCGATGTAGCCCGCCGCCAGCACGCCAACCACCGCTCCGGCGATGATCCAGGGCAGCTTTTTTCCACCCTCATTTTTCGCTACACGCTGTCCGTCCATAGCTCAAAACCCTCCTGTCGGCCCGCAGCAGAAGAATTCTCCTCCGTCCGGCGGGTCTGCAGACAATATAAAAATCATCCAGGCACGGAAGACCGCACTGATTGTATATTATATCACGCCCCTCCTCTGAAATAATTACAGAATAGTTACAAGTCAGCCAATTTCCTGAATTTCCCAACACAGGGGCAGAAAAAACCGATCTGGGCATTTACTTTTGCTCTCCGGTGCGCTATGATAAAGGGCAGGTGATTCTTTACCGAATTTTAAGAAAAAATCAATTCCATTTTGGGGATTTTCTGTTATAGTTAAAGATACTACGATGTGGGGGGTACGAAATGTCTGACTATCACGGCAAAAAGGAAGGCGGCGACGGCTTTTACTGGCTGATCGCCTTGGGACTGATCTTCACCGGCATCGCCGCCCCGGTGGGCGTGCTGATGATTGTGCTGAAACTTCTCAGCGGCAGCAAGAAAAAGGGGCGCCACCCCTACTA
This sequence comes from uncultured Oscillospiraceae bacterium, assembly GCA_910578735.1. Lineage (GTDB taxonomy): Bacteria > Bacillota > Clostridia > Oscillospirales > Oscillospiraceae > Lawsonibacter. Next base: position 135,335 of record CAJTSQ010000001.1, read on the forward strand.
CCAGCAGCAGTACGGCCAGGAGAGCGTGGGGGCCCGCACCACCTGCGAGACTCCCTCCTGGGAGGAGCATCCCCAGGCCGCTCCCTCCCAAGATGCTCCCGCTGGCCCCACCCGGAAGCAGACCCCGCTCAAGCCCAAGAAAAAGAAGGACCGGGGCCGCGACCTGATCTCTGAGCTGGACAAAAAAGGCAAAAGCTGGGCCATTGCCGGGGCTGCCACCGCCGCCGGCTGCCTCATCGGCTTCATCAGCAGCCTGGGTGAACCGCTGTACTGGCTGTTCAACGGTAATTTCGCCTTTTTCGTTGAGGAGCTCATGGGGCTTATGGTGCTGCCCTGCATCGCCGCCGCCGGCTTGGGCGGCCTGTGGGCCGGGCTGCGCAAGCGCAAGCAGGCCAGCCGCTGGCGCAGCTACATGGCTATGATCGGCCGGCAGAGCTCAGTGTCCATCTCCGCCCTGGCTTCGGCCACCGGGCTGACCCCCGCCAAGGTCCGGGACGACCTGGCCGACATGCTGGACGACGGCATTTTCCCTCAGGGCTTCCTGGACTACGGCGGTAACCGGCTGGTCCTCACCGACGACGGCCTTACCGACGCCCCCCGGGAGCAGACCGCCCCGCCCCCGCCCCCCAAGACCGACGAAAACGCCATCCTGGCCGAGATACGGGCGGTGAACGATGCCATCGACAACGAAAAGATGTCCGCCCAGATCGACCGGATCGGGGTCATTACCGCCAAAATTCTGGATTACCAGAAGACCCACCCCGACAAGGCCGTCCAGCTCCACAGCTTTTTGAGCTACTACCTGCCCACCACCCTGAAGATCCTCCGGGCCTACGCCCAGCTGGAGGACCAGGAGGTGGCCGGGCAGAACATCACCGCCGCCATGCAGCGCATTGAGGGGATGATGGACAAGGTGGTGGAGGGCTTTGAGAAGCAGCTGGACCTCCTCTTTCAGGGGGACGCCATGGACATCACCACCGACGTGGAAGTGCTGGAGCGGATGCTGGCCAAGGACGGCCTGTCCGACCAGGAGGGCCTCACCCTGGGACTGTAAGGACGCGGTCTCTCCTTGGCGCGGGGATGCGGCCCGAAGCAGATGATCCTCTGCGGCTCCCAGACGAGAGTTTTTTGACAACCTAAAAGAACCATAGGGTAACATCCTATGGTTCTTTTTCTATATCCTCTTGTAGGTTGTGTACCGGAATCTGATCCCCTTCTCCTCCAGCTCCGGCCCCTCCTCCGTGACGCGCCACTCCGGGCGGGCGTCCAGATCGGGAAACCAGCAGTCCGCATCCGGAAACGCGTGGAGAATCCTTGTAACATACGCAATATCGCACCGGTCCAGCAGGGCGGCGTATACCGACGCCCCGCCAATCACAAATGCGTCCTCCGGCGCGGCGGCCAGCAGGGCGGGCAGGCTATGAAAGACCTCTGTCCCCTCCGGGGAGAAGCCCGGGTTGCGGGATAGAATCATATTGCGCCGGCCCTTCAGAGGCTGGCCCCCGGGGAAGGTGGCCAGTGTCTTCCGGCCCAGGATCACCGCATGGCCGATGGTGAGGGCCTTGAAGTGCTTCAGGTCCTCAGACAGGTATACCAGCTGGTCGCCATCCTTTCCGATGGCCCAGTTCCGGTCAACTGCAACAATCAGGTTCACGCTGCCCCTTCTCTCTATACATGGCGCTGTGTCTGCTTTAAGCGTTACACCGCCACCGGAATTTTCCCCTCCAGGGGGTGGGCCTGGTAGCCCTCCAGGCGGACGCTGTCGGGAGTGAAGCTGTAAAAATCGGTGACGCCGCTGTCCAGGCTGAACTTGGGGGCGTCGAAGGGGGTGCGGGAAATCAGCTCCTCCACCACGGGAACGTGGCGGTCGTAGATGTGGCAGTCGGCGATGACGTGGACCAGCTCGCCCGCCTCGAAGCCGGTGACCTGGGCGATCATGGCCAGCAGAACGGCGTACTGCATCACGTTCCAGCCGTTGGCGGTGAGCATGTCCTGGCTGCGCTGGTTCAGGATGGCGTTGAGGGTGTTCCCTGACACGTTGAAGGTCATGGAGTAGGCGCAGGGGTAGAGGGCCATCTCGCTCAGGTCGTGGTGGTTGTACATGATGGCCAGAATCCGGCGGGAGGCAGGGTCGTGGGTGAGGTCCCAGAGGATTTTATCCACCTGGTCCATGTCCCCCTGGGGGTAGTGGTGCTTCACTCCCAGCTGATAGCCGTAGGCCTTGCCGATGGAGCCCGTCTCGTCCGCCCAGGCGTCCCAGACGTGGCTGTTCAGGTCGCGGATGTTGTTGGACTTTTTCTGCCAGATCCACAGCAGCTCATCCACCGCGGATTTGATATACTGCTTCCGCACCGTGAGGATGGGAAATTCCCGGCGCAGGTCGTAGCGGTTGACAACCCCAAACAGCTTTACCGTGTGGGCGGGAGTCCCGTCCTCCCACCGGGGGCGGACCTGACGGTCGGTGTCCCACACCCCATGGGACAGAATATCCCTGCAAGTTTGAATAAATACCTGGTCGGCGTGGCTCATGGCGGGCTTGTCTCCTCTGCTTTTCAAGTAGCCCAATTTTAGCATAAAACACGGCGGGACGCAAGCCCCGCCGTGTCATTTAAGCTCCTTTGTATTTCCTTCGTGTGGCAATGCCGCCCCGGATGTGGCGTTCCGCCTTGTTCCGCTCCATCACCTCTTTTACCTGGAGATAGAGCGTCCGGTTAAAGGAGGGCAGACGCTCGGTCAGGTCCTTATGTACCGAGCTCTTGCTGATTCCAAACTTTTGTGCCGCGGATCGCACCGTAGCCCGGTTCTCCAGAATATAGAGCGCCAGACGCTCGGCCCGCTCCTCCATGTTTCCTTTCAAAGCACAACACTCCCCGCCTCTTGCTGTTCCAATCTATGCGGGTTTTTTCCGGATTATGAGCTTTTTTCCGGCACCGGAGGCGGTCCGGGCGAATAACACTTGATAATTCTTCTCGGAGATGATACACTGTCACTGATTCAGCATCGGCACATGCTGTCGCGGCCCCCAGGAGGCGGGCTGTCCACTCAGTGCCAGAAAGGACGGGGGAACAGGATGTCTATCTTGGATCGCTTTCTCTCCAAAGAGACGGGCCTATCCAAACGCAAGGCCCCTTCCCCCGCTCCCGGCCGCATGGCGTCCTCAGAGCTGGAAGATTCGGCTGCGGAGGCCAAGGAGCAGTACCCGGACGACGGCAAGCTGATTGAAGATTTTATGTGGGCCCTGAAGGGGGCCTCCCGGGCCCGGCGCAAAAAGGCGCTGGAGGGAGACCTGAGCCCTATGAAGGCGGAGGCGCAGTTTTTCCTCTCTCAGGACCGGCTCACCGCCTACGCCTGCCTGCTCCCGCCGGCAAATGGCGGGGACGGCATCACCTTGGAGGAATTTTGGGGAGATATCCACTACGAGGGCATTGTCTACGGCATCTTGCGGGACACCATCCCCCAGGACTTCGCCCTTGGGTATTTTCACATCTTCCCCGTCGCCCGGGGCACGCCGCCCCAGCCGGGGGAGGACGGCATGGTGACCGAACTCTTCCGCAGGCGCGCCCACATGCGCCTGGAGGTGCAGAACGGCAGTCAAGTGGACTTCGGGCAGGACGTCCAGCTCCAGCCCATTCGGAAGGGGACCGCCATCTGCCTGATCCACCCCCCCAGGCCGGGGACGGACGGCATGGACGTCACAGGGGTAGAGCTCCCCAGTCCGCCGGTGGCCGGCGCTCACATCCCCCAGGGAAAAAACATCGAGTTGGACCAGGCCGGCCAGGCCCTCATTGCCGGGGCGGACGGCATCCTTTACATCGAAAACGACCTGTTCTGCATCCACAGGCAGAAGATCATCGAGGGCAACCTAAGCCAATTTCAGGGGACACTCCAGATCTCGGGCAACCTCTATGTGGGCGGGGATGTGGACGGCGGAGTCGACGTAAAGGCCTCCGGAGATATTGTCATCAACGGCAAGGTCGGCCAGGCCCGGGTGACTTCCACCGACGGGATCATCCGTGTTCAGCAGGGCATTCACGGCACAAAGGGCAAAACCTTTTTAAAGGCGGCCGGCCAGGTGCAGTCCCCTGCAGTGGAGTGGGCTGAGATCGACGCCGGCACCAGTGTCATCACAGAGACGGTCTCCAACAGCGTGATCCGCTGCGGCGGCACGGTCTATGCCATGACAGGCCGGGGGATGATCGCCAGCAGCCAGATTTGGGCGGGCGAGAGCATCCTCTGCCTGCGCATCGGCAACCTGGCCGGAGGACGCAGCCGGTTCTCTGTAGGCTACCCCCCGAATATCCCGGAGGCTTGGGACCGCCTCAAGGCGGAGCTGGCCGAGGCCCAATCCACCATCGAGCGGCTGTGGGACCCCATCCTCCGCCTGCGGAAAAAGGGGTCCCGCATCTCAGACAGCGAGAGATCACTGATGGAGCAGTTGTCTGAACAGCGGGAGCTCTACAGCAAACGGCTGGAGGTGCTGACCGCGCAGTTCCGGGCGGTAAACCAGACGCTGGACAGGAAGAGCAAGGGGCGGGTCCGGTGCGACAAGATATATCCCGTCCTGGACATTCAAATCGGCAAATTGACCGAGACCATCATCTCCATTGAGGAGGCCTGCGATATCCACGCCGAGGACAACCACATACACCTGAAATGAATTGACAAACCGGGGGTGCTGGTCACTCCCGGTCCTTTTCTCCCCTCCGGTCATAGACTGGAGCAAGGAGTGAAGGCAATGGCAAATCTCTTTGACTATCTGGCCTGGCGGGGGGACCTGTCCTTCAGCCGGTCCCCCTTCAGCCCGGTGGATGGGCTGATCCTGTCTGCCCTGTCCTATGTCCACCTTGACGGCCTGGTCCCGCCGGGCCCGGAGGCCCCCGTCCTGCTGGGCCGCGCGGTGGAGAACTACCTGGCCCTCCCCCCAGGCCGGCGGGGCCGCTGCCGGTGCCAGGAGGACATCCGGCTCCTTCAGGCCCTGGCCGCCGCCCCCCGGTTCGCCCGCCTGGAGCTGTGCGCCTGCGCCGACCGCTTTGTCCCCAGGGAGGAGACCCAGTTTGCCGCCCTCACCGTCCTGCTGGGAGACGGCTCTGCCTACCTGGCCTTCCGGGGCACCGACGGCACCCTGGTGGGCTGGAAGGAGGATTTTAACCTCTCCTTTCTGGATGTGGTCCCCGCCCAGCTGGAGGCGGCGGGGTATGTTCAATCGGCCGCCATGTCCTTCCCCGGCCCCCTGCGGCTGGGAGGGCACTCCAAGGGAGGCAATCTTGCGGTAGCGGGAGGTGCCCTGTCCACCCTGAAGACCCGGGACCGGATCGAAAGCGTGTGGTCCTTCGACGGCCCCGGCCTCAACTCCTATCTGATGGGCCGGCCGGGCTGCCAAGAGCTGCTCACCCGGGTCCGCAGTTTTGTGCCCAAGTCCTCAGTGGTGGGGCTGCTGCTGGCCCATGAGGAGCCCCACACCGTGGTGGACAGCGACCAGGAGGGGCTGTTTCAGCACAATCCCTACTCCTGGCAGGTGCTGGGACCCGACTTTGTCCGGCTGGAGGAGGTGGACGCGGGCAGCCGGCTCATCGACCGGACCTTAAAAAACTGGCTGGCCGGGCTGTCCAATGAACAGCGGGAGACAGTGGCCGATACCCTCTACGAGCTGCTGTCCTCTGGCGATGCCAAAACGGTGAAGGAGGCCCTGGAGCCTAAAAATCTGGCCAGCGCCCTTCGGGCCTCCCTGGACGCCGACCCCAGAGACCTGCTCACCGTAGCCGCCTCCCTGACCCGCCTGGCCGGGGCCGCCCTGCGGGCCTTACAGCAGTAGGAGCGGCCCTGCTTTATCAAGGCGGCGAAGCGGGGGCTATAATATCCCACTGAATTTCCAGTTCCCAGCAATTCAAATCGACGTTAAATTGTTTCGTGATGATTCGTCCGTCCGGGGCAAGAGACTGCCCATCCGGAACAGCATAGCAGACCGTTGCCCCCTTCACCGGCGACAGCACCAAAAAATCTGAATCCAGATTTGATGCGTGGTTGGCACAGTACCGGGCTGTTTTGGGGGCCTCCCTTGGAAAGCGCATATAGCCTGCCCGGTGTTCAAGGGAAACCTCCTGGGGTATATGGCTGATTGGGGAAAACCAGAGATGGGTGCTTTCCTGATCCACATAATCAGAAAGGCACAGTATCTCTCCGGTACGGACGTCCAGAATATACTGTTCTCCGTCCCACAATGTCTGTCTGCACACATCACATTTGGAGCCATAGTACAGCCTACCGCCCAAATACCCCAGACAGCACAGTACAAAAGCGGCAAACAGCCCCAGGACCGCTTTTTCATAACTGCTGCGCCTATTCCAAAAGTTTATTGTTGTTTTCATATTTAGGACTCCATTTGACAAGAATATGATTTGTGATTACCTGTATAATGATTATAATTACCTTTATATGAAAAATCAATATCTATTTGCGGCGCAATAAAACATATAAACTATATGTCGAGGTGATATTGATGAAGCCAGAATATCACGACATATATAAGACAATTGGGTTAAATATCATTTACTATCGCAACAAAAATGATATGAGCCAATATCAGTTGGGTGATTTCTTGGATAAGGACCAAAGTCACATCAGCAAAATTGAGCGGGCAGTTGTTGGGATTTCTATGGATACTCTGTGCGATATCGCAAAAGCGTTGAACGTAGAGCCTTATCTTCTCTTGAAGCCAAAGGATTAAAAAAGCAGACACGCATCGCGTGTCTGCTTTCCTCATCTTTTCTCAATAATGTTCGCTGTGTGCTTCAGCTTCCGGTCCCCCGCATTCCGCCGGTTCAGCCTGGCCACCAGGGCGGATATCTCCCCCTGGGCCTGCTCCACCTCCGCCTTGAAGGCCCGGGCGGACAGCCGCAGGGCCCCGTGGCCCAGAATAATCATCTGCTCCAGAGCGTCGGAGGTGGCCACCCGCACCCGGTGGTCTCTGCCCAGGTCGTAGGTGACTTTTTCAATGTAGGCGTCTGCCGTCTCGGCCTCTTTGGTGTAGACCACGTAGATGTTGTTTTTCTTCTCTACCGAGCCGGGATTTCCCTTCACCTTGTAGGCGTCGAACACCAGGATTACCACGCATTTGCGGAAGCCCTGGTAGTTGGACAGAATATCCTCCAGCGTGCCCCGGGCGGCGGGCATGTCCTGCCGGGCCAGGGCGGTAAGCTCGTCCCAGGCGAAAATGATGTTGTAGCCGTCTACAAGAAGGTACTCCGGGCCGGTTTTCTGCTCCCGGATGGTATATTTCCCCTCGTCCAGACTGGTGCGGGCCGGCTTTTTCTGAGACTGGAAAGCAGTTTCTCCCCGGTCCACCTTGCCGTAGGTCCGCTCAAAGACAGCCAGCAGCTCCTTATCCTGCTCCAGACTGCCCCCCCGGTACTGCCGCTCCCCGCCCGAGGGGGCGGCCGGTTTCGGGCGGGGTGCTTCTTCTCCCAGCCGCAGGCCGCTGTCCACGTGCATGTGGTCCTTTACTTCATACCACTTCACATTCACCCCCGCCCCGTGGGAGCAGAACACCGAATCGGGGGGGTTGTCCACATCCCGCTCCGGGTCGTAGGCCAGGCGGGAGACAATTTCCTCCTGATTGGCGCAGGGCTCATACCCCCGGAGGGCGCAGGACAGCCGTCCCCGGCCCCGGGTGTAGGCGGTGACCTCCCGCCAGTAGTCCCGCAGGCCGGCCACCGGGGCGTGGCCCGTCAGGACGGACAACTCCCCCTCCTGTCCCGGGCCCTCCACGCTGCCCCCCATGGTCTGGAGGTCGTTCATGGCCCGGCCCACGCAGTCCGGGGGGAGCTCTAGAGAAAAGTCGTAGTGGGGCTCCAGCAGGACGCTCTCCGCCTGCATCAGGCCCTGGCGCACTGCCCGGTAGGTGGCCTGGCGGAAGTCGCCCCCCTCAGTGTGCTTCACATGGGCCCGGCCGGCCACCAGGGTGATCTTCACATCGGTGATGGGCGCCCCGGTGAGTACCCCCCGGTGGCGCTTCTCCAGCAGATGGGTGAAGATGAGCCGCTGCCAGTTCAGGTCCAGCTGGTCGGTGGGGCAGGCGGAGGCGATGCGCAGCCCACTCCCCTGGGGCCCGGGCTCCAGCAGGAGGTGTACCTCGGCGTAGTGCCGCAGGGGCTCGAAGTGGCCTACTCCCTCCACCGGGCCGGTAATGGTCTCCCGGTAGACGATATTTCCCACCCCGAAGGACACCTCCACCCCGAACCGCTCCTGAATGAGCCGGGTGAGTACCTCCAGCTGAACCTCCCCCATAAGCTGGAGGTGGATCTCCCCCAGCGCCTCGTTCCAAACCACTCGCAGCTGGGGGTCCTCCTCCTCCAGCTGTCGGAGGTTCCGGAGTACGGTGTGAACATCGCAGTCCGGGGGCAGGAGGACCTGATAGTTCAGCACCGGCTCCAGCTCAGGGTCTGCCGCGGGGGGCTCCGCCCCGAACACGTCCCCCGGCCGGGTGCGGGTCAGCCCGGTGAGGGCGCACACCGTCCCCGCCGGGGCCTGGTCCACCGTCTGATATCTGGTGCCGGAGTAAATGCGAATTTGGTTGATTTTCTCCTCCCCCAGCAGGGTGCGGACCTTCAGCGAGCCGCCGGTGACCTTCACATAGGTGAGCCGGTCGGTCCCGTCCCGGGCAATTTTGAACACCCGGGCCCCGAAGTCTGGCAAATAGGGGTGGGGCAGGGCATACCGGGACAGCCCCTCCAGCAGCTCCTCCACCCCCTCCAGCTTCAGCGCCGAGCCGAAGAAGCAGGGGAAGACCAGCCGCCGGGCCATCAGGTCGGCGGCATCCGCCGGGGTGATTGCGCCCCCCTCCAGATACTTGTCCAGCAACTCCTCGGACAGGGTGGCCAGGTCCTCTCCAATGGGCTCCAGCCCGGCAGTAAAGTCCAGACAACCGCCGTCAAACTTCGTCTGAAGCTGAGACAGGACGGCCTCCCGGTCGCTGCCCGCCAGGTCCATTTTATTGATGAACAGGAAGACGGGAATCTGATGCCGCTCCAGCAGCCGCCACAGGGTCCGGGTGTGGCCCTGAATGCCGTCAGTGCCGCTGACCACCAGCACGGCGCAGTCCAGCACCGCCAGCGTACGCTCCATCTCGGCGGAGAAGTCCACATGCCCCGGGGTGTCCAGCAGGGTGAAAGCGGTATCCCCCCAGGAAAACTCCGCCTGCTTCGCGAAGATGGTGATGCCCCGCTCCCGCTCCTGCTCGTCGGTATCCAGAAAGGCGTCCTGGTGGTCCACCCGGCCCAGCCTGCGCACCGCCCCGCTGAGGTATAAAAGGCCCTCGGACAGGGTGGTCTTGCCCGCGTCCACATGGGCCAATATTCCCAAAACCAGCTTCTTCATCCGGCCTCCGCCTCTCTATCGCAAGCATCAGAATTCCCGACAAACGGGTCGGCCCCTTCAGGGAACTACGATGGACAAGGGCATAAAAAGATAATGTTCTGACGGTATGCCCGCCGTCAGATTTTCCACTCAATTTGCAGCTTCTCGCTGGTGGCACGAATAACGGTAATCATCAAATCCACCA
>CAJTSQ010000002.1 GCA_910578735.1 uncultured Oscillospiraceae bacterium
CCGCCCGGCCGTCGTTCACCTGCTGCCAGTCCAGGTCCTGGCGCTTTTTCAGCTCCTTCAGCTCCGAAATGGCCAGGTCGCTGGCGGCGCGGGCCTCCTCGATGATGGCCCTGGCCTCGGCGTTGGCCTTCTCCACCACCTTGGCCCGCTCGGCCTCCAGCTTCTCCCGGTACTCCCGGGCCTTCTCCGCACTCTGCTCCATGTCCAGCTTGAGCCGCCGGGCCTCAGCCCGCTCCTTCTCCATCTCCTGCCGCTGCTGGTCCAGCCGGGTGAGCACGTCCTCAAACCGCACATTCTCCGCGTCCAGCCGGGCGGCGGCCTTTTCGATGATATATTCAGGGAGCCCCAGCCGCCGGGAGATGGCAAAGGCGTTGGATTTTCCCGGGATACCCAGCACCAGCCGGTAGGTGGGGGCCAAGGTCTCCACGTTGAACTCACAGGAGGCGTTCTCCACCCCGGGGGTGGTCATGGCGTAGACCTTCAGCTCGGCATAGTGGGTAGTGGCCGCCACCTGGGCTCCGATGCCCCGGGCACTCTCGATGATGGCCGCCGCCAGGGCGGCCCCCTCCACCGGGTCCGTGCCCGCCCCCAGCTCGTCAAAGAGGATGAGGGTGTCGCTGTCCGCCTCCTCCAGGATGCCCACGATGTTGGTCATGTGGGAGGAGAAGGTGGACAGAGATTGGGCGATGGACTGCTCGTCGCCGATATCGGCCAGCACCCGGGCATACACCCGGACGGTGGAGTCGTCCTTGGCGGGGACATGCAGGCCGCACTGGGCCATGAGGGTAATGAGACCCAGGGTTTTCAGTGTGACCGTCTTGCCGCCGGTGTTGGGGCCGGTAATCACCAGGGTGTCAAAATGTTCCCCCAGCTCCAGGTCGTTGGCCACCGCCTTTTTCGGGTCCAGCAGGGGGTGGCGTGCCCCCCGCAGGTGGAGATACTTGTCAGACAGTCTGGGCTCGGTACACTCCAGCTTGAGGGACAGCTTGGCCCGGGCAAAGATGGCATCCAGCCAGATGAGCAGCTGATAGTCCTCGGCAATGTCTTCCTTGTGGGCGGCGCACTGGGCGGACAGCTCAGCCAGAATGCGCTCGATCTCCTTTTTCTCCTTGGCCAGCAGCTCCCGCAGCTCGTTGTTGGCTTTGACGACCCCCATAGGCTCGATGAAGAAGGTGGAGCCGGAGGAGGACACATCGTGGACCAGACCGGGGATGGCGTTTTTGTGCTCCGACTTCACCGGCACCACGTACCGGTCGGAGCGGATGGTAATGATGGACTCCTGCAAATACTTGGACTGGTTGGAGGAGATCAGCTTTTGCAAAATGTCCCGCACCTTGGCCTCGGTGGCCCGCATGTGCCGGCGGATGGAGGCCAGCTCCGGACTGGCGGAGTCGGCCAGCTCGTCCTCCCCCACAATGGAATTGGTAATGGTGTCCTCTAAAAATCGGTTGGTGGTGAGGGCGCGGAACAGGTGGGAGATGGGGGTCTTCTCCTCCCCCGCCCCGTAGTCGGAGGCGGTGCGGGCCGCTCTCAGGACGGCGGCGATCTCCAATAACTCCCGGGTGTTCAGGCTGCCCCCCATGTCCGCCCGCTGGAGGCTGGCAGCTACCGGCTTGATGCCCGCAAAGCCGGGGGTCCCCCGGAGGACCAGCAGCTTGACGGCGGCGGTGGTCTCCGCCTGGGCCCGTTTCACGTCGTCTAGATCGTCCATGGGCCGCAGCTCCAGCGCCTGCTCCCGGCCCTCATCGGTAACGGCGCACCCGGACAGCAGCTCCAGCACACGGGGCAGCTCCAGGGTTGCCATGGATTTTTCAAATAAGTCGCTCATATTCAAACTCCTGTTTTTTTCACTCGTTTCTCAAATTTTTCTTTTGCAAACATATAACTCTCCCGAATGAGAGGTTTCATGCTTTCAAAGGTTTGTGCAGAAGGGTTCAGAACGCACACCCAGCCCATCCAGGCGTAAACCGGATGAGGCAGCAGGGTATCCGTCTGGGTAAAGTCCATATCTCCCTCCACTGTGCCGCCTTTCGGCGGACGCTTGGGAACCGGGCCAAACAGTTTGACATAAGTCTGCTTTCTCGGCCCCAGGTTCACCCGGTACACACCAGGGCGGTCCAACTGGGACGCCCGGTCGTTGTCCCCGTCCTTCTCCTTGACCGTGAGGACATAGACGCCCCGTTTCAAAACCTTTCCCGGGTTATAAAAGACGCCTGTCTCTCCCCAGCTGTTCACCAGAACAGTGCCCTCCAGATCAGCCAGACACCAGTCCAGAATTTGTTTTGGTTCCATCGTCATCCCTTCTCCCACTCCGCCGTCAGTGCCCGGAACTGCTCCGGGACCTGCTCCGGAGTGAGGCTGTCATGGACAGCGCAGGTGCCCGCCTCCTGGGCGGTCTGGTAGTACCAGCGCTTGTAGTCCAGCATGAGGAGGGTGTCCTCCAGCTGCTTCTGTTGCTCCAGCACCGACTGCCGCTGTTTTTCCAGCAGGTCCAGCCGCCGGTCGATGGTGGCGTCCCCCTGGCGGGACCAGTCCATAAAGGAGCGTATCTCCTTCAGCGGCATCCCCGCCTTTTTCAGGCAGCCCAGCAGCCGCAGCCACTCCATATCCTCGTCCTTGAACATGCGGATGCCCCCGCTGGACCGCTCCACAAAGGGCAGCAGCCCCTCCTTATCGTAATAGCGCAAGGTAGATGGGGCCACATTCAGCTTCCGGGCCATCTCGCCAATGGTATAAAACATAAAATCTCCCCCAAAAGGCTTGACTTGAAGTTGACTTCAAGTTGTATAATCATTCCATACTTACAGGGCTATTATAGCGCCTGACGCTATATCCGTCAATGGAAAGGAAGATTTTATGATTTACAAACAGTTTCAGGACAGACAGCTCTCCGCCCTGGGCTTTGGCTGTATGCGCCTGCCCACCGTGGGCGGCAATGACGCCAACGTCAACGAGGCGGAGGCCGCCCGGCTGATTGCCCGGGCCATGGAGGGGGGCGTCAACTACTACGACACCGCCTGGGGCTACCACGCCGGCAATTCGGAGACCGTTATGAGCCGGATTTTAAAGCAGTACCCCCGGGACAGCTTCTATCTGGCGTCAAAATTCCCTGGCTACGACCTGTCCAACATGGGTAAGGTGGAGGAAATCTTCGACCAACAGCTGGAGAAGTGCCAGGTGGACTACTTCGACTTCTACCTCTTTCACAACGTCTGCGAAATGAACATCGACGCATACTTAGACCCCAAATTTCACATCTACGACTCCCTCATGGCCCGGAAGAAGGCGGGGCAGATCAGACATCTGGGCTTCTCCGCCCACGGCGACCTGGACACCATGAAGCGTTTTTTGGAGGCCTACGGAAAGGACATGGAGTTCTGTCAGATTCAGCTCAACTGGCTGGACTGGGACTTCCAGAACGCCAGAGGCAAGACGGAGCTGCTGGACGCGTGGGGCATCCCCGTCTGGGTGATGGAACCCCTCCGGGGCGGCAAGCTGGCAAAGCTGTCCGATGAGTACGCCGCCAAACTTCAAGAGCTGCGTCCCGACGAAAACATTCCCGCCTGGGCTTTCCGGTTTATCCAGTCTCTGGACCTGCCCCCCGTTACCGTCACTCTGTCCGGTATGTCCACCATGGAACAGGTGGAGGATAACCTGAATACCTTCGCAGAGGAAAAGCCCTTGAATCCCCAGGAGCTGAAAACCCTGCTGGACATTGCCGACAGCATGACCGAACGGACCAGCGTCCCCTGCACCGCCTGCCGTTACTGCACCACCCACTGTCCCCAGGGGCTGGATATCCCCATGCTGCTTGAGCTGTACAACGAGCATGTCTTTTCCGGCGGCGGCTTTATCGCTCCCATGCGCGTCGCCCAGCTGCCCGACGGAAAAAAGCCCTCCGCCTGCGTGGGCTGCCGCAGCTGCGAGGCGGTGTGTCCCCAGCAGATCAAGATCTCCGAGTCTCTGGCCGATTTCTCCGCCAAGCTGGGCCTGTAACAGAACCAAAACGGCACGCCGGCCGGCGTGCCGTTTTTTTGGACATACCCCCTCCTCTCCTCGCATAGGATGGAAGCGACAGATGATAATAGGAGTGTTGCTTCCATGCAGACCAACCGAAATAAAATTTTTCTCCGGGGCCGGCTGGCTGAACCGCCCGCCCTCTCCCACACCAACCACGGCGTGGACTACTTCATGCTGCCCCTGGCGGTGCGCCGCCTGTCCGGGGCGGAGGATACCCTTCATGTGATTGCCGCCCGAAATCAGCTGGCCGGGCTCTCCCTGGAACCGGAGGCCCCCCTGGCCGTTCAGGGGGAGGTGCGCACCTTTAACAATCGCAGCGGGGTGGGCCGGCGGCTGGTGGTCAGTGTGTTCGCCCGGGAGCTGGGCCAGGAGGAGGGGGAGGACGCCAACCACCTGGAGCTGTCCGGAACCTTATGCAAGCCTCCCGCCCTCCGCTCCACCCCCTTGGGTCGGACAATCTGCGACATGATTCTGGCCATCAACCGGAAGTACGGCCGGGCGGACTATCTGCCCTGCATCGCCTGGGGCAGCCTGGCCTACCACTGCGGTACTATGGAGGTGGGCGGACACCTGGCCCTGGAGGGCCGGCTCCAGAGCCGAATCTACACCAAAGAGATCGACGGACAGCCTCAGGAGCGCACCGCCTTTGAGGTATCCATCATGTCGCTGGCCGATGGGGATACATAAATTTCCTCCCGCATAATTTTCCTGAAACGGCAAAATAATAGGGATACACTCACTTGATAAGGAGGTATCCCATGAAACGTTCCTTTTCCATCCGCCGGGCCGCGGCGCCGTTTCTGGTGCTGGCCCTGGCGTTCTCCCTGTCCCTTCCCGCCTCCGCCTTCTTCTGGAGCAAGAAGACGGACCAGCCCTATGTGGAAGATTTCTCCAAAAATGGCCTGATCGGCAGCATTATCGCCTTTGACGCGGAGGACTTCGCAGTAAAGAGCGATGGCAAGATTCTTCTCAGCGGCATTACCATCGACACCCTTCCCGACCCCGGGGCCGGGACCCTCTGCATAGGCGGCCAGCCGGTGGAGGAGGGCTCCTTTGTTGACGCTACCGCCCTGTCTGGGCTGCGGTTCCAGAGCTCCCCCAACCCCACCGCCACTATGGTCACGCTGCGCTTTACCCCCTCTTTCTCCTCCGGCCAGGACACCCGTCAGAGCACGGTGACCATCCATCTCCTCACCGAGGCCAACAACCCCCCGGTGGCCCGGAATATGGAGCTGACCACCTACAAAAACGTGGCCGTCACCGGCTACTTTGACGCAGTGGACAGCGAGGGGGACACCCTCACCTTCCAGCTCACCTCCACCCCGGCCCGGGGAGCGGTCACCTTGGCGGAGGACGGCTCCAGTCAGTTTGTCTACACCCCCTATGAGAACAAGACCGGCTCCGACTCCTTCACCTACGTGGCCATCGACCCGGCGGGCAACACCTCCCCCGAGGCCAAGGTATCCCTGCGCGTCGACAAGCCGGACACCAAGGTGACCTACGCCGACCTGGGCGGCCACCCCGTCCACAAGTCCGCCATCCGGCTGGCGGAGGAGGGTATCTATGTGGGCCGGTATGTAGACGGCCGCTATTTCTTCGACCCGGACCAGCCCGTCTCCCGGGCCCAGTTCCTCACCATGGCCATGTCGGTGGCGGGGCTGGACAGCCTGGAGGGTGTCACCCTCACCGGCTTTGCCGATGATGATGCCATCCCCACCTGGGCCAAGGGGGCCGTCTCAGCCGCCCTGAAGGCGGGGGTGGTCCAGGGCTCCCGGGATGAGAACGGCGCCCCCGTCTTCGGCGCCGGGAACCCCATCTCCCGGGCCGAGGCGGCGGTGATGCTGGACAACCTGCTGGACATCACCGATGTGCCCACCGCCGTCTTCTCTGCCGGCACCGCCGGCCACTGGGCGTCACAGGCGGCGGCCAACCTGTCCGCCTCCGGAATCATCCGGGCGGAGAACACCGGAGCGGCCCAGCTGGCCAACACCCTCACCGTCGCGGACGCCGCTGAGATGCTGGACGGCGCGCTGGATGTGATGAATGCCCGCCACGGCGGAAGCTGGCTGCCCTGGGCATGATCAAAGAAAGACCGGCCCCGCCTCAGGCGGGACCGGTCTCGCTTTAAATTCGGATCCGCTCAATGCCGTCCACCGCAGCTTGGACCATTCCCTCAATGTCCAGGTCACGCTCCGCTGCCTCCAGCTCCTCCAGGGTGGGCCGCAGCCGGGGGTGCCGGGGGGTAAAAACGGTGCAGCAGTCCTCATAGGGGAGGATAGAGGTGTCGTAGGTGCCGATCTTCCGGGCAATTTTGACGATGTCCTCCTTGTCCATCCCCACCACCGGGCGGAGGATGGGCAGGCTCACCGCCGCCCCGGTGACAGCCATGGCCTCCATGGTCTGACTGGCCACCTGACCCAGGCATTCGCCGGTAACCAGGGCCTTGGCCCCGCACCGCTGGGCCACCTTCTCTGAGATACGCATCATAAACCGGCGCATCACCAGGGTGAACAGCTCCTGAGGGACAGCCTGGCGCAGTGTCAGCTGGATATCGGTAAAGGGGACCACGTGGACGGTGAGCCGTCCGCACCAGGGGGCGAGCAGCCGGGCCAAATCGATGACCTTCTCCTTGGCCTCGTTAGAGGTGTAGGGGTAAGAGAAGAAGTGGACCATCTCCAGGGCCACCCCCCGCTTGGCAATCATCCAGGAGGCCACCGGGGAGTCGATTCCCCCGGACAGCAGCGACACCGCCCGGCCGTTGATCCCCACAGGCAGGCCCCCGGCCCCCGGCTCCGGGTCCGCGTGGACGAAGGCAGCATAGTCCCGAATCTCCACGTGGACCGTGAGCTCCGGGTGGTGGACGTCCACCCGCAGATTGGGGTACAGCTCATCCAGCTCACCCCCTACATACTGGCTGAGCTGGATGGAGGTCATGGGGAAGGACTTGTCTGCCCGCTTGGTCTCCACCTTGAAGGTCGAGGCGGCAGACAGCATATCCCCCAGATACTCCCGGGCGGCGGACAGGATGGCGTCCTTGTCCTTCTCACAGGCACGGGCCCGGCTGAGGCCCGCCACGCCGAAGACACGGGTCAGTGTCTCCCAGGCCCTGTCCATATCGCAGCTGTCGTCCATCGGCTCTACATAAGTGGTGGACTGGCGGGTATACACCCGGAACTGGCCCAGGCCGTTGAGGCGGCGGTAGATGTTGGCCTGGAGCTTGTCCTCAAAGCTGTGGCGGTTCAGCCCCTTCAGCACCATCTCCCCCAGCTTGAGGAGGATCATTTCGTTCATCAATCTATTCCCTCTTTCAATGTGGGACCCGGCCCCCTGGCCGGGTCATTTTCAAGGATGGCCCGCCCAGGGGGGCGGGCCCCACAAGGATCATGTCTCTTTCCTCTGCCAATCAGGTATTGCCTTAGCCTGCTCATACAGGCGGACATAGCTCTGGTGGCGGGTCCGGGGAATCTCCCCCGCCTTCACAGCCGCCAGCACAGCGCAGCCCTTCTCCTTCACATGGGCGCAGTCCTGAAACTGACACTTACCCAGGCAGGGGGCAAATTCCCGGAAGGCATATTGCAGCTCCTCCTTCCGGGCCAGTTCCATCCTGTCCACATCAAAGGAGGAAAAACCTGGCGTATCCGCCGCCAGCGCCCCGCAGGACAAGCGAAAGAGCTCCACATGGCGGGTGGTGTGCCGTCCCCGGCCCAGCTTATCGCTGATTTCGCCGGTGGCCAGGTCGAACCCCTGCTCCAGGGCGTTTAAAATGCTGGATTTGCCCACCCCGGAGTTTCCGGTGAAGGCGCACACCTTTCCGGCAATGGCCCGGCGCAGCGCCTCCACTCCCTCGCCGGTCTGCGCACTCACCCGCAGAGTGGGAAAGCCGGCCGTCTCATAGATGGCAGCCAGCTCATCCCCGGATTCCAGGTCGCACTTGTTGACGCACACCAGGGTCTCACAGCCCCGGCTGTGGGCGATGGCGGCCACCCGGTCGATCAGAAAGGGGTCGGTGACGGGCACCGCCTGGGAGGCCACCACCACCAGCAGGTCAATGTTGGCCACCGCAGGGCGGTAGAACTCGTTTTTTCGGGGGAGTATCTCATCCAGGGCGCCGGAGCCGTTCTCCAGGGGGGTGAACCGCACCCGGTCTCCCACCAGGGGGGTAAGCCCCGCGTGGCGGTGCCTGCCCCGGGCTCGGCAGGCCACAACAGCCTGCCCATCGTCTACATAGTAGAAGCCGCTGAGGGCCTTGCGTATGACCCCCTCGCTCATGAGTCGAAGTCCACCCGGGCAGTGCCGCTGGCCACGCCGTTGATATAAATTGCCAGTTCCTTCACGCCCATCCCTACAGTGCCCTGGACAGCCACGTCCACCTCCAGGTCCAGGGAGGCGTCCGCAGAGGCGCTGCCCACCTCAGTGCCGTCCAGCAGCAGGCGCACATTGACCGGCCCCTCACGCCCCTCCAGGGAGACCGTAACCGTCTTGGTCACGGTCTGGGCGACGGGCGGCGGGTCCACTGTGGCGGGCGGCTGCTGGGTGGCGGGATCGGGCCCCTGGCTGATCACCAGGTTGACCGCAGTGCCCTCGGTCACGTCCGTTCTGGGCAGGGGATACTGGCTGATGACCTTCCCCTCCTCAATGGTGGGGTGGTGTTCATACTCCGTCCTGCCCACTGCCAGGTTGGCGTTCTTATAGGTGGTCTTGGCCAGCGACTCCGTCATGTCGGACAGGTCTGGCATGGGGAAGGGGGCGTCCTCCGGGCCCAGGCTGACCACCATATTCACCTCGGTTCCAGGCGTCAGCGGCACGTCCTTCAGCGGAATATAGGAGACAATGTGGCCCTTCTCCACCGTCTCATGGTTCTCGTACTGGGGCGGAATCACCGGCTTCAGTCCCTTTTCCTGGAGCAGGGCACAGGCGGCAGTGTACTCCATCCCGGACAAGTCCGGCATGAGTACGGTCTCCGGGCCGCCGCTGAGGATGACAGTGATCTCCGTGACGCTCTCCTCCACCTCTTTCTTCCCCTCAGGGGTCTGTTCGATGATGGTGCCCGGCTCGGCGTCATCGGCCACCGTATCCCCCAGGATCAGGGTAAAGCGGCCCAGCAGATCCGTGTCATCCTTGACCTCCTCATAGAGCCTGCCCACCAGCTCGGGGACAGGGGTGGTCTCAGGCTTGGACATCAGTCCGGAAAAGACGGTGTTGACCAGGAAGTAACCCACCAGGACCACAAAGAGCAGCACTGCGGCCACCGCCAGGATGATGGGCCAGATGGGACCCCGGCGGGGCATATCGTCCAGATCATCCTCCTCATACCGGCGGCCCCGGCGGGACGATGGATAATCCTCCTCCTCATAGTGGCGGCTGCGGCGGGAAGATGAGGGGTATTCGTCCTCGTAGCGGTCCTCATACCGGCGTTCCGGAGCCGGGCGGCTGGACGGCGTATAGGTTCCCAGGATTTGGGTGCGGTCGTCGTCCAGCTCCTCCTCCGTGACAAGCTCCGAGTTGCTGTAGTCAAAGTTGATGTTGGGGTTTTTGCGGAACTCCTCCAGATCGACCAGCATATCGTCGGCGGACAGATAGCGGTTGTCCGGATTGGGGGCCATGGCCTTCATGGTGATGGCCTCCAGGGCCTCGGGGATGGAGGGGTCCAGCTCCCGGGGAGAGAGAGGGATGGAGTTGATGTGCTGGATGGCCACCGACACCGGGGTATCCCCCTCAAAGGGCAGGCGCCCGGTGAGCATCTCGTAGAGGACCACGCCGGCGGAGTACAGATCGGACCGGCTGTCGATATGGCTCCCCCGGGCCTGCTCGGGGGAGATATAGTGGACCGAGCCCAGGGCCTCCTGAGTCAGGGTGCTGTGTCCGCCGGAGGCCACCCGGGCGATTCCGAAATCAGACACCTTCACGCTGCCGTCCCGCAGGACCATGATGTTGTGGGGCTTGATGTCCCGGTGGATGATCCCCCGGCTGTGGGCATGGCCCAGGCCCTTGATGATCTGGGTGATGAAGTGGAGGGCCTCCCGCCAATTCAGCTTGTTGCCCTTCTTCTGCATGTATTGCTTCAGGGTAATCCCGTCGATCAGCTCCATCACGATATACTCCAGCTCAGAGGAGCGGCTCACATCGTATACCGCCACAATATTGGGGTGGGAGAGCATGGCGATAGCCTGGGACTCGTCGTGGAACCGGCGGCGGAACTCCGCGTCCTGGGCCAGGTCCTCCCGCAGAATCTTGATGGCCACCAGCCGGTTCAGCCGGTGACAGCGGGCCTTATACACCTTGGCCATGCCGCCGGTGCCCACCAGCTCTAAAATCTCATATCGATTGTCGAGTAATTTACCGATGTATTGGTCCATGGTAAATATCCTCCTTATTTAATTCAGCGTTTCACCAGTACCACAGTCACGTTGTCCGGCGCGCCCCGGCTCAGGGCAATGTCCAGCAGGCGCTGGCAGCACCCCTCCTCCGCCCCGCCGTGGATCACCTCGTAGAGCATCTCCTGCTCGTTGACCACATTGCTCAATCCGTCGCTGCACAGCAGGAGGTAATCCCCCGCCGCCAGAGGCTGGCGGAAACAGTCCGCCATCAGGATCGGCTCCGCCCCCAGGGCCCGGGTGATGAGGTTTTTGTGGGGATGGGTGCGGGCCTGCTCCCGGGTCAGCTCTCCCCGCTCCACCAAGTCCTCCACCAGGGAGTGGTCCCGGGTAACCAGGACAATGCCCTCCGCATTGATGTGGTAGGCCCGGCTGTCTCCCTCGTTGAGGATGACCGCCTCTTGCTCACTGGCCAGCACTGCCACCATGGTGGTGCCCATTCCGGCGCAGTCCGGATCCTGGATCGAGCGCTGAAAGACCTCCTGGTTGGCCACCGAGGCGGCGTGGGCCATCCGCTCCTCCTCCGGGTCCTCCGGGCCGGTCTGGGTAAAGCGGTCCATGAACAGCTCCACCGCCATGGTGCTGGCCACATTACCCGCCCGGGCGCCGCCCATGCCGTCGCACACCAGGGCGATGATTCTGCCGTCCTCCAGCACGCGGGCCGCATAGGCGTCCTGATTCTGTTGTCGCACAGCTCCCCGGTCGGTGACTCCCCATACCTGCATAGCGTTCAACCTCGTTTCTGCCGTACCTCCGGCATCTTGCTTTTTTGCGTGTCCATGTAGGGTCGGATACGGTCCGCCCGTCTCTCTCGTTACGTATTCAGCAGGCGGACCGTATCCGCCTCTACACGCCGCCCTTCATCGCCTTACGGCGCAGCTGGCCGCAGGAGGCATCGATGTCGCCCCCCAGCTTCCGCCGGACGGTGACGGTCACGCCGTGCCCCTCCAGCCGCTTCTGGAACGCCGCCACCCGGCGGCTGGGCTTTAAGGGACTCTCCTCCACCTCGTTGAGAGGGATGAGATTCACATGGGCCGGGGCGCCCCGCAGCCGTTTGGCCAACAGGTCGGCCTGCCAGTCGGCGTCGTTCACCCCGTCGATCATGGCGTACTCATAGGAGATACGCCGCCCGGTTTTTTCAAAATACCGGCGGCAGGTCTCCATCAATTTCTCCACACCCACGCTCTGATTGACGGGCATGATTCTGCTCCGGGTCTCATCATCCGGGGCGTGGAGAGAAACCGATAACGTTAATTGTAACCCATACCCGGCCAGTTTGTCAATTTGCCCCACTAAACCGCAGGTGGACAGGGAGATGTGCCGCATCCCGATATTCAGCCCTTCTGGGTGGTTTACCAGGGTCAAAAAGCGCAAAACCGTGTCAAAATTGTCCAGTGGCTCCCCGATTCCCATCAAAACGATGTTGGAAACAGGCACTCCGCTGTCAATTTGGGTAAAAAGCACCTGATCCAACATTTCTGCCGGCGTCAGGTCCCGGACCTTCCCCGCGATGGTGGAGGCGCAGAAGGCGCACCCCATCCGGCACCCCACCTGGCAGGAAATACACACCGTATTGCCGTGCTGGTAGCGCATGAGTACCGACTCCACGCAGTTGCCGTCGGCCAGCTGCCACAGATATTTGATGGTGCCGTCCTGGGCCGACTCCTGCTTCCGGGCCACGGTGGGCGGGGTCAGAAGGGCCGTCTCCTCCAGCTTCTGCCGCAGGGCCTTGGACAGGTCGGTCATCTCCCCGAAGGAGGTGACGCCCCGATACAGCCACTTGAAGATCTGTTTGGCCCGGAAGGCGGGCTCCCCCAGCTCCTTCAGCCAGACAGCCAGCTCCTCGGGTGTCATGGATTTGATATCAAGGATAGGGCTCACCCCTCTCTGCGCAGTTTTGCGATGAAAAACCCGTCCGTCCCCTGGCGGTGGGGCCAGAGGGTGAGTATCCCTGTCCGGCCATCCCCCGCATACTCGGGCAGACGGAAGCCCTCCGCCTGGAAATCCGGGTGGCCCGTCAAAAAGCCCAGGGCCACCTCCTCATTCTCCCGGCGCAGGAGGGTGCAGGTGGAGTAGACCAGCACCCCGCCGGGTTTCACATACCGGGCGGCGTTGTCCAGAATGGCCCGCTGAACCTGGGGCAGGTCCGCCAACGGCCCCGGGTCCTTGTAGCGGATATCCGGCTTCTTCCGGATAACTCCCAGGCCGGAGCAGGGGGCGTCCACCAGCACCCGGTCAAAGGCGCTTGCCCACTCGGGGCGGAACGCCTTACCGTCGGCGGCCATGGGGGTAATATTTTCAAGGCCCAGGCGGTCCGCCCCGGCCTGAATCAGCTTCTTCTTGTGGGGGTGGAGGTCACAGGAGATCACCTCACCCCTCCCCTCCATCCGGATCGCGCAGGCAAAGCTCTTGCCGCCGGGGGCGGCACAGCAGTCCAGCACCCGCATGTCCGGCTTGGGGTCCAGCGCCAGGGCGGCCAGCTTGCTGGCCGGGTCCTGAACATAAAACAGGCCGTCACGGAAGGCGGCCAGCCGCTCCAGATTGCCCGTTTTGGACAGAATCAGGCAATCGGCCAGCCAGGGGTGGGGCTGGGCTGTGACCCCCTCCTCCGCCAGCGCTTCGGCCAGCCCCTCCACTGTGGTTTTGGTGGTGTTGGCCATGGCGGTAATGGGGGCCTGGCTGTTGTTGGCGGCCAGCAGTCTGGCTGTCTCCTCGCTGCCCAGGGCGGTGAGGAGCTCCCTCACCAGCCATTCCGGGTGGGAGTAGAGGGTGGACAGGTAGCTCACCGGGTCGGTCTGGGGGACGGTGGGCAGGCCGCCCAGGTTCCGCTCCAGATTGCGCAGGATGCCGTTGACCATCCCCGCCGCCCGGGGGTTTTTGCAGTACTTTCGGGTCAGCTCCACCGAGGCGTTTACTGCCGCGCTGTGGGGGATTTTGTCCAGAAAGAGCATCTGGTATGCCCCCAGCCGCAGGGCCTCCACCACCCGGCCCTCCATCCGCTTCAGGGGGAGATTGGAGAAGTGGGACAGGTAGAAGTCCAGCAGCAGCCGGTTTTGCAGCACGCCGAAGCACAGCTGGGTGGCCAGGGCCCCGTCCCGGCTGTCCAGTCCGGCGGAGGCCAGCCGCTTTTTCAAAATGGCATCCGACCATCCCCCCTGCCGCTGGCAGTCGTTCAGCGCCAGCAGCGATACCTCACGGGCGTCCATACTTCTCACCGGCCTTTCTTCTTCTTTTCTTTTGAAAAAGAAAAGAAGCAAAAGAAAACTTTAGGGAAAAACTTCGTTTTTCCTCAGCAAATCGCAACGGCTTTTTTCCCCTGTGAAGAGAAACGCTTCCGCCCGACGACCCGCTCCCGGAAATACTCTGTGCGGGTCACAGTTCCGTCCTCGAAGACATATTCCAGCCGCATCAGGTTCTCCGGCGTCTGCCTTCTGCCGTAACCGTACCAGGTCCAGCCAATCCTTTCCGCCTTTTCCACATAAAATTCGTTCCAGACGTTGACAATGCCCTTCGCTCCGAAAATTTCACAGGTCTCGCCGCAGTCAAACTGTATCACCAGCAGCTGTTCCGTCTCGTCAAAGCTGGCGCTGACAGGAGTATGGACGTTGTCCATCGGCCGGCCAAACCAGTCTCCCCAGAAGCAGAGGGAACCGCATTTTTGAATGCACATATCATTCATCATAGCACCTGAATCGGGTGTCCCCGCAGATAGTCTGCGGCGGACATTCTCTTCTTGCCGGGGGCCTGGAGCTCCAGGATGCGCAGCGTCATAAAATCGCCGCAGGCCACGTCGATCCCCTGCTTGCTGGCGGCAATGATGGCGCCGGGGGTGGCGTCGGTGTGCTTCTCCACCACCTGGGCTCCCCAGAGCTTGATGGGCTCGCCGGTGAGGGCCGTTGTGGACGCCCCCGGCCAGGGGTACAGGCCCCGGATCTGGTTAAAAATTTCCTGGGCGCTCCGGGTCCAGTCCACTGGGGACATTGCCTTGGAGAGCATGGGGGCCTGGGTGGCCTGGGTGTGGTCCTGAGGGGTGTAGGTGGCCGCCCCGGCCTGAATTTGGGCCACAGCCTCCACCGCCAGCTCCCCGCCCAGCTGGGCCAGACGGTCATACAGAGCGGCAGCGTCCTCCGTCTCTCCAATGGGGGTGGACCGCTGGAGGATGATGTCCCCCGCGTCCATTTCCCGAACCATCCGCTGAATGGTGACGCCGGTTACTTGCTCCCCGTTGAGGATGGCCCAGTTGATGGGGGCGGAGCCCCGATACTTGGGCAGGAGGGAGGAGTGGACGTTAATGCACCCTTTGGGGGGCAGGGCGAGAATCTCGTCGGGGAGGAAGCGGCCGTAGGCCGCCACCACAATCAGCTCCGGGGCCAGCTCCTGCAAAATGGACAGGGCGGTCCCGTCCCGCAGGGTCTCCGGCTGATAGACGGGGATGCCGCGGACCAGGGCCCGCTCCTTCACCGGGGTGGGCTGAAGCTTGTTGTGGTGCCGGCCCACCGGCTTATCCGGCTGGCTGAACACGCCCGCAAGCTGGTGTCCGGCCTCTGCCAGCCCCTCCAGCGAGGGGACAGCAAAGGCGGGGGTGCCCATAAATACAACTCTCATCTGCCCCGTCTTCTCCTTCTGTGCCGCTTGTTCTCCTGGTCCCCTTCTTCCGCCATCATGGCGTCCAACTCCTCAGAGGTATACAGCCGGTCCACATGCTCGTCATACATATGGCCGTCCAGGTGCTCCAGCTCGTGGCAGAAACAGCGGGCGGCCATATCCGCCCCCTCTGTCTCAAACCAGTTTCCCCAGCGGTCCTGCGCCCGCACCTTGACCCATTTGGGCCGCTTCACCTTGCCCCACATGCCCGGCAGAGAGAGACAGCCCTCCCAGCCGTCTTCCTCCCCCTCCTGGGCCACGATCTCCGGGTTAACCAGCTCGATCATCTCGTCTATCTCCGGATCGGGCACCACGATGACCGCCCGGCGCAGGATGCCCACCTGGGGGGCCGCCAGGCCCACGCCGCCAGCCTCCGTCAGGGTCTCCTTCAGATCGTCCAGCAGGTCCGCCAGCCTGTCGTCAAACCGGGTTACCATATGGCACTTTTTGTTCAGTGCCGGGTCTCCCTGGGTCAAAATGGTACGAATCGACATTGCATCCTTCTCCTTCATCTTTTAGCTGTTATATGGGTCCACATCCGCATAGACGGAAACGCCCTTGTTCTCTTTATCCCTGTGGGCCGCCTGGAGCAGATGGGCCAGCATGGCCCGGAACTCCCTGCCGCACTCCCCCGTGAGGGTGAGACGGTATCGGTAGCGGTTGTTTACTTTGGCCACCGCCGCGGGGGCGGGGCCTAAAAGCTGCCACGCCCCGGGGACTCCGGCCAGGGCAATCTCCAGCGCCTGGCGCAGGCGGGTACAGCACCGCAGGACGGTGCCCTCCAGCTGCCCCGAGGCGGTAATCACCACCCGCTGAGCAAAGGGCGGGTCCCGGCGCAGGCGGCGCAAGGCGATCTCCTGCTCATAAAAACTGTCATAGTCCTGCTGGGCCGCGCAGCGGATTACATCGTTGTTGGGGGTAAAGGTCTGAATCACCGCCCGCCCCCCCTTCTCTCCCCGGCCGGCCCGGCCCACCACCTGAGTCAGGAGGGAAAAGGTACGCTCCCCCGCCCGGAAGTCATCCACATACAGGGACAGGTCGGGGGCCACCACACCCACCAGGGTAACATTCTCAAAGTCCAGCCCCTTGGCCACCATCTGGGTGCCCACCAGGATAGGGACGCGCTCCCGCCGGAAGCGGTCCAGCAGCTCCTCGTGGGGGTGGGCGGCGGAGACGGTGTCCGTATCCATCCGCAGCACCTCCGCCCAGGGAAACAGGTCCCGCAGCTCCTCTTGGACATGCTGGGTCCCGATGCCGATAAAGTTCAGCAGCCCCCCGCAGGAGGGACATACCGGGGGCAGGGGCCGGGAATAGCCGCAGTGGTGGCACATCAGCCGGTTGTTGGCCGAGTGGTAGGTCAGCTTTACGGAGCATCGTGGACACTCGGGCACCTCCCCGCACTCCCCGCAGGACACCATGCGGTTTGCCCCCCGGCGGTTGAGGAATAAGATGGCCTGCTCCCCCCGCTTCAGGTTCTCCTCCAGCTCCCGCCGCAGCACACAGCTGATAGAACCGGCGTTTCCCTGGCGCAGCTCCTCCTTCAAATCGGCGATGAGTACCTGGGGCAGGGCCTTTCGGTTATATCGCTCTCTCAGCCGGAAGATGCCTATCTGTCCCTCCCGGGCCTGGTACATGGTCTCAATCGACGGGGTGGCCGAGCCCAGCACCAGCAGGGCCCGATTCTGAACACAGCGGTATTTGGCCACCTCCCGGGCGTGGTAGCGGGGGGCGTTCTCCGACTTGTAGCTGGCCTCCTGCTCCTCGTCCAGGATGATGAGTCCCAGTTTTTCCAGGGGGGCGAAGACAGCGGATCGGGTGCCGATAACCACCTGGGCCTCGCCCCGGCGGGCCCGCTTCCACTCGTCGTACCGCTCCCCTGCCCGAAGAGAGCTGTGGAGTACCGCCACCTGCGCCCCGAAGTGGGCGGCAAAAATCCTCAAAAGCTGAGGGGTGAGGACGATCTCGGGCACCAGCACCAGGGCGGTTCTCCCCCGCCCCAGGGTCTCCCGGATCAGGCGGATATACACCTGGGTCTTGCCGCTGCCCGTCACCCCGTAGAGGAGGGCTGCGGCCGGCTTATCCTGCCGGGCCAGGGCATCCAGGCCCTCAAAGGCCGCCTGCTGCTCCCCGTTGAGCACCGGCGGCCCCAGCGGTTCCACCTCCTCCAGGGGAAGGCGGCGCAGCACCTCCTGCCGCTCCAGGGTGAGGATACCGCTCTTCTCCAGGGACTTCAGCGTGGGCATGGAGGCCCCGGTGAAGTAGCACAGCTCCTTGGCGGAGGCGGCTCCCAGGGTACACAGCAACTCGGTCACGGCGTACCGCAGGGGGGCGGACTTTCTCCTGGGCGCTACCATGGCCATGGCGTCCTCCGCCGGAACGGCCAGCACCGCCAGCTTCTCCGTCTTGTCGGCCACTGCCCGCCGGGCCCCGGTCTCCAGGGTGACCACGCCGCTGTCCGCCAGCCGGCGGATGGCGGGGTTGGGGTCTCTGGCCCCATAGGCCAGCCGGATCTGTTCAATGTCCCCTTTGCCCCCCCAGCTCCACAGCAGGTCCAGCAGCTGGACGGCAGCCGGCGCGCCCTCCGCCGCCCGGTAGGCGGTCTCCCGGTCCACCCCCGGTTTGAGGGCCACACAGTCTTTGAGAGAGAAGTACAGCCCCGCCGGCAGCATGACCTTGACGCAGTCATAGACGGTGCAGAAGTATCGCTCCCGCATCCACAGAGCCAGCTGGAGCGCATTTTCGTCCAGCACCGGCTCCTCGTCCAGCACTGCCTGGACAGACTTCAGCGCCGTTCCGGCGGAGGGGGCCTGACCGACGGACAGCACTATCCCGTCCGACCCCCGGTTGCCTGCGGCGAAGGGGACCAGAACCCGCATCCCGGGGCGCAGGCGCTCCTCCAGCTCGGCCGGAACCAGGTAGTCGTAGGGCCGGTCGATGGCGTAGACCGCCTTGGCAACGGCCACCTTTGCTATTTTTCTGGACAATGGCTGTCACCGCCTTGAAAAACGCAGGGGGCGCCGCCCCCTGCCTATTTATCCCTCAGCCTCCTCCGGCTGTCCGGACTGGTCGTCCAGCTCGCCGGCGGCTACCGCCTGGATGGCGATGCTCACCGGCTTTTCGGCCAAGGGCTCACCGGCTATCTCAGCCTCTCGGGCAATCCGCCGGGCTTTACAGGCCACCACATTGACCAGCTCATAACGACTGGGCACCTTAGCCAGCAGGTCCTTCATCGCAGGTTCAAGCATCATAACAATAAACTCCTTTTTACGCAAATTGTGTGAGAATCGACTTCCGGTTTTCCACCCGGCACTCGGCAGCGGTGAGGATGGCCTCAATCTCCTCCACCGCCCCGGCCACCTTGTCGTTAATCACCAGGTAGTCGTAGTTTGGAATCTCTTTGAACTCCACCCGGGCCTTCTCCAGGCGGCCGGCAATCACGTCCTCGCTGTCGGTGTTCCGGCGGTGCAGGCGGCGGGACAGCTCCTCGAAGGAGGGTGGGATGATGAAGATAAACAGGGCCCCGGGACACCGGGCCCGGACCTTGGCCGCGCCCTGAACCTCAATGTCCAGCAGCACATCGACGCCCGCGTCCAGCCGGTCCTGGATGGCCTTCAGGGAGGTGCCGTAGTAGTTGTCCACATACTCGGCGTACTCCAGCAGTTCGCCGGCCCCGATCATCCGCTCGAACTCCGCCCGGTCCACAAAATTATAGTTCACTCCGTCCTGCTCCCCCACCCGGGGCTGCCGGGTGGTGTAGGACACGGAGAAGTACACATTGTCCCGCTGACTGAGCAGCTCGGCAATGACGGTGCTCTTGCCCACGCCGGACGGCCCGGACAGCACAATCAGCTGACCTTTTTCTCTCTTCATGGTTCCTCCTCCCCGCCGCTCTCTCCCTCCAGGCGGCCGGCAATGGCCTCCGGCGTGAGGGCGGACAGCACCACATGGTCGTTGTCCATAATCAAAACCGCGCAGGTCCGCCGGCCATAGGTAGCGTCGATCAGCACGCCCCGGTCCCGGGCCTCCTGGGTCATGCGCTTGATGGGGGCGGAGTCCGGGCTCACCACCGCCACCAGCCGGCGGGCGGATACCAGGCTGCCAAAGCCTATATTAACCAGCTTCAAAGGGGACCCCCCTTACTCAATATTCTGCACCTGCTCCCGGATTTTCTCAATCTCGGCCTTGATGTCCACCACTTGGCCGGTGATTTCAAGATCGCTGCACTTGGAGCCGATGGTGTTGGCCTCCCGGTTGAACTCCTGAATCAGAAAATCCAGCTTCCGGCCGGTGGCTCCCCCCTTGGAGAGCATCTCCCGCAGCTGACTGATGTGGCTGCGCAGGCGGACCGTCTCCTCGTCCACCGCCACCTTGTCGGCAAAAATAGCCGCCTCGGTGAGGATGCGGGCCGGGTCCAGCTGGGTGTTGGACAGCACCTCATTCATCCGGGCCTCCAGCTTGGCCCGGTACTCCGCCACCGTCTGGGGGGAGCGCTGCTCCACCAGGGAAACCTTGTCCTCAATGGCGGCAGCCCGGGTCAGGATATCCTCCTTCAGCCGCTCCCCCTCCCGGGTGCGCATCTGGTCAAAATCAGCCAGGGCCTGCTCCGTCACTGAACAGATATCCCGGGCCATCTGCTCCATATCCTCCTCCGCCTTTTCCGCCAGCAGGACCTCCGGGAAGCGGGACAGCAGGGAGACGGAGATATCCTCCGCCAGCCCGTAGTCCGCCGCCAGCTGCTTCAGTGCGGCATAGTAGCCGTCAGCCACCGGTTTGTTCACAGACACCTGCACCTTCTCTGCGCCGGCGCTGTCCAGGGTGACAAACACATCCACCTTTCCCCGGGAAATCACATTCTGAACCTGCGTTTTAATGGCGTCCTCCGCAAAGAGGTAAAGCCGGGGGATACGGACGTTGCAGTCCAGATACCGGTTATTGACGGAGCGCAGCTCCACGGTGATGGTACAGCCGTTAAAGGTCTCCTCAGCCCGGCCGTACCCAGTCATGCTTTTGACCATATCAAATCACTCTCCTGTTGACAAAGTGCATTTCGGCCGCCTCAGCAGCACGGCCCGCCCCAGGGGGTGCAAAGGCTGCAGCAGAGGTAGGTGGTGCAGGGATCGCAGCCGGCAGAGCTGTAGCCCGCAGGCCGGTAGCCGCCCATAGAGCCCCGCTGCAGCAGGGCCAGGGCCTGGCGGTATTCCATATTGTTGGGCTCCATCTGGACGGCACGGCTGTAGTTTTGCAGTGCCTCGTCCAGCCAGCCCTTGCGGTA
Source organism: uncultured Oscillospiraceae bacterium (assembly GCA_910578735.1). GTDB lineage: Bacteria > Bacillota > Clostridia > Oscillospirales > Oscillospiraceae > Lawsonibacter. The sequence continues at coordinate 20,311 of CAJTSQ010000002.1, forward strand.
GGCAATGCTGCCGGACAGGAAGTACCACTCCCCGTCCTTTTGGCCCACGCTGAAGAGAAGCTGTTCCGCCTGACCCAAATCCCCCGCATTGATTAGATTTCGCACCTGGGCATAGGTGGCGCCGGAGGGGCCGCTCTGTTGGTAGCCGCCATAGCCTCCGGCCGGACCGGCGCTGCGGGTATACCCGCCCGCGCGCTGCTTGGTGATGGTGTCGTAGGCCTCGTTAATCTCCTTCATCTTCTCCTCGGCCAGGTCGGCCAGGGGGTTGTTCTGGTAATTGTCCGGGTGATACTTCCGCGCCAGCTCCCGGTAGGCCTTCTTGATCTCGTCATCACTGGCGTTCGGGCTCACGCCAAGAACACTGTACGGATCTCTCATGTGTCGTTTCTCCAAATCTTTTGTTTTTTTAGTTCCTTCCAGGTCCCGTCAAACACGGCCCTCTGCACCAGGGGAAGGCCGAGATATACGATGTTTTCCAGCAGCGCCTTCCGGCAGCCGAACTCCCCCAGCTGGAGCGCCGCGCCCATCAGCTCCAGGGAGCTGTCCATGGTCAGCCCCAGGGCCCTGTCGTCCCCCTGCGGGCCATACCGGGCCGCCACCGGGTTGTACCGGCCCGCCCTCCGGTCCTCCTCCAGGTCGTCCCGGGCGTCGGCCAGGTAGATCCACCGGCCCAAATGGTACAGCAGCTGGGCCAACACCCGCCCCTGTTCCCCCTCCCGGGGCGCTGCGCACTGAAGCAGGCGGGCAAAGGTGTCTGCCGTACGGTCTAAAGAGGGGCAGCTGTCCCGCTCCAAAAGGGCCAGCTCCTCCAGGCAGCTCCGGACCGTTTCGTCAAAGTCCGGACAGCGGCCGGCCGCCCTCCGGTAGGCGGGCCCGATCAGCCAGGACAGCCACCGGGCGGGCAGTCCGCCCCACGGCCCGTCGTCCCGGACAGAGTCCCGCAGCTTCCACCAGGTCAGAATCACGCTCTCGTCTGCGGCCAGCTCCAGGGCCCGGCTGTCGGGGCACATGGGCCGCTTCACCAGGGGGTTGGCGTGGCACCGGCCCCGGCATGGGGCAAAGGAGTCCTCCGGCTCCCACAGCAGCAGGGCCAGGAAGGTGAAATCGAAGTTGAGGAGCATGGGAGCAATCAGCCCATACCGCCGCCGCAGGCAGCGGCACAGGCCGCAGTAGGTGGCCTGATACAGGTCGAAATCCCTGCACTTCAGCTCCGGGCGGCAGGGGCGCACATAACCGAACATCAGCGCAGCTGTTTTCGGATGGCGAACTCGGGGTCGCGGCTTCTGGCGATGGCCCGGTCCATCAGAAGGGCGGGAACAAAGCCTGCGGCCAGGCCCAGAGCGGCTGTGGCCAGGGCAGTGATCTCACTGAGCCCCAGCACGTTCATCCCCAGTCCATAGCCCAGGGCCAGGCCCAGGCAGGGCAGGAGGAACACCGCCACCGAAGTGCTGATGTTCCGCCCGCCGGATGGCTCCACTTCCACAAAGTCCCCCGGCTTGGCTCCGATGCCGTTGGAGGCCAGGGCCAATATCTCCTGGGGCGGCTTGGCAGAGCAGCCGGCGCAGGCGCCGTCGCAGTGCAGGCCGCACTCCATCTGCCGCAGCAGGGAGACCTCCGCCACCCCCTCCCGGACAATTTTCTTCACAATCGCGTTTTGAACCATGATGCCGCCTCGCTTATCTGCTGATATCCACCGCAACGGTGTACTCTCCAATGACGCCCACCGTGCTGGTTCCGTTAAGATAGACCCTGGCCGGCACCCGACTGCCTCCCAGCGTGGTCACATCGGACAGGTCGGCCATCACGATAATCTGGCTGGCGTCAATCTTGGCCAGCTCCTCCGCCGGGCCCCGGACCGTCACCAGCACGCTCTGGGTCACCACGTCCACGGTCCAGCCCTCGGGCGGAGGGCTGGTGCGGATATTGGACACGGCAAAGACCTCGGTATCCAGCCCCTCCACCGTCACTTTGACCTCGGCCTCGGTCAGGCCGCTCTCGTTGGTAAAGCTGGGGTCCAGGGTGATAGGCAGAGTGAAGGTGTTGGTGCCCAGCACCTCAGACAGATTGATGGTGCCCAGGGCAATCTCCTCCAGCCCCTCCAGATCGGCCTTAGAGCCGGAGACCACAATGGTTTTAGGCTCAATATCCCAAACGGCGTCCTCCTTAGTGGCCCCACCCCCCGGCTCAATGCTGACCGTCAGCGGGACCTCCTTTGTCACCACCACAGGCACTACCACATAGGCTGTATCAGCGCTGAGGGTAATCTCTAGGTCGGTGAGGGGGTTCCCGTTCTGGTCCAGGAGGGTGAGGGGCAGGTCACCGGCAAAGCGCTCGTCCAGCTCGCTGTCCTCCAGGATAGCGGCCACCTTGGCCACCTGGTTCACCTGTTCCACCGGGCCGCTGACAACCACCTGCTCCGGTTCAATGGCGGGGGTGCCCATCTGGTAGTCCCCGGATACCTGGCCGTTGAGCCTGAACTCCACCGGGAAGGACTGGCTGTACAGCTTTTCCACCGTCACGAGAATGGCGGCGGGGGACTGCTCCTGAATGACCACCTCGTCCACATTGAAGTTGGTAGGCAGGGTAACCCGCCACTCCATCCGGTTCTCTCCCTCCACACAGCGTGAGACGTCCAGCCGCACAAACATGTTGTCCTGGAAGCGGCGCAGGTTGGTCAGCACGCTGGTGGGGGCCTCTACCCGGACCTCCACCCGCTCGGTGGACAGGCTGGCCACCGTCAGCCCCTGGCTGGTGAGGACGTTGGTCCCCGTGACCTCCACCCGCACATTGTGGAAGGTGGCTGTCCCCGGCGGGTCCACCGAGGCCCGGACATAGAACCAGAATACAATCGCCAGCACGATCGACAGCAGGATGAAGACCCACCGGCTCTCTTTCAGCCGTCCCATCATAGCTCGTCATCCTCCTCCCGCTTGCTCCCGCCCAGCAGCAGGCCCATCAGGGAGAACTGCCCGTTTTTCTTCTCCTCCTGGCTGTCGTTGAGCAGCTCGTTGCGCAGCAGCCGCTCCAGGGTCTCGGGGGCCAGGTGGCGCTTGAGCATGCCGCCCACGGCGGCGGAGATGGAGCCTGTCTCCTCCGAGACGATGACCACCACGGCGTCGGAGTGCTCGCTCATGCCGATGCCCGCCCGGTGGCGCATCCCCAAGTCCCGGCTCAGGTTCACGTTGCCCGACAGGGGGAGCATGCAGCCCGCCCCCACGATCCGTCCGTCCCGGACGATGACCGCCCCGTCATGGAGGGGGGCCTTGTTCCAGAATATGTTTTTCAGCAGTTCGCTGGACACGCCGCAGTCCAGGGCGGTGCCCGTCTTGATAACATCGTCCAGCAGGTTCTGCCGTTCAAAGACCATTAGGGCGCCCACCTTGTCCCGGGACAGGTCCGTGTAGGCCTCAGTGGTCTGGAGGATGGCGATCTCCATCTCCTGCCCCGCCTCCTTGGTGGAGGCGAAGACCAGGGCCAGCCGGCCGTTCCCCATCCGCTCTAAAAAGCGGCGGATCTCCGGCTGAAAGAGGACCACCAGCACAATGATACCCTGCTCCACCAGCATATTCAGCAGGAAACTGGTGGCGGTGAGGCGAAAGAAGGTGGACAGGCCCATGGCCAGCAGCAGCATCAAAATGCCCCGGAGTACCCGGCCGGAGCTGGTCTTGCGCAGCATCCACATCAGCTTGTAGATGACAAAGGACAAAATCGCGATGTCCAGGATGTCGGTCAACTGAATTTGCAGCAGGGAAAAGTTGGACTGCAAAAATATCCGGGCGCTTTGGGCCATCTCCATCGCAAACTCTACCACAGGGCTCACCTCGTTTCGGCGCGGTGTGCGCAAATTAGCTCATCATGTTATTATACGATATTTCCTCCTTCTTGGCAACCAAAAAGGCCAAATCCCCGATAAAAATTTTAAGAACCTTTTCCCCGAACTTTCAGCACAATCGCCCCGGAAAGGGAGTTCCCCCTCTCCGGGGCGGGACATGGGGTTCCCGGTTCAGCGGACCATAGACCGGACAGTCTGAAGGAACCGGCCGATCTCCCGTCTGGTGCTGAAGACAGATACGCTGGCCCGGAGCGTGCCTGTCTCCAGGGTGCCGGCGGTCTCGTGGGCCAGAGGGGCGCAGTGGAGCCCGGCCCGCAGGGCGATGCCCCGGCTGCCCAGTTCTTCCCCGGCCTCCTCGCAGTCCCAGCCCTTCAGCCGGAAGGAGAGCACGCCGGCCTGAACGGACGGGTCCCGGGCCAGAAAGACCTCCGCGCCCGGGATGGCCCTCAGCCCCTCCCCCATCCGGCAGATCAGCTCAGACTCCTGGATGCCGATGGAAGCCGCGCCCCGGCGCTCCACAAAGCGCAGGCCCTCCAGTAGGCCGGCCAGGCCGGCGATGTTGTGGGTGCCCGCCTCCAGGCGGTCGGGGAGAAAATCGGGCATTTCCTGCCGCTTGGACTCGCTGCCTGTACCCCCCTCCAGCAGGGGGACCGGGTCGATTCCGCACAGCAGAATGCCGGTCCCTTGGGGTCCGTACAGTCCCTTGTGCCCAGGCATGGCGATAAACGCAGCGCCCAGGGCCTGGAAGTCCAGGGGCAGGCAGCCCGCGGACTGGGAGGCATCCACAATCAGGGGCACGCCCCGGGCCCGGCAGAGGGCGGCGATATCCCCGATGGGCAGGATAAAACCAAAGACGTTGGATACATGGGTACACACCGCCAGGTCCGCCCCCCGGTCCAGCTCCCGGCGGAAGGCGTCCAGCGTGGCCTCCTGGTCAAAGAGCGGTCCACGAGCCACCCGCAGATCCACCTTCAAGGCGTGGAGGGGCCGGGTGACAGCGTTGTGCTCATAGCCGGAGACCACCACCCGGCTGCCCGGACGGGCCAGGGTCTTGATGGCGATATTGAGGCCGTGGGTGGCGTTGAAGGTAAAGGCCACCCGCTCCGGGTCGTCCACGTGGAACAGCCGGGCCGCCGCCGCCCGGCAGGCAAAGGCTCTGTCCGCAGCCGCCATGGCGGGCCGGTGGCCGCCCCGGCCCGGGCTGGCCAGATGGTTGATAGCCCAGGCGGAGGCGGAAGCCACGCAGGCCGGCTTTTGCAGGGTGGTGGCGGCGCTGTCCAGATAGATCACAGGGCCACCTCCTGATAGCTGCCGTCCCCGGCAGTGATATAGATCCGCTTGGGACTCAGCCCCACCCGCTGCAAAATCCGCAGGGAGTCGGGCAGATTGCGCTGGGATATTTTTACCGAGTGGCTGCACCCCTCGCCGGAGATGCTCTTGGGGGAGCGCAGTACCCGGGCTGTGATGCCCGCCCGCTCCAGCGCGGCGGCAGTGCGCTGGGCATAGGTCAGCGAGCGGCATACAATTAAATAATAGAGCATGGCATAGTTCCCTTCCCGGGACGAAATCAATCCGCCCCGCAGAAATAGCCGGGAGTGGAACCTGCGTTCCCCTCTCATAACCAGCTTATGCGCTCATCTGGGGCTCTGACACTGCCGTCAGCAGCCGCTGCAGCGGGGATAAAAAACCGCCCTTGACAAGGCGGCGAAACCTGATATAATAAGAAGCAAGGAAGATGCCGCCGCAGACAGCGGGCTCTCCGTTAATCAGTTACAGAAGTAACCGTCCAACTTGGGGAAGCTGGGACGGTTACTTCCTTTTATGATTGATGATCTGGATAACCAGACTAATGACACCGATAATAACCAGACAAAACTGGAAAATGTCCGAGTAAGTAGGCATCAAATCACCCCCTCTCCCGCGGGAGAGGCTTGGAAGCACCCTCCCAGTTCGGAGAGTCCTGACCGCCTGCGTAATTGCGGCACCTTCGCCGTTATTATAACACAGCTCGACAGACGGCGCAAGCCATAAAAGCCCGGTGCACAGGCACCGGGCTTTGCTCATATCCGCTCAATCAGAGCCACCGCGTGGGCGGCCATTCCCTCGCCGGAGCCGGTGAAGCCCAGGCCTTCCTCGGTGGTGGCCTTCACATTGACCCGGTCGGGAGCAATCCCCATCGCCCTGGCCAGATTGTCCCGCATGGCGGAGATATGGGGGGCCAGCTTGGGCCGCTGGGCCAGGACGGTGGCGTCCACGTTGCCCACAGTGTACCCCCGCTCCCTCAGCAGCTCCGCCACATGGGCCAGCAGCTTCAGGCTGTCCGCTCCGGCGTAGGCGGGGTCGGTGTCGGGGAAGTGCCTTCCAATGTCCCCCAGGCCCGCCGCACCCAGCAGAGCGTCCATCACCGCGTGGGCGAGGACATCGGCGTCGGAGTGGCCCAGCAGGCCCTTCTCCCAGGGGATGTCCACCCCGCCCAGAATCAGCTTCCGCCCCTCCGCCAAGCGGTGGACGTCGTAGCCGTGGCCGATTCTCATTCCCTGCATCGCCACTCCCCTTCCTCCGCCCTGGCCTTGAGAATGGCCTCTCCCAGAACCAGGTCCAGGGGGGTGGTGATTTTGATGTTTTCCCGGCTGCCACTGGTGAGGGTCACCTTCATCCCCAGGCGCTCCACCGACCCGCAGTCGTCGGTAAGCAGCTCTCCGTCATCGATGGCCTTCTGTGTGGCTGTCTTGATAAGTCCCGCCTCAAAGACCTGGGGGGTCTGTACCGCCCACAGAGCTGCCCGGTCCACCGTTTCGGCCACCAAGCCATCCTCAACACGCTTGATGGTGTCGGTAAGGGGTATGGCCGGGGCAGCCGCCCCGGTGAGAGCGGCCCGGGCCACCGTGTCCCGGATGATCTCCTGGGGCACCAGGGGGCGGGCCCCGTCGTGGATGGCGATCAGGTCGGCCTCGGGGTCCACCTCCCTCAGCCCGGCCTGGACGGAGTGGATGCGCTCCTGTCCGCCCACAATCACCTTGCGCACCTTGTCCAGGTTGAACTCCCTGCACAGCCGGCCCACCTCCACCACCAGGTCCTCCCGGGCCACCACGATGATCTCGTGAATCACCGGGCAGTCCTGAAAGGCGTAGAGGGTGTGGACCAGCACGGGCAGCTCCCCCAGGGGGGCCAGCACCTTGTCGATCCCCCCCATCCTCCGGGCCAGCCCGGCGGACACAATCACCGCAGAACACCTGGGCTCCTCAGATGTTTTCTTTCTCTTGAACAGAGACAGCAGACCCATTATCCTCGCTCCTTGTATGTCAATTTTTTGGCCCGGACCAGAGCCAGCGCCTGTTCTATCGGAAAGGTCAATTCCCCCCGCGTCCCATCTTCCGCACTGGAGGTCCTGAAATAGATCAGGCCGTCCTCTCCAAACCGCTCCAGATCAATATCGTCATAAATATCCAGATCCGGGTCCACCACATCCTGAACATCCAGCCACTGCTTCCAGTCCTGCTCCTCCAGAGGGTCACTAAAGTCCAGCAGCAGCGTCCCGTTGGGACAGGCCCAGTAGCAGCCCCAGACGGCCAGCAGGCTGGTGGCCGCGTCATAGGCCACGTTGGTCCAGATGAAGGTCTCCTTCCCCTGCCGGCCGTCCAGCGGCCAGGACTTTTCCGGGATGTAGTGCATGGTCCGCCCGGTTTCCACCTCTAAGACGCTGTAGCCGTACAGGTCCTCCCGGAAGAGCAGATAGCGGTTTCCGTTGGCGTGGGGAAAGAGCCGGTAAAACTCCCCGTCGTCGTTGATATTGTCCCAAGTATACACCACCTGTCCCCCGCTGTCCAGCAGCCGGTGCCGGGCGGCGTGGAGCTGATACCTTCCCTGGCCGGTGTAATAGTCCGTGCGGACGGAATAGCCCTCCGAAAGCAGCTCGGTCTTCCCGGGCAGACTGGAGCGGTGCTCCTCGGAAAACACAAAGGCGCACTCCTGGCGGTACGCCTGATATTGCGGCGTGTGGTAGACGTTCATGGGCTCCTCCTCAGGTCTGCTGGTGGTGCATGGAGACCACGCGGCAGTCGGGGCAAATCTCGATGTACAGGGTGCCCTCCATAAAGTCCAGCGCTCCCCACTTGACCTGGGCCAGGTACTTCATGGTCTTCCCGCAGTCGGGGCAGGGGTAATACTGGGCGTCCTGAATCCAGAAGGGAAACCCGCCCACGGTACAGGTGTCGTCAAACTCCGCCCCATAGAACAGGGGGACAGGCTCCATCCCCAGGACATAGGGGTTGTCGGCATACTCCTCCATGCCCCAGTCACCCTCGTCCTCCTCTCCCGCTCCGTAGGAATAGGGGAATACCGCTTCACTTCCGCCGTCCAAGGTAAAGCGGGAGTAGGCCGGCTCCTCCCAGGGGACGCAGTTGGGACAGCAGGTGGCGGTAATCACGCCGTCCAGCCCCAGGAAGCTCAGCCGCGCATCCCGGCCGTCCAGGGTCAGAATGTCCACCACCCTGCCCTTACAGTGGGGACAGCGCTCCTCCCGGGGGCGGAAGACCTGGGCGGCCTTGTCCTTGCTCCTGTCCCCCTTGATGAGGGGGTAACAGGTATCGAAATTGAGCTGCCGCCGGTTTCCCGCCTTATCGATTGTCCAGCCGCCGGTCTGGGCGTAGACCGAGGGGTCCACATACAGCTTCTCCCGCCAGGGGCGGGGATGCTCCTCCAGCTCCCGAAAGACCTCCAGCGCCCGGTTGTCCCCCTGCATGGCCAGACAGCACAGCAGATGGCCGGCTATATTGGGGTCCTTTGTCTCCAGCAGAGCCTGAATCAGTCCGTCCCGCACATCCTCCGGGGCGCAGTAGTACAGCTCCGCCGGGTAATAAATCTCCGCCTCCAGAGCGGCCCTGGCCAGTTCCGGGGAACAAATCCCATGACAGTGCAGCAGATTCTGAAAGTCCCTCTCCCATGGGTCCTCGTTCACCCGCTCCACATTGGCTATCAGGCCATCCAGCTTCTCCTGAATCTGTTCCGGGGTCCAGGCCATCACCTCCTGGCGCTCCCACTCCGCCTTGCACTGCCAGCACAGGCCCTGATAGCGCAGCTCCCGGCCGCATTCCGGGCAGCGGTACATCCCGCTCATACCTTTCGCTCCCTTTCCCAGTGTACAAAATATGGCGGCCTTTTCATTCCCATCCGGAACAAAAAAGCCGCCCTGATTTCTCAGTCATGTTCATGCCAGCGCGGTGTTCAGCTCCTCCTCCACCGACTCGTAGCTGACGCTTTTGGACAGCACGATCTCGGAAATGAGAATCTGCCTGGCGGAGTGGAGCATTTTCCGCTCGCCGGTGGACAGGCCCCGCTTTTGGTCCCGGATGGTCAGGCCCTTGATGACCCGGGCCACCTCAAACAGGTCGCCGCTCTTCATGCGCTCCATATTCTCCCGGTAGCGGTGGTTCCAGTTGGCGGTCATCTCCACGTGGATATCGGAGATGGCGGCCAGCACTTTGTCGGCCTGCTCCTGATCTACCACCGGGCGCACACCGATCTCCTCACAGCTCTCTGTAGGAATCATCACTACCATAGACCGGTTTGGCAGCTTTAGGATATAGTAATCCCGCTCCACCTCATTGACCGTCTTCTGGACAATGCTCTCTACCACGCCCGCCCCATACATGGGGTGAACCACCTTATCCCCGATTTGGAACACCTGTTACCTCACTTTCTCTCATCCGAATCTCGGCTTTTTCCTCTTCCATCCGGCTGTCTCCAGCCCCCGCCACCGGCGGAGTGATGTGGTCCGCGCTCAACATAATAAATTCTTTGGGTATATTATAACAACAATATCCAAATTTTGCAAGGGAAAAAATCTCGCTTTTTCAAATTTTTCTAAAAGTTTTTCCAGATTTTTTATTTCCCATGGTAAAAATCTGAGCCCGGCTGAAGTTCAGCCGGGCTCAGAAGGGAAATAATTACTCCTGCGTCTCCTCTGCGGGGGCCTCATCCTCCTCCGCGGGCTCCTCCTCGTAAGAGGGCTCCAGCAGGGCGCGGATGGACAGGGAAATCTTCTTGTTCTCCATGTCCACGTCGGTGATCTTCACATCCACCTTGTCGCCCTCGGCCACCACGTCGCCGGGCTTCTCCACCCGGTGGTCGGCCAGCTGGGAGATGTGAATCAGGCCGTCCACGCCGGGGACCACCTCGGCAAACGCGCCGAAGGTCATCAGCTTGACGACACGCACGTTGGCGGTATCGCCCACCTGGTAGGTGTTGGTGAACACAGTCCAAGGCTCCTGGCTGTGGTCCTTCATGCCCAGAGAGATCTTCTTCTTCTCCTTGTCGGCGGAGAGGACATACACTTCCACGGTGTCGCCCACCTTCACCACCTCGGAGGGGTGCTTGATGCGGCTCCAGGACAGCTCAGAGATGTGGACCATGCCGTCCACACCGCCGATGTCCACAAAGGCGCCATAGGAGGTGAGGGACTTCACGGTACCGGTGTAGCGCTTGCCGTCCTCAATCTCAGCCCAGACCTTCTCGGCGGCGGCGGCCCGCTCGGCCCGGGTGACCCGGCTGATGGAGCCCACCACCCGGCGGCGGGCGCGGTTGACCTCAGTGATGACCAGGCGGACCTTCTGCTTGAGCAGCGCGCTCATGGGAGTCTCCCGGGGCAGACCGGTCTGGGAGGCGGGGACAAACACCCGCACGCCCTTGACGGAGACCACCACGCCGCCCTTGTTATCCTCGGTGACGAAGCCCTCCATCACGGTCTCATTCTCCCGGGCGGCCTCGATCTCCTCCCAGCCCTTGTTGATGTCCAGGCGGCGCTTGGAAAGCTTGACCATGCAGTCCCGGTCACTGACCTGGATGACCTGGGACTCGATCTCGTCGCCCACCTTCACGATGTCCTCCACCTTGGCGGTGGGGTCATCGCTCAGCTCGGTCAGGGCGATGTAGCCGGGGTATTTGATTCCCAGTTCTACCTGGACTTCGGTGGGCGTGATGGCCACAACGGTACCGGTAACCTTATCTCCATTATTTAAAGTCTTGATCGATTCCTCCAGCATCTCCGCAAAGGATTTTTCGATCTCCATGATTTCATCGCTCATTTTGTCATAGACCTCCTTTATTATCCACGCAGGCGTCGACGCGCCCGCCGTGATGCCGACCATATCCACTTGAGGCCGCTGGCCCCGGTCCAACTCCTCCGCCCGCTCAACGAGCCGGACGTCGGGGCAGGACTCCCGACAGATCTCCGCCAGCCGCCTGGTGTTGGAGCTCTGCCTGTCGCCCACTACCACCATCATACCGCACTGAGCGGAAAGCTGGCGGGCCTCCTCCTGGCGTTTGGACGTCGCTCCGCATATTGTATCAAAAAATTCCGCGTTTGTACATAGTTTTTTTGCTTTTTTCACGCTATCTTCCCAAATTTTCCGGGTGGATGTGGTTTGAGACACAAAACTAAGCGGCATCTCCGTACGATTTTCCCCGCCATTCAGCCATTTTTCCAAATCTTTTTCCCCGGAAACCACCACTGGAAATTCACACCAGCCCGCGATGGCCCGGACCTCCGGATGGTCCGGCGTACCCACGATCACCGGCTGGCGGCCCCTCTTTTCCGCCTCCGCCACGATTTTATGGATGCGGATGACATTGGGGCAGGTGGCGTCGAACACCTCCACCCCCCGCCGGGTGAACTCCTCGTGGACAGCCCGGCTCTCTCCGTGGGACCGGATAATCACCCCGCAGCCGTCGGGTACCTCCTCCGGGCTGTCCACCACCCGGAGCCCCTGGGCGGACAGGCGGCCTGTCACGTCCCGGTTGTGGATGAGGGAGCCCAGCATAACGCAGGGCACGCCCTGCGCCGCCTTCTCCTCCGCCAGCTCCACCGCCCGGCGGACGCCGTAGCAGAAGCCGGCGGACTTGGCCAGCACCACCTTCATCCCACGCCCTCCCCCAGGGCCTGCACCCGGTCCATCAGGTCCTGAGCCATGGCCTGGAGCTCCTCGTTGGAGGGCTTGCGGCCCTCATACTCCGGGCAATAGGGTTTCCCAATTACCACGGTATTACGCCGGAACCGCTTTTTTTTCCGCTGTATATACACCGGCAGCAGGGGCACACCGGTGCGGGTTGCAAACAGGGCAGCCCCCACCTTGGCCTGGACGTCCTCCCCCTCGTGGACCCTTGTGCCCTCGGGGAACATGAGCAGCTTGTCGCCCTCCTTAAGGAACTTCATGGCGGTACGCACCGCCTTCACATCGGTGGTGTCCCGGTCCACGCCGAACACCCCCGCCCTGCCCAAGATCCAGCCGATGAAGGGAACCCGCATGATCTGCACCTTGGCCATAGCCCGCATGGGCCATTTGTAGCCAAAGGCGAAGACCACGTAGAAGGGGTCACCAGCGGTGGAGTGGTTGGGACAGATCACCGCCGGGCCCGCCGGGATGTTCTCCCGCCCCACTGCGTGGACCGGGTGGATCAGCCAAAAATAGGGGCGGACGATGATATACAGAAGGTGAAAAAACCAGTCCATCCGCTTTTTCCGCTGCTCCGGTGTCTCCTTGGGCTTCTTGTCTGTTTTGACAGCTGTTTCTTCAATCACAGGCCGATCTTCTCCTTTACCAGGGCCAGCAGGCAGCTCATGCTCTGCCCCAAATCTAAGTCGGTGGTGTCCAGCAGGGCGGCGTCCGCCGCCTGTTTCAGGGGGGCGATGGGGCGGTGTTCGTCCTGGTAGTCCCTCTCCTTGATATCCCGGAGGATGGTGTCAAAGTCCGCCGCCTCTCCCCTCTGCTCCAGCTCCAGCAGCCGGCGCCGGGCCCGGGCCTCCGGGGCAGCGGTGAGGAAAATCTTTACGTCGGCATTGGGGAGTACCACCGTGCCGATGTCCCGGCCGTCCATGACCACGCTGCTCTCCCGGGCCAGCTTCCGCTGGAACTCCAGCAGGAAGGCGCGCACCTCCGGGATGGCGGAGACCTGGGAGGCCGCCCCGGACACCTTGTGCCGCCGGATGGCCCCGCTCACGTCCTCCCCCTCCAGATACATCTTCTGCACCCCGTCCTCATAGCCCATGTGTATCTCCAGCCCCTCCAGCAGAGGGACTACCTGGGCCGGATCGGCGGGGTCCGCCTTCTCCCACAGCACCTTCAGGGCCACCGTGCGGTAGATGGCCCCGGTGTCCACATAGAGAAAGCCCAGCTTCTCCGCCAGCTTCCGGGCCAGGGTACTCTTTCCCGCCCCGGCGGGGCCGTCGATGGCAACGCTTGTGAAATTCATGCTGATCGCTCCGTTTCCGCTCCCCTCAAGCCTCCCTTGTCAAAGGGAGGGGGACCGCCGCCGAAGGCGGTGGTGGAGGGATTCCGTTTTTGCTTTGAATTACCGGTGGAATCCCCCCGCCACTTCGTGGCCCTCCCCCCTTTAACAAGGGGGGCTTTTCTCTGCGGAGGGACGTGGGCTTTACTCTCCTCGACCCAAGAGGTAATCGGTGGTCACGCCGAAGAAATCGGCGAAGAAGTTTAACGTCGTAGCTGGGACGTTTACCATTCCGTATTCATATCGCTGATACTGACGGTCTGTCATTTCCATAATATTTGCCATATCTATTTGTTTAAGCCCTTTTTCTTTACGCAAGGCTTTTAAGCGCTTCCCTAATCCTACCAGCAAATTTTCTTCCATAACATCACCCAAACCCATTGACACATATAATTTAGTCGTGTATAATACCAATAAATAAGTCGTTTGGAGGTATTATCATGACCGATCTTATGCGCTGCATGTACGAAAATTATATCAAACCTCAAATCGAAAGCCAACCCAAAGATGATACGGAATCCATGTGGTTCGACCTTCTGGGCAATGAGTTATATCCCTATCAAAAACAGGCTTTTCAAGAAGCTCTGGCCTATTTCGCTGTCCAAGGCTTCCGCCTTGGATTACGCACGGGGGTTACGTTGCAGTCTGATTTATAAAGGCGGCGGCGCCCTCTCCCGCCGCCCGGCCGGTGGCCCAGGCGATTTGCAGGTTGAACCCGCCGGTGTAGGCGTCCACGTCCAGCAGTTCCCCGGCAAAGAACAGGCCGGGGACCTTTTTACTCATCATGGTTTTCGGGTCCACCTCGGAGACCTTCACCCCTCCCGAGGTGATGATGGCCTCGTCGATGGGCCGGGGCCCGGACACCGCCACGGGGAAGCATTTGAACAGCTCCAGCAGCCGGCGGCGCTCCTGTTTGGTCAGGTCGTGGGCCTTTTTGTCCCCGGGGATGGCGGCCCGCTCCAGCAGGACGGGCACCAGCAGCCGGGGGGCCAGGGCCCCCAGCAGGTTGTCCATGTCCTTGTTGGCCCCGGCGGACAGCTCCCGCACCAGGCGGGCGTCCAGGGTGGCCTCGTCCAGGGCGGGCTTTAAGTCGATGGCGCAGGTGTACTGGTCCCTGTGAAAGTCCCGCATGTGGGCGCTGGCCGACAGCACCAGCGGCCCGGACAGGCCGAAGTGGGTGAACAGCAGCTCCCCCTGCTCCTGGTAGACTGTCTTTTTTTTACCGTTTTTTACCGTCAGAGTGACGTTTTTCAACGCCAGACCCTGCATTTGAGCACAGAAGGGGTCGGGGGACTCCAGAGGCACCAGGGACGGTTTTATGTCAACCAAGGTGTGGCCCAGCGCCTCCGCCATCCACAGTCCGTCGCCGGTGGAGCCGGTGGCGGGGTAAGACAGCCCGCCGGTGGCCAGAACGGCCGCCTTGCAAGGGGTACCGGTAAGCGCTTTCCCTTCTCCCATCTCTACGGCGCATACCGCGCCGTCCCGGAGACAGATATTTGACACTCGGTCATTTACAACCGGAATTTTGAGCCGCTTCAGCTCAAAAAACAGGGCGTCAATAATGTCGGCGGACTTGTCAGAGACAGGGAAGACCCGGTTCCCCCGCTCCACCTTTAAGGGTACGCCCAGCGCCTCAAAGAATTCCTCCACCCAGGCGGGGGGTGTGTGCTCCAGGGCACTGTAGAGAAACTTCTCGTTCCGGGGTGTGGCGGCGCGCACCTCCTCGGGGGAACAGTGGTTGGTCACGTTGCACCGGCCCTTGCCGGTGATGTACAGCTTGCGGCCCACCTTCTGGTTGCGTTCAATGAGGGTAACGGCCGCCCCCTGCCGGGCGGCGCAGATGGCCGCCATCATGCCGGCAGCTCCGCCGCCCACTACCACAATATCGGGCCACTTCATTCGGGCACCTTCTCATATACATTGTATTCCTCCCAAATATCCTCCAATGTGCGGAAGGTACGGGCCAGCTCGTCATTTTTCCGCTGGCTGACGGCCACCAGCAGGGCATTGACCAGGGACAGCGGAGCCACCAGGGAGTCCACAAAGGAGGCCATATCGCTGCGGGCCATCAGCAGATACTGGGAGATGGGAATCAGGGGGGACGCCTCACTGTCGGTAATGGCCACCGTGGCGGCCCCCCGGTCCCGGGCAAAGCGCATGGCCTGGACCGTCCGGCTGGAGTAGCGGGGGAAGCTGACCCCAATGACCACATCCCCCGCCCCCACCCGGAGCAGGCTTTCAAAAATCTCACTGACGGTGTTGGCAGACACCAACACCACATTGTCAAAGATCAGGTTAAAATAGAAGTGGAGGAAGGACGCGATAGACGCGGAGGAGCGCACGCCGATGATGTAAATTTTCTTGGCGGAGACAATGGCCTCCACCGCCTGGTCAAAGCTTTTCCGGTCCAGCTCCTCCAGCGTCATGCGGATCTTGTCAATGTCCGACTGGAGTACCATGGACAGCAGGTCCTGATCTCCCAGGCGGTCATTGGTCACCTCGATGCGCTGGACGGTGGTCAGGCGGTTGCGGATCATCTTCTGGAGGGAGCGCTGCATATCCGGATAGCCGTCATAGCCCAGCTCTGAGGCAAAGCGGACAACGGTGGACTCGCTCACCCCCACCTTTTTCCCCAGCCGGCTGGCTGTCATAAAGGCCGCCTTGTCGTAGGACTCCAGAATAAAATTGGCGATTTTTTTCTGTCCCTTGGAAAACGAACCGGCGTTCTCCTGGATGACAGTCAGGATGTCACGGTGCATGGCTTCCTTCCTCCCGATCAACTCATAGAGATTATCATACTCGTTTTTCGGACAAAACGCAAGAGATTTTTGCAGGAGATTCACGATTCCCCTGCAAAAATCTTCAAACACTGTGCAGCGGCTGTGTCAGCCTCAGCAGCTCCTCCTGGGCCAGGGGACGCCACTGCCCCGGTTTCAGCGCCCGGTCCAGCTCCAGCGAGCCCTCCCGGACGCGCTTGAGCCGCAGCACCTCCAGCCCGGCCTGGGCGCACATCCGCCGCACCTGCCGGTTCTTTCCCTGGTGAATGGTGATGGACAGCTGATGGACTCCGCCGCTGTCCCTCCCCCGGCGCACCTGAGCGGGGGAGAGCTGCTCTCCGTCCAGCACCATGGGGGCGGACAGGATGGGCAGGGCTTTGTTCACCTTCCCCGTCACCCAAACCAGATACTCCTTGTCCACCTGGTGACTGGGGTGGAGGAGCTGGTGGGTGAGGGCCCCGTCGTCGGTGAGGATAAGCAGCCCCTCGGAGTCCATATCCAGCCGGCCCACCGGCCACACCCGGACCCCGCAGCCGGCCACCAGGTCAGTCACCGTCTTCCTCCCCTTCTCGTCGGACAGGGTGGTCACATACCCCCGGGGCTTGTTCAGCATCAGATAGGTCCGCCCTCCGCCGGGGGTAAGGGGCCGCCCGTCCACCAGGACGGTATCCCGGTCCAGGTCCGCCCGGTCCCCCAGGTGTGCCTTCTCCCCGTTCACCGTCACCCGTCCGGCAATGATCCACCCCTCCGCCGCCCGCCGGGAGGCCAGCCCGCAGGCGGATATCAGCTTTTGAATACGTTCCTCCATATGCTATCCCTCTATCCCCAGCCCCCCTTGCCAAAGGGGGGTGCCCCCGCAGGGGCGGGGGGATTCTGTTTGATTGCGCCGCTTCGCCTGACGGAATCCCTCCACCACCGGGCTTTGCCCGGCGGTCCCCCTCCCTTTGGCAAGGGAGGCTTTGGGCACTACAACCCGGATATCCGCTCCCAAATGCCGTTCAGCCAGCCGGAGGCCCCAGCCAGATCGCAGGGGACGTCCGTCCCTGCCACCAGCGGCACTCTGGCCAGCTCCTCCAAATTGACATAATACACAATTTCGCCCACTTGGGTCCCCTGGACCACCGGGGCGGTGAGCACCGCTTCAGACAACTCCCAGGCGGTCTCCACGGTCTCACCGGGGGCCAGCGCGGCGGTGTGGTCCGCTCCCAGCTCCACAGGGCAGGCGGGGGACAATCCCCCGGACACAGGCAGCTGTCCCGCCCGCGCTCCGGCCCGAGACAGGGGCCGGGCCTGATAATTGGCGAAGCCCCAGTCAAACAGGGCGGTGTGGTCCGCCCAATCACTGGGGGCGTTGAGGGTGACGCAGATCAGGGTCATGCCGTCCCGCTTTGCAGCGCTGACCAGGGTACGGCCCGCCTTCTCGGTATATCCCGTCTTCAGGCCCACACAGCCCTCATACCGCCACAGCAGCTTGTTGTGGTTGGTAAAGGTTCGGGTGCCCAGTGTGATGGATTTGGTGGCAGCGATTTTGGCCAGTTCCTCATTCTCCAGACAGGCCCGGGCGAGAATGGCCATGTCCCGGGCGCTTGAGCGGTGGCCTTCGGCGTCCAGACCGTTGGGGTTGGCAAAGCCGGTGTCCTTCATCCCCAACTCCCGGGCCTTCTGGTTCATTTGGACTACAAAATCCTCCACCGTGCCCCCGCAGTGGCCGGCGATGGCCAGGGCGGCGTCGTTGCCCGAGCGGAGGAGCAGGCCATAGAGCAGGGTCTCCAGGGTGATCTCCTCCCCCGGACGCAGGTAGATGGAGGAGCCCTCCACCCCCGCCCACTCCGGGGCCACGGTGACCACCTCCTCCAGCCCGTGCCCCGACTCCAGGGCCACCAGGGCGGTCATCAGCTTGGTGGTGCTGGCGATCAGCCGGGGGGTGTGGGCATCCTTCTCATAGAGTACCCGTCCGGTGCCGGCGTCCATCACCACGGCGCTGGCGGCGGAGATTTTGGGCGGGGCATCTCCCTCCGCCCGGACAGCAGGCAGGACATGCCACACCAGCATTCCGGCCAGCAAAACAGAAAAAAGCCGCTTCATATTGCCACCTTCTTTTCAGTCGATGGTGTTAGTATGGAGCGGTTTTTCTCCATTTTTTCCAGGAAATTTTTTATTCCGCAAAATCCCCTTCGGCCGCCTTTTGCGCCTTTTTCTCCTGCTGCTTCTCAATAAACCCGGTCACCTTGTCCACCACCTCGGGCACCGTCTCAATGACCCGATCCACAGTGGTGGCGGGGGGCGGGGCCACGGGGAGCAGCTTCACGCTGCCGTCCTCCCGGACGATCAGGAAGGCCACCGGCTCCAGCTTGGCGCTGGCGGCGGAGCCGCCGCCGAAGCCCTCCTTGGGGGCTCCTGACTTGGTGGTAAACTCGGTCCCGCCGCCCCCCATGCCAACGGACATGCGGGACACAGGGATGAGGGTAACGCCCTCCGCATGGATGGGTGTGCCGATAATGGTGTTGGCGTCCGCCATCGTTTTGATATGCTCCATCGTGATTTTCATCAGCTCGCCAAGGGAGTTCTTCTCCTGTTCCATCAGTCATACCGCCTTTCTCCGTTTTCGTTTCAGCCGCTTTCTTGCGGCGAGTACTCCAAACAGGGCCTTCCAGCCCGCCCCCAAGCCGATCCACACCAACGTCCCGATTTTGACGGACAGGGCGGCCTGACCGTATACCGTCGTCCCCGGGGCGTCGAAGTCCAGCTTCACCCGGGCGGTGCCGTCCTTCACATGGAAGGCCCTGGTCAAAGGGTGCCACAGCGCCCCCAGTGCGGCGTTGGCCTGGCCGTAGAGCATGGCCGTGTCCGCCGGGTCGCCGCCGCCGGCGGTGAGCTCCAGCTCCAGCACGTCCACCCGCAGGCCCCGCCACATGCCCTTTGCCGCCTCCAGCGCCACAGGGAGCAGGGCCTGGGCGTACTCCAGTGCCCCGCCAATTTTTTCCGGGAGCGGAGTGGGGGGCTTCTCCTTCTTGGGCTTCTTCGGCTCTTTTTCCTTTTTCGGTTTCTTGGGCTTCCCGATTTTTTCTTCCTTCGGCCCGGCAGGGAGAATTTTAAGCTTAAATCTGCCCAGCCGTATCCAGAGGAAAAATCCCTTCTCGTTGAACTCCGCCCGGCCGCCCACCCGGACCTGCCCCAGCAGGAGCAGGATCAGGACAAGCACGGCCAGGACAAACAGGGCCTTCACGGTCCCTCCGCCGGGGGCTCCGGCGGCGCTTCGGACTCCTCCAGCACCTCGGCCTCCCGGAGGCGGGCCAGGCTGGCCTCCAGCTCCAGGGTCATCTGGCTGCCCTCCTGGGACTGGTTGGGCAGCTCGGGCAGCTCCTCCAGGCTGGACAGACCAAAGGAGCGCAGGAAATTTTTAGTGGTTTTAAACTGCACCGGCCGGCCGGGGACAGCCAGACGGCCCGCCTCCTCGATGAGCTCCCGCTCCAGAAGAAGGCCCATGGTGTAGGAGCTGTCCACCCCCCGCACCTGGTCCACATAGGCCCGGGTGACGGGCTGGTAGTAGGCGATGATGGCCAGCACCTCCAGCGCCGGCTGGGACAGCCGGGCGGGCTTGCGGCTCTCCAGCGTCTTACGGATGTAGCCGGCAAACTCCGGGGCGGAACACAGCTGATAGCTGGTGTCCAGCTTGACCAGGCGGATGCCCCGGCGGTCGTAGCTGTATTGGTCCATCAGCCGCTGGGCCACCGCGTCCAGGGTGGGCCGGTCCACCTCCAGCCCCAGGCACAGCCGCTCCACCGCCACCGGCTCCCCGGCGGCGAACAGCACCCCCTCCAGAGCGGATTCTAACTCTTTTACTTCCATTTGGGGGTGCCTCCTTTCTCTGAATCCCCCCGCCACTTTGTGGCCCTCCCCCCTTTGGCAAGGGGGGCTTTTACGCAATCTGTGTCTTACCTACTCCTAATGGCCCCCTTGCGAAAGGGGGCTGGCAACGGCGCAAGCCGCTGACTGGGGGATTCAATAATTCTCCGAGGTAAACTCCACCTTGCCCTCCTCCTGGGTGCAGGTGACGGTACAGTCCGACTCGGTGCCCGCCAGCAGCAGGCGGCGGGCCTTGCACAGCTCCAGCACAGCCAGGAAGGTGGCCACCACCTCCGACCGGCTGCGGCTGCCCTTGAACAGGGCCCGGAAGCGGGTAACGCCGAAGGTAATCAGCCGCTTGATGATCTCCCCCGCCTTGTCGGCCACGGGGTAGGGCTCCCGGCCCACGATGCCCTGGAAGGCGGACACAGGCGGGGGGAGCTTGTTGTCCAGCCGGCTCAGCACGTCGGTCATGGCCTTGAGCAGATCGGCCCTGTCATGGACGTAGCGGTATACCTTATCGGGCTGGACCGCCTCGGGCACCTTGGTCAGGTAGTCCCGGCCAATTTGATAACGGCTGTCCAGAGCGGGGACCACCGCTTTGACCTTCAAGTAATTCTCGTTGCGCTGATGGGCCTCCAGGGTGGCGATGAGCTGTTCCATCTCGCTCATGGCCTCCTCGTCGTTGATGGACAGCAACATCCGGGTCTTGATATACACCAGATGGGAGGCCATGGTGACAAAATCGCTGGCAACCTCCAGGTCCAGCTCCCGCCGCTGGTTCATCCACTCCATGTACTGGTCCAGAATGAGGGAAATTTGAATGTCCTTGATTTCCAGCTTGTTCTTGCTCAGCAGGTGGAGGATCAGGTCCAGAGGGCCCACAAAGTCCTCCATATTTTCCTCTTTTGCCTTCACCACCCCTTCCAGGTGGTAAATGGGAGCCTCCAAGGGCCCACCTCCCCATTTTAGGATTATCTTTTTTGTTATTATAACAGTTTGTCCTGGAAAAGACAAGATAAAATCGCACCGGCTCGGCTTTATCTGGACCATTAAGGTAAAAAGGGACAACCGCCACCCTGGCCGGTGACGGTTGTTACTTAAAATAACCCATCCATAAAGGATTGACCGCTTTTACTGCGGTGTCCTTTTATGCCCTTAATATAGTCAAGCACAATGCGGTCATTTTTCTATCCCGGCAAAGATGGCCGACAGCAGCTCCTCCCGGCCAGTGCCCTTTTCGGCGGAGAAGGGAATCAGCATATCCCCCTCCCCCAGCCCCAGGGTGTCCCGGACGCGCTGGAGGTTGGGCTCTATCTCGCTCTTTTTCAGCTTATCCAGCTTGTTGGCCACGATAATCAGGGGACAGCCTGTCTCGCGAAACCACTGGAACATGGTGCAGTCGTCGGCGGTGGGCTTGTGGCGGGAATCCACAATCATCACCCCCAGGGTAAGCAGGTCGGGCCGGGCGAAGTAGTCCTCCATCAGCCGCCCCCACCGGTCCCGCTCCGCCTTGGACACCTTGGCGTAGCCGTAGCCCGGCAGGTCCACCAGATAGAAGGCCCCGTCAATATTGAAGTAGTTCACATGGACGGTCTTCCCCGGCGCGGCCCCCACCCGGGCGAAGTTCTTCCGGTTGAGGAGACGGTTGATGACCGACGACTTGCCCACGTTGGACCGTCCGGCGAAGGCCACTTGGGGCCGGCCGTCCTGAATGAAGTTCTTCGGGGAGACGGCAGAGAGAACAAACTCCGCCTTCTGTAGATTAACCATTCGGTTCTCCTCCTTATGGCCCCCTTGCCAAAGGGGGCTGGCACCGCCAAAGGCGGTGACTGGGGGATTCCGTAAAATAGAATCCCCCCCGCCACTTCGTGGCCCTCCCCCCTTTAACAAGGGGGGCTGGCACCGCCAAAGGCGGTGACTGGGGGATTCCGTAAAAAAGAATCCCCCCGCCACTTCGTGGCCCTCCCCCCTTTAACAAGGGGGGCTTTTACTGGCTCAGCCGGGAGCTGCCCTCTCCCTTGGGCGCGGGGGGCAGGTCAGGCAGGGCCTCGTTCTTTCTGGGGCGGCCCCGGCGACGGGGCGCGGGGACCTCCAAAGGGCGGTTCAGGGCCTGGGCCAGCACCTGGTCGGCCCGCTCCACCAGCACGAACTGGAGGGCCTTGCGCACTGTCTGGTCGATTTCCTCCAGGTCCTTGGCGTTGTCGGCGGGGATGATAACCGTCTTAATTCCATTGCGGAAGGCGGCCATGGTTTTCTCCTTCAGTCCGCCGATGGGCAGCACCCGGCCCCGGAGGGTGACCTCTCCGGTCATGGCAAGCCCCCGGCGCACCGACACCCCGGTGAGGGCGGACACCATGGCGGTGGTGATGGCAATGCCGGCGGAGGGGCCGTCCTTGGGCACCGCCCCCTCGGGGAAGTGGACGTGGATGTCCTTCTCCTTGTAGAAGTCGGCGGGGAGGTTCAGCCGGCCGGCCTGGCTGCGGATAAAGCTGAGGGCGGCGTGGGCCGACTCCTTCATCACGTCCCCCAGGTTGCCGGTGAGCTCCACCTTGCCGGAGCCGGGGACCACATTGACCTCCACCTCCAGCAGCTCGCCCCCCACAGCGGTCCAGGCCAGCCCGTTGACCACCCCCACCCGCTCCTCCAGAGCCTGGCGCTCGGGGTGATACTTGGGTACGCCCAAATACTCCTCCAGGTCCTTGTCTGTCACCTTGAGGACTTTCGCCTCCTCCGCCACCACCTTCATGGCGGCCTTTCGGCAGATGGCGGCCAGACGGCGCTCCAGCACACGGACCCCTGACTCCCGGGTGTAGGCGGCGATGATCTCCCGCAGGGCCCCGTCGGACACCTTCAGCTGCTGTCTGGACAGCCCATGGCGCTTCAGCTCCTTGGGCAGCAGGTGCTTTTTGGCGATCTGCACCTTCTCCTCGTCGGTGTAGCTGGACAGCTCAATGACTTCCATCCGGTCCAGCAGGGGGCGTGGGATGGTGTCGGTGGTGTTGGCGGTGGTGATAAACATCACCTGGGACAGGTCAAAGGGGACCTCCAGGAAATTGTCCCGGAAGGAGGCATTCTGTTCTCCGTCCAGCACCTCCAGCAGAGCGGAGGAGGGATCCCCCCGGTGGTCCCGGCCCAGCTTGTCGATCTCGTCCAGCAGAAGCACAGGGTTGCAGCTCTTTGCCTGATTGATGGCGGAGATAATCCGCCCGGGCATGGCCCCCACATAGGTCTTCCGGTGGCCTCGGATTTCCGCCTCGTCGCTGACGCCGCCCAGGGAGAGGCGGGCCAGCTTCCGGTTCATGGCGCGGGCCATGGACATGGCAATGGAGGTCTTGCCCACCCCCGGCGGGCCCACCAGGCACAGCACCTGGCCCTTCAGCTCAGGAGCCAGCTGCTTGACCGCCACAAACTCCAATATGCGCTGTTTCACCTTGTCCAGCCCGAAGTGATCCTGGTCCAGCACCCGGCGCACCGCCGGGACGCTCACCTTCTCCTTCGTGGTCTTCCCCCAGGGCAGCTCCAGGCAGACATCCAGATAGCTGCGCAGGACGGAACTCTCTGAGGAGCTGTAGGGCTGCTTGGCCAGGCGGGCCAGCTCCTTGTTCAGCTTCTCCCGGACCTGGTCGGGGAGATCGGCCTTGGCAATCCTCTCCCGATACTCCTCAATCTCGTCGCTCTCCTCCCCCAGCTCGCTCTGGATGGCCTTCAGCTGCTCCCGGAGGTAGTAATCCCGTTGATTTTCCGACATCTGCTCCCGGGCCCGCTCCTGAATCTCGTGGTCCAGGGAGAGGATCTCCACCTCCCGGCCCAGCAAGCGGTAGAGCTTCTCCAGGCGGCGGACAGGGCGCAGTTCCTCCAGGATGCTCTGCTTGTCGCTGTTGCGCATGGGAATATTTTGGGCGATATAGTCGGCGATGTGGCCCGGGTCCCGGCTGGCCAGCACATGGACCATCAGGTCCGGGGCCAGCTTGGGGGACAGCTCGGCATACTCCTGGAACAGCTCGTAGGCCGCCCGCATCAAGGCCTCGGCCCTGGGGCTGTCCCGGGCCGGGAGAACGTCGATCTCCTGCACCTCCGCCTCCAGATAGGGCTCGGCCCGCATCATCTGGAGCAGACGGCCCCGGGCCTGGCCCTCCACCATCACCCGCACGTTGTCCCCGGGCATCCGGAGGATCTGACGGATGTTGGAGATGGTCCCCACCTGATACAGGTCGTCCAGCTCCGGATCCTCCACTCCGATTTCCTTCTGGCCCACCAGGAACACGGGGCAGCCGGCGTTCATGGCCGCCTCCAGGGCCCGGACCGAGGCCTCCCTGGCCACCTCAAAGTGAATCAGCACATTGGGGAACACCGTCAGCCCCCGCAGGGCGATGACGGGCATGGTGGTGGTGTGGAGAATATCCCATTCTTTCGACATGGTCGCTCACTTCCTCTCGCAAACAGTGCGCAGGGGGCGTCACCCTCGGCGCCCCGTTTTATAACAAGGTAGGCCAAACGCCCCGCTCGGCCGGATGCGGGGCGTCTGGTTCAATTCTGTCAGCCTGCCCGGCCGTGGTCCCGCCGGCGGGGCTGCTCCACCTGAACGGTGGCCCGGCCCAGTTTGGGCCGCTGGGTCCGGTTGGGGTCCCGGGTCAGCTCAGGGGGCTCCCCGTCCTGAACACAGGCCTCGGTGATGGTCACCTTGACGATAGTGGGATCGGAGGGGATATCGTACATGATCTGATTCATGACCTCCTCCAGGATGGCCCGCAGTCCCCGGGCCCCGATCTCCCGGGCCACCGCCCGGCCGGCCACCGCGCCCAGGGCCTCGGGGGTAAACTCCAGCTCCACCTCGTCGTAGTTCAGCAGCACCTGGTACTGCTTCACCAGGGCGTTTTTGGGCTCAGTGAGGATGCGCACCATCTGGTCCCGGTCCAAGGATTCCAGGGTGGTCATCACCGGCAGACGGCCCACCAGCTCGGGGATGATGCCGAATTTCAGCAGGTCCTGGGGCTGTATCTCAGCCATGAGCTCGCCCACATTCTGCTCTTTTTTGCTCTTGATCTCGGCGCCGAAGCCCAGGGAGCGCTTGTCCAGCCGGCGCTCGATAATCTTGTCGATCCCGTCGAAGGCGCCGCCGCAGATAAAGAGGATGTTGCGGGTGTCGATCTGAATAAACTCCTGGTGGGGGTGCTTCCGCCCGCCCTGGGGCGGAACATTGGCCACCGTGCCCTCCACAATCTTCAGCAGGGCCTGCTGCACCCCTTCGCCGGACACGTCCCGGGTAATGGAGACATTTTCACTCTTTCGGGCGATCTTATCCATCTCATCAATATAGATGATCCCCCGTTCGGCCAGCTCAATATCGTAGTCGGCGGCCTGGACCAGGCGCAGGAGGATGTTCTCCACGTCGTCGCCCACGTAGCCCGCCTCGGTGAGGGTGGTGGCATCGGCGATGGCGAAGGGCACCTTCAGCACCCGGGCCAGGGTCTGGGCAAAGAGGGTCTTGCCGCAGCCGGTGGGGCCCATCAGAAGGATGTTGCTCTTCTGCAGCTCCACATCCTCCGCCCCGCCGAAATAGATGCGCTTATAGTGGTTGTACACCGCCACGGACAGGGATACCTTGGCCTTTTCCTGGCCGATGATATACTGGTCCAAAACGGCGTGGATTTCCTTTGGCGTGGGGATGGCGTCGGGAATTTCGCCCAAAAGCTGGCCGTCGTCCTCGTCCATCAGCAGGGCCTCCGCCCCCATCGCCTCCATACACAGGTTGACGCACTCATTGCAGATATACACGCCCGGTCCGGCGATCATCCGCTTCACCTGGTCCTGGTGCTTGCCGCAGAAGGAGCAGCGCACCCTTCTTTCGTCGTTCATTGCCATGGATACACCTCTTTTACTGGGCGGCCGGAGCCGTCTCTCTCTCTTAAAGCTTACCGCCGGTCGATCACCTTGTCGATCAGGCCATACTCCATGGCCTCCTGGGCGGTCATAAAGTTGTCGCGTTCGCAGTCGGCGGTGACTACCTCGATGGGCTTGCCGGTATTTTCTGACAGGATGCGGTTCATCCGCTTCTTGACGATCTCCAGCCGCTTCAGGTGAATGGCCATATCGGTGATCTGGCCCTGGGTGCCGGCAGAGGGCTGATGGATCATAATTTCGGCATTGGGCAGGGCCAGCCGCTTGCCCTTGGCCCCGGAGGACAGCAGGAAGGCCCCCATGGAGGCGGCCATGCCGATGCAGATGGTGGACACGTCACACTTGATATACTGCATGGTGTCATAGATGGCCATACCGTCGGTGACCGAGCCGCCGGGGCTGTTAATATAGAACTGGATGTCCTTGTCTGGGTCCTGGGCCTCCAGGTACAGCAGCTGGGCCACGACCAGAGAGGCGGTAGTGGCGTTGACCTCCTCCGACAGCATGACGATGCGGTCGTTAAGCAGGCGGGAGAAGATGTCATAGGACCGCTCGCCCCGGTTGGTTTGTTCAACTACATAGGGAACTAAACTCATGATAATACTCCTTTTATGAAATAGGATACCAGATTATACCCAGCTGCGGGGACATTCATTCCTCCCAGCGGGCCGATCGGGATACACATTCGCCCGGGGCGGCCAAAGCCGCCCCGGACGTCTGACGGCTTTACTCGGCCGCAGGTTCTTCGGTCTTCTTCTTGGCCCGGGCCCGCTTGGGCTTCTCCTCGCCCTCCTCCGCCTTTTTGGCGGCCTTTCTGGCCGGCTTCTTTTCAGCCTTCTCCTCGTTCTTCTTGGCCTCGCCCACCTTGGCCTTGGACAGCACCAGCTCGCTGGCCTTCCGCAGGGTCAGGTCGTTTCTCAGCACATCGTCGGTGATGAAAGCCTTCACCTGGTCCGCCTCCATCTGATACTGCTCCGCCAGCTTAGCGATCTCCGCCTCACACTCCTCGTCAGAGGCCTGGAGGCCCTCCGCCTTGGCTACGGCGGCGAGGGCCAGCTCCATCTGCACCTGTTTCAGGGCGGAAGGCCGGGCGGAGGCGCGCATCATCTCCATGTTCATGCCCATCATGGACATATACTGGTCCATGGCGATGCCCTGGTTCTGCAGGCGCATGGCATAGTCGTCCATCAGGCGGTCCACTTGGACCTCCACCATGCCGTCGGGAATCTCGCACTCCATGTTCTCTACCAGCTGTTCTATGACGGCGTTTTCAAAGTCACTCTGAGCCTGGGCCTTTTTCCGCTCCAGCAGCTTCTCGCCCAGATCCTTGCGGAAATCGGCCAGGGTCTCAAACTCAGACACGTCCTTGGCAAACTCATCGTCCACCTCGGGGGCCTGAGACTCCTTCACCTCGTTGCACTTCACGTGGAAGACCACCGCCTTGCCGGCCAGGTCGGCGTGGTAGTCCTCAGGGAAGGTGATGTCGATGTCCTTCTCCTCGCCGGCCTTCATGCCGACCACCTGCTCCTCAAAGCCGGGGACAAACATGCCTGCGCCCAGCTTCAGGTCGTAGTTCTCGCCTTTTCCGCCCTCGAAGGGAGTGCCGTTGTCGAAGCCCTCGAAGTCGATGACGGCAGTATCGCCGTTCTTGGCCTTGCGCTTCACGCTGACCAGACGGGTGGCCCGGCTGATATAGGGCTTAAGTTCTTCATCGATGTCCTTGTCGGTAACCGCGGGCTCCTCCTTGGGGGCGGTGAGGCCCAGGTACTCGCCCAGCTTGGCCTCGGGGCGGACGGAGACCAGCGCCTTAAAGGTGAAGCCCTCCTTGCCCACCTCCACGATCTCCATCTTGGGATAGCCCACATCGTCCAGGCCCTGCTCCTTCACCGCCTCCTCATAGGCGGCGGGGTACAGGTCGTTGATGGCATCCTCGTAGAACACACTGGCGCCGTACATCCCCTCGATAATCTTCCGGGGGGCCTTGCCCTTGCGGAAGCCAGGGACATTGATGCGCCCGCGGTTCTTCAGATAGGCTTTCTGGATGGCGGCCTCAAAGGCTTCGGCCTCCACCTGGATAGTGAGCTCGACGGTGCTCTTTTCTTTCTTTTCAACACTGGTGACCTTCATTTGTCCATTTCCTCCTGTTGGCCCCGTCGAGCCGCTCCCGGCGGCAGGGCCTTTTTACTTTCGCCACGATATTCTATCAGATATGCGGCCGCTTGAATAGTCTTTTTTTGAAATTTCCCTGAAATTTTTCGAAATCATCTCTCTGGGGGCCCGGAATCAGGCATTTTGACGGGAACAATTCCGGGATATGCGGGGCCCGCCGCCTTCGGCGGGCTATTTTTTAATTCCGACGGCCCGCCCAGGGAGGCAGCCCCCTACAAAATACACACCGGTGTAAATCCCACATAGTCGGCGGCCACCAGGCGGTAGTCCACCGCCCCCTGCCGGCCGGTGACAGCCAGCCGGTGGCTCCCCCCGTGAAGGTGGCCATAGCAGCACAGCGTAACCCCAAACCGCTCCAGCAAGTCGATAATTTCCTGACAGCGGTAGCCCTGGTACAGGGGCGGGTAGTGGAGAAAGCACAGCTTCTCCCGCTCCCCCGCCGCCTTCAGGGAGGCCTCCAGCCGGATCAGCTCCCGGTTGAATATCTTGGCGGAGTGTTCCCCCCGCTCCTCCTCGTAGAACCAGCCTCGGGTGCCGCACAGGGCGGCATCTCCATATATATGGCAGTTGTTATGGAGGATATCCAGGGTGGAAAAGCCATTTTCCGCGAAAAACGCTTTCATCTTGGCCGCCGTCATCCACCAGTAGTCGTGGTTGCCCTTGAGCAGCAGCTTCCTGCCCCCGGGAAGGGCGTCCAGAAAGGCGAAGTCCGGCCTGGCCTCCTCCAGGCTCATACCCCAGGACACATCGCCGCAGATGACCACCGTATCCTCCGGAGACACGATCTGAAATCCCTCTCTCAGCTTCTCCACATAGCCCGCCCAGCCGCCGCCAAACACGTCCATGGGCTTGCTGCCGCCCAGGGAGAGGTGGGTATCTCCAATGGCGTATAGGGCCATCGCTCACTCCAGCATGGACAGCACTGCGTCCACCATGCGCTCCTTCTCCACCACCTGGGTGAAGCGGATCTGCTTGTCCCGCAGGGAGGCCAGGGGCGCGGGGGCAGGCTGACCGGTCTTGGCGGTGAGCTGGTCCAGGGCGTCCAGCCCCGGGGCCACCCGGGTCTCCCCCAGCGCCTCCAGCACGCTGCCGGCAAATTTGAAGGGGCTGGCCGTGGAGGCCACAATGGCGGGCGTCTCGTCTCCCGTCTCCGCCCGGTACTGCTCCAGGGCGGAGAAAGCCACGGCGGTGTGGGTATCGATGAGGTAGCCGTGCTTCTCATACATCGAGCGGATGATCTGCCGGGTCTCCGGCTCGCCGCAGCAGTAGCCCCTGAAGCGCTTTTGCAGCTTGCCCTTCACCCTGTCGCTCACCTGATACCGGCCTACTTCGGCCAGCCTGGCCATGTAGTGCTTCACCTCCGCCGGGTCCTGGGTGAGGGAGTACAGCAGCCGCTCCAGGTTGGAGGAGATCAGGATGTCCATGGAGGGGGAAATGGTGTTGTAGAAGGTGCGGTTCCGGTCGTAGACGCCCTCCCGGAGGAATTCGGTGAGCACATTGTTGCTGTTGGAGGCACAGATCAGCTGGTCGATGGGCAGGCCCATCTCCCGGGCATAGTAGGCAGCCAGGATGTTGCCGAAGTTGCCGGTGGGGACGCACACATTCACCGCCTGGCCCTGGGTGATCTTCTCGTCCCGGATCAAATCGCAGTAGGCGGAGATATAGTAGACGATCTGGGGCAGCACCCGGCCCCAGTTGATGGAGTTGGCTGAGGAGAAAAAGTACCCCCGGCGCTGAAGTTCCCGGCACACCTTCTCGTTGGAGAACAGCTTCTTCACTCCGGTCTGGGCATCGTCAAAGTTGCCCACCACGGCGGCCACGCCCACGTTGTTCCCCTCCTGGGTGACCATCTGCAGCTCCTGCACCTGAGACACCCCGTCCTTGGGATAGAACACCAGGATTTTGGTGCGGGGCACGTTCTTAAAGCCCTCCAGGGCCCCCTTCCCTGTGTCGCCCGAGGTGGCCACCAGGATGCAGGCCGTCTTCTCCTCCTCCGTCTTCACCAGGGAGGCGGACAGCAGGTGAGGCAGCATCTGAAGGGCCATATCCTTGAAGGCGCAGGTGGGGCCGTGCCACAGCTCCAGGCTGTGGGTATTCTCGTTCACTGTGCGCACCGGGGCCACCGCCGGGGAATCGAATTTGTCCGGCCCATAGGCGGCGTTGGTATAGTCAGTGAGCTCCTTCACCGAGAACTCCTCCAGGTAGTGCTTCATCACATAAACCGCCCGCTGCTGATAGGCCATGGCCATCAGGTCCTCCAGGGCCTTGCCCGGCAGTTTGGGGATGTAGAAGGGGGTGAGCAGTCCCCCGTCCTTGGCCAGTCCCTGGGTGATAGCCTGGGAGGCGGAGTATTGAATTGTATTGTTCCGTGTGCTGATGTAACGCATAGCGATCCTTCCTTATCGTTGTGATGTTGGCTCCTATTATGCCAGCTTTTCCTTGGGAGGTCAAGGGATTTGTGGTCAAAACACGTTTTCCAGGTGAATGATCTCCGGCCTGGCGGTATGCTCCCCCTGGGGAGCATAGACCTCAATGACATCGAAGCGGGGCTGAAGGTCCGTGGGGTGCCAGGCCAGATAGAGCTCCGCAGTGGCCCGCAGCTTCTCCTGCTTGCGCCGGTCCACAAAGGCGGCCGCCGGGCCGTAGGCGGCGTTCTTGCGCTCCTTGACCTCCACAAAGCACAGATAGGTCCCGTCCTCGGCGATTAGGTCGATCTCCCCGAAGCGGCACTTCCAGTTGGCGTCCACAATGTTGAACCCCTTGCAGCACAAGTACTCCGCCGCCCGGTCCTCCCCCCACTTGCCTTTGCGCCGGCTGTCCTGGCCGCTCATTGCTTCGCCGTCCTTTTTTTCAGGAAGGTCTTGCGGTGGACGGGGCTGGGGCCATACCGGGCCAGCAGCTCATAGTGGAGCCTGGTGCCATAACCCTTGTGCCGGCCGAAGCAGTACTCCGGATACTGCGCCGCCAGCTCCACCATATACCGGTCCCGGCTCACCTTGGCCAGGACGGATGCCGCCGCGATGGAGGCGGACAGGCTGTCTCCCTTCACCAAACAGCGGTGAGGCGTGGTAATAACGGATGTGCGCCCCCTGTCCCGATTGCCGTCGATGAGGGCAAAATCCGCCTTCCGGGTCAAACCGTCGATGGCCAGCTGCATGGCCTTCATCCGGGCGCTGAGGATGTCGGTGGCGTCAATCTCTTCCGCATCCACCCAGGCCACCGACCAGGCCAGAGCTTTCTCCTGGATGACTGGGAAAAGCGCCTCCCGCTTCTTCTCGGTCAGCTTCTTGGAATCATCCAGGCCGGGGATATCCTCCCCCAGGGGCAGAATCACCGCCGCCGCGTATACCGGCCCGGCCAGAGGTCCCGCCCCCGCTTCATCACAGCCGCAGACGAAGGTATGACCCTCCGCGGCTGCCTCTCTTTCATACTGCCAAAAATCCATTGTTACACCCCCTCCGGCCTCTCCAGGGTGAACCGGCCCAGCTTGCTCCCCCGGTACTCGTCCAGCAGGACCCGGGCCATGCGCTCGGTGTCCAGCTCGTTGCCGGAGACGCGCATCCCCCGGCGCGCGGCGCAGGCCTGAAGGAGACGGTAGCCCCAGGCTACGTCGTTCTCCCCCTCCTCCCGGCCGGGGACTTCGGTGAGCTTGTAGCCGTCCGTCAGCGCCTGGGGGTAGCGCTCCCCCAGCAGGGCCATGAAGTGGCAGCCCAGGGTCTCCACGTCCATAATCTCGTCCTTCACCGCCCCGGTAAAGGCCAGGTTCATGCCGGTGACCTCGTCCTCAAACTTGGGCCAGAGGATGCCGGGGGTGTCCAGCAGGTCCAGCCCCTGGTCCACGTGGACCCACTGCTTGCCCCGGGTGACGCCGGGGCGGTCGCTGGCCTTGGCGGACTTCTTTTTGGCTACCTTATTGATAAAGGTGGACTTGCCCACGTTGGGCACCCCCACCACCATGGCCCGGACCGGCCGGCCCACCTGGCCCTTCTCCCGCCATTTGGCGATCTGGTCGCGGAGCACCCCCTGGACCACTGTGGAAAACTGGTTGATCCCCCGGCCGGACCGGGCGTCGGTCTCCAGCACGGAGTGGCCCTGGCCCCGGAAATAAGCGCCCCAGGCCTTGTTCTGGGCGGGGTCGGCCTGGTCCGCCCGGTTGAGGACGATGAGCCGGGGCTTGCCGGCGCAGATGGCATCGATGTCCGGGTTGCGGCTGGAGGCCGGGATGCGGGCGTCGATGATCTCCACCACCACGTCCACCAGCTTTAAATCGGCCTCAATCTGCCGCCGGGTCTTGGTCATGTGGCCGGGATACCATTGGATATTCATAGGGTGCTCTCCTTTTTTATTTCTGTCAAAGTGCGCTCGATCTCCTGAAACGCCTCCCGAAAACGGGGGTCGTCCCAGGTCCGCCGTGCCTGATCCAGCAGCTGTTCCGCCTGGTCATACCGCCTGTTCTGGATGGCCGCCAGCATATCCACAACCGCGATGTTAACGCCGTATAGCTTTCCGCCCCGCTGGGCTTCAAAAATTTTCTGGCTGTCGTTGTACAGCTTCAGGGCCTTCTCCCCCTGGTCTGTATTGAAATAACAGGTACAGAGGTTCAGCCGGTAGACCGTCTTGACCGCCGTTCCCGCAAGTTTTTTGTCCGAAATTCCCTCCAGCAGCTCGATTGCCTTATCAAACTGCTTCAGATCAATATATCCGGCGGCGAGGTTCATTGTTAAGATTTTTCTCAGGTTCTGTCCCTTGGCGGTCTCCAGCAACTGCTCCACCCCGGCAACATACTCCTGCGGCTTGCCGACCTCCAGCAGAGGTGCAATCTGTTTCATCCTCCTCTGATAGGAGATATTATAGAGCATATTGACCAGCAGCACCCCTGTCAGAAAAATCAGCGCCGCCACCCAATAGCCAGTCATAAAAACATCCTTATCAATCTGAAGTATGATCTGAATCGCGGTCAGACCAAACCCCAAACAAACTCCGAACACAATTATTTTAACCTTTCTCTTCACTCGGCTCACCTTCATTTCAGAAATTTGTAAGAAACTTGGCTGTTTTTTTGTAAGAAATATCTGGTATCCTCTCCCTGTAATTTTTTAAGGAGGGAACCACATTGAGTTTTTTCGCGTTAAAAATCATCGCCCTGCTGTCCATGCTGTGGGACCACGTCACCTATGTCTGGCCCCTGACTCTGACGGTGGAGGTCCTGTTCTTCCCCGACGCTACCGAGACCATCCCGGCCCTGCTGGTTCTCCAGCGGGCCACCGACTACATCGGCCGCATCGCCGCCCCCATCTTCCTGTTCTCCATCGCCAACGGCTACCGGCACACCCGGAATTTGAAACGGTACGCCCTGCGGCTGCTGGTCTTCGCCTGTCTGGCGGAGTACCCCTATTATCTCCTGTTCGGCTTCCACGGCAACATCATGTTTACTCTGCTGCTGGGCCTGCTCACCCTAAAGCTCATGGACTGGGGCAACGGGAAGCGGGCGGGGCTGGGGTATCTACTGGCCGCCGGGGTGATAATTGCCGCTGAACATTTCGCGCTTGCCGAGGGCAAAGGGCGCTACATCCTGTTCATCCTCACCTTTTATCTTACGGACCACTGGCCCATCCGAAAAAAGGCCCTGCTGTGGCTGTTTCTCATGCCCCTGTCCCGGTACGGGCTGGTCTGGATGCTTTTCTCCGAACAGCTGTTTACCTATCGCTGGCTCCATATGCTGTGCATCAACGCGGTGGGGCCTCTGCTGGGGGTGGCGTTCACCTTCTTCTACAATGGAAAGAAGGGTCCCTCCTTTCCGGGGGACAAATACCTGTGGTACGTCTTTTACCCCGCCCATCTGCTGGTGCTGGGGCTGGTCAACGCGAAAATACAGGGCCTATGGTAGGCGGAGATAGACCCCCTCCGGCTCCACCCTGTCCACCGACATGCCCATCAGCATGGCGAAATCCTCGACGGTGACCCAGTAAAAGTACTCCGCGCCGGTGTGGGTGCCGGACCGCTCGCGATAGCACCGGATTGGCAGCTTTTGGCCGTTTTTCCGAAAGGTCAGGCTGTTCCGCCCCCGCTGGACCTGAAAGCGGTCCGGTCCGATCTGATAGGCGGTGGTCTGGTCCTCCATGGAGATTTTATACCGGGCGTCCGGGTAATAGGCCTTTATAATCTCCCGCTGCAGATGGTCCTCCACCCCGCCGTTATAGCTTATTTTGATGCCAAAGCCCACAGGGGCGTAATACCGCCCGTCCTCCAGGCTGTAGAGAAAGCGTATCTCATACCGGCTGGACACATAGGGTTCCCCGTTGATGTACAGGGCCCGGATAAACTTCTGGGGAATGGCGTCCAGCCGCTCCTGACACAGCGACACATTCTTCGTCAGCCCCATGTCCGCCGCCGCCTTGAAATTCAGATACAGCCGCCGCCGGGTCCAGGAAGGGTCCCAGTCCCCCCGCTGCTTGATGGCGTCGCGCCGCCGCTCCCCGTAACGGGTCCAGAGCGCCAGCTCGCAAGAGAGCCACCTCAGCTTTTTCCGGGGGATGTAGTCCTCCAAAAGGGTGTACAGCTCCCCCAGAGCGTCCACCCCGGCGTCCAGGTCCTCCATGGCGGCAACATCATTGCAAATGCTGATGCCGCATCCCCCGTCGATTCTTACCCCATACTTTTCCCCGATTTCCCCAATCTCTCTGGAGAAATGCTGAAAGAGCTGTTTGCAGTAGTCGTCATGAGACATGGCGGATTTTCCGGCGAAGAAAAAGTTGCCAGACTGGTAGCTCTCACAGGTAAATTGGATGTCCCTGTAAGCTATGGTAAAGATTTTGAATTTGTAGCCCTTGGACCGCGTACCGGTCTCCACGCTGAGGACGGACGCGCCGGGCAGGGCCTCCCTCAGCCCGGCCTCCACCTCCCGCCTGGTCTTCAGCTTCGCCGCGGTGGCCAGCATAAAAGCGCCCTTGGCGATGTCCGCCAGCGTGATGCCGCCCTGCTTTTTCTTCCTGGCCATACCGCCTCTCCTCCCCACGCCGTTCTCTTAATAAAAGGCGTAATTTAAGAAAAAGGAGCGGCAAAGCCGCTCCTTTTTTTGAATCACAGCAGTTCCTTGACCTTGGCGGCCTTGCCCACGCGGTTGCGCAGGTAGTACAGCTTGGCGCGGCGCACCTTGCCCCGGCGGACCACCTCCACCTTCTCCACGGAGGGAGCATGGAGGGGGAACACCTTCTCTACGCCGATGCCGTAGGAAATACGGCGGACGGTGAAGCTCTCCTCGATGCCGCCGTGCTTTTTGGCGATGACGGTGCCCTCGAAGACCTGGATACGCTCACGGCTGCCCTCTTTGACTCGCAGGTGGACACGGACGGTATCGCCGATATTCACCTTGGGGGGTTCGGCCTTTTTGTACTTCTCGGTAAATGCTTTCATCAGATCCATGAAAATTTCCTCCTGTTGTATAGGCGTTCATTCCGGCTTTTCTCTCTCTGGAGACACCGCAGAGGACCGCCCGTTATTCAGACCAAAACAGTTTACCACAGGAGTTTCCAGATTGCAAGGATTTTTTACACCGATTTGTAAACTTCTCTGTGAACCTCCGACAGGCGCACCTCCACCTTCGGGAAGGCCTCGGACAGCCACCGAACCATAGGACCGCACACCACGTTTTCCGTGGGGAAGTGGCCGGCGTCCAGCAGGTTGAGGCCCAGGGCCTTGGCGTCCAGGAACTGGTTGTACTTCAGGTCAGAGGTGACGGAGGTGTCACAGCCCTGGGCGACAGCATCCCCCATCATGGAGCCGCAGGCGCCCCCTCCAACCGCCACCCTCTGGACCGGCCTTCCACCGTCCACAAAGCGGACGTCGGAGGAACCCAGCTTTTCCTTGACAAAGGCGGCGTACTCCCTGGCGGACAGCCCGGGCCGGTGGACCGTCCCCACCCGGCCGATGCCGTAGGGGTGGCCCTGATCGTCCACCCCCGCCTGGCTCAGCTGGCCGATCCCCGTCAGCTCCAGCGCCTCGGCCAGGCAGTCGTTGACCCCGCCGCGGGCGGCGTCCAGGTTGGTGTGGGCGCAGATAGCGGCGATTTTTTGCTCCGCCAGCGCCAGCAGGACCTGTCCGGTGAGAGTCTCATCGGTGACCGACTTCACCGGGTTAAAGATAACCGGGTGGTGGGCCACAATCAGCTCCGCGCCCAGCCGGGCCGCCTCCTCCGCCACCTCTCCGGTGATATCCAGGGCCACCAGAATCTTCCTGACCGCCCGGTCCCTCCGGCCCACCAGAAAGCCGGCGTTGTCAAAGCCCTCCTGAATATCGAAGGGGGCGACGGAGTTGATAAACTCATAAATTTCCTTTACTGTTGCCACAGTTCCCACTCCTTCTTCATGTCAATGAGTCCGCTGAGGACCGCCTCCAGCTCCCGCTTTCGGACGGACACGCCCTCGCCTCTGGCCTGGGCCATCCCCTCCAGCGCCCGGCGGACCCGGGCGGCCCACATGTCCAGCCAGACCCCCCGCAGGGGATCATGGTTATTTTTTCCCGCCCACAGCTCCGCCGGGGTCAGGGGGGCCATCTCCCCCGCCCGGACCAGCAGGGCGGTGTAGAGGGTGTCCCCCTCCCGGGCCAGCCGCTCCTCCTCGATGGAAAAGCCGTTCTCCTGGAGCCACTTCCGCAGGTCGGGAAAGGAGGACATAGGCTGGAGCACCAGGACCTTGTCCTCCATCGGGCCGTCCCCCCGCCAGTCTGACCAAGGGGCGTTTTTCAAAATGTGGACAATAGTCTCTCCACCCATGCCGGCGATGACGATGAGGTCCGCCTCCCGCGTATCCACCGCCGCCAGGCCGTCGCACAGGCGAAAGTCGATATCCTGGCCCGCTTCCCGGGCGGTCTGCCGGGCCCGGTCCAGAGGGCCCCTCCGCAAGTCGGTGGCGATGACATAGGCGAATTGCCCTCTGTGATTCTGGAGCAGCCAAGCCGGCAGGTAGGCGTGGTCGGTGCCCACGTCCACCAGCCACCCGTTCCGTTCGTTCCGGACCACCATGTCCGCCGCCATTTGGAGGCGGGGCGTCAAGTTGATTTTTCTGCTCATGTGTCCTCCAACCGAATGGTCATCCAAATCGCCCGGGCAAAATCCCGGGCGGCCTGGGCCCTGTCTCCATTCATAAAGGGCTCCCCTCTGCCCCGGTCCTGGCGGCACAGAATGCCCAAATATTCCAGGTTTCCGTAGCGGCAGAAGCGCTTAACGCCCTCCTCCCACAGGTCGGCCCCGTACTCCGGGGAATATCCGCAGGTCGCAATGGTGGCCACCCTCTGACAGCCCAGCAGGGCCGGACCCTTCTGTGTTCCGTAATTCTTCTTGCCAGCGTAAATGGCCCGGTCCAGCAGAGCCTTCATGGGCGGCGTGCAGAAGAAGGCGTAAATTGGAGTGGCCAGAATAATTCCGTCACAGTTTACCATAGCCTGAAAAATCTCCTCAAAATCGTCCTTCTGAACACAGCCCGGCCCGTCCAGGCAGTCCTGACAGGCCTTGCACCCCAGGCAGGGGCGTATCTCCTTGTCACAGAGCCAGATCGTCTCGGCCTCCACATCCATCGCCTCGCACTCCTCCAGGAAGGGGCGCAGCAGGGCGGCGGTGTTCCCATCTCTCCGGAGGCTGCCCATCAACACGCAGAATTTCATCGTAACACCTCACGCAATCGAACATCTGTACTTATTTTAACATAAATTCTTCCGCCTGTAAAGGGCAAAAAACAGCCGCCCTCCTGAGAGGACGGCCATTGGTTTACTTACCGATCAACGCGTTGACCTTGGCCAGCAGCTCGTTCACATCCACGCCGTGGACCATGCAGGCCCGTTCCACCGTCTCGCCCTGAGAGGCGGGGCAGCCCAGGCAGTGCATACCAATGCCCATGAAGATGGGAGCGGCCTGGGGGGCGATCTTGAGAATATCGCCGATAATGGTATCTTTGGTAATGTTCATAGTACAATTCCTCCGTTTATGGTTAGGATGGAGATAGTATAACCGATGTGCGGCTTTTTTGCAACGAATTTTTTTCTTCCCTTTTGGAAAAACCAGCGTTATAATCAGGTGATTTTAAAGACAAGGATCTGATCATATGGACCAGTACACCCATCCCGCCGCTGAGCGGCTTTTTCCGGTGGCTCTGCTCACCCTCTCCGGCGGTCTTCAGGATGCCTACACCTACCTCCGCCGGGGCAAGGTCTTTGCCAACGCCCAGACGGGCAACATCGTACTCCTGGGCCAGAGCCTGTTTGACGGGGACTGGTCCCGGGCCGTCCGCTACCTCCTCCCCGTGCTGGCCTTTGCTCTGGGGGTGGCGGCGGCGGAGTTTCTCCGGCTGCGCCCGTCCCGCCTCCACTGGCAGCGGCGGGTGCTGCTGTGGGAAATTTTCCTGCTGTTTCTGGTGGGCTTCATTCCCCACTCCCTGGACCAGCTGGCCAACGCCCTGGTCTCCTTCTCCTGCGCCATGCAGGTCCAGGCCTTTCGAAAAATGGAGGGGTTCCCCTTTGCCAGCACCATGTGCATCGGCAACCTGCGCAGCGGCATGGAGTCCCTGTGCGCCTTTTTGCGCACCGGCGACCGGCAGGAGCGGCGAAAGGCCCGGCTGTACTTTCTTGTGATTCTCCTCTTCGCTCTGGGGGCCGAGATGGGCAGCCTGGCCGTGGAGCTGCTGGACCTGCCCGCCATCTGGCTGTCCTGCGCCCTGCTGGCCGCCGGCCTTGCGAAAACCGCCCTGCATCCAAACCCGGCACAGGGCGGCTGATTTATGAAAAGATATTTTATCTGCAAAAAATACTTGCATTTCCGAAAAATTTCTGGTATGATATTAGCCGAGGCTTTTTTGAAGGCAATTTCATGAATTCTCATATATTTTCATAGCGAGGAGGTAAGCAACATGGCCAAATGCGAATTTTGCGACAAGGGCGTGACCTTCGGCATCAAGGTTTCCCACTCCCACCGCCGCTCTAACCGCGCCTGGAAGCCCAACGTGAAGCGGGTCAAGGCGATCGTGAATGGAACCCCCACTCACGTCTACGTCTGCACCAGATGCCTCCGTTCCGGTAAGGTCACCCGCGCTGTGTGATAAAAAATCTCCTGTGTTTGACACAGGAGATTTTTTATTGCAGTAAATATTCTGTTGTCACACCCAACACGTGGGCCAGGACCTTTAGTTCAATATCCGTCACAAAACGCTGTCCGCTCTCAATGCGCTGGACCGCGTTTTTATCTAAATCCAAGCCATTCAGCTGAAGCAAATCAGGTTTTGGAGCCGTACATAAGGCCGCCCGGCGGGCGGCCTTTGCCTGTTATTTCAGAATATTCGCAATCCGCTCCACGGCGGTTCTGGTGGCGTCGGCGTCGCCGAAGGCGGTGAGGCGGATGTAGCCCTCCCCGCTGGGGCCAAAGCCGGCGCCGGGGGTGGTGACCACGCAGGCCTGCTTCAGCAGCAGGTCAAAAAAGTCCCAAGAGCCCATGCCATCGGGGGTTCTGGCCCAGATATAGGGGGCGTTCTCCCCGCCGTACACCGTCAGGCCCGCGCCGGACAGGCCCTCTTTAATAACCTGGGCGTTGTTCAGATAGTAGGCCACGGCCCGCCTGGTCTGCTCCTGCCCCTCCGGGGTGAACACGGCCTCGGCCGCCCGCTGAACCACATAGGACACACCGTTGAACTTGGTCCCCTGGCGGCGGTTCCACAGGTTGCGCAGGCTGACCCCTCCCCGCTCCAGCTCCTTGGGAATCACTGTGTAGGCGCAGCGCACGCCGGTAAAGCCGGCAGTCTTGGAGAAGGACCGGAACTCAATGGCGCAGGTCTTGGCCCCCTCCACCTCGAAGATGCTGTGGGGGATGTCAGGCTGGGTGATAAAAGCCTCATAGGCCGAGTCATACAGGATTACGCTGCCGTGCCGGTTGGCGTAGTCCACCCAGGTTTTCAGCTGCTCCCTGGTGGCGGCGGCGCCGGTGGGGTTGTTGGGGGAGCAGATGTAAATCAGATCGGGGATCTTTCCCCCCTGGGGCAGGGCGGGGAAAAATCCGTTGTCCGCCGTGCAGGGGAGGTAGATCAGGTTGGTCCACCGCTCCCCGTCGTAGTCCCCGGCCCGGCCGGCCATGGCGTTGGTGTCCACATAGACGGGATACACCGGGTCGCACACCGCCACGACATTGTCCAGCCCGAAGATGTCTCCAATACTGCCGCAGTCGGTCTTGGCCCCGTCGGAGACGAAAATCTCGTCGTCGGCGATCTCGATCCCCCTGTCCCGATAGGACTTCTGAATGGCGAAGCGGAGAAAATCGTAGGTGCAGCAGGTCTCTTCACAGTAGCCCCGGAAGGTCTCCTTGCGGCCCATCTCTCCCACCGCCTTCTCCATAGCGGCAATTACCGCGGGGGCCAGGGGCTGGGTCACATCGCCGATGCCCAGGCGGATCAGGGGCATGGGGGGATTCTGGGCCGAGAAGGCCCGGACACGGCGGCCGATCTCCGGAAAGAGATATCCGCCGGGAAGCTTCAGGAAGTTTTCGTTTACTTTTACCATGGAAAATCCACTCCTTCGGGATGTTTCAACGCGGGACATACGTCCTCGCTCCTCTGGGATTATACCACACCGGCAGTCCACCGTAAAGCCTTAAATCTCCCCGGGCTGACCGCCGTAGCAGACCGGGCCTGCCGCGGACCCCGCCGCAATGTGGGGGGCCGCCGCCCTCGGCGGCCTGTCAAAACGCAGCGTCTTCCCCGGTTTCGGGCCGCCCGGGAGGGCGGGATCTGCTCCAAACAAAATGGGCGTTAGGACACTCCCTGAAAAAATTTTTTCTTGACAAACCCCCGGCCATCCGTTAAAATAGCCAACAAGTAAATGCGAGGAAGGGGAAAAAGACAGCTCCCTCCCACTCAGAGAGCCGGCGGGCGGTGCGAGCCGGTGTGTGGAGCGCTGTGGATAACTGGCCCCTGAGCAGTCCGCCTGAACGGTTGCAGTAAGGCGGGACGTATGGCCCCGTTACCGGCTAAAGCCTTGTTGGAGGCTGTGAGGGCGGATGGGTGACCATTCGCTGAACCAGGGTGGTACCGCGTAGAATTCTGCGCCCCTGACTTGAGAAAGTCGGGGGCGTTTTTCTGTTCCCCGAGGGGGAAGGGAGGCCGAAATGCTAAAAAATCGAATGGTAGACCAGCCCTATGGGACCTACAGCGTCTACTCCGCCCTGAAAACGGGGCTGTGCGTCACCTGCCCCCGCTGCGGCGGGATGGGGCTGGTCACATACCGGGAGGGGCAGTACCGCTTCCAATGCGCCGCCTGCGGCCACGCCCGGGCAAAACAGCTAAGCGGATACCGCTTCCGGGTGCAAAACCTGTGCCAGTCCTGCGGCCGGTACTACAACGTCCCCATCCAGGACCCGCGCCGGCAGACCTTCCCTGTGCTCCGGGTGCCCTGCCCCTACTGCGGCTTTGTGATGCCGGGAAGGGTGGAAAAAACCGGGCAGGTGGTGTGGTACGGCGGGGACGGCGTGCTCCGGAGGGGTCAGGACCCCATTTTCGGCTTTGACCTGTGGTTTCTGACCAGCTTCGACGGCAAACCGGTCTGGGCCCTGAACCGGGAGCACCTGGCCTATCTCATCGGTTACCTAAGCGCCCGCCTGCGGGAAAAGCCGCCGGACAACCCCGGCCTGCGAACTCAGGCCGACATGCTGCCAGCCTTTATGAAAACGGCAAAAAATCGGGAGCGGCTGGTCAGGCGGCTGACAGAGCTGCAAAAAAAGTGATTGTAATATTATTGTAATATTGAAGGAGGACACACAAAATGAAGCCCGGATATGAAAAGTATATTCCCTTTACGCCCCAGCCCATCAAGGGCCGCACCTGGCCCGACCGGGTGATTACCAAGGCCCCAACCTGGTGCTCCGTGGACCTGCGGGACGGCAACCAGGCCCTGGTGGACCCCATGAATCTGGCCGAAAAGCTGGAGTACTTCCACACCCTGGTGGACATCGGGGTGAAGGAAATCGAAATCGGCTTCCCCTCCGCCAGTGAGACGGAGTACGAGATCTGCCGGGAGCTGATTGAGGGGGGGCACATCCCCGACGACGTGACCATCCAGGTGCTGGTCCAGGCCCGGGAACACCTCATCAAAAAGACCTTCGAGGCCATCCAGGGGGCCAAGAACGTCATTCTCCACTTCTACAACTCCACCTCCACCCTCCAACGGAAGGTGGTCTTCCACATGGACACCGACGGCATCACCAAAATCGCCACCGACGCCGCCGACCTGATCTATGAAATGTCCCAGCCCATGATTGAATCCGGTATGAATCTGCGCTTTGAATACTCCCCGGAATCTTTTATGGGCACCGAAATGGACTACGCCGTTGAAATTTGCCAGGCGGTGCTGGACCACCTCCACGCTACCCCGGAGAACAAGGTGATCCTCAACCTGCCCACCACCGTGGAAAACTGCATGCCCAACCAGTTTGCCGACATGCTGGAGTACTTCTGCCGGAAGATTCCCGGCCGTGACAGCGCCATCATCTCCCTCCACCCCCACAACGACCGGGGCTGCGGCGTGGCCACCACCGAGATGGGCCTGCTGGCCGGGGCCGACCGGGTGGAGGCCACCCTCTTTGGCAACGGCGAGCGCACCGGCAACGTGGACATGGTCACCCTGGCCATGAACATGTACACCCAGGGGGTGGACCCGGAGCTGGACTTCTCCAACATCAACAAAATTAAAGAGATGTTCGAGCGGTGCACCAAGATGCCGGTGGGCGACCGCCAGCCCTACGCCGGCAAGCTGGTGTTTACCGCCTTCTCCGGCAGCCACCAGGACGCCATCAACAAGGGCGTGCAGTATATGAAGTCCTCGGGCACCGAGTACTGGGAGATCCCCTACCTGCCCATCGACCCCGCCGACGTGGGCCGGGAATACGAGCCCATTATCCGCATCAACTCCCAGTCGGGCAAGGGGGGCGCCGCCTATATCATGGAGCATAACTTCGGCTTCGACCTGCCCAAGTCCATGCACCCCGAGTTTGGCCACATCGTCCAGGTGGAAACCGACAAGGTTGGCAAGGAGATCCCGCCCGAGCGCATCAACGAGCTGTTCCACCAGGAATATATTGACGTGGGCGAGCCCTATCAGCTGCTCAAGCACACCTTTAAAGAGACAATGGACGAGGCGGGCCACTCACATGTGGCCTTTACAGGCACACTGCGGCACACCGACACCGTGTTTGAGGTGGCCGGCGAGGGCAACGGCCCTATCGATGCCTTCTTTAAC
Source organism: uncultured Oscillospiraceae bacterium (assembly GCA_910578735.1). GTDB lineage: Bacteria > Bacillota > Clostridia > Oscillospirales > Oscillospiraceae > Lawsonibacter. The sequence continues at coordinate 63,379 of CAJTSQ010000002.1, forward strand.
GCCATCAGAGGGGAGAAAATCGACCGCTTTTCCTTCCTGGACTACACCTCCCACGCCATCACCGATGGTTCTGACTCCCAGGGCGTGGCCTATATCCTCCTTCAGGATAAGCGCACCGGCAGGCAGTACTGGGGCGTGGGCCTGAGCCACAACATCAACCTGGCCCCCCTCCGGGCCATCCTGGCCGCCATCAACCGGGCCAAGCGGCCGTAACCCTAAATCCCTGTGGGCGTGCTGTTGTCAGCACGCCCATTTTTCCTGCCATTAAAAAATTTTATTTTCCCCCCTTGACAGGGAGGACTGGAGGACATATAATAAAACAAACATATGAATATCTGTTCATATGATGAAAGGAGGTTTTTATGGATACGAAAACGGTCCCCTGCTGTGAGGAACCTTGTGTCCATGGCGATGTGATCCAGCGCGTCCAGACCCAGCTGCCCCCCGACGAGCAGCTCTATGACCTGGCGGAGCTGTTCAAAATCTTCGGGGACAGCACCCGGGTAAAGATCCTGTACGCCCTCTTGGAGTCGGAGCTGTGTGTGTGCGACATCGCCAAGCTGATGGAGGTCACCCAGTCCGCCGTATCCCACCAGCTGCGGGTGCTGAAAAACAGCAAGCTGGTAAAATTCCGCCGGGAGGGCAAAACCGTGTACTACTCCCTGGCCGACGACCATGTCATTCATATCCTGGCTCAGGGTATGGAGCACATCCTGGAGTAGGGCGGCCTGCGGCCGCCTGCGCAAAATATCATAAATCAGAAAGGAAGTATTCATCATGAAAAAGACCTTTAAGCTCATCGACCTGGACTGCGCCAACTGCGCCGCCAAAATGGAAACCGCCATCAAAAAGCTCCCCGGTGTCACCGACGCCTCCGTGTCCTTTATGGCCCAGAAGATGACCATCGAGGCGGAGGACGTGGACGCCGTGATGAAGGACGTGGTAAAGTGCTGTAAAAAGGTGGAGCCCGACTGCGAGATCGTGCTGTGAGCAGCTTCTGGGACCGGGTGGCCTGGCTGTATGACCTGGTGGAGCGGAGCAACCGGGCTGTCAACGCCGCGGCGGCGGACCGGGTGGCGGAGCTGGTCCCCCATGGGGCCAGGGTTCTGGACTGCGCCGCCGGGACGGGGGAATTCTCCCTGGCGGCGGCAAAGCGGGCGGGCACGGTGCTGTGTACCGACCAGTCCCCGGCCATGCTGAAGCGGGCCGGGAACAAGGCAAACCGGCGGGGGGTAACCAACATCCGCTTTGCCCAACGGGATGTGACTTCTCTGACTGACCGGGACGGCAGCTACGATGTGGTGATTGCCGCCAATGTCCTCCATCTGCTCCCCGAGCCGGAGATGGCGGTCCGAGAGCTGTGGCGGGTCACCGCCCCCGGCGGGCGGCTGATCCTGCCCACCTACCTCCAGGGACGGGTGGGAGCGGCCTACGGGACCATGATTAAAATTTATCAAGGCGTGGGCTTTCACTATGAGCACGCCTTCACCCCGGAGACCTACCGGATGCTTTTGGAAGGTCTGGAGTTGGTCCCTGTAACGGTGGAGGTCATTCCGGGCCGGGTGCCCGAGGGAATTGCCGTGCTGGAAAAGTCCATATAAAGAGGTGTTTTTATGACCCGAAAGCAAAAAAAGACCCTGTACCGTATTCTCATTGCCTTTGTGTTGTTTGTTGTCTGCCTGCTGTTCCCCACTATCTGGCTATCCGGCCCCATCCCACTGCTTAGCGTGGTTCAGGACCGGAATGGCTGTGGGGCGTATGCCCTGGCAAGGTGGCCGCTGTTTCTGGTCCCCTACCTGGTCATCGGCTGGGATATTCTGGCAAAATCGGCACGCAACATCATGAATGGCCAGGTCTTTGACGAGAACTTCCTCATGTCGGTGGCCACCATCGGGGCCTTCGGCTGCGGGGAGTATCCCGAGGCGGCGGCGGTGATGCTGTTCTATCAGGTGGGGGAGCTGTTTCAGAGCGTGGCTGTCTCCCGCTCCCGGCAGTCCATCTCTGAGCTGATGGATATCCGCCCCGACTACGCCAACGTGGAACGGGACGGCCAGCTGGTCCAGGTGGACCCGGAGGAACTTGCGGTGGACGATGTAATCGTTGTCAAGGCCGGGGAGCGGGTGCCGCTGGACGGCGTGATTCTGGAGGGAACCTCCGCCTTGGACACCGCCGCCCTCACCGGCGAGTCCCTGCCCCGGGATGTGTCCGCGGGGGACGAGATCATCTCCGGCTGTGTCAACCTCACCGGACTGCTCCATGTGAAGGTGACAAAACCCTTTGGGGAGTCCACCGTCACCCGTATTCTGGACCTGGTGGAGAACTCCAGCGAGAAAAAGGCCCAGGCGGAGCATTTTATCACCAAATTTGCCCGGTACTACACCCCCATCGTGGTCTTTGCCGCCCTGGCTCTGGCGGTGATCCCCTCTCTGCTGGACGGTCAGTGGGGGACCTGGGTGCCCCGGGCGCTGAACTTCCTGGTGGTGTCCTGTCCCTGCGCCCTGGTAATCTCCATCCCCCTGTCCTTCTTCGGTGGACTGGGCGGCGCGTCCAAGCAGGGCATTCTGGTGAAGGGCAGCAACTATCTGGAGGCGCTGGCCCAGACAGGGGTGGTGGTCTTTGACAAGACGGGCACCCTCACCCAGGGCAGGTTTACCGTCACCGCCGTCCACCCGGAGGGCATGGACGAGCGGCAGCTTCTGGAGCTGTCCGCCTTGGCAGAGCAGTTTTCCACCCATCCCATCTCCCGGTCCATCGTCACCGCCTGGGGCGGCGTTTCGGAACAGGAACGGGTTTCTCAGGTGGAGGAGGTGGCCGGACATGGCGTTCGGGCCGTGGTAGACGGCCATTCGGTGTCAGCCGGCAACCGGAAGCTGATGGAACTGGAAAACATCCCCGTTACCACGGACCACGAGCACCCCGGCACCATCATTCACGTGGCGGTGGACGGCAAATACGCCGGACATCTGGTCATCGCCGACCAGCCCAAGGCTACCTCCGCTCAGGCTCTGCGGGAGCTGAAAGCGGCTGGGGTGCGGCAGACGGTCATGCTCACCGGTGACGCCCAGGGAGCCGCTCAGGCGGTGGCTCAGGAGCTGGGCCTGGACCGGTTCTACGCCCAGCTGCTTCCCGCGGATAAGGTGGAGCGGGTAGAGGACCTGCTCCGGGACAAGGGCCCCAAGGAGAAGCTGGTGTTTGTGGGCGACGGTATCAACGACGCCCCCGTCCTCTCCCGGGCGGACATCGGGGTGGCTATGGGGGCGCTGGGTTCCGACGCGGCCATTGAGGCGGCGGATATCGTCCTCATGGACGACGACCTGCTCAAGCTCCCCGTGGCGGTGCGCATCGCCCGGAAAACCCTGTCCATCGTGCGGCAGAATGTGGTCTTTGCCCTGGGAGTAAAGCTGCTGGTGCTGGTGCTGTCCGCCTTGGGCTACGCCAACATGTGGGCCGCCGTCTTCGCCGACGTGGGGGTGTCCGTGCTGGCCATCCTCAACGCCAGCCGGATGCTGAAATCCAAATAATCAGCCTGAAATGAGAAACACGGAACGCATACTACGTTCCGTGTTTTCCTTAATCTCTGGGCCTTCGGTAGAACTTCCCCACCACCCGCTCGGTGCGAAGGACGTTGACAAAGGCCTTTGGGTCGGACTGGTGGATTTTCCGGGTCAGGGAGCGGACTTCACTGTCCGCCACCACGGAGTAGATCATCACGCAGGGCTCCCCGTTGTAAAGTCCCACCCCCTCCACAAGGGTGGCGGTGTGGTTGGTGTCCTGAATCTGCGCGCAGACGCCGCCGGCGCTCTCCCGCCCGGTGATAATGAGCAGGGTGGCCCGCCGCCCGTCCGGGTCCAGCATCTTGATTACCTGGGTGGAGGCATACTGATACAGCATAGAGTACAGCGCCCGGTCCCACCCGAACAAATAGCCGGCAATCAGCAGCAAAATCACATTGCCGCAGAAAATATAGTTCCATGCGTCAATGTTCTTCCGCTCCGACAGGGCGATGGCGATAAAGTCGGTGCCGCCGCTGGTCACCCGCACGCCCAGGCACAAGCTGATGGAGAACCCGCTGATCATCCCGCCAAAAATGCAGATCAGCAGGATGTCCTCCGTAATCTCCAGGGCGGGCACCAGGTCGGTGAACACACTGGTGAGCACGATGGTCAGGCAGGAGTACAGGGTGAACCGCTTGCCAACCAGCTTGAAGCTGATGAATGCGGGGATCGCGTTCAACGCCAGGTTGATGGGGCCGAAGGGCAGCTCCACCCCTGCAAACTCCAGGGCGCACCGCTGGATCAGGCGGGTGATTCCGGTAAACCCGCCAGGAAACAGATCTCCCGCCGCCACAAAGCTCTTTAAATTCACCGCCATAATCAGCGAGGACAGGGCAATGAACAGAACTCGGATGGAAAACTCCTTCAGCCGGGCATGATTGTTGTTATTTTGCATGGGTCTCTCCTTCCAGGCGCTACTTCGCCTGGGCCAATATATCGGCGTTCTTCATAAAATATTCCACACCGGAGTAGATGGTGGTCAGCACAATCACCGCCGTACTGATCTGATTGACAATCTCAGGCAGAGGCAGCAGCATCAGGATAATGCACACCATGGTGGCGGCAGTCTTCACCTTGCCCGACCAGCCGGCGGCAATCACCCGGCCCTTGTCGGCAGCCACCATCCGCAGCCCGGACACACCGAACTCCCGAACGGCGACGATGAGCAGGGCCCAGGCGGGCATCTGCCCCACCTCCACAAACCACAGCATGGCGGCGAACACCAGGCACTTGTCAGCCAGGGGGTCCATGAATTTGCCGAAGTCGGTAATCTGGTTGTAGTGCCGGGCGATGTAGCCGTCCAGCGTGTCCGTCACGCTGGCGGCGGCAAAAATGGCCAGAGCCCAATAGTTGGCATAGGGCACATCCAGGTACAGCACCAGCAGAAAGGCCGGGATCATCACCACCCTCAGGATGGTCAGCTTATTGGCGGTATTCATAGCGGTTTACCTCATTATTCCTCAATTTCGCCGGTCAAATCTCCATCGAAGATACCGGTGATGCGTACATTGACAAACTCCCCCGCCGGGACCACCCCGGCAGCGGCAAACAGCACCCGGCCGTCGATGTCCACCGAGTCGGCATAGGTCCGGCCCGTATAGCAGCCCTCGGCGGAGTCAAAGCCCTCACACAGGACCTCCATCACCGTGCCCAGCCGCTCCTCGTTGTACCCGTCCATAATCCGGGACTGAAGGTCCACCACCAGCTCTACCCGCCGGGCGGCGGTGTCCGGGTCCACCTGGTCCTCCATGGCGGCGGCCAGGGTGCCCTCCTCCGGGGAGAACTGGAACACTCCCACCCGCTGGAGCTTCTGCTCCCGGAGGAAGCCGCACAGCTCCTCAAACTCCGCCTCCCCCTCGCCGGGCAGGCCGCAGATCAGGGACGTGCGGATGACCACATCGGGCATGGCTGTCCGCAGCTTTGCGAACAGCTCCTCCAGCTCCGCCCTGGTATTCCGGCGGCGCATGGCCTTCAAAATCCCGTCGTTGCAGTGCTGGATGGGGATATCCAGATAGTGGAGTACCTTGGGCTCCGAGGCAATCACGTCGATCAGCTCGCCGGTGATGGCTTCGGGGTAGAGGTAGTGGAGACGTATCCAGTGAAAATCCAGTTTGCACAGCTCCCGCAGCAGCGTGGCCAGGGAGGTTTTCTCCGGCAAATCCAGCCCATAGCGGGTGATGTCCTGGGCAATGACAATAAGCTCCTTCACCCCGGAGGCGGCCAGCTTCTCCGCCTCGGCCAGCAGGGCCTCTATGGAGCGGCTGCGATATTTCCCCCGCAGCTTCGGGATAACGCAGAAGGCACAGCCGTTGGAGCAGCCCTCGGCAATCTTCAGGTAGGCGGTGTAGGGCGGGGTGGTAACAAGACGCTCCCCGTCCTCATAGGTACGGTGGATGTCGGAAAAATATTCCGGTCTCTCCCCCGCCATCAGCGCCTCAACGGCACGCACCACATCGGTGTAGCTGCCGGTGCCCAGCAGGCCATCTGCCTCGGGCAGTTCGGCACGGATATCGCCGGGGTAGCGCTGGCTGAGACAGCCCGCAACCAGCAGCTTTTTCAGCTTGCCGGCCTTTTTCAGCTCACCCAGCTGGATGATGTGGTCAATGGCCTCGCTTTTGGCGCTCTCGATGAAGCCGCAGGTATTCAGCACCGCCACGTCGGCCCCCTCCGGGTCGCCGGTGACGGTGTGCCCCGCCGCCCGGCACAGGGCCATCATCTGCTCGGTGTTCACCAGGTTCTTGGCGCAGCCAAGGGAGATAAAGGCAATTTTATAAGGCATGGTATCGCTCCAGTTAATATTCATTCTATTTTACAGCGCAATCGCCTGCGCTTCGGCGCTTGAATAGGTTGGCCAGTCCGGGGCATAGCTCTCATTTGCCTGATTGCCCCACAGCGTCCACCCCTCCCGCTCCCCTCTGGCAAACAGCTCCAGGTAGGGCCCCGGGCTGCACGCCTCTATCAGCTTAATCATTTCATCCGGTTTTCTGGAGTGCTCTCTCTTTTGGGAACGGATTAAATTCACCTGTGTCCGGGCCGGGGACAATGTTCTGATATTGGCTCCTTTTACGCCAAACAGAAGCATTTCTGTTACATTTCGGAAATAAAACCCCACGCCGCGCCCGTCCGGGCCGCCGTCCTTGCGGACCTTTTCCCATATGATATTGGTCTTATACTGGAAGCCCCAAGCCTTCATAACCTCCAGGCCCTCCGGCAGCAAAGCATTGGGGACCCACAGATACAAATGACTGTTCTCCTGCGCAACCTCGTTTACAGGCAGCGCCTTAATTTCTTCCAGCCTCATGGTGGGATAGCGGTTGAGCCGCTTATGCTCCGGCGCCATTTTGCCCGTCCTGTTCTGAAACTGCCAGGGGGGATCCGCCAAAATGGTTTTAAACGTCTCCCCGGCACAAAACTGGAGCAAATCATACTTTTTGTGATACAAGCTATCTTTTTCCATTATGATATTCCTCCCGCCCAGTCAGAAACCGTATCAGGCGTCAATCCCACAACCAGCAGGGGACATCCCCCGTGCCTCCGGGCATGGATGCGCGGCAGCAGCTTTCCCATCCAGGTAGTACTTGCCCCATACTTTTTCTTAATGTCACTGCCTAAATAGGAAAATATCTGATTCACCCCTTCGCTGCGGGTTATAATCACGCCGCAGGTGATCACGCCGCATTCATAAAAGGTCCGAAAGGCATACAGGTCTCGGTCAAAGGTCTGGTCCTTGCTGTTCCACTCCATGTCAATCGCTACATTGCCCTTGACATAATCAATCTTGTGCCCGCTGATGAACTCCTTCAACGCAAATTCCCGGTAAACTTCCTTTCTCTTTTTTCCTTCCAGAAGTCTGACAACCAAATCTCCGGAAATCTCCATTTCTCTCCAATCCAGCGGCCGAAGCAGCTCACTCAGCTTTTTGGGGATATTGGATTCATTTCCACCCTTTTCCAGAATATCGTCCAGCCGGATTTCAAACCGCTCCAACGTCTGCACAAGCTCCGCAAACTCCTCCGGATAGCTCTGGGTTAAAATCTCCAGCGCACTGTTAAAATTATAAAATTCATACTTATCAGCAATACTGCCAGGAATCAGGTTTGTCCAGTCTCCCACTTCTGCCCTCCACCTCTCTAATCCCAGACCTCCATCCCGTACCGCCGCAGGGCGTCGCTAATCTCCGGCCAGGCGAAGCCCCGGCGGGCCAGGGCGTCGGAGGCCCGTTTCACATCCTTAGGGTCGTGGCTGCCCTTCAGCTTTTTCTCCAGAAAGGCGTCGATGGCGGAGGCGTTGTCCTCCTCCTCAATCTGCTCCAGGGCCTCGTCCCACAGCTCACGGGGAACCCCCCGGCGGTAGAACTCATCCCGGATCTTCCGCTTCCCGTAGCCCTTCCGGGTGTAGAGCTCCGCCACCTCACGGGCATAGGCGGCGTCGTCCAGATAGCCCAAGTCCTCCAGCCAGTCGGCAATCTCCTGGGCTTTCTCCGGCGGACAGTCCATTTTCTCCAGCAGCTTTACAAACTCCTTCCGGGAACGGGGGGTATCCGTAATCATGCGCAGGGCATGGGCGCGGAAATTTTCGTTCTCGATGGCCTGCGTGAGCCTGTCCGCCTCCTCGTCCGACAGCTCCCGGCCGGCGTAGAGGGCGAAATCCGCAATCTGATTTCTGCCCAGCCGCAAAATGGACCCGTCCTCCAGCACCGCCAGCCAGCGGCCCCGGACCCGCTTGGAGGGCTTTAATTCTTGGATTACCATGATTTATACTCCGGTTCTCACGATTTTGTAGGGACGCATCACAATGCGTCCGTTCTTCCCACTTCCATCTGTGACAGGCGGACGCTTCATGAAGCGTCCCTACGCTCAATCATTCCTCGTCCGCCCCGTCTTCGAAGTCGTCCGCCGACACATCCACCGCCCGTCCAGCGGCTTTGGCCGCAGTCTGGGACTGCTTACTCATCAGCTTGAAGGAGTTGGCCCGGACCTGGGCCTCCACATCGGCGGCCACGTCGGGGTTATCCTTCAAATACTGCTTGGCGGCCTCCCGGCCCTGGCCAATGCGGGTCTCCCCCATGGAGAACCAGGAACCCGACTTCTGGATGATGTCCAGCTTGACGGCCAGGTCCACCATCTCTCCCCATTTGGAGATGCCCTCGCCATAGAGGATTTCAAACTCCGCCTCCCGGAAGGGGGGGGCGACCTTATTTTTCACGATCTTGGCCCGAGTGCGGTTGCCGATCAGCTCACCGCCCTCCTTGATGGCCTCAATCTTACGCACGTCGATGCGGACAGAGGCGTAGAATTTCAGCGCCCGGCCGCCAGTGGTGACCTCCGGATTGCCGTACATCACCCCCACCTTTTCCCGGAGCTGATTGATGAAGATCACGATACAGTTGGTCTTGGCGATGGAGCCGGCCAGCTTGCGCAGGGCCTGGCTCATCAGTCGGGCCAGCAGACCCACATGGCTGTCCCCCATGTCACCCTCGATCTCGGCCCGGGGGGTGAGGGCGGCCACTGAGTCCACCACCACCACGTCAATGGCTCCGGAGCGGACCAGTGCCTCGCAAATTTCCAGTCCCTGCTCGCCGGTATCGGGCTGGGAGATTAACATGGAGTCGATATCCACACCCAACGCCCGGGCATAGGAGGGATCCAGGGCGTGCTCGGCGTCGATGAAGGCCACCTCGCCCCCCCGCTTCTGGGCCTCGGCCACAATGTGGAGGGCCAGGGTGGTCTTGCCCGAGGACTCCGGGCCGTAGACCTCAATGATGCGGCCCTTGGGCACGCCGCCGATGCCCAGGGCAATGTCCAGGGATAGGGAGCCGGTGGGGATAGAGTCCACCACCACGCCGGTGTTCTCCCCCAGACGCATGACGGTGCCCTTGCCGTAGGTCTTGTCCAGCTGGGCCAGGCAGGTCTCCAGCGCCTTCTTCTTATCCGCAGCCGGCGCGGCCGACTCGATCATGGGTTTCTTCTGTGCCATGTCCATCTTCCTTTCCCGCCGGCGGCTCAGGGCCCCGGCCTCTTACTGTCCCATATACTACACTTTCCTCTGTCCCATAAAACGGACTTTTTCCTACTCCTCCGCCCACTCCTGCCAGCTCTTCATCCAGGGGATGCCGTCCCACAGCCTGCCGGTGTGGATGAAGTACTCGATGGCGGTCATCACCGCCTCCTTGTCAGCGGTGGTGGTCTCCCGGAAGATGATGGACTGCCCGTCGGAATGCGGAATGTCGGTCTCCTCATCGGAGTCCAGATAGTCCGGGTCGTAGGTGGACCACCAGATTTGTCCCATCTCCTCCCCATAGCTCAGGTTGAAAAGGGTCCCGTCCGTCTCCAGGTCCAGGTAGTCCCCCTCCTCGTCGTCCTCCTGGTAGAGGTATATGTCCATCCATTTGCCACCGCGCAGGTTTTTCATGATCCGTTTCACATTCTCCGGGGTGATCTCATGGAAATCCCCGGGCCAGCGCACATAATATTTCGCGGCGATGCCATCCGGAATCTCCGCTGGGACCTCAGCCACGGGAATAAACTCTCTATGCTCAATACACTCGCTCATTTCACATGTCTCCAATTCTAGTTATTGATGGTCCCCTCCACCACCCGCAGGATGTTCTGGGTATCGGGCAGGACCTTCACGTCCTCATAGCCGTTTTTCTCCAGAATGTCCTCCACGGCGGTGGCCTGGCCCAAGCCCACCTCAAAAATGAGGGTGCCGCCCAGCCGCAGGGCGGACTTCCACTTGGAGGCGATGGCGTGGTAGTAGTCCAGACCGTCGGCCCCGCCGTCCAGAGCCATCCGGGGCTCATAGTCCCTCACTGACACGTCCAGCCCGTCAATATCCCCTGACGGGATATAGGGCGGGTTGCACACGATGGCGTCGAAGTCCCACAAGGTGGAGCTGGGGGCCTCCAGGGCATCCACCGACAGGCAGGTAACCCGGGCGTTCAGCTCGTTACGGCGGACATTCTGCTTGCACACCCGCAGGGCCCCCTCTGACAGCTCCCCCAGCACCACCCGGCACTCCGGGGCGTTGGCGGCGACGGCCAGCCCCACACAGCCGCTGCCGGCGCACAGATCCAGCACCCGGGCCCCCTCCCCCGACTCTCGGGCCTTCAAAATGCCCCGCTCGGCCAGCAACTCGGTGTCCAGCCGGGGGATGAGGACGTCCCGGGATATGTCCAGAGACAGGCCGTAGAACTCCCATTCCCCGATGATGTAGGCCACCGGTTCCCCTGCCAGGCGGCGGCGGACCAACTCCTCCACCCGCTGCTCCATGGCTCCAGAGACATAGAGGGACATATCCCGATAGAACTGCTCCCGGCTCTTGTCCGCGGCAAAACAAATGATCTCCCGGGCCTCCAGCTGTGCCGACTCCACCCCAGCCCGCTTCAGCCGGGCCCGGGTGTCCAGAAACAGATTGTTATAGGTGGTGGCCATGAAATCACCTTCCTGATGTTTTTGGGGGAAATCCCCCGCCACTTCGTGGCCCTCCCCCCTTTAGCAAGGGGGTTTTTCGCGCCATATACTTTCGTTCTTTCCCAAAGGCCCCCTTGCTAAAGGGGGCTGGCACCGCCGAAGGCGGCGACTGGGGGATTCCTACCACGCATCCGTCCCCTTCTCCTCAGGCAGCACCAGCTCCAGGGCTGTAATCCCTACCTCGATCATGGAGTCGTCGGGCTCGAAGGTGGTGAAGTTTTGCAGCCACAGACCGGGGGCGGTAAAAACACGGGTAACCGGCCCGTCATGCCGCCCGGCCCAGCGGTTGAACTCATAGCTGATACCCACAATCAGGGGCAGCATGGCCAGATGAGCCAGAAACCGCAGAAACGGGTTATACACCGGCCATATCGAAAAAACTACTGTAGATACAAGAATCGACACGGCGATGACCATAAACAAAAAGCTGGTGCCGCACCGGGGGTGGTGCCGGGGCTGGACGCGCACATTTTCCACCGTCAGAGGCAGGCCGGCCTCGTAACAGAAAATGGTCTTGTGCTCCGCCCCGTGATAGGAGAAGACCCGTTTCATCTCTCCCATCCGGGAACAGGCCGCTAAGTAGGCGACAAAGATCAGAATTTTCAACGCGCTCTCCGCCAGGTTCCTGGCCAGCATGGAGTCGGTCATAACAGTGATTCCCGTGCCCAGCAGAGTGGGCAGGAAGAAGAACAGACCGATGGACATGCCCAGGCCCAGCACCACGGCCAGGGTGGTGATCAGGGCGGTAAATTTCTCACTGCCCAGCTTCCGGTTGAGCCAGGCCTCTAATTTAGAGGGCTCCTCATCTTCCTCCCCCTCCTCGGGGAAGAACTCGGCCGAATACATGAGGGCGGTTACTCCGCTGTACATGGAGTCCGCGAAGTTGACTACCCCACGGACCAGGGGCCAGCCCAAAACAGGGTGCTTGTCCTTGATAAACTTCAGTTCCTTCTCCTGAATTTCCAGCTCGCCGTCCGGCTTGCGGACCACCACCGCCTGCTTTTTGGGGCCGCGCATCATAATGCCCTCAATGAGGGCCTGTCCGCCGCACATGGTTTTAAATTTGGAACACTGCTGATTTTGCTTGGACATTTAGGTTCTCCTTTTGCATTCTGTACCTGATTGATTCTGTGGGGCCCGACGACCTCGGCGGGCCATGCTTTCCATTTCCTCTATGATGACCCGCCCAGGTGGTTGGGTCTCACAGGTTATTGTATCAGACCCAGCCCTAATTTTCAATGGGCAGGCGGATGGTAACCTGAAAGCCCCCATTTTCGGCGTTGTCCACGCCCAGACTGCCCTCGTGACGGGTGACGATCTCCTCACACACCGCCAGGCCAATGCCGGAGCCTCGGGCCTTGGAGCTGCCCTTGTAAAATTTGTTCTTCAGGAAGGGGAGCTCCTCCGCCGGCACGCCGGGGCCATAGTCCCGGATGCGAATCACCGCCACATCCCCCTCCCGGAACAGGGAGACGTCAATCCGCTTACCGGCACCCCCGTGTTTGGCCGCATTGTCCAGCAGGTTGCAGAACACCTGGCGCAGCCGCTCCGGGTCGCCGGAGATGGGCAGCATCTCCTCCGGCCCGTCGGTATACTCTAAGGTGATCCCCTCCTTGCGGAAGAACTCGGTGTAGGTGTACACAGCGTCCTCCAGCTCCGCCTTCAGGTCCAGGGGCTCCACAGCCAGGGTAAACCGGCCGTCCTCGATGCGGGAGAACTCCAGCAGCTCCTCCACCATGTTGCCCAGCCGCTTGGATTCAGACACAATAATACCCATACCCTTGCGGATGTCGTCGGCAGAGCGGCACTCCCCGTTCTGGATGGTCTCGGCCCAGCCGGTGATGGCAGTAAGGGGGGTGCGCAGCTCGTGGGAGACGGAGGAGATAAATTCGCTCTGGGTCTTCTCAGCCTGACGTATTTTCAGGGACATATCGTTGATGGCGTCGGTGAGCTCGCCGATCTCGTCGTCGTATTTCTTCTCGATCTGCACACCATAGCTGCCGTCGGCAATGACCCGGGCGATCTCTGTGATGCTGGCCAGGGGCTCTACAATGGAGCGGACGAAGTACAGGTTGGAAAAGTAGACCATGGCAAAAATGCCCAGCGCGATGGCGGCGATAATGGTCATGGCAAAGGTAAACTGCCGGTCGATGTCAGACAGGGAGGTGACATAGCGGATAACCCCCACTACCTCCCCCTGGTAGATCACCGGGCTGGAGGCGGCCAGGATGCGCTCCCCGGTGTCCGGGTCCCGCCCCCGCCAGCTGTCGGACGTGCGTTCGTTCAGGGCTCTTTGAATATCCGGGGTACTGGGGGTGCTGCCGGCGGTCAGGTCGTTGCCCGACAGGAGCACCGCCCCGGTGGTATCTAAAAATTGCAGCTCCAGCCGGCTCTTGTCCTCGTAGCTGTTCACCGTCTGCTGGGCGGCAGCCCGGTAGTCGGAGCGGGTATACATCCGAAAGCCGTTGGCGGAGGAGGTGGCCTTGCGCTCCAGGTCGTCCGCCGTGCCGTCGTAGTAGTAGCTCCAGAGCATGGCGGCAAAGGCGCCCACCGCCAGCACCAGAATCAGCAGCACAATGGCCACGCTGTTCATCAGCCACCGGCGGCGAATGCCCCGAATTTTTACCTGGTCCTGCACCTTTGCGGTTTTGGCCACTGTGCTTCACCTGCCCTTCCGAATTTTCTGTAGGGGCACTAGCTCCCCCACTTATACCCGTAGCCCCACACAGTGTTGACAAAGGTGGGCTTCTGGGCGTTGTCCTCGATTTTAATGCGCAGGCGGCGGATATTCACATCCACGATTTTCAGCTCGCCGAAGTAGTCCTTGCCCCAGACGGTATCCAAAATCTCCTCCCGGGACAGGGCCTTGCCGGGGTTCTCCATAAACAGCTTGATAATGGAGTACTCCACCTGGGTGAGCTTCACCCGCTGGCCGTTCTTTTCCAGGGTACGGTTGCGGGTGTTGAGCAGAAAGGGCGGGTCACTGATCTCATCGGGAGAGACCGACACCTCGTCCCCGCCGGTGCGGCGGAACAGGGCGTCCACCCGGGCGGTGAGTTCCGCCGGGGAGAAGGGCTTGGTGACATAGTCGTCCGCTCCGGTCATCAGCCCGGTGACCTTGTCCATCTCCTGGGTACGGGCGGTGAGCATAATAATGCCGATCTTATTGTCCATAGCCCGCAGGCGGCGGCAGACCTCAAAGCCGTCGATGCTGGGCAGCATAATATCCAGCAGGGCCACCTTGATGTCCGGGTTCTCCTTTACTGCAGTCAGAGCCTCCTCGCCGGTCCCCGCCTCCACGGTCTGATAGCCCGCCCGCTTCAGGTTGATGACCACAAAGCTGCGGATATTCTCCTCGTCCTCTAGAACCAGAACTTTGCGCATGGGAATATACCTCCCTTTTCACTCGTTATACCAGCTTCTCTGAATGGTGTTAAACCGCTCCAGAAGGTCCATCTCGTCGATCCCGCTGTTCCAGCTGCAGTCGTGGAAGCGGACGGCGTAGGTCACATTCTCCTCTTCCCGGAGGATCATCCAGCCGTCCTCCTCCCCGCCCACACTTTGGTTGCTGGACATGCGGTAGATGCTCAAAAAGGGCTCGGGCTCCTGGTCAGCCCCCCTCCAATGGGAGAACACCACTTCTCTGCGCCCGGTGACCTGGTCGTTGCGGGAGATGGTAATCTGATCCCGCCAGCTCTCCGGTATCTCCAGATACCAGCCGTCGCTCACATTGTGATAGGTGGTGAGCACATGGCTGCGGCGGCCCCGCTCGTCGTACTGGGCCCAATCGATCAGCCAGAAGTTGCTGGAGGAGCTCTCCCCATAGCTGGGCAGGGGGTTGGGGGAGGGCAGCTCCGCCACCTCGTCGCGGTTGATGTCGGTGGGATTGATGTCGGTGTAGCCCTGGATCAATTCCCGGCTGATGCCGCTGTCGTCCAGCGTCACATTGACAAACTTTTCCCCCACATAGGCCACCACATCAATCACCCGGCTGCCGTCCGCCAGGGTGCTGGTAACATAGAGGGCGGGCTGGTCATATTCCCCGGCCAGGTAGTTGGTGCGGACGCGGTTCATGGCCGTGATGCCTACGGACAAATCGGCCATGGCCACCGACTCCAGGGCCCCGTCCTGCCAGCCGTACAGCTCCACCTGACTGGTCAGGCCGCTGGCATCCATCCGGGTGACCAGCACCTCGGTTCGGGTATCCCGGTCCATATCCAGCAGGCGGCAGCCGCTGGACCCGTCGGACGCCACGCTGCACCGGGTCAGCAGCAGTTCAGTCCCGGTCAGATTGGCCCGGGTCATTGTCTGAAGGCTGGCTATGTGTTCCTCCGCCTTCTCCTTGTCCATCCCCTCGGCGGGCAGGCCCACGCCGTCCACAGTATAGATGCCCAGCTGATAGGCTCCGGTGTTGATCTGCCAGTTGACTGCCAGCTCCTTCCGGCCCTCGCTGTTAATCTGGGCGTAGTCAATGGCGTGGATGGCGTTTCCCTCGCCCTCCACCACGCCGGTTACGGTATACTCCTCGCCGATCTGGGTGAAAATGTAGATTTTAATCGGCTTCTCAATGCCGGGCACCCGAAAAAACGCCACAGCGCTCTCCCGCAAGCCATCTCCGTCCAGGTCCTGGAGCTGGATGCTCGCGGTATTATCGCCCGACACGATGGTGACATCCTCCACCTGCGTTCCAAACTCAGCTTCCAGGCCCACACGCACGGCACGAATGGCCGCGTTGAGCTGCTCATATCCCCTGGACCGCTCCGGCTGGCGGTAGAGATCGTCCGGGGAGCGAAACAGGCAGCCGCTCAGAAGCAAAACCAGCGCCAGAATCAGGGTCTTCCCCCACTTTTTCATCGTCTCCGCCCCTTTCCGGTCAAATCTTCTGCCTCATACCGATGGCATTTTCCATCATACCACAAATGAAGAAAAAAGCATATAGATTTTTAAGATTTTTCCGGGCAGGAAAAATCCGCCCATCCCCAAGGGGATGGGCGGAAGGTTTTGAATGGCTCTTTACTCTGCCGTTTACTCGTTGGCAGGCACATGAATCACACCCACAGGGCACTCCTTCACGCACAGCTGACAGCCGACGCACTTGTCCTGGTCGATGTGGGCCAGGAAATTCTCCACCGTAATGGCCTCCTTGGGGCAGGCCTTGGCGCACTTCATGCAGCCGATACAGCCGGCGGTGCAGGCCTTCCGGGTGTCGGCCCCCTTGTCCTTGTTCTGGCACAGGACCACAGGCTTGCGCTTGTGCTCAGGCACAATGGAGATCACATGGTTGGGGCAAATTGCGGCACAGGCGCCGCAGCCGGTACACTTGGCCCGGTCCACATGGGCGATGCCGTCCACGATGTGGATGGCGTCGAAGGCGCAGGCCCGGGTACAATCGCCGTAGCCCAGACAGCCGAACTTGCACAGCCCGTCGCCGCCGTAGAGGCCCTTGACGGCCTGGCAGCTCTGGATGCCCTGGAACTCATACTTCTTGCCCGCCTTGTCACAGGTGCCGGAACAGGCCACCACGGCCTTCATGGGGACGGAGGAACCGGCCTCCACGCCCATGATCTCCGCCACCTTGGCCGCGCAGGCCGCGCCGCCGGGGATGCACTTGTTCACATCGTTGCCGTCCTCCACCACGCTCTTGGCGTAGTCGGCGCAGCCGGCACAGCCGCAGGCGCCGCAGTTGGCCCCGGCCAGCACGGCGGTGATCTGCTCCACCCGCTCGTCCACAGGGACGTACATGAAAATAGAGGCGGCCACCAGAATCACCGCGCCGATCAGGCCGATGACAGTGACGACAATAATTGCCAGTAAAATCGGATTCATAACTTACTCTCCCCCCTGTCAGACTTTAAAGATGGCGTCTACGATACCGCCGAAGCCCATGAAGGACAGGGAGGTAACGGCGGCAGCCACCAGAGTGATGGGCAGGCCCTCAAAGCACTTGGGGGTAACGGCCTGCTCCACCCGGCGGCGTACGCCGGAGAACAGCACCATGGCCACCAGGAAGCCAATACCAGCGCCAGCGGCGCAGACGATAGACTCAATGAAGTTGTAGCCGTTGTCCAGATTCAGGATGGTCACGCCCAGGATGGTGCAGTTGGTAGTAATCAGGGGCAGATACACGCCCAGGGCCTTGTACAGAGCGGGAATGAACTTTTTGAGGAAGTTCTCCAGCAGCTGGACCAGGATGGCAATAATCAGGATGAACACAATAGTCTGGAGGTAGCCCATATCCCGGGCAGTATTTTCAGCGCCCTCGGGCACCAGAATCAACTTGTAGATGGGCCAGGTGGCGGCGGTGGCCATAACCATGACGAAGGTAACGGCCAGGGACATGCCCACGGCGCTGTCCAGCTTTTTGGACACGCCCAGGAAGGGACAGATACCCAGGAATTTGGCCAGGACGTAGTTGTCCACCAGAATCATGGTAAAGAAGATAGCGGCAAGTTTTACCATTACGCATTACCTCCTTCCACAGCGGGAGCTTCCTTCTTAGGACGGCTGGTCAGCCAGGTGGCCCCGGCCATCAGGATACCGAAGACGAAGAAGCCGCCGGGGGCGCTGGTCATCAGGGAGAAGGTGTCCACACCCTCGGGGATGACCCGGATGGCGAAGTCGGCCCCCAGGGAGGGGATCAGCCCGCCCAGGCCGGCCATCCAGGTGCCGGAACCAATAATCTCACGGATGGAGCCCATAATGGTCAGGGTGATGGTGAAGCCAATGCCCATACCGATACCGTCCAGGGCGGAGTCCAGAATGCCATTCTTGGAGGCAAACATCTCGGCACGGCCCAGGATGATGCAGTTGACCACGATCAGGGGCAGGTACACGCCCAGGGCCTTGTCCAGGTCGGGGACATAGGCCTTGACCACCATCTGCACCACCGACACAAAGCCGGCAATGACGGTGATATAGCAGGGGATGCGGACCTGGCTGGGGATGACGTTCCGCAGGGCGGAAATTACAATGTTGGAGCACAGCAGCACAAAGGTGGCGGCCAGCCCCATGCCAATGCCGTTGGAAGCCATGGTGGTGACGGCCAGGGTGGGACAGGTGCCCAGGACAAGCCGCAGGACCGGGTTCTCGTTCAGAATACCGTTGGTAAGGATTTTCATTTTACTGTTTTCACTCATCTTGACTCACCTGCCTTTCAAGAATTCACAGCGTTATACGCCTCATTGGCGGAGCTGACCGCTTTGGCCAGCGCACGGCTGGAGATTGTCGCGCCGCTCTCAGCGTCAATGGTGCCGCCGTCTTTGTTGATTTTCAGCTCAGCAGCAGGCTGGCCCTGATAACGCTCCCAATAGGAGGCGGTACCGGCTACCTTGCTGCCGATGCCCTGGGTTTCGCCCTGCTCTGTCACTTTGATCTGCTTGATGGTGCCATCAGGAGTATAAGCGACCATAACGGTCATGGTGCCGCCGTAGCCCTTGGCGGTGCTGGTGATGACGCAGCCGGCGCCGTTGTTGGCGGTATAGACATCAGTGACGTTCTCCACGCTGACGCTGTCCACCCGGGTGAAGTCGTCCGCCTCGGGGAGCAGCTCCATACGGGCCAGGCGCTCGGCCTCCAGCTTGGCGGCCAGAATGATGGGAGCGGTGGCAGAGTTGGTGGCAGCCAGCGCCCCGGTGATGACGACGCAGATGACGCACAGCACCACGATAGGCTTAAATACCTTATTCCAATTACTCATTTCGCTGCCGCCTCCTTCTTCTTCTTGGCGATACCCAGCTTATCCTGCCGGGTCAGCGCGTCGATATAGGGGGTCACCAGGTTCATCAGCAGGATAGCAAAGGACACGCCCTCGCTCATGGTGCCGAAGAACCGGATGGCGCAGGTCACAACCCCCATAAAGATACCGGCAATCAGCTTGCCCTTATCGGTGGTGGGAGAGGTGACATAGTCGGTGGCCATAAAGAAGGCGCCCAGCATCAGGCCGCCGGAGAGCAGCTGCACAATGGGGTCATAGCCGCCGATCAGGGACAGCACGGCCACAGTGGCCAGGTAAGTAACGGGAATCATGGGGCTGATGACCTTGGTGGCAATCAGGTAGATGCCGCCAATGAGGATGGTGATGGCGCAGGTCTCGCCCAGCACGCCGCCGTGGTTGCCCAGCAGCAGGGTGACATACTCGCCGGCCCCCAGCACGCCCTTCTCCACGGCCAGCGGAGTGGCCGAGGCCAGGGCGTCGATCCCGTTGACAGGCTTGGGGTAGTTGGCCATGCGGCTGGCAAAGCCAACGGCCAGGGCAATACGGCCCACAATGGCGGGGTTGGCGAAGTTGAAGCCCAGTCCGCCAAACAGCTGCTTGATAATGACAATGGCGATAAACGCGCCCACAATGGCCATCCACCAGGGCATGGAGGCAGGCATGTTAAAGGCCAGCAGCATGCCGGTGACCACGGCGGACAGATCGGAGATGGGAACCTCACGGCCCATCAGCTTGCAGTAACCCCACTCAAAAAACACACAGGCAGCCACAGTGACAGCGGTAAGGATCAGAGAATTGACCCCAAAAATGAAGATCGAGGCGATTAAGGTTGGAACCAGAGCCAGACACACCCGGCCCATAATCTTCTGGGTGCTGTCCGGACCGGTGATGTGGGGCGCGGCGGTAACAATCAGCTTGTTGTCCATTACTTCTTACCTCCATTCTTCATCATGATCTTGGCCAGGGCGATGGAGGGAGCCAGAGGCCGCTTGGCCGGGCAGACGAAGGAGCAGGTGCCGCAGCTCATGCACAGGTCTGCGTTGAGCTCTATGAGCAGCTCCACGTTGCCGTCGTTGTAGGCCTGGACGATCTCCTTGGCGGACAGGCCCAGGGGGCAGGCGTTGGTGCACCGGCCGCAGTGGATGCAGTTGGTGGCCTTAGGCAGCTGGCCCCATTTTTTGGAAAAAGCCAGCACGGCATTGTTGTTCTTCAGAATGGGCTGGCTCAAATCGGCGATGCAGTTGCCCATCATGGGGCCGCCGTAGAGCACCTTGCCCGGCTCATCGGTGAAGCCGCCGCAGAAGTCCATCAGCTCCTGCACGGGGGTGCCGATGATAACCTCCACGTTCTTGGGTTCCTTGACGATGTCGCCGTCCACCGTGAGACGCTTGGTGACCAGGGGCATACCGGTTTTCAGGTATTTGCCCACAAAGGCCACGGAGGTGACATTCATCACCACTACCCCCACATCGGAGGGCAGGCCGGGGAAGGGGACCTCCCGGCCGGTGCAGTTCTCGATCAGGACTTTTTCAGCACCCTGGGGGTAGCGGCAGGCCAGCTCCTTCACCTCAACGCCGGCGGGGGCCGCGGACTTCATCTTGGCGATAGCCTCGGGCTTGTTGGACTCAATGCCGATGATGCATTTGGGAATTTCCAGATATTTCATCACCGCCTGGATGCCGTCCAGGATGTACTGAGTGTCCTCCAGGAAGCAGCGGTTGTCGGAGGTGATATAGGGCTCACACTCGGCGCCGTTGATGAGGAGGGTATCGATCTCGTCCAGGTTCTTGGGGGCCAGCTTCACCGCCGTGGGGAAGCCGGCGCCGCCCAGGCCCACCAGGCCGCTGGCCCGAACCGCGTCCTGGAAGGACTTGAGGTCGGTGACAGTGGGGGGCGCGATGGCCGGGTCCGGGGTCTGTTTGCCGTCGGGGATGATCACCACGGCGGTCTGGGGCGCTCCGTTGGGAGCGGTAATGGTGACAATGCTGTCCACGGTGCCGGACACGCCGGAGTGGATGTCAGAGGAGACAAAGCCCCCCGCCTTGCCCACCACGGTGCCCACATAGACCTGGTCTCCCTTGGCCACCTGGGGGGCGGCGGGGGCGCCGATATGCTGACCCATAGACAGCACGATCTTGGAGGGCAGCGGCATCTTCACGGTTTCAGAGTTGGAAGTCCGCTTGTCGTGGGGGACCTGCGCGCCGTGCGCAGATCGTTTGAGAAATTTGCTCATGTAAGTTTTCGACCTCCCTGTTCAGCGGCCCCTCTCCTTTGCCGGAACCGCCTTTGCTGGTGAAGAACATAATACACCCTTTTCTCATAAAGCGCAAGGTTTTTTGGTCGGTCTCACCTAATTTTCGTCAAAAATTTTTTACCCGCCATTATAACAAAAAAGCAAGGCACAGCCCGAAAATTCAGGCTGTGCCGAAAAAAGGGCTTGCGCAGTTTGTCAAGATGCGATACAATAAGGACACAAGGCAAATTGAGGCAGGTTACAGGGTGGTCACAACACCCTGTAACCCTGTGCAGGAGCATCCACCTCCGACACAACAGCTATGCTGCGCCAGCCCTCATTATATCGGAAACGCCGCCGTTTATCAAGAGGCGGTTTTTGGGGTTTGTGTCTGTCAACTGCGGTGTGGGGTTATATATCCTGCGCCGCTTTCGTTTGCCTTGGCGGAAGCGCCCATCGGGGGGCCGGGAGGTCCCACCCCCCGGGGTGCGCACCGCCGAGGAACCCCAAAATAAACTGAAAGGAAGTAAACAAATGAAAAAGAAAGCCCTATCCCTCGCGCTGGCCCTGGTGATGTGCCTGGGCCTGATCGTTCCCGCTATGGCGGCTCCCATGGTACACGACACCGGATATTATGTCAATGTCAAATTTCCTGATGTCAAAGGACAGGAAACTGTTCGAGCGGGCTTAAAAGGCAGCGGTAAAGTAGAGGAGTATACCATGTATACCCTGGACCCCAGCGTTACCGAGCTGACAGCGGAAGTGACGGATGGAAGCGGCGGCTCTATGATTACATATTTTTGGGCGATGTACCCGGCACAGCGGGAAGCGGACGGTACATTTACCTATACCACAGAAGATGAAATCCTCTATAGTTTTTCTCCCATTAAGCTGTCAAAAGCTGCTGAAAAGGGCGGATATTGGTATCTCTCATTTCAGCACTCCACCGGACCCACTACACAATATGAGATGGCCGGTCTGATGCTCAATATGGGCGGCCAATCCACTCAGCCCACCACCCCTCCCACCATTGAGGTAGAGAAGATCCCCGCCAAGGGCACCGCCAAGGCCAGCACCCAGACCGTCACCGTGGACGGGAAAAAGGTGGAGTTCCAGATGTACGCCATTCTGGACGCCAACGGCAACGGCACCAACTACATCAAGCTCCGTGACATGGCCCACATCCTCAACGGCACCAAGGCCCAGTTCTCCGTGGGCTACAGCAATCAGACCGGCATCACCGCCACCAGCGGCCAGCCCTACCAGGACACCGGTTCCGAGATGAAGACCCCCTTCTCCGGTGACCGCAGCTACTCCGGCGGCGGGCTGAAGGTCCAGGTGAACGGCAAGAGCGTGGAGATGACCGCCATCAGCCTGCTGGACGACCAGGGCAACGGCTACACCTACTTTAAGCTCCGTGACCTGGGCAAGGCCCTGGGCTTCAACGTGGGCTTCAGCCGCGAGCAGGGCGTATACATCGAGAGCGATAAACCCTATATCGGGTAACATAAACCAAAAGCGGCCCCCGCCTGTATAAAAACAGGCGGAGGCCGTTTGTCTGTTTAGTTCCCCTGCTTCTCCAGGGTGGCCAGCTTCAGGCAGGTGCAGAACACCCTGGCCGCCTGCTCCACGTCCTTCAGAGCGGGGAAGGAGGGGGCAATGCGGATGTGGCTGTCCTCCGGGTCCCGGCCGTAGGGGTAGGCCGCGCCCGCCCCGGTCATCACCAGACCGGCCTCCTTGCACAGGGCCACCGTCCGGCCGGCGCAGCCGGGGGCGGTGTATAGGCTGATGAAGTAGCCGCCCTGGGGGTTGGTCCAGCGGGCGATGTCCAGCGGCTTGATCTGCTCCTCCAGCTCCCGGAGGAAGGCGTCGAACCGGGGTCTGAGAATCTCACCGTGCTTCTTCATCAGCTCCAGGGTGTGGGCCTTGTCTTTCAGGAAGCGGACCTGGCGCAGCTGGTTCAGCTTGTCACAGCTGATCATCTGGGCGCCCATCAGCTTGGTCAGATACTTGGTGTTGTCCACGCTGGCCGCCATCACCGCCATGCCCGCCCCGGGCAGGGTGATTTTGGATGTGGAGGCAAACTCATACACCAGGTCAGGATTCCCCTTCTCGGCGCACAGCTTCAAAATATCGGGGAAGGGCACATAGTCCCCCCGGATCTCGTGGACGCAGTAAGCGTTGTCCCAGATCACCGCGAAGTCGGGAGCGGCGGGCTTCAGCCCGGCGATGCGGCCGATCACCTGGTCAGAGTAGATATAGCCGTCCGGATTGGCGTATTTGGGGACGCACCAGATACCTTTCACCTGGGGGTCAGCGGCCAGCTGCTCCACCTGGTCCATATCGGGGCCGCCCTCGCCGCACCGGACGGCGATCAGCTCGATGCCGAAGGACTCGGTGACCCGGAAGTGCCGGTCGTAGCCCGGCACAGGGCACAGGAACTTCACCTTCTCCTCCTGGGACCAGGGCCTTTCGCTGTGGAGCAGGCCGTTGCTCCAGGCCTTGGCAATCAGGTCATACATCATGTTCAGGCTGGAACTGCCCCCCACAAAGCACTGCTCGGGGGTCACGTCCAGCAGCTCCGCCCAGTACCTCCGGGCGCAGGGCATACCGGCCAGCTCGCCGTAATTCCGGGCGTCTACCCCGTCCGCCACGCAGTCATCAAAATCCAGGGCGGTCATCAGCCCCCGGGACAGCTCCAGCTGCTCCAGGCTGGGCTTGCCCCGGTCCATGTTTAGGGACAGGCCCTGGGCCTTCCACTGCTCAAATTCCTCTTTTACTGCCGCGTAGGTAAATTCCTTCCTCACTTCGACATCTCCTTTCTATATGAACAATAACATTTGAACTATACCATATATCCGGTGTATAGTCGAGTAAAAAGTTTCAGTCCTCCTCCGCGCGGATGCGGCACACCATATCCCACATGGCCCTGGCGCTGTTGAAGTTCTGGGGAATCAGATACTTGGGGCTGATGGTGATGTCAAAGGCGTCGGCAATCTCCGAGACCAGGGCCACAATGCTGAAGGAGTCCAGCATCTTATCGTCGATCAGCCGGTCTGCCGTCTCATAGTCGATATCCGGGTCGATATCCTGTAAAATTTCCAATATCTCGTCCATAATTGGTTCCTCCGTTTTCTATTTTATTCCAGCGATGCCCGCAGGGCGGGGCGGTCGATCTTTCCGTTGGGGTTCAGGGGCAGCTGTGGGAGGATGGTCACCTTGTTGGGCACCATGTAATCGGCCAGGCGGTCCCGCAGGGCACGGCGGAGCTCCCGGCCTGTGGCCTCGCAGCCCGAAGCCAGCTGGCAGAATAGCACGATTTTTCCCCGCTGTCCGTCGTAGAGGCAGCAGCACCGGGCCACCTGGTCTAGGGCGGCGGCGGCGGCCTCAATCTCCCCGGCCTCGATCCGGCGGCCCATGTGCTTGAACTGATGGTCCTTCCGGGCGGCAAACTCCAGCAGCCCCTCCGGGGTATACTGGGCCAAATCCCCTGTGTAGAGTACCCGGGCCTCCTCTCCCGAGGGCAGGACCTCCCGCCGGAAGACGGAACGAGTCTTCTCCGGGTCGTTGTAGTAGCACAGGGCCAGGGCCGGGGAGGCCACACAGATCTCCCCCATCACTCCGGGGCGGGTCACGATCTCCCCCTCCGCCCGCAAAAACACCCGGCTGCGTCCCAGGGGACGGCCGATGGGCAGCCGGTCCGTATCGGCAAAGTCCCCTTCCACTTCATACCAGCAGCACACCCCGGCCAGTTCGGTGGAGCCGTACAGGTTGACATACCGGACCTGGGGCAAGGCCGCCCGCCAGCGGTTGAGCTGCTTCATGGGGAAGACCTCCCCCACAAAGAACACATTCCGCAGATACTGGGGCTTAATCTCTGAGAAGGTATTCAGCTGGGTGAGGATGGACAGAGCGGAGGGCACCCAGCAGATGGTGGTGACCCGCCGCCGGTTCAGATATTCCACCAGCTGTACCGGGGCGTAGAACAGCCCGGCGTCCACCACCTCCAGCCGGGCCCCCAGGTACAGGGTGAGGTACAGGTCTTTGGCGGAGGCGTCAAAAAAGAAGGGGGTCTGGCTGCCGATGACCTCCGCCGGGGAGAAGGGAAAGGCGGCGGCAAAGTCCTCTATAAAATGCCGCACCGCCCCGTGGCTCTTCAGCACCCCCTTGGGGGTCCCGGTGGAGCCGGAGGTGTACACCATATACAGGGGAGCGTCGTCCTCCCGCCCGGTGGGAGGGCAGTCCTCCCCTCGCCCCTCGTCCACCGCCTCCTCCAGGCAGATAACCCGGCCGGAGAAGTCCGTCCCGGGGGGCAGGGCATCCTTTGGTCTGGCGGTGAGGATCAAGTCCAGGGCGCAGTCGTCCAAAATTTTGCGCAGCTTGCCCGGGGGCAGGTCTGGGTCCAGGGGGACATAGAAGCAGCCCCCCCATGCCGCGCCCCAGCACAGCAGCGGGGTCACCGCGTCGTGCCGGGCCCACACGCCCACCGGGCGGCAGCCCCCCTCCAGGCGGGCCACAAAGGCCCCCACCTGCCGGGACAGGCGGTACGCCTCCCCATAGGTAAACGTCCGGTCCTGGTCCGCCAGCGCGGTCCGCTCCGGGCTCTCCCAGGCGGCCCGCTCCAAATATTCCAATACCGATCCCATCGCCTGTCCTCCTCTAGCCGCCGATCCGCCGGCTGTGAATGGCCTCATCGTAGGTGGTGTAAAATTCTCCGCTCACGTCCTCCCCCGCCCGGGCCCGGAGCAGGATGTCCGCCAGGTCGCCGGTGAAGACCTGGGCCCCCGCCTCGCACAGGTGGTGCTGGTCGCAGTAGGCGGTCTCCTCGGAATAGCGGCTCAGCTTATCTTTTTTCAGGTTGAAATCGTAGAGGGGCACTCCCCATTTCTCGCTCACACCCCGATGGGTGGCCAGAATCTCGTCAAAGCCGTCGCAGTTCCACAGCATATACTCCGACAGGGGGGTGACAATCAGCACCGCCTCCACCCCCCTCTCCCGGCACAGCTCCAGGCACCTGTCCAGGTAGTAGAGGTTCTCCTCCTCCACATTGGTGGGCAGAGACTCCTTGTGGTAATCCGCCTCATAGAGGCCGGCATCGGGCATGGGCACCCCCTTCAGCCCCGGAATGAAGCCGTGGGTCTCGTACTGAAAGGGGACATAGGGCCCGTTCTGCCTCCGCAGGGCCCAGGTGCTGGCGGCCCGGTCCAGGGTGTCGTCCAGCAGCTTGACCCAGTCCCTGGGCGGGACCTGACGGGCCACGTAATCCAGCCACTGCCCCGGGTGGTCCAAGCGCCCCAGCTGGCGAACACTGCCCTCAAAGCCGTAGTTGTCCTCATAGGTCCGGCCCAGGGTATCGTAGGCCAGTTCAATGACCACCAGCGACACCGGGTTGCGCTCCAGCTCCCGCTCCAAAATCTGATAGCGGCCGTACATGGTCTGCAGCACCATCCCCAGATTATAGCTGCGGCAGTCCATGGCCCGGTCCAGCGCCAGGGGATCGATGGCCCGCAGGGCCTGGGAGGAGCCGGAAATCAGCACATCGAACTCCCCCGCCAGGTCCCGGCGCACCCTGGCATCCTGGTAGTTGTAGGACCCCTCCGTGAAGTAGGGACCCACCACCCCCCAGCCCAGGCCGGCCAGGCCCAGGAGAGGGATCAAAAGCCCCATGCTCAAAATCCGGGCCAGCCAGCCCCGCAGTTTTTCCCTCCAGAGGACGCCCCTCAGGGCCGCTGCGTCCATGCTCATACTCCGCTCCCTGTTCCGCCCTCCGCCCACTGGGCCTTCCGGGCGTGAATCGCCTCGTCATAGGTGGCGTAAAATTCTCCGCTCACGTCCTCCCCCGCCCGGGCCCGGAGCAGGATGTCCGCCAGATCTTTGGGGAACTCCTGGGCGCTGGCCTCGCAGAGGTGGTGCTGGTCGCAGTAGGCGGTCTCCTCCGGATAGCGCTCCAGCTTGTCCTTCTTCAGGTTGAAATCGTAGAGGGGCACCCCCCATTTCTCGCTCACCCCCCGGTGGGTGGCCAGAATTTCGTCAAAGCCGTCGCAGTTCCACAGCATGTACTCTGACAGTGGGGTGGAGATCAGCACCGCCTCCACCCCTCTCTCCCGGCACAGCTCCAGGCACTTGTCCAGGTAATAGAGGTTCTCCTCCTCCACATTGGTGGGCAGGGTTTCCTTGTGGTAGTCCGCCTCATAGAGGCTGGTCTCAGGCATGGGCACCCCCTTCAGGCCGGGCTGGAAGCCGTGGGTCTCGTACTGAAAGGGGACATAGGGGCCGTTTTTCAGCAGCTGCTTCCAGGTATACACCCCCCGGGTCAGGGTGTCGTGGAGCAGCCGGACCCAGTCTTTGGGCGGAACCTGGTGAATCAAGTAATCCAGCCACTGCCCCGCACTGTCCGCCCGCCCCAGCTGGTAGACGCTGCCCTCAAAGCCGTAGTAGGCGTAGTCCCGAGCCATAGCGTCGTAGGACAGCTCGATGATTACCAGAGACACCGGGTTGCGCTCCATCTCCTGTTTCAGGGTCAGATAACGGCCGTACATGGTCTGAAGGGGGGTACCCAGATCGTAGCTGGTGCAGCCCAGGGCCCGGTCCAGGGCCAGCGGGTCGATGGCCCGCAGCCCCTGGGAGGCGCCGGAGACCAGCACGTCAAACTCCCCCGCCAGATCTCGGCGCACCTTGGCGTCCTGATAGTTGTAGACACCATTGAGATAGTAGGGCGCCGTCACAAGCGCCGTCAGAAGGGCGAAGCAGGCCAGAACCGCCAGGGTGGACAGCAGGGCTTTTTTAAAATTGCTCATACAAAAACCCTCCCACATTGCCGGAGGCCGGCACGCCGAAATACACCGCCATCAGCAGCAAAGCCGCTAATGTCATCGCCCGCACCGGCAGGGGGAACCGGTTGAACCAAGTCCGGATGGGCATTTTCCGCTGGAGCAGGCTGGTACACAGCAGCAGCAGCGTGGCCAGGGCCACCGCCGCCAGCTGAGCCCGGTCGGGGGCGTAGGGGAACAGGGCGGCAAAGGACAGGGGTGTCCCCCAGCCTCGGAACATCTGCCGCCACAGCCCCAGTCCTCCCCGCAGGGAGCCCACCTCGGGCAGCACCTTGATGAGACACACCAGAACATAGGTGCGCACCACCTGAAACGCCCGGAACCACCATGCCCCCTCCCGGATATGCAGCGCGTCCCGGGTCCGCTGGTAAAGGGGCTCCAGCCACAGGGATACAATAATGAACAGCCCGTTCACTCCGCCCCAGGCAATATAGGCCCAGCTGGCCCCGTGCCACAGGCCGGTGGTCAGCCACACCGCCACCAGGGCGATGGAGGCAGGCATGGCCTGCCCGAAGGTCTTGCCAAAGCGCCTGCGCCCCCACTTGCCGATTTTGGTGTTCCACTTGGACACCGCAATGGGATAGTAGAGGTAATTTTTAAACCAGGCGCCCAGGGTGATATGCCACCGGCGCCAATACTCCGCGATGGATTTGGAGAAGTAGGGCCGAAGAAAATTCTCCTCCAGCCGGATGCCGATGATCTGGCAGAAGCCGCACATGATGTCCATATAGCCGGAAAAATCGGCGTAGATACGGATGCTGTAAAAAAAGATGCCCACCAGCACCGCCCCGCCGGTGTAATCGGGGTAGTGCTGGAACACCGCCCCCACCCAGGGGGCCAGCACGTCCGCCAGCACCAGCTTTTTAAAATAGCCCCAGATCATCCGCTGGCCGCCCAGGGCAAAGTTCTCATAGGTAAAGGCGTGGCCCTCATAGAGCTGGCCGGCCAGTTGGGAATAGGTGCTGATGGGGCCCTGGGTCACCTGTGGAAAAAAGGAGGTGAACAGCAGCAGCTTGAAAAAATTCCGCTGGGGCTTCACATTACCCCAGTAGACATCAATGAGGTAGCCCATGGTCTGGAAGGTGTAGAAGGAGATGCCCAGCGGCACCGCCAGGGAAAACACATCCACAATCTGGCCCCCGCCCATCTGGGCCAGCAGCCGGTTCCACTGGGCCAGGGCGAAGTGGAAGTATTTGAACACACACAGCAGGCCGAAATTCAGCACCAGTCCGGCGGTCATCAGCCACCGCTTACGGGTGGTATTTCTCTTTCGGACAGCCGCCTTCTCCTCCCGCGTCAGCTCCTTGCGGGCGGCAAAATGGGCCTTCTGCCGCCGGTCCACCTCTCCGATGGCCAGGGCGGCGGCGTAGGCCGACAGGGCGGTAATCAGGATATAGGGCAGGGTGCGCAGACCTCCCGCAGCGTAAAAGCCTATACTGGCCGCCAGCAGTACCACCCACTGCAGCCCCTTGGGAGCCAGAAAGTAGATTGCTGTCAGCACAATTAAACACAGCACAAACGCTGTGGAGGTGATAGACATTCCTTCTCCCCCAGTTTCTTTCTAATATTGGGGATGATTATACCATACCCCCTTCAAAAAAGCAATATGCCCGCTTGTGCATGAAAAAAGTCATAAAAAACCGCCCTTGACGCAGGGCGGTTTTCATCAAATTTTGTACCAGCGTATCTCATTGGCAGCCAGGTCCAGGGGGAAGCTGGAACCGTCCCCCCGGAAGACGGTGGTGGTCTGGGGCTCATAGGTGTTGTTGACCACACAGAATTTGCCGCTGTCCACATAGGCGTGGACATCTACGTTATAGTTGGAAGACAGCCACAGGTTGAACTGGTCCTCGCTGTGGGCGGACCACAGCACCGCCCGGTGGAGCAGGCGGCTGTTTTCAAAGGAGTAGGGCAGGCCGGAGAGATACACCGCCCGGCCCTGGCCGAACTCGTTTACTGCCAGCTGGACCTCCTTGTCCCGCTGGACCAGCACCTGGGCCCCCTCCAGGGCGTAAATGGACTTCTCGCCCTCACCGAAGTCCACAGTCCCCCGGCTGTCGGCTAGGATAAAGTGGTCCGGGTGGCTGTCCCAGTTGTATTTGTCATAACCCAGAGTAAAACCAGTCTCTTTTTCTACCCCCAGTACACCAGACAGCTGGAGATAGCGGCCCTGATACTGGTGGCCGGAGGGCTCACCCACGCCGATGAGGCCGCCGCCGTTCCAGACGAATTCCTTCACCGCGGCAGAAATCTCCGGGTCCTCCCAAATCTCCCCGCCGGTGTGGGCGGTATCGCCGTCCCCCACGTTGACAAGCACATCCACCCCGTCCAGGACGGAGGGAGCAGCCTTGATATCGTCAAAGCTGATAAACCGCACGTCGTAGGGGGCGCCGGACAGGGCCTCGATGACCCCGGCATAGGAGTAGTTTTGCTTCTGATACAGGGCATGGTGGACCATGTGGCAGCCCCAGGACCGGGCCCGTCCCCAGCTGTTCAGCACGGCCACCGTCTTGACACAGTAGGGGGTGGTGCCCTTGATGTTGTCATACAGCTCCCGGAACTCGTTGCAGACCGACTCCACATAGTCGATAAACTCCGGGAACTGACAGGCCAGTTTGAGGTAGCCGCCGTAGCCGATACGGTCAATGGGCTTTCTTAGAATGGCCCGGCGGGCGGTGACCCAATTCTCCTTGGCCTCTTGGACGGGGTCGCCCCCCTGGTGGAAGGTGTCGGGGAAAAAGTAGGGCAGGAAGCGGCCCTCAGTGTACTTCACCCCGGGGATGTCAGAGATAAGCCGCAGGGTGGAGCCGTTGCCCACGGAGCCCACCACCGCGTCCAGGCCAATGGTCTTGAACTCGTCCATGTAGGGCTCGGTGCCGATGAAGTGGTCACCCAGGAACATCATAGCCTCCTTGCCCAGCTCGTGGGTGATGTCTACCATCTCCCTGGCAAGAGCGGCCACCTCCCGGCGCTGGAAGGACATAAAGTCCTTGAACTCCTTGCTGGGGACCCGGTACTGGTTGTTGTAGTACCCCTGGTCGATAATGAACTCCGGGCGGAATTTGTATCCAACCTCCTTCTCGAACTGCTCCAGGATATAGGGGGAAACGGAGGCGGAATAGCCGTACCAGTCCACGTACTTCTCCCGCTTCAGCTCGTCGAAAACCAGGGTGAACTGGTGGAAGAAGGTGGTATAGCGGATAACATTTACATAGGGGTGGTCCGCGATGAACTTCCGCAGCCGCTCCATGGTAAACTTCCGGGTTTTGGGCTGGCGGACGTCGAAGGTGATCTGGTGCTCGAAGTCCTTCCAGCCGTTGGTGACGGCGTTGTACATGTGGACCGGGTCCCAGATCAGGTAGGCCAGAAAGCTGACGGTGTAGTCGTGGAAGGCCTCCGGGGCGTCGATGATGACGCATCCGTCCTCATACCGCCAGGCGTCCGGGGGGAGGGGCTCTCCTGTGGCGCGGTCCATTACCTCCCACCAGCGGCGTATGTCGTCCCGGGTGTTTACCTCCATCAGCTCGGCGCTGATGCCCTGCATCAGGGGGATGGACAGCGGCCCGCCGCCGGCGGTATGAAAGCCCGTCATGATGTAGCACTGCTGTACCTCGTCGGGGTTGGCTTTGGCCCAGGCGTTGTCCTTCCGGGTGGTGTAGTAGGTGGAGTAGACCTTGGCGTCTACGTTTTTCAGCTCCTCGGGGTAGTCGGTGCCGTCGCAGTCCCGGATGGCGTCCGCCCCCCAGCGCTTCAGCAGCTCCAGGGTCTCGGGGACCACGTCCACATCCGTGGGGATGGTCACCCGGCCTGTCTTATGTATATCGGTCATGTGTTCCTCCCTCACAGCTTGCGCTTGTCGGTTTCAAAGGGTTTGTTGTAGATCATCAGGGCGGCCAGCAGCAGAATCACGCCCACAATCATCAGTCCCAGCCCGGACAGCTGGCCGGTCATGGTCCAGCCGTAGATAACCAGCCCAAGCCCCAGGAAAAAGAACAGGGCGATGAGGGTTACCCGAAGGCTGGTGTGTTC
Organism: uncultured Oscillospiraceae bacterium; assembly: GCA_910578735.1. GTDB lineage: Bacteria > Bacillota > Clostridia > Oscillospirales > Oscillospiraceae > Lawsonibacter. Next base: position 95,211 of record CAJTSQ010000002.1, read on the forward strand.
TTTCCAGAATTTCATGGTGTCACCTTAACCTTTCAGTCCGCCCACGGTCATGCCCTGGGTCAGCTTCTTCTGCACGCACATGTAGAGGATCAGGGTGGGCAGCATCACCAGCACCAGACCGGCGTACATCCGGCCGAACTCCGCCTTGGACTGGGAGGCCTGCATCAGGTTCAGCAGGCCCACAGGGAGGGTCTTTTGACCGGTGGAGCTGCTCATCAGGGTCATGGAGATGATGTATTCGTTCCAGAAGGACAGGAAGTTGAACAGGATGATGGTAATGATGGAGGGCTGGGCCATGGGGAAGATTACCCGGATCATGGCCTGGCCGTAGCCCGCGCCGTCGATGTAGGCGGCCTCCTCAAAGTCGTGGGGAAGGGTGGCGAAGTAGCCCGACAGCAGGTAGACGGTGAAGGGCAGAGCGGTGGCGGCGTAGACCAGGGCCAGCATGAACAGGTTGTTGAGAAAGACGGTTCTGCCGAAGAAGTAGTTCATCCAGCTGTCCCAATCCCGCATCATCAGAAAGATGGGCACCACGATGTAGTTGACGTTGATGAACAGCCCGGCCATGAAGGCGGTGTTCAGGAATCGGCCTCCCCGAAAGCGGAAGCGGGACAGGCAGTAGGCCGCCGGCAAGGCCACCACCAGCAGCAGGGCCAGGGCCAGGGCGGTGACAATCACCGAGTTGAGCATATAGCTGCCCATTTGGGCTGCGGTCCAGGCCTCATAGAAGTTCTGCCAGTAGAAGCCGGCGGGCATAGTCCAGGGGTTGCCATAGAACTCGCTGTTTTGTTTGATGGAGGCCAGAAAGACCCAGGCGACCGGAACGATAATGACAATGGCCAGGGTGGCCAGCACCACATAGATAAAGGCCTTATACAGCCGGTCACCGGAGGATTTTTTCTTTGTCATACCGGCGCCTCCTTACATTTCCAGCACTTCCCGCTGCGTTACCTTGTTGACCAAGGCGGACAGCAGGAAGGAGAACAGGAAGATAATCACGCCGGCGGCCATGGAGTAGCCGTAGAGGCCGGCGTCCTTCTGGGCGTACATGAAGCTCAGGCCCACATCGGCCATGCCGGGGGCTACCATGGACTTGACGAACAGGAAGGCCATATTGATGGTGGAGATGATAAAGAAGGTGAGGGTGGTGCGGATGTTGGTCCAGATCAGAGGCAGGGTGAGCTGGAAGAACTGGGTCAGCCGGCCCGCGCCGTCCAGCCCGGCGCTTTCATAGAGGCTGGCGGGGACCGCGGACATGGAGGCCATGTACATCACCATGTAGTAGCCGATGGCCTGCCATACCATGGCGATGATGATGCTGACGATGACCATGGGCTGGGTTTTCCAGAGAATCTCAATATTCCGCCCGGCGAAGAAGGTGAAGATATTGTTCAGCATGCCGGTGGTGTCCGGCTTGTAGATGGCGGAGAAAATGCCGGCGATGACCACGATGGACAGAATATTGGGGATGTAAAAGACGATGCGGAAGAAATTCTGTCCCTTGATTTTCTCTCGGGTGAGGATGGCGGCAAAGACAATGGCGAAAAAGAAGGTGATGATGGTTACGGTGACGATGAGCAGGATGGTATTCTGCATGGAGGTGATGAACTTGGTATCCTTGAACAGGACCTGGAAGTTGCTCATCCCCACGAAGGTCTCGGTGGGGGAGTAGGCCCCCCGCTCGAAGAGGGACATGCGGAACACGTTGATCGTGGGCATGACCATGAATAGGAAAAACAGGATGGCTGCCGGGGCCACGCACAGGACGATGAACCGGCTGCGGCTTTTGCTGCGCATGGGATCGCTCCTTTCTCTCTGGAATTTGACAGGCGGCGGTGAGCAGGTGCTGCCCACCGCCGCCCACTTACGGCCTATGCGATTTTTTTATTTTACAACCAGGTTGGCCCGCATCTGGTCGCTGGCGGCCTTGATGTCGCTGACCCACTGGTCCTTGGTGATCTGGCCGCTGACCAGGGCGTTGACGGGGTCGAGGAAGACCTCGCGCACGGTGCCCAGACCGGCCACTGACTCATAGGCGGAGAAGATGCCGACCACGGCGCTGGCGCCGGTGTCGTAGATGGAGTAGAACATCACATTGTCGCCCTCCAGCTTGCTGACAATGCCGTTGACGGGCTGGACCGCGCCGCCCTTGAGGAAGATATCCACGGCCTTGTCGCTGTACACGAAAGCCACAAACTGCTTGGCGGCGTCCACGTTGGCAGCGCCGGAGGGGATCCAGATCTGCTCCAGGAAGGAGTAGCTGGCACCGGCGCCTCCGGCCTTGGCGGCGGGCAGGGCGCACATGCCCCACTCAAAGCCGTCGGCCCGGGGAGCCTCGGCCATCTCGCCAGGCAGCCAGGTGCCGTTGGGGCAGAACAGGGCCTTGTTTTCCAGAATCAGCTGCTGGTTCTGGCTGAAGTCAGTCTCGTTAGCCTGGGCGGGGGTGACAGGGTTTGTGTACTCCGCCAGCTTGGCGATGATGTCGAAGCACTGCTGGCCCTCGGGGGTGTCCCAGATGCCCTCGGCGTAGGAGGTGGCCTTGTTGAAGAAGTCGGGGCCGCCCACGGAGTACATCAGGGCGTACAGGAAGGCGTCAAAGTAGCCGGTGGTGGGGTAGGTGAACAGCCAGATATCCTCGGCCTTGGCCTTGTCGCCCAGCTCCCACATCTCATCCCAGGTGGTGGGGACAGTCCAGCCCTTTTCGGCAAAGAGGCCGGCGTTGTAGAACAGGCCGCAGGGGGAGTAGAACATGGGGGCCAGATAGGTCTTGCCGTCGCCGTAGGGGTTGGTGGCGTTGGTGCCCACCATGGAGGGCATGACCTTGCTGGAGACAGTGGCGCTCTCGCCGGGGATGGTCATGGACAGCACGTCGCTGATGTCGGCGATGAGACGGTCCTTGATGAACTGCTCGGTGAGGCCCTTCTCACGGCCGGTGGCCAGCAGCACTACGTCGGGGTAGTCGCCGCCCTGCATGGAGGGGCCGATGACATCTTCCAGGTTTTTCTCCAAGGTCAGCTCCACCTCGATGCCGGTCTCGGCGGTAAAGGCGTCGCAGACCTCTTTCCACATGCCGGGATAGGTGGTCTCATAGCCGGAGGACAGGGCGGCCAGCTTGATGGGGCCGGCGGGGGTCTGGGGGGTGCTGGCGTCGCCCTGGCTGGAGCTGGCGTCGGCGGGCGGGTTGTTGGACTGAGCGGGCGCGGGCGCGCCGCCGCAGCCGGCCAGCAGGGACAGAGACATGGCCGACGCAAGGAGCAGGCTGAGAAGTTTTTTCATCATTTCTAACCTCCTAAAATTGTTGGATACACGCAGGTGACCAGATGACACCGGTCAATGTAATCAGTATATCTGTCCCGCCCGCCGGGCAAAAGTCCTGTTCTTGCGCTTATCTTTAGAGATATTGCTATTTTTGTATAAATGTGAATAATACATCGGATACTGTCCCTTCTTTCGGGATATTAGATAACTTGCCAAAGGAATCCGTCCCCGCTGCGCTGGAGTAATTTACAAAGACAGAGCAAAAAAACCGAGCAAAAAAATAGAAGTTGCACAACGGGAGAAAAGGAATTATAATGGACCTGGAATCATGATTTTGAGGATTTTCGTAAAATTGCGCAGGCGGGAGGCGGACGGTGTGAGCAGTTATCAATACAGCTTTTCCCGGGCGGCGGCGGAGCCGCCGCCCGGCCGTGGGAGCCCGCGGCTGAACTACCTCTCCAAAACCCAGTACTCGGAGGATTGGAACTCCCACCTCCACGCCCACGGCTGTGCCGAGCTGTTTTTCATCACCGACGGCCATGGGCGGTTCCGCACCCAGTATGAGGACTTCCCTGTGGGAATCCACGACCTGATCATTGTAAACGCTAACGTACTCCACACCGAATTGAGCCAGATAGACAGCCCGCTGGAGTACATCGTGCTGGGGGTGGAGGGGCTGGAGGCCACGGGCGGGGCAAACGGGTACACCATGCTCCACCTCCACAGCGGCTGGCAGGAGCTTCAGAGCTGCCTGGAGCTGATGCTCCAGGAGGCTGGGGAGAAGCGGCCCAGCTATGAAAAAGTGTGCCGCCATCTGCTGGAGGTGGTTCTGGTCTGCCTGGAGCGGCAGGACAGCCTGTCTCTGTCCGGCGGGCCGGACGGCTCCCGGCCCAGCCGGGAGTGCGCCCTGGTCCGGCGGTACATCGACAATCACTTCAAGGAGAACCTGACTTTAGACCAGCTGGCACAGCTGGCCCACGTCAACAAGTACCACCTGGCCCACGCCTTCCGCCGGGAGTTCGGCGACTCCCCCATCAGCTACCTGATCTCCCGGCGGGTGGAGGAGAGCCGCTTCCTTCTGCGGGAGACGGACCACACCCTCTCCCTCATCGCCCAGATGCTGGGGTTCTCCTCCCCCAGCTACTTCTCCCAGTGCTTCCGCCGGGTGGAGGGAGTCAGCCCCATTGAGTACCGCAGGCAGCACCGGACCAACCCCTGATGCAAGGAGGTTTTTTCAATGATAGAAATGATCGGATATCTGGGTTCCGCGCTGGTGGTCGTGTCCATGCTGATGTCGTCCGTAGTCAAGCTGCGGGTCATCAACACCATAGGCAGCGGGATCTTCGCGGCCTATGCCCTAATGATCCACTCCTATCCCACGGCGCTGATGAACATCTGCCTGGTGGGCATCAATGTTTACAATCTGGTTAAGCTGAACCAGAAGGAACAGAACTACACCCTGGTGGAAGCCGCAAGGGGAGACGCCCTTCTGGCCTATCTGCTGGACTACTACCGGGAGGACATACAGGCCTACTTCCCCGCCTTTTCCGAAGGCGGCGAGGCGGAACGGGCCTATATCGTCTGCCACAAGGGCAATCCGGCGGGCGTGCTGCTGGGAAACGACAGCGGGCCAGGAACTGTGAACGTGCTGCTGGACTACTCCACGCCCACCTACCGCGACTGCTCCATCGGGGCCTATCTGTACGCCAGGCTTCCCGCCCAAGGAGTCCGCACCCTTATCTTCAGAGGGCAGGCCTCCCAGGCCCACGCCGCCTACCTCATCAAAATGGGCTTTGCCCAGGAGCAGGGGGCCTACATCAAGCATCTGGGCTGAGGCCGGCACCCGGGCCTGGCCCCAACGCCTTTCCATCGCGCTGTCCGGACCGATCTCCCCCCTCCCGCATAAAATGGTACAGCGCTATTTGAAAGGAGTATCCGGACCTTTTGTCCGGTTTCAGACCTATGAGTTTTCATTACTATCTCACCCCGATCGGGCGGTCCGACCCCGGGGCAGAGCCCATGATCCCCCTGCCCTACCCCGGCGAAGGGGGCCCGGTCTACCCGGGAGACGATCCGGCGGCGGAACCGGTCATCCCCCTGCCCTACCCCGGTGAAGGGGGCCCGGTCTATCCGGGAGACGATCCGGCAGCGGAACCGGTCATCCCCCTGCCCTACCCCGGCGAGGGAGGCCCGGTCTATCCGGGAAACAGCGGCTGGGTCCAGCCCGGCGCATCCAGGGTCCGCTTTCTGAACGCGGCCTACAGTTACCCTCCCCTGCGGATCGACCTGTCCAATGGCCGGTTTGTCAACCGGCTGGGTTACACCTCCATAACCGGTTACGGCCGGGTCCGGGCCGGCTATCAGACCGTGACGGTGTCCGGCAGCGCCAACGGCCGCATCTACCTCCAGCGGTCCCTCCCCTTCCAGGCCGGCGGGATCATGACCGTCGCCGTCATTCGTACTGCCGGCGGCCTGGACCTGCTCCCCGTCGCGGACACCTGCTGCCGGCCCTCCAACGGCTGGGCCAACTTCCGCGTGGGCAACCTGGCCTTCAACAGCAGCCCGCTGGACGTCCTCATGAGCGACGGCCGGGTGGTCTTCGGCGATCTGCGGTACAAGGAGGTCGCCTCCTTCCGGCGCATCCAGCCCGGAGCCTACCGGTTCTTCTACGCCGACACCGACATGTCCCCCATGGCCTCCTCCTTGAGTATCGAATCCCTGGACCCGGCCTGGCTGGACATCCATCCCCCCCTGGAGACCTTCGGCTCGGTCTACCTGAACATCTCCCCCGGAGAAAACTGCACAGTCTACCTGCTCCAAAGCGGGAATGGACGCAATAACATCCAAAACATGATCTTGACAGACGGTTGAGACCGCCGACCGAGAGAGACGCCTGGTGCGTCTCTCTTTTTTCTTGTCATCCGGTCAGTATTGTAGTATAATTTTCCCAAAAAAGAGGAGGCGGTTCCAATGGCACAGCACACCGGTCCGCGCCGGAGCGCGGACGACGACTATTCCCTGGAGGCAGTCCCCACCGAGGCCCGCAAGGGCTTTTGGAGCATGTTCGTAGTGATGATGGGCTTCACCTTCTTCTCCGCCAGCATGAGTGTGGGGGCCAAGCTGGGCAACGGTCTGGACCTGAGCGGCTTTGTCTGGGCGGTGGTCATCGGCGGCATCATCCTGGGGGCCTACACCGGCGGCCTGGCCTACATCGGCTGCGACACCGGCCTCACCCTTGACCTGCTGGCCCAGCACTCCTTCGGGCTGGCCGGCTCCAAGCTGGCCTCGGTGCTCATCGCCTTCACTCAGATCGGCTGGTTCGGCGTGGGCGTGGCCATGTTCGCCATCCCGGCGGCGGAGCTGCTGGGGGTCAGCTCCATCGTTCTGGTCGCCGCAGCCGGGCTGTGCATGACGGCCTCGGCCTACTTCGGCATCAAGGCCCTCACCATCGTCAGCGCCGTCTCCGTCCCCCTCATCGCCGCCCTGGGCATCTACTCCATGTCCCTGTCCGCCGCAGAGGGCGGAGGGCTCACCGCTATCTTTGCCAAGTCCTCGGGCAGCCTGTCGGTGTTGGCCGGGACAGGGCTGGTGATCGGCTCCTTTGTCAGCGGCGGCACCGCCACCCCCAACTTCGTCCGCTTCGCCAAGAATAACACGGTGGCCGTGTCCACCACGGTGATCGCCTTCTTTCTGGGCAACTCCCTTATGTTCGCCTTCGGGGCTGTGGGGGGCGCCTTCACCGGTAAGGACGACATCTTCTACGTGATGATCGCCCAGGGCCTGGCCATCCCCGCCCTCATCGTGCTGGGGGCCAACATCTGGACCACCAACAACAACGCCCTGTACACCGGCGGCCTGGGGCTGACCAACATCACCGGCCTGCGGCAGAAGCCCATGACTCTGGTCTCCGGCATCGTGGGCACCGCGGCGGCCATCTGGCTGTATAACAACTTTGTGGGCTGGCTCAACTTTCTCAACGCCACCCTGCCCCCGGTGGGCATCATTGTCATGCTGGACTACTTCCTCCACCGGGAGGACTACCGCGCCGGGGCCGCCCCTGTCCTGCGCGTACACTGGGGCTCCATCGCTGGGGTGATCGCAGGGGCCCTGGTGGGCAACTTTGTCCCTGTGGGCATCACCTCCCTCAATGCCATGTTTGCCGCCGCCCTCTGTTACCTGGCCGCGGACAGGCTGGTCTATTCCAAGAGGTGATCCAGCAGGGTGCTGCGGGCGGCGCCCCTGCTCCATATACCTGCAGGGGCCGCCGCCTCCGGCGGCCCGACTAACACAGAACAAGGAGTGACATTATGCTGATCAAAGGCGTACACATTGAAAACGCGGCGGAGACCTCCGACATCCGTGTCACCGGCGGCCAGTTTGAGGAGATCGCCCCCTCCCTGGCCCCCCGTCCCGGCGAGGAGATCATAGACTGCACCGGCAAGCTGGCCCTGCCCCCCTTCATCGAGTCCCATGTCCACCTGGACACCTGCCTCACCGCCGGAGAACCGGTGTGGAACCAGTCGGGCACCCTCTTCGAAGGTATCCAGTGCTGGTCTCTGCGGAAGAAGAACCTCACCAAGCAGGACGTGAAGGATCGGGTCCACCGGGCGGTGCGGATGCAGGCCCAGCATGGCGTGCAGTTCGTCCGCACCCACGTGGACGTCACCGACCCCACCCTCATCGCCATGGAGGCCCTGCTGGAGCTGCGGGAGGAGCTGAAGGACACCATCGACATCCAGGTGGTGGCCTTCCCCCAGGAAGGCATCGACTCCTTCCCCAATGGCCGGCAGCTGATGGAGGACGCGGTAAAGATGGGGGCCGACGCGGTGGGGGCCATCCCCCACTTCGAGTTCACTCGGGAGTACGCGGTGGAGTCCCTCAACTTCGCCATGGGGCTGGCCGAGAAGTATGACAGGCTGGTGGATGTCCACTGCGACGAGATCGACGACGAGCAGAGCCGGGGGCTGGAGGTACTGGCCGCCCGAGCCTACGAGTCGGGGCTGAAGGACCGGGTTACTGCCAGCCACACCACCGCCATGCACTCCTACAACAACGCCTATGTCACCAAGCTGATGCGGCTGCTCACCCTGTCTGAGATCAACTTTGTGTCCAACCCCCTGGTGAACACCCACCTCCAGGGCCGGATGGACACCTACCCCAAGCGCCGGGGCATTACCCGGGTGAAGGAGCTGCTGGCCGCAGGGATCAACGTCTCCTTCGGCCACGACGACCTCTTTGACCCCTGGTATCCCCTGGGCACCGGCAACATGCGGGACGTAATCTTTATGGGCCTCCACGTGTGCCAGATGATGGGCTATCAGGAGATTATGGACTCCTACCAGCTCATCTCCACCAATGCCGCCAGAACGCTCCACCTGGGAGACAGCTACGGAATTAAAACAGGCAATCCCGCCAGCTTCCTCGTCCTGGACGCGGACAACTTCTATAATGCGCTCAACCAGAAAAGCGAGGTACTCTACTCCTTTAAAAACGGAAGGACTATCGTAAAGAGCACTCCCGCCCGGCGCGATGTGCTGTTTTAACGGCCCGGAATCCCTGATCCGGCATCTTTTCGCCAGCCATGCCGCGCATCCAAAAAGCAGTTGAGTTTTCCGCCGTTCTGTGTTATCCTTATGCTATTACCCACCGGGGCGGCCCGGTCACGGCCCGCCGGCAAGGGGGGCCACGAAACAAAGGAGAACAATATGAAATTCCATATTGTCAGCGACAGCTCCTGCGATTTGGGACGGGAGGAGATGGCGCGGCTGGGGGTTACTATGGTGTCCTTCTATGCGGCCATCGGCGACGAAGTGTACTACCGGGAGGAGCAGGATATCTCCACCCACCAGTTCTATCAGATGATGGCGGACCGCCCTGGCGTCTTTCCCAAAACCTCTATGCCCACCATGGACGACTACTTAGAGGCCTTCCGCCCCCCGGCTGCGGCGGGAACGCCCATTCTGTGCATCTGTCTCAACAGCCGGTTCAGCGGCTCCTACCAGTCGGCGCTGAACGCGGCAGAGGAGCTGAAAGAGGAGTTCCCCCAGGTGGAAATCCAGGTGCTGGATTCCACCCTGGCCACGGTACTCCAGGGGCTGTTTGTAGAGGAGGCGGCCGAGCTCCGGGACCGGGGCCTCACTCTGGAGGAGGCGGTGGAGGCCCTGCGCCCCCTGCCCGCCACCGGGCGCATCTTTTTCACCACCAACGACCTGGAATACCTCCGCCACGGCGGCCGGATCGGCCGGGCGGCGGCGGCCACCGGGACCCTGCTGAAGGTCAAGCCCCTCATTGGCTACAAGGACGCCGAGCTGATCTCCGACGGCATCGCCCAGGGGCGGAAAAAATCTCTGGTCAAGGTGCGGGAGCTGTTTTTCCGCTACCTGCAGCGGGAGGAGATCCAGCTGCAGGACTACCGCCTGGCCACCGGCTTCGGCCTGGATCGGGAGGAGCATCAGGCCTTCGCCCAGGCCGTCTACGACGGCCTGCTGGAGCGCGGCCAGGACCGCCCGGATATCAAGCACCCCTATCAGATCGGCGTGACCATCGGGGTCCACACCGGCCCTGGCCCCATCGGCGTAGGCCTGCTCCGCCGGGCCACCGTCACTTAAAGCAGAGAGGTCCCTGGCCTGGCCAGGGACCTTTTCCGGTCACATTACAATTCGTTACAGAATCCCAAAAAGCTGTAACGAATTTGTTACTTGAAATTTGGATGAAGTATGGTATCCTAGATGGGAACGATTTCGACAGGGCTAGACAGGCCCTGAAGCAGGTGGTGGTTTATTATGCCGGGCAGCTATCGAGGAAAGCGGATCATACGGGGCGGCGGAAGGAGTGTCCTGCTGCTGGTTCTGGTCCTGCTGGCCCTGGCCGCAGCCGCCGCGGTCCTTTTCCGTGGTACATTTCAGACGCCGGGCGGAAGTCCCCCGCAGCCGCCCAACGTTCCGGTGAGCGCGGCGGGCAGCGCCTCGTCCAGTATCCCGGCATCCGATCAGTCCCAGCAGCCTGACCGCTCCGATCCCCCGGCGTCCGGAGGGAAACCGGAAGTCCTCTACGATTTCAGCCAGCCCGCCCCGGAGCGTGCTGCGGTGGACAACAGCTATTTTGACGACGCTGCCTTCATAGGGGATTCCCGCACAGACGGCTTTATGATCTATAGCGGTGTCGGCACCGGCAAAAACCTCACCTCCAACGGCCTGTCCATCTTCAAGCTGGCCGAGAAGAAGGCCCTCACCATCGATGGAAAGAAATACACCCTGCTGGAGGCCCTGGCCCTGGAGGAGTATCAAAAGGTGTATCTGTCCCTGGGGGTCAACGAGCTGGGCTACTACGACGACAACGGCTTTTTCGCCAGCTACTGCACCGCCATCGACGAGATCCGCAGGCTCCAGCCCAACGCGGTCATCTACATTCAGGGCCTGATCCCGCTGAACGAGGGGCAGATCGAGGAACACAATGGGAACAGATACAACCTGACCAATGATCATCTGCGGGTGTTCAACGACCTGATGCGGCAGGCGGCGGAGGAAAAGCAGGTGGTCTTCCTGGATTTGTACAGCGAATTTGTGAATGAGAACAACGAACTGCCCGAGGAGGCCAGCCGGGACGGGGTCCACCTGTCCAAGGAGTACTGCCAACGGTGGCTTGCTTACCTCAAGACCCACACCGTGGATTTTGATACCCTGTACCCCGACGGCCCGCCTGCCGTGGAGACGCAGGGCACAGCGAATGCAGATGGGAGTGGACAAGGATGAAAAAATTTGTGGCAATCGTGCTGGCGCTGGTCCTTGGGCTGGGCCTGACCGCCTGCGGCGGCAAGAACAACTATGCGGTCTGGAATGCGGACCACGCTCAGGCTATTCTGGACGGCGGAGCCTTCTCTGAGGAGTTGGAGGAGTTGGACGCGGACATTGCCTTTGACCTATACAAGCTGGCCGACTACGGCCTGGACCGGGAGAAACTGAAGGAGGCCACGGTCCACCGATCCGCCGGGGCTACCTGTGAGGAGCTGGCCGTGCTGATATTTGACAGCGAGGACAGCGCATCTTCCGCCAGAGACGCGCTGGAGGACTATGTCCAAAATCAGATTGACGAAAATTCGGACTACCGCCCCGCCGAGATTCCCAAGCTGGAGAATGCCCGGATCAATCAGCGGGAGGAGACTATCCTCTTTGTAGTGGCAAATGACATGGAAGCTGCACAAACAGCGGTGGAGTAACGAAAAATCCCGGCCGGGCGGCCGGGATTTTCTCATATCTGGCAGTAATCACAGGGCTCGTCCACTGTGACGGTGTACTTCTCCAGCAGGGCCACCGGATGGTAGGACAGCTTGCTGGTGCGCAGGCCCGGGTCGCCGGTGTCGTCCTCCCGGTTGATGAAGGACACACCCTCCTGGGCGAACAGCTGGGCAAACTGGGCCACCAGCATCTGGTAACAGCCCTCATAATCCCGGTCCGCCTTCTCGATGTGGGTGAACAGGGTATCGCCGATGACCTCCCCCAGGGAAAAACCCACAATCCGCCCCTCCACCAGAAGCACGCCGCCCAGCAGATCATAAGCGGCGTAGTTGTCCAAAATCTCGTGGGTTTTGGCGATGTCCTCCCGGAAGGTGACAGCTCCCTTGCCCCACCGGGCGGCGTAGCCGTCTAAAAAGTCCTTGACCGCGGGGAGGTCCTCCGGAACAATGGGCCGGAAGCTCCAGCTGCCGTAGGTCTTCAGAAATTTGTTCACGTGGTTGCGCTGTCCACTGAGCTTTTTGCCCCGGAAGTACTTCAAATCCTCTGCCCGGTACAGGTAGTCAAAGTTGTCCCGCTCCCCCACGGCGGTGCTGGCGGGAAAGAATTCCTGAAGCCCCTCCAGCTCATCCTTGGGGACTGGGTAGAACGCGATGTGCATATTCCTGCGGCAGCAGTAGTCGGCAATCTGCCGGAAGTGTTCCGGCCGGCCGCCCCCCAGGGGCAGGGTGAAAGTGGCGCCCAGTCCGGGGTAGTCCACCTTAAAGTAGAGGGAGCCGTTATAGACAGCCCACTCAGTTTTATAGATGTCCCTCCAGATGAAGACAGTTCCTGGAGTGGTATCGCAGATACGGCTGCGGCTGTACCCAAAAAACTGGCGCAGGCGGGGCAGGTCCTCCAGCTGGAGGGAATGGAACTCTAGCATACATTCAAATCCTTTTGCAGATGCGTTTTCAGCCCAAGGCGGAAAACACAAAGTTTATTCCATTATATCCGATAACCGCCCATAATACCAGCCCGTGACTCCCTCTTTTTTGCACAAAAAACCGTGCCTGGTTTTTCTTACCACCGTCAAAAGGTCCCCGGGAGACACGGGCAGGCGGTAGTCGGTGGAGTCCTCGCACCAGAGCCCCGCCGGGCCCTGGCGCAGATAGTCGTTCAGGATATACATCTCTCGCCCCGTCTCCAGATGGCGGCAGAGGGACAGCTCCTCCCCCTCCTCCAGCAGCTCCAGGGCAGAGCGTCCCCAGCGGATGTTCACCGAGTCGCTGCTGGGGGACTGTGGGTCCAGGGCCCGGGCGGCGGGCAGCCCATCCCAGGCGGTCCAGGTGAAGTCCTCCGACTCCTCAGAGGGGAGCATCAGGGCGTTGAGCTGGCCGTCCGCCTTGAGGACGCAGCCCCCGTCAATGGAGATGATTTTCCGGTCCCGGGTAAAGATGGGCGCAGCGGAGGGAATGCGCGGGTTGTAGAGGGTGACTGGCCAGTGCCCCACAATGACCCACTTGTCAAAGGCGTGCCCCTGGCCCAGAAAGTTGTCATTTTTCATACAGCGCCAGCGCTCCAGCTCCTCCATGCCCTCCAAGGCGGGGACGCCCCCGTGGACAAAGACCAGATGCTCCGTCTCCAGGACGGTGGGCAGAGACTTCAGCCAGGCCCGCTCCGCCGGAAAAGCGGCCCGCAGATCCCGGCGCAGCCGGGGCAGGTCCTCCAGCTGCTCAAAGCCCCCCTCCCGGGCCATCTGCCGGATGGCAGACTCCGGGTGCTGGGGCAGGTAAGAGGCAAAAAAGCGCTGGTCCATGCGGTCTGTCTCAAAGAAGTTGAGTACCAGCTCGTCGCAGTTGCCGCAGACAGGAAAAAGGTTGTGGGTCTTTGCCAGCGCCATCAGGCGCCGCAGCAGGGCCAGGCTGTCCCGTCCCTTCTCCAGCATGTCCCCCAGCAGGATGAGAATATCCTCCGGGGTAAGCTCAATTTTGTCCATCAAGGCCTGAAAGAAGGGCAGGTTGCCGTGAATATCGCTGACCACGATGATCCGCCGCCCCGGCGGAAAACTGGTGCGGACAATAATCGCCTTCTCCATAGCACAGCCTCCCTGTCGCCAGTTTGTTGAGGCCAGTATACCACACCCGGGCCAGAAAGTCGAGACCGGCGATTTCACCGGCGTCCCGGCCAATCTTCCGGTTTGCGCTGAGAGGGGCAAAAATCCCTTCAAAAAAATTTTAGAAAAAGATTTGACAAGTGGTAACAAATGTGTTACAATTCGGTTACAAGTTCAAAATCATTCTGCACTGAGGAGGCCCAGTATGGCAAATGAAACCATGCCTCTTTCCTACAAGGGACACCCCCTGCGTCGGAAAGACAATTTGATTTATTACGGAACCATGGCTGAGAAATACATTATCATGCTTCAGGTTCTGTCTTCCAAGGATCAGAACGGGCTGGCGGTGGCGGACAAGGTGTCCGTACAGCTTCAGCTCACCGATCCCGACCTGAAGAGCCGAGACCGGGTGGTCAAGAAAAGCGAGAAGGACAGCTTGTACGCGGCAATGGATGTGGCCGCCGTCTGGCTGGACCGTGCCCTGTCCGGCAAGTAAAGCCCCAGTAAGTACAAAAGATAAGCCGTCTGTTACAGATAAGAGGAGGACGTAATTATGCAGTTGAACCGTATTGCGGCCCGTTTGACCGCCGCTTTGCTCCTGACCAGCACACTGGTCACCCCCACACTGGCCCTGACCGGAACGGTAGACACGGGCACCAGTGTTCTGCGGATGCGGGCTGAGGCCAGCGCCAACGGCACGATTTTGAAGAAGCTGGCCAACGGGACGCAGGTTGAAGTGCTGAATACCCTGGACAGCGGCTGGTACCAGGTTTCCTATCAGGACACCACCGGCTATGTGTCCAGCGACTATCTGAAGCTGAACAACGAGGACGGGACCCCTGTGGAAGCTGATCCGGCCGCCGTCCCCGCGGCCGCCTCCCAAGAGACCGGTGAGACCGAGGCCGCCTATGTGCGGGTCATCTCCGGCCCCCTGAACATCCGGTCCGGCCCCAGCACCGACTGCGATAAGGTGGGCAAGCTGTACACCGGCAAAATCGTTGAGATTTTGGGCCTTCAGGACGGCTGGTATCAGATCGAGTCCGGCTATATTAACGCCGATTACGTGGCCCAGGCCGACCCCTCTGAGGTAAAGGAGTCCAGCAAGGGCCAGGAGATCGTGGACTACGCCCTCCAGTTTGTGGGCTATCCCTACGTGTACGGCGGCAGCAGCCCCAAGGGATTTGACTGCTCCGGCTTCACCAGCTATGTCTACAAGCACTTTGGCTACAGCCTGAACCGCTCGGCCTCCGGCCAGCTGGACAACGGCAAGGCCGTCTCCATGAGTCAGCTTCAGCCCGGCGACCTGGTCATCTTTAAAAAGTCCGGCACCGGCAGCAAGCGGGCCTCCCACGTGGGCCTGTACATCGGGAACAACCAGTTTGTCCATGCCTCTACCTCTAAGGTGGGCGTCATCATCAGCAGCCTGAGTTCCTCCTATTACACCACGGGTTTTGTAGGCGGCCGGCGTATCGTCTGATTACATAAAAAACGAGCGGGACCTCCCTCCGGGGAGGCCCCGCTTTTGCACTGTAGAATTATTTCGGCTCTGGGTGCCGGCCCTCCATGGGCAGGTAGGCGGGGCCGCCGTTTTGCACCTTGGCGAAAGCCCGCCTGCGCACCACCAGCATGAGAAACAGGAAGTGAAACAGGGCGGTGATAATCCAGGTAATGGGGTAAGAGATGTACAGACAGGCGGGGGTATGGTAGACGGAGAATACGGTGGCCACCCAGACCAGGCGCAGGCCGCAGGCGCCCACAATGGAGGTAATCATGGGGATGACCGAGCTGCCCAAGCCCCGGAGCACGCCCACCAGCACCTCCATAATGCCGCACAGGAAGTAGGGACAGCAGATATAGAGCATCCGGACCAGGGCCTGCTGGACCACGTCCGGCTCTCCGGGGGCATAGACGCCGGCCAGGGGGGCGCCCAGAAGGTAGGCCAGGTTGCCAAAGGCCAGGCCAAAAAGGGTGGCGAAGATGGTGCACTGCCAGGCCACCCTGTCCACCCGGCCGCACTTGGCCGCGCCGTAGTTCTGCCCCACGAAGGAGATGGCCGCCTGGTGGAAGGCGTTCATGGTGACATAGACGAAGCTCTCGATGTTGGCGCCCGCAGCGGCTCCGGCCACCAGAACCGGATCGTCGAAGGAGTTGAGGGAGGACTGGATGACCACATTGGACAGGGAGAAAACTACTCCTTGAAATCCGGCGGGCAGGCCCACTTTTAAAATCTGGAGCACTCCCCGCTTTTCCAGCCCCAGCCGTTTCAGGTCCAGGTGGAGCGGCCCCTGCTCCAGCATCATGCACCGCACCACCAGCACGGCGGAGATGTACTGGGAGATAATGGTGGACAGAGCTACCCCGGCCACGTCCATCCCCAGGGCAATCACAAAGACCAGGTTCAAAACTACATTGACCACGCCCGCGAAGGTGAGGAAGTACAGCGGACGCTGCGTGTCCCCCTGGGCCCGGAGGATGGCGGCGCCGAAGTTATACACCAGGTTGGCGGGCATGCCCAGGAAGTAAATGCGTAAGTACACGGTGGCCAGATCGATGACGTCGACGGGAGAGGACATCCACTCCAGCAGCTGCCGGACCATCACCACACCGAAAATCATCATACCGATTCCGCTGGCCAGGGCCAAAGTCATGGCGGTGTGAACGCTGCGGCTCACGTTATCGTGCCGTCCGGCCCCCAGGTCCCGGGATACCACCACGTTGGTGCCCACCGACAGCCCCACAAACAGGTTGATGAGCAGGTTGATGAGCGAGGTGTTGGAACCCACCGCCGCCAGCGCCTCTTTACCGGCAAAGCGGCCTACCACAATCACATCCGCCGCGTTGAACAGCAGCTGGAGCAGACTGGACGCCATCAGCGGCAGGGCAAAGAGCAGGATCTTGTCCGCCAAGGACCCGGAACACATATCAATGCTATGGCTTTTTTTCACAGCGCATGATTCTCCTTTAATAGTCATCTTTCACAGCCAAACTATCTTACTACAGGAAAACCAGGCGGTCTAGTACCAAAATGAACAAATTATAGGGTTGGATTTTGTGTCAATGCCACCACCGTCTCAACATGGGCGGTTCTGGGGAAAAGGTCCACCCCCTGGGCCTTGACCGGGCGGTAACCCAGGTCGCTCAGGCGGCTCACGTCCCGGGCCAGGGTGGCCGGGTCGCAGGAGACATACACAATCCATTTCGGTCCCATGGCGGCCAGGATAGCGGGCACCTCGGGAGCCAGCCCCTTCCGGGGCGGGTCCACACAGATGACCTGGGGACGGATACCCTCCGCTCCCAGCCTTTGGGCCACCGCTCCGGCATCCCCGCAGAAAAACTCCGCATTTGCAACGCCGTTGCGCCGGGCGTTCTCCCTTGCGTCCCGGATGGCCTGGGGGACAATCTCCGCCCCGATGACCCGGCCCGCCCGCTGTGCCAGGGCCAGGGAGATGGTGCCGATGCCGCAGTACAGGTCCAGGACGGTCTCCGCCCCGGTGAGTCCGGCAAACTCCAGGGCCGCGCTGTACAGCCGCTCCGTCTGGGCCCGGTTGATCTGGAAGAAGGAGGGCACCGACAGGCGGAAGGTAAGTTGACATAGCATTTCTTCCAGCCAGTCCCGCCCCCAGAGCGTATGATATTGATCCCCCAGAATCACATTGGTGTCTCTGGTGTTCACGTTGAGTACCACACCGGCAAGGCCGGGCTCCGCCTGCCGCAGAGCCTCCACCAGCTCCTCCCCGTGAGGGAGCTTGTCCCCGTTGGCCACCACGCACACCAGGCTCTCCCCCCGGCTGTTGGTGCGGACGTAGAGGTGCCGGATCAGCCCCTCGCCTCTCCCCTCGTCGTAGGCGGGAATGGCATACGTCTCCATCCAGTTCTTGAAGGCCCCCCGCAGGCAGGTGACCGCCTGGGGCTGGAGGGGGCAGTCAGGGGCATCCAAAACATCGTGGCTCCGGGGCCGGTAGTAGCCCACGGCCAGCCCCTGCCTGCCCTGAGACACCGGAAGCTGCACCTTGTTCCGATAGCGCAGGGGATCCTCCGCCCCCAATACCGGGGGCAGGTTCAGCTTTACATGCCCCACCCGCTCCAGGGCGTCGGCGATGCGCCGGCCCTTGGCCCGCAGCTCCTCGGCATAGGTCATGTGCCGGAACTGACAGCCGCCGCAGCGGCCGTAGAGCGGGCAGTCCGGCTCCACCCGCTCCGGAGAACCGGAAATCAGCTCCACTCCCCTGCCCCAGGCCACGTTCCTGTTCACCTTCTCCAGCCGAACCTTCCACCGCTCCCCCTGGATGGTGAAGGGCACAAAGACCACCCGGCCCTCCAGCCGGGCTACCCCCATCCCCTCAGCGGTGTAGCCGGTGATGTCCAGGGTGTGGACGGTGTTTTTTCGGATGTCTGTCATAGGACGTGCCCCCTTTTCAGTCAGGTAATCATACCACATTTTCTGAGAGGGGTAAATAGAAAACCTTTCAAAGCTTGCCAATGGCGGAGATGTGTGGTACAATGGCGGCAAATTTGTTCATCCGGAGGCGAAATACAGGATATGCGGTTTGAACGTCTGACGGACACGGCGGATGAGATGTATCCGAAGGCCATGGAGCTGTACGGCGTCAGCTTTCCCTTTCACGAGCAGAGAGAGGGGGATTCCCAGGCAGGAATCATGGGACATAAGGAATATCAGTTTAATTTGATCTATGACGGGGACGAATTTGCCGGCCTGATGCTGTGCTGGGAGACTGCACGGTTTATCTATGTGGAGCATTTCTGCATTCTGCCCGCCCTGAGGAACAGACGGTATGGGCAGAGGGTGCTGGAACTTCTAAAGGAGCGGGGCAAGCCCATCATTTTGGAAATCGATCCCCCGGTGGACGAGGTGTCTGTCCGCCGGAAGGGCTTCTATAAGCGGCTGGGCTTTCGGTCCAACGGCTGCCGCCACTGTCATCCGGCCTATCACAGGGGATATGCAGGACATGATCTTGTGGTGATGTCCTGCCCGGAGCCGCTGTCGAAAGAGGAATATAATGAATTTAATCGGTATTTGAAAGCAGTGGTGATGGAGGGCACATAACATGAAACATGTTCTGTTAAGCGCGGACGGGGAAATAAGCGTATTCGCTGTTCCCAACAAGGTGGCGGATCACCTGGAGGAATACTGCCTGGAATTTTGCTGTCATTGGCTGCATGAGAGCCCTGACGCGGAAAAGTACCGGGTTAAAATGGGAAATATGATTGGCGTAAGCTTCACCGAAAAGGATTTTATTGAGTATTTAAATCAGTATATCTGTGACGAGCAGTCGTCGCTGGTTACAGCACTCGCCGGTGTGTATGTCGGTGATCCGCTGCCCGGGGAGTATAAAGCGCTTCCGTATTTCAATTTTTGATTGTTTTCGGTATAAACAGGAGCGGCAAGGCTTTCACCTTGCCGCTCCGTCCCGTTTTTGAGCGCAAATTACTTCTTCCCCGCCATATGGGTGGAGTTGACCACCACACCGGTGAGGGCGAACAGGGCCAGGGCGTTGGGGATGACCATCAGGTTGTTGAACATGTCGGTCAGCTCCCACACCAGGTCGTTGGACATCAGGGTGCCCAGGAAGATGAACACCAGGCCCAGAGCGGCGTAAATCTTGGCGGACTTCTTGCCGAACAGGTAGATCACATTGATCTTGCCGAACAGGTTCCAGCTGAGGATGGTGGAGAAGGCGAAGAAGAACAGACACACGGCCACAAACATAGCCCCGGCGGTCTCGCCGAAGACCACGCCGAAAGCGGTCTGAGCCAGGTTGGCCTTGCCCAGGGTGGTGCTCTCAGCGGCGGCTCCGCAGGCGGCCAGAGGGCCGTCGGGGGTGTACAGGGTGGAGATAACCACCAGAGCGTTGAGGGTGAGGACCACGAAGGTGTCCATAAACACGCCGATCATGGCCACCACGCCCTGGTCGTGGGGGTCGGTCACATTGGCCTGGGCGTGGGCGTGGGGGGTGGAGCCCATACCGGCCTCATTGGAGAACAGGCCCCGCTTGGCCCCCTGGCTGATGGCGGTCTTGATGGCGTAGCCGAAGCCGCCGCCGATGATGGCCTGGGGCTGGAACGCGTACTGGAAGATCATGCCGAAGGTGGCGGGGATGTATTTGGCCCGGGCGACGAGGACCACCAGGCCGCCCAGCAGGAAAATAGCCGCCATGACGGGAACTACCTTCTCGGTGACGGAGGCCAGCCGCTGCACGCCGCCCAGGAAGATAATGCCGCAGATGACCACCAGCACCGCGCCCACAATCCAGTTGGGGACGCCGAAGGCGGTGTTGAAGGTGGAGCCGATGGAGTTGGACTGGACCATGCAGCCCATGAAGCCCAGGGCCAGGATGATGGCCACGGCGAAGAAGCCGGCCAGGAACTTGCCAAAGCCGCCCTTGAAAGCGGTGGTGATGTAGTAGACGGGGCCGCCGTGGTAGGAGCCGTCCTCGTCGGCCCGGCGGGTCTTGATGGCCAGAGTGGCCTCAGCGTAGATGGTAGCCATGCCGAAAAAGGCGATAATCCACATCCAGAAGATGGCGCCGGGGCCGCCGGTGAGGATGGCGCCGGAGGCGCCCACGATGTTGCCGGTGCCCACCTGGGCGGCGATGGCGGTGGCCAGAGCCTGGAAGGAGCTCATGCCCTGCTCCTGCCGCCCGCCGCGGAGGGACAGGTTGCCGAAGGTCTTCTTCATCCCCTCGCCGAAGCAGCGGATCTGGACGAAGCGGGTGCGGATGGTGTACCACAGGCCCACGCCGATGAGGAGGAAAACCAGGATGTAGTTGGACAGGTATTCGTTGATTTTTGCCACGATGGGGAACAGTGTTGCTTCAAGCTCAGCCATGACTATGCTTCCTTTCTTTTTCCTTTATTTTTTATCGCTGAAATACTCTTTGGTAATGGAGGCCACCGCGCCGGAGAGCAGCAGCAGGGCGATCAGGTTGGGGATGGCCATTGCGCCGTTGAGGGTGTCGGAGATATTCCACATCAGCTGGCCGGAGCCGGTGGCGCCTACAATGCAGAACAGCACAAAGATGACCTTGTAGACGGAGGTGACTACCTTATTATCGTTGGACAGGTAGCCCCAGCACCGCTCGCCGTAGTAGCTCCAGCTGAGGATGGTGGACAGGGCAAAGAAAATCAGGCTGGTCTGGATGATGGTGCCCCCCAGGGTGCCGGGGAGGATGGAGTTGAAGGCGGCCACAGCGGCGGAACCCTTGGAGGCGTAGCCCTCCAGGGCGGCCTCGCCCAGTTCGAAGCCGGACAGCAGCACGGTGAAGGCGGTGATGGAGCAGATGACGATGGTGTCGAAGAAGACCTCAAACACCCCCCAGATGGCCTGCTCGGCGGGCTCCTCGGTGGAGGAGGCGGCGTGGGCGATGGGGGCGGAGCCCAGGCCGGCCTCGTTGGAGAAGACGCCCCGGGCGAAGCCGTTCTTCATGGCGATCATGATGGCGTAACCAAACACGCCGCCGCCCACCGCCTCAAAGCTGAAGGCGCTGGAGAAGATGGCGCCCAGCACGCCGGGGATATCGGTAATGCGCATGAGGATGACCACAATGCCCGCCGCCACATAGAACACGGACATGAAGGGGACCAGCAGGGAGGTGACCTGGCCGATGCGCTTCACGCCGCCCAGAACCACCACGCCCACCAGCACGGTGAGGGCGACGCCGGTGACCATGGGGTCCAGCCCGAACAGGCCGCTGACCGCCCCGGCGATCTCGCTGGACTGGGCAATGTTGCCGATGCCGAAGGAGGCCAGGCCGCCCAGGATGGCGAAGATGACGGCCAGCCACTTCCAGTTTTTGCCCAGGCCGTTCTCAATGTAGTACATAGGGCCGCCCTTATGGACGCCCTGCCCGTCGGTGTTGCGGAACTTCATGGCCAGGGCAATCTCGGCGTATTTGGTGCACATGCCGAAGAAGGCGGACACCCACATCCAGAACACGGCTCCCGGTCCGCCAATAAAGATGGCCCCGGTGACGCCGGCGATGTTGCCGGTGCCCACGGTGCCCGCCAGAGCGGTGGTCACCGCCTGGAAGGGAGACAGGTTGCTGCCGTGGTCGCTCTGGCCCTTTTTGCGGAACAGGGAGCCCACGGTGTTCTGCATGATATAGCCGAACCGGCGGACCTGGACCCAGCCGGTGCGGAAGGTGAGAAACACGCCGGTGCCCACCAGCAGGGCCAGCATAATGGGGCCCCAGACAAAGTCGTTGGCGGCGCGCTCTGCATCCATGACGATCTCCAGAAATTTTTCCATACTCTTCTCTCCTTCGAGGGACAGACAAAAAACGGGCCGCGGAGATACCCGCAGCCCAAAGAAAAAGCACAGCCCGGCGGAGCGCAGGCTCCGCCGTTTTGACCTTCCTCTGTCCTTTTGCCTGAGAGATTGGCGGGGTGTTCTGCCCCGCGTTGCACCTTCGGCACCCGGTAAACGAGCTTCTCCAGAGTCACATCCACGCGCAGTCCTCATTCCAAAGCGGAACGCCTGAGAGTGTTATTCCTTCGGCAGGCCGTAAGGCCGTTTTCCTGCGCGCTTCGTCTGTCCCTATTCAATTACCAGCATACCATACCACAAGCCGGGGGGATTTGTCAATGTCTGACGGACAACAATACACCGATTGCGGATTTTTCAGCTAATTAAACGAACAGAGCGGGATTTTTGTTCAACAAAGTTTACAATTTGCTCTTTTTTTGCGGGGGCGGGTGTGGTATACTGACTTAGATTATAAATTTTTATAGACGGAATCCCCCAGTCACCGCCTGCGGCGGTGCCAGCCCCCTTTTGCAAGGGGGCCTTTGGAGGAAACCTGAAACGTTCAGAGGAGCAAAAAGCCCCCCTTGCTAGAGGGGGGAGGGCCGCGAAGCGGCGGGGGGATTCCAAAATACAACCGAGAGGTGTTTTACACAATGAGCCTGTTTACCAAGATTTTCGGGACTTCCTCCCAGCGGGAGCTGAAGTCCATCTACCCCATCGCCGACAAGGTAGACGCCCTGGAGGAGGAGTACAAAGCCCTCACCGATGCCCAGCTCCAGGCCAAGACCCCGGAGCTGAAGGAGCGCCTGGCCAACGGTGAGACCCTGGACGACATTCTCCCCGAGGCCTTCGCCGCCTGCCGGGAGGCCGCCTGGCGGGTCATCGGCCTGCGGCCCTACCGGGTGCAGGTGGTGGGCGGCATCGTTCTGCACCAGGGCCGCATCGCCGAGATGAAGACCGGTGAAGGAAAAACCCTGGTGGCCACCCTCCCCGCCTACCTCAACGCCCTGGCGGGCAAGGGGGTCCACGTTATCACCGTGAACGACTACCTGGCCAAGCGTGACTCGGAGTGGATGGGCAAGGTCTTCCGCTTTATGGGCCTGACGGTGGGCCTGGTGATCCACGGCGTGATGGGCGAGGCCAAGAAGGCCGCCTATCAGGCCGACATCACCTACGGCACCAACAACGAGTTCGGCTTTGACTACCTGCGGGACAACATGGCGATTTACTCCCAGGAGCTGGTCCAGCGGGGCCACGCCTTCGCCATTGTGGACGAGGTGGACTCCATCCTCATCGACGAGGCCCGCACCCCCCTGATTATCTCCGGCCAGGGGGAGAAGTCCACCCAGCTGTATACCATTGTGGACCAGTTCGTCTCCCGCCTGAAGTGCCAGCGGGTGCGGAAGGTGGACGAGAAGGAGGAGGAGGACGTCGATATCGACGCCGACTACATTGTGGACGAGAAGGCCCGTACCGCCACCCTCACCGCCCGGGGCATCAAGAAGGCGGAGGAGGCCTTCCAGGTGGAGAACCTGGCGGACATGGAGAACACCACCCTCTCCCACCACATCAACCAGGCCATCAAGGCCCGGGGCGTGATGAAGCGGGATATCGACTATGTGGTGAAGGACGGCCAGGTCATCATCGTGGACGAGTTCACCGGCCGGCTCATGTTCGGCCGGCGGTACAACGAGGGCCTCCACCAGGCCATCGAGGCCAAGGAGGGCGTCGAGGTTGCCAACGAGTCCAAGACTCTGGCCACCATCACCTTCCAGAACTACTTCCGCCTCTACGACAAGCTGTCCGGCATGACGGGCACCGCCCTCACCGAGGAGGAGGAGTTCGGCACCATCTATGAGCTGGACATTGTGGAGATCCCCACCAACAAGCCCCTGGCCCGTATCGACCAGCCCGACGTGGTGTATAAAAATGTCTCCGGCAAGCTGCGGGCCATTGTGGAACAGATCGAGGCCTGCCACGCCAAGGGCCAGCCCGTGCTGGTGGGCACTGTGTCCATCGAGAAGTCAGAGGAGCTGTCCGCCATCCTCAAACGGAAGGGCATCAAGCACAACGTTTTGAACGCCAAGAACCACGAGAAGGAAGCGGAGATCGTGGCCCAGGCGGGTAAGTTCGGGGCGGTCACCGTGGCCACCAACATGGCCGGCCGCGGCACCGACATTATGCTGGGGGGCAACGCCGAGTTCCTGGCCAAGGCCGACCTGCGCAAGGCAGGCATGTCCGACGAGCTCATCGCCGAGGCCACCGGCTTTGCCGAGACCGACAACCAGGAGATTCTGGACGCCCGGAAAAAGTTCTCCGAGGCGGAGGCCAAGTACAAGGCGGAAATCCAGGTGGAGGCCGACCGGGTTCGGGCGGCGGGCGGTCTGTTCATCCTGGGCACCGAGCGCCACGAGTCCCGCCGCATCGACAACCAGCTGCGGGGCCGCGCCGGCCGTCAGGGCGACCCGGGCGAGACCCGGTTCTACCTCTCCCTGGAGGACGACATCATGCGCCTGTTCGGCACCGAGCGGGTGTACAACATGATGGAGAAGCTGGGCATCGACGAGGACACCCCTATCGACGCCAAAATGCTCTCCGGGGCCATTGAGAACGCCCAGAAACAGGTGGAGTCCCGGAACTTCCAGACCCGGAAAAACGTGCTCCAGTACGACGACGTGATGAACACCCAGCGTGAGATCATCTACAAACAGCGCCGCCAGGTGCTGGACGGGGAGGACATTCAAGCCTCCATCCAGAATATGCTGCGCACCATGATTGCCAACGCCATCCAGGGCCATATGGGGGAGCAGAAGCACATGGACGAGGAGTCCTTCCAGGAGGCCATCGCCCACTTCCGGTCTATGTTCCTCCTGCCCGGCGAGCTCCACCCCACCACCGAGGAATTGGCCAGGTATGACGCCGAGGGGCTGACGCAGCTGGTGCTGGACAAGGCCACGGAGTCTTATGCCCGTAAGGAAAAAGAGATTACGCCCCCCCTCATGCGGGAGCTGGAGCGGGTCATCATGCTCCGGGTGGTGGACGAGTACTGGATGGACCATATCGACGCCATGACCGAGCTGCGCCAGGGCATCGGCCTGCGGGCCTTGGCCCAGAACGACCCCGTGGTGGCCTACAAAGAGGAAGGCTTCGAGATGTTCGAGAATATGGTGGCCGCCATCCAGGAGGAGACCCTCCGCCGGCTGTTCCTGGTCCGCCTGCGCCAGAACGAGGAGGTCAAGCGGGAACGGGTGGCCAAGGTCACCAGCGAGAGCAGCTCGGGCGACGGCACCGTCCGCAAGCAGCCCGTCCGCAAGGTGGTCAAGATCGGCCGCAACGACCCCTGCCCCTGCGGCAGCGGCTTAAAGTGGAAGAAGTGTACCTGCCCCCAGTATCACCCGGAGCTGAAGTAAAAACTCCCCCTCCTCCGGCAACGCCGAATCCGAAAAAATCAGGTCGAGTGTCATACTCGACCTGATTTTAGTCTATCAATACCAAAGCTATAGATTAAAGCAACGGGCCGGGGCGTTTGCCCCGGCCCGAACGTTATGAGGTCGGAATGCTTACCAGCGGCCCTCCTGCCGTAATTGGAAGGCACTGACCAGACGCTGAAACAGGCTGGCCTGGGAGGACAGCTCCTCACTGGCGGCGGCACACTCCTCGCTGGTGGCGGAGTTGGTCTGGACCACGGCGGAAATCTGGTCAATCCCCTCGGTGACCTGGGTAATGGCGGTGGTCTGACTCTCTACAGCCTCCACAACAATGGACATCTTTTCGGTCACACCGCCGGCGCTCTCGCTGGTGCGGGCCAGGGCTTGGGTGACCTTCTCTACCACGTCGCTGCCCTCATTGACAGAAGCAATAGAACTCTCAATCAGATCCTTGGTGGCCTTAGCGGCCTCGTCGGACTTGTTGGCCAGGTTGCGCACCTCATCGGCCACTACGGCAAAGCCCTTGCCGGCGGTTCCCGCCCGGGCAGCCTCTACGGCGGCGTTCAGGGCTAGGATATTGGTCTGGAACGCAATGTTCTCAATGGTGGCGATAATCTTGGAAATCTCCTCGGAGGAGGTAGAAATTTTTTCCATCGCCGTATTGAGCTGGGCGACATACTCCACGCTGATGCCCAGCTGCGCACCCGCCTGCTCCACAAACTGCCCGGCCTCCCGAGTGGCCTGGGCGGTCTTCTGGGCGTTTGTGGCAATCTCGTTGACGGTTGCGGAGAGTTCCTCCACGGAGCTGGCCTGCTCGGTGGCCCCCTGGGCCAGGGATTGGGCGCTGTTGGACACCTGATCGGAGCCGGAGGCCACCTGCTCCGCGCTGGTCTTGATCTGGCTCATGGTGTTGTTCAGATTGGATGTAATGTTGTCCAGGGAACGCTTGATAGAGGTAAAATCGCCCACATAGTCCTGCTGGACGTTATTGGTCAAATCGCCGTTGGCAATGGAATTCAGCACACTGGAAATTTCTCCGATATAGGACCGCAGACACTGAATCGTCCCCCGGAAAATCTGGGCCAAATCGCCCACCTCATCGTTGGAATTGACATGAATGACGATTTCCTCGCCGCTGGCCAGACCCAAATCGCCCTTCTCCAGCCGCTTGGCCACCTGGGTGATCTCGGCAAGGGGGGCGGACACGGTTTTCTTTAAGTAGGGGGTCATAATCATGATACACACAATGATGACGCCAACACTCACCAGGGAGGACATGATCACCGTCATAAAGGTCTGTCGGTTGGCCTCGGCGCTGGAGATGCCGGCAAAAATCAGGCCGTCCACCTTGCCGTCAGCGTCCCGGGTGGGGACGTAGGAGCAGAGATACTCCTCATCCAAAATGGTGGCTTTGCCCAGATAGGTCTGTCCCTGCTGGAGTATGGTGGAGGACAGGCTGGGGGACAGCTTGGTGCCAACCACCCGCTTGCCGTCCTGAATCACGGTGGTGTAAGCCCGGGTGTCGCCCTCAAAAATGGTAAATTCACAGTCCATGCGGCTCTTCAGGCCGTCCAGCAGCTGGTTCATATCGGTATCCTCGTCGGTCTGCTGCAAGAGGTAGGCCAGCATATTGGTGCCGTCAGTGCAGCGGTCCTTCAGCATTTTTGTAGTCAGGCTGCGGAACATGGTAACACACATCGTTACGGCAAAAATCACCGATACCACCTGCATGATAACCACCATATTGCCAACCTTTTTGCCGATTCGTCTGTACTTTTTGCCTTTGGTTTGCTGAATCTTGTTCATACTCTTAACTCCATCCGTTAAAATTTCGTGAGGGGTATAAAACCCAGCCCACTAATTGTAATGTGATTCAAGTTTTTTTGCAAGCCCTTTTTTATTTTTCTTCAAAAGATTCATCCGGTCCGAGGACCATTGAAAAGAGGGCTCTGACCGGCAGACCGGAATTATATATCAGCGCCGCCGTCTGAAGCAGCCTCAGGTGCATGGGAGCAAGAGGCAAAGCACCGTGTTTAAGTCCGCCATGCTTTAATGGACGCCCCCGGAAGATCTTGTAAGCTGCTGGACCAGTTCACTAATTTTGTTGTCTGCGGCCTGCTTGGCCAATCGGGTCGTCTCCTCACTGGTGGGGATATGGATGTCCTTCAGTGCATAGGGGTCGTTGAGCCGCAAGCCGGTGCCGGTGAGCATCGCCCGCACCTGGGTATAGGTCCACTGACGCTGGCCAGCCGGCATGTCGGCGTCGAAGTACTCGGTCCAGGAGCACTGGTATTTGGCGGCAAGGAAATTTAACTGGCTGGGCAGGTCCGTGCCCAGGGGGCTGTGCAGGGCCTCCTGATAGGCATCGGCGTAATAATCCTTGATGGCGCTCTCGGCGGTGTCCCGGAACTGCGTAACCTGGGAGACATAGGCGTCAAAATAGCTCTTGCACCAGATTTGCCCGTCAGGGTCCACTGCGGCGTTCCAGTTGACCTCCAGCTTCTGTTCACCCAGCTGCTCACGAACTTGAGCCATAAAATCCTCCGCGGTCATGCCGTTCAGGCCGGTGTCCGCAACGGCTTGACGGCCCTCCCGGGAAATTTCCATCTGGTCCTGGGATTGTTCTGTAATCTGGGCATCTTTTTTCTCTGTCTTGGCAAACTGGAATGATCTTAAAGACGAGATTTGCCCGGCCTGGGGATTCAATGTGACGCTCATGTATATCCGCTCCTCTGTTCAAGATTATTGAATATATCGACAAGATGAGAAAATAATTAAGCGGCCGTTCCGGTAGGAAGCAGCCGCTTGACCTGTTATTTCACCCTCAGCCGCTTGGCCAGCTCCCCGTCGGGGGTGACCTGGGCGGTCTCATAGGTGGTATAGATAACCATGCCGGGCCGGGCGCCCCCCGGCTTTTTTACATAGCGCACCGGGGTGTAGTCCACCGGCACCTTGCTGCTGTCCCGGGCCTGGGAGAACCAGGCGGCTAAAACTGCGGCCTCGTTCAGGCTCTGGAGGTCGGGCTGGCCCCCTTCGGTCCACAGGATGACGTGGGAGCCGTGGATTTTCTGGGTGTGAAACCAGATGTCCCCCTTGCCGGCCAGCTTGCAGGTGAGCAGGTCGTTCTGGCTGTTGTTCTTGCCCACCGAGATGCGCAGCCCGGCGGTTGACCTGAATTCCATAGGCTTGGAGCTTACCCGCCTGCCCCGGTCCTTGGCCTTGCCGGGGCGGCGGAGGTAGCCGGTATCTGCCAGCTCCTGGCGAATCTCCGTCAGATCCCGCTCCCCCTCGGCCAGGGAGATGTTCTCCAGCACGCTGTTCAGATAGTCCAGCTCCTGCCGGCCCTTTTCCAGCTGGATGGTGAGCATCTCCTCCGCCTTTTTGGCCCGGTTGTAGTCCTTGTAATATTTTGCGGCGTTCTGCTGGGGGGTGAGGAGGGGGTCCAGCCTGATCTCCACCTCTTTTCCTTCCGGGTCATAGAAGTCCGCCGCCCGGAGGCGGGCCATGCCCTTGGACATCTGGTAAAAATTGCTGGTGAGGATGTCCCCCAGCTGACGCAGCCGGTCCCGGTCCTTTGTGGCGGCCAGCTCCTTCTCCTGGTTGGCGAGTTTCCGTTTGACCCGGTCCCGGGAATTGGTGACCGTTTTAATCAGGTCCTGCCCACGCTGCCGGATCCGGTCCTGACGCTCCCGCTGCTCAAAGAAGGCGTCCAGCAGAGGGGAAAAGGCGGGCCAGCGCTCCACCTGGGCGGAGCCCTCATACTGGTTCACTGGGAGGAAGGTAAAATCTTTGGGCCGCCCGTCCATCGACACCATTGTTGGTGTATAGCAGTTTTCCTTCACGGAATCTTGCAGCTCCTCCAGACAGTCCAGCAATCTTCCCCGCCCCTCCTGGCCCAGGACGTTCAGCCGCACATCGGTGGCCCCGCCGGCCCGGTGGGCCAGCTCCCGGCAGATGAGGGGGGACAGACCGCCAAAGGTGTCCAGCAGCCACTTGTCCGCCTGGGCCTCCGCCGGTGCGGCGGAGAGCAGCGCCTCCAATCTGTCCCGGTCTGCGGACAGGGGATTCTCCTTGCCGACGCTTGGGGGGAGGCGGTAAAACATCCCCGGCTGGAGAACCCGGCCAGCGGTGAGGTCGCCCCCGGTGTGGCGGATGCAGTCCAGGATGCGCCCCTCCCCTTCCAGCAGAATCAGGTTGGTTTTGTGGCTGATGGCCTCCAGCACCAGCCGGCGCTCCACCCGGTCGCCCAGCTCGTTCAGCGCCTCGAAGCGGAGGGTCGCCACCCGCTCCAGGGGAGTCTGGACGATCTCCAGCAGCCGGGCCCCGGAGAGGTGCTTGCGCAGCAGCATACAGAACATGGGGGGCTTCTCCGGGTTCTCCAGGGGCAGGGTGGTCAGGTGGAGCCGGGGGTGGGCCGGGTTGGCGGACAGCAGCAGCCGCACGTTCCCCGCCGCCGGGGAGCGCAGGGCCAGGATGACCTCGTCCCGCCCGGGCTGGTAGATTTTGTCCACCCGGGCCCCGGACAGGGCGGTATTCAGTTCGTTGATTACGCCGGACAGGCAAAGGGCGTCTAAGGGCATGGGGATTACCTCCCGTTGATGGTCTGAATCACTTCAATTTTGCCGGAAATGTGTCGGTTAAATTCCGCCAGGTCCCCAGCGGGAATCCAATACTCCTGGTGGAAGGAGCGGCCCACGGTCTGGACCTGATAGCGGGCTAGAAAGCTGTCGTCTACCTCAAAGCGGGTGACGTAGCCCTTGAAGCCGGAGGCCAGGTCTCTGGTGTTCCACTTGGAGGCGATTTCAGCGGCGTACTGCTGGTTGAGCACGGGATAAAAAATGGGCTGCTCCGGCAGGCGTGGCGGGAAGGAAGTGTATCCGCTTTCAGCAATCAAAGCAAGCTCCTGCGTTCCGACAGGTCGGTATAAAATCATTGAGATACCTCCTCCATCATAACCGAAAACAGCTCATTCAGTCGTTCCGTCCGCCCCTGGAGGTAGAGCCAGCCGAACAGGGCCTCCAGGCCGGTGGCGGTCTGGTACTGGGCCCGGCTGGCGGCTTTGGGAACGGAGTGGGGGGCGGTGTTGCGGCCCCGGCGGAAGACGTCGGCCTCCTCGTCAGAGAGGAGGGGCTGAACCTTTTCAAACCGCTCCGCCTGGGCGGGGGCGGCCACGTATTTTACCGTAGCCCGGTGGAGGTCCTTGGCCTTGGCCTTGCCGCGGAGCACCAGCCAAGAGCGGACCATCACCTCATAGACCCCGTCCCCCAGGTGGGCCAGCCCCAGAGAGGACAGGGAGAGTAGGGCATCACGTTCAATATTCAGGTGGAAGTAGTCGGTCATATCGGGAACTCCCTTCGGAAAGTGGCTTGATTCTATCATATTTTCGCGGAGATGGCAAGTAGGGGCCCCCTGCGGGGGTGGCCTAACTCGCATTTATTCGGCGCAGGGGCCGCCCTATGCCGTGTCCGCGCCGAACGGGAGGCAGCAAAAAAAATCGCCGCGAACGACATGATGTTCACGGCGATACGGAGTCCCCTCCGGTGCTTAATGAAGAAACCAGGATAGCCAGCATCTGTGTGGTACGGGGTTTTTCGACTAAACTCCTGCGGGCCAGCTGCTCCAACAGGGGGCGGTTTTCCCGCCAGATGATTACACTCACGGTTCGGATATTCCGTTCCACCGCTTTCCAGTTTGTTTGATACTGCTTGGCCACCTCTGGATACAGCCACTTTGTGACCAGAAGGAGCCGGTCAGGCTGTTCCACGCACAGAGAAACCGCATAGGCGGTGTGGAAAAAGCCAGTGTAATTTGCGGTTACGCCCAGTCGATACAACAAATCGTATATTTCGTTATACATTCTTGCCTCCAAACACGGATGTTCACCAGTTGTTTTCGTTCAAGAGGTCCTTTGCTTTAATATTCAACCCAGCGCTTACTTTTTCCACTGTATCTATTGTCGCAGCTTGTGCTCCCCGTTCCATCTTCCCCCAATACTCACTGCTGATATCGCATTTTGCCGCTGCTTCCTCTTGGGTCAGGCCTTGGCGCGTCCTATAATATTTCAAGTTCATCCCGAATACTATCCTCAGCACCATCCTCCCCTCCGACGCATTTATCGTATAGCTTTTCCCGGAATTCGTACAGGAATGATAATACTGTTCCTTCCTAGTTTTTCCAATTTCAGCAAAATTTTTTGTTTTATTTTGCCGTAATTATATAAAAATTAGTTTCATAGGAGTACCCGGCTGCCCCAAACTCCCGCAGCACGTCAAAAAGGCCCCAATGTTTCACATTGGAGCCTACAGTCTAAAACTATTCAAAAAGTGCCCGCACGTTAGCACTACAATCTTCTGCCCTGCGGCTCTTTCACTATCTACAAATATATCTCAAATTATTGGCCTACCTCATAGAAGGTCTGTGACCTAGTATCCCGCCCCTTTGAATTTTCAGAGAAAATAGTAACAACTATTTTGTAGGCTTCTCCACGTTCAGAGTCACAAAGAATGCTGTTTGCATGGTGATAAATGTTTGTGTTGCTCATGCCTGGGTAATTTTCCAGTTTAATCTCTGTAAGTACCCAGTCCATATCTACCATCTTATATACTAAGATACTCTCGCAGCCGAGTTTATCTACATCACCAGGTCCTGTGACAGAAAAGTAAACAGCCATTGCACCAGAGATCGGATTGACCTTCATTTTATACACAGCGATTTGGTCGCTTGCTCTAGTCTCAGCAGCATGCACTGGAACACATAAGGCAACGATACAAATGATCGAAAGAATAACGGACTGAACCCTTTTGGTCTTCATAGTCACACCTCATTCATTATACATTGATTCAATTATTTCTTTCAACTCGGAGGTTGTTCTATTTGTCACAATATTGTATTCAATTGTGCCAACATACCACGCAACAGTACTATTCCCATTATTTTCTAAGTAATAGTGTTTAACATCGCTATATACTCTTGTCTCAACAAGAGAATCGCTCTTTTCATATCGATTAAAAATTATGTCTCCATCTCTATTTACACTAAATATAAAATAATCGCGCTCTTGCCTATATATCATTGTGAATTGTAATGTACCATTAACGGGAAAGTAATCTATCATCGGCTTTCCCGCCACAAATCCCTCTGGGAACTTGGGAACAATCAGCTCAACGCCGAGCTGATGCATGATTTCCTGAAGTTCTTCAAACTCCTCCGGCACCTGTTCTGAGTCAGGCTCTATCTCCGATGGCATATAAAATCCAAACTGCTCCGCAGTCCATCTGGCGAACATTTGGACAATGCTGTGGTAGCCAAACACAGGAATTGCGGTCAGCGCAACCAGCAAACTAAGGCTTATGGCCGCCAGCAAGCACCTGCGAAAGATTTTGCATTTTTTATACCCAGGGGTCTGTTTTTCCGCCTCGGAAGGAAATATGTTTTCGTCATCTTCCTCATCAGAGCGATAAATGGAATTTGCGCAGCCATCCTCCATAATGTAGAAGGACTTAAATTCCTCCCAGGCCTGTTCCGAGTCCAGGGGTTGATAACCTGGCCGCGCCTGCTCTTTTTTGTGTATCACCTCCACGATTGCCATAATATAATCGACATCAGAAGAGCTGCCGTCCGATGCAAGAAAATCCCGCTGAAGCAGCGCCTCCAATTCTGGAACGCTTAGATTTTCCAGGTCGTAAGGCAAATTCTTATCATCTTTGCCTATCATATGCTTAACCTCCTTCATTATATAATGTACTTCCAGCGCCAAAAGTTTACATGCCTCAAAAAATTTTTTCCACTAATTTTTCCTTGAGCTTCCGTTTGATCCTATGGACCCGAACTCCCAGCGCCGATTTTGTGAGGCCCGTTTTCTCGCATAATTCCCGGTATGAGTATCCCGCGACATAAAGACTATACAGCAAATCAAAATCTTCTTTTGACACAAGGTTCTTCAGCTCCAGCTCCTCGCTCCTGTCTGGTTCAGCGGGCTCAACGTATAACTGATCGTTCCGGAGCAGTACCTTTGTCCATCTGTTGTCTTCTTTCAGCAGGTCCTTGATCTTGTACTGAAGCGCTTTGTACAGCCATCCCACCGGTTTCTCGCTGGACAGAACAGTCTTTCTGCGCTCCCAGGCCAGGGCAAACAGCTCCTGAACCACATCTTCCGCCCTGTTGAGCGCATCCGGCTTGTCGTCCCTTGCCTTTAAGTATGAGACTGCACATCGAACCAGCTTTTCATACTCGTTTATATAAATTTTCCGGAAAATTTCCTCTGCTTCCTGATCTGTTCCTGTCCAAATTCCCATTCCATCCTGCCACCTTTTCTTCTTGGTAATATTTTATATTTCGACGGAATTTGATTCACTGCCTCATTTATATATATATACCATAAAAATTTCTTTTTGAAAACGTTTTTTAGAAAAAATGTCAAAATATGAGAAAAGGTAAAACCTGCATATAACTACCGTTACATGCAGGCTTGCCTATCATGGAGGTGCCACCCAGATTTGAACTGGGGGTGGAGCTTTTGCAGAGCTCTGCCTTACCACTTGGCTATGGCACCGTCCTTTTTAGCATATGCGATTTTAAGCAGAATATAACTTGAGAAAAACAGGGCAAAGACTCTTTGCCCTGTTTGGAGCGAGTGACGAGGCTCGAACTCGCTACCTCCACCTTGGCAAGGTGGCGCTCTACCAGATGAGCTACACTCGCATTGGGGTCCCCCGCAAGTGTGCTTGCGGGGGGATGGTGCCTCCGGTCGGAATCGAACCAACGACACGAGGATTTTCAGTCCTCTGCTCTACCAACTGAGCTACAGAGGCGGGTGGCGACGCGGAAGGGACTTGAACCCTCGACCTCCGGCGTGACAGGCCGGCGTTCTAACCAACTGAACTACCGCGCCAGGTAGTCCGGGGGAAAAGGGGGGTCGAAATGGTGGGAACAACAGGGCTCGAACCTGTGACCCCATGCTTGTAAGGCATGTGCTCTACCAGCTGAGCTATGCTCCCCGGTCAACCGCCGCACTTGCGACGGCTTGATTATTATACAAGACTTGAGCCAGCTTGTCAACAGGAAAATGAGATTTTTTGCCGATAAATTTTTTTGGCCTCACGTCCGAAAAATTGGCGGGGTTTACCAGCTGCGTTTTGGCCTGGATTCTTGACATTTCCTGGGTTCAATGACATAATTGTTACAAATCGTACAGCGGGCGGCCCGGATTGCGGGACCGTGAAATACAAGGAGGTATGTGTTATGAGCAACAGAATCAAACGAATCGGTGTGCTGACCAGCGGCGGAGACGCTCCGGGCATGAACGCGGCTGTCCGAGCCGTGGTCCGCACGGCCATCGGCAGCGGGATCGAGTGCATCGGCATCCGCCGGGGCTGGAGCGGCCTGATCAGCAGTGACTTTGTCCGGCTGGACAGCAGCAATGTCAGCCACATCATCAACCGGGGCGGCACCATCCTGTACACGGCCCGCAGCAAGGAGTTTATGGACGAGGCCGGCCGGGAAAAGGCCATTGGCACCTGCCGGCTGCTGGGGCTGGACGGCATCGTGGCCATCGGCGGCGACGGCACTTTCCGTGGGGCGCTGGCCCTCTCCCGCCAGGTGGCGGAGCGAGGTCACAAGCTGGACGTGATCGGCATCCCCGCCACCATCGACAACGACATCGGCTGCTCCTACTACACCATCGGCTTCGACACCGCCTGCAACACGGCCATCGAGTGCATCGACAAGCTGCGGGACACCATGCAGTCCCACGAGCGCTGCTCTGTGGTGGAGGTCATGGGCCGCCACGCTGGCTACCTGGCCCTGTATGTGGGCACCGCTGTGGGTGCCACCGCCGTGCTCATTCCCGAGCGTCCCGTGGACTTTGAGCGGGACGTGGTGGAAAAAATCCGCCGGGCCCGGCTGGCCGGCACCACCCACTACATGGTGGTGGTGGCCGAGGGCGCGGGCAGCGCCTTTGAGATCGCCGAACGCATCCACGAGGAGATCGGAATTGATCCCCGGGTCACCGTCCCCGGGCACATCCAGCGGGGCGGCTCCCCCTCCGCCCGGGACCGGGAGACGGCCAGCCGCATGGGCTATATGGCGGTCAACACCCTGATAGAGGGCAAGGGCAACCGGGTCATCGCGGTGCAGAGAGGCCACTTGACAGACTTGGACATGGAGGAGGCCCTGTCCATGACCAAGGAGTTCGATATGAGCCTGTACACCGTGCTGGAAGCGGTGACCAACGGCGGAACCCTGAACCTGTAAGAACACAGCGCCCGGACGGAAATTCCGTCCGGGCTTCCTTTTTTACGGGCGGATGATATCCGCCTCTACATCTCGTTCAGCAGCTGCTTCAGTTCCTCTCTGGAGAAGCGGTACACCGCGTCACAGAACTGACAGGTCAGCTCCGCCTGGCCCTGCTCCTCAATCAGCTCTGTCAGGTCCTTCCGGCCCATGCTGATGAGAGCCCGGCTCACTCGGTCTCGGGAACAGTAACAACGGTATTCCACAGGGTGCTTCTCCAAAATTTCCAGATCGAAGTCCTTCAGCACCGCCCGCAGCAGGCCCTCCCCATCCAGCCCGCCGGCCAGAGCCTGGCTGACGGGGCCCATTCCCCGGACCCCCGCCTCGATCTTCGCGATCATTTCCTCACTGGCCCCGGGGAGCAGCTGAATCAGATACCCCCCGGCGGCGGTGACGCTCTGGTCCAGCCCCACCAGCACCCCCAGGGCGCAGGCGGTGGGAATCTGCTCGCTCTCTACAAAGTACATGGCCAGGTCGTCGGCGATCTCTCCGGAGAACAGGCCGATGGAACCCACATAGGGCTCCTTCAGCCCGATGTCTTTGATGACCGTAAGGGTACCGTCCAGTCCCACGGCGGCCCCCACATCCAGCTTTCCGGGGTGCTTTTCCATCAGCTCCACCTGGGGGTTCTGCACGTAACCCCGCACATTCCCCCCGCAGTCGGAGACGGCCAGAATGGTGCCAAGAGGCCCCCCGCCCTTGACCTGCAGCGTGACAGCCCCCTGCTCCTCTTTGAGCATATCCCCCATCAGGGAGGCCCCCATCAGGGTCCGGCCCAGGGCGGCGGTGGCCATAGGGAGGAGCTTATGGATATTCCGGGCCCGCTCCACAATGTCCCGGCCGGTGATGGCGGCGGCCTTGACCAGGCCGTCCCCTGTGATTCCTCTGACGATCTCGTTCTCCATTGTTCACGCGTCCTTTCTTGCGGTAAAAAAGATGCGCTGCTCGCCCGGCCCGGGCGGGCGCATTTTCAGCTCTCCATAGGTCTTGATGTCCAAAAACCCTGCTCCCTCCAGCATGGCGGTCAGCTCCGGCACGGTGTAGGCCCGTTCCTCGTGGAGCTCCTCCCCCCGGTCCCACCGGCCGGTCTCCCGGTCCAGCCGGAAGATGTCCATAAAGTAGGAGCAGACGCGGCTCCGCTTGGAGAACTCCGCCCGCCATACACAGTAGGTGTCCTCTGTCTCGTCCAAAAAGACCTGGCCGTCCAGCCCCGCCAGCTTCTCCGGGGAATTCACATCGAACAGGAACAGTCCCCCCGGCATAAGGAACAGATGGACCCGCTGAAAGGCCTGGGCCAGCCGCCTGGGACTTGTCACATAGTTGACGCTGTCCAGGCAGCAGACGCAGGCGTCGATGGTGCCGTACAGGTCCAGCTTCTCCATAGGCTGGCAGAGGAACATGGGCTCGACAGGGGCAACGCCCCGGTTCTTCTCCGCCGCCTCGGCCAGCATCTCCGGGGACCGGTCCACCCCAATCAGCTCGTAGCCCCGCAGGGCCAGCTCCCGGGTCAGGGAGCCGGTGCCGCAGGCCAGGTCCAGCACAGTCCGCCCCGGCAGGGGACGCCTGGCAAAGTGCTTCTCAATGTAGTCCGCCCAGGCGGCGTAGTCCACATCGTAGGTCAGCTGGTCGTAGCAGCCGGCCAGAAGACCGTAGCTGCTCATGTCTCCTGCCCCCGCAGGCGGGGAATCACCATCTTGTAACCGCCTGACCCGTAATGAAGACAGCGGTTGACCCGGCTGATGGTGGCGCTGGAGGCCCCGGTCTTCTCCAAGATTTCGCTGTAGATCAGCCCGTCGTCCAGCAGCATGGCCACGTCGATGCGCTGGGCCATAGCCTTCAGCTCTGAGACAGTACACAGGTCCTCTAAAAATTGGCGGCACTCTTTTTCATCCCGAATGCTGACGATGGCCCGATACAGGGCGTCACTGCTTTGCTTGTCCAAAAATTTTGACATTTGACCAACCTGCCCCTCCTGTATTTTTATCTATTTTAACACACTGACTTAAAAAAGTAAACTTAAAAAAGCAAAGAAAGCACAAAAGGCTGCCGCTGCATAGGATGGAGAAATGAGGAGAGGAGGCGCGGCACATGGAGCAGATCACCATCACCTGGCAGGAGGAGGAACGAACCTTGACCCTGGGGGGCGAACCGGTGCTGGAATACACCCTGTCCTGGCCCCAAGTGGAGGGGGGCGGCCTGGGGGGAAGGTGGGTCAGCCGGTACTACGCCCGGCTGGCCAGCCACTGGAGGAGGCGCTGGGAACGGGAGGTCTACTGGGCGGCCTGCCTGGAGCTGGCCGCCCACCGGGAGTCGGCCCACCCCTTTGCGCCCTGGCGGGGGGAATTGCGGGGAGAGACCGCCCTGATCCAGGACGGCCTGCTCAGTCTTCGCTTTCAGGGCCGGGAGGACAGGGGGGACAGGGGCCCTGCCCGGGTACGCTGGGGCGACGTCTGGACGGTGCGGGAGGGCACGCCTAAGCCCCTGCGGTCTCTGTTTTCCGGGGAGAAGGGGTGGCGGGACCGGCTGTGGCAGTCCCTGATCCGGCAGGGGGAGGCACGCCGCCAGGCCGGCGACTGCTTTCTGGACGGCGACTGGGTCCGGAAAGCCAGAAAGGCCCGTCCCCTGAAGAATTGGTGTTTGACAGAGGAGGGGATCGAAGTGGCCCTCCCCCAGTGCGCCGCCTCCCCCGCCGCGGAGGGCTGCCCCGTCTTCACGCTGCCCCTTACCCCTGGCCCTGACGGAGAACCGCCCCGCTGACCTTCAGCCGGACGGTTATACCTTTTGTGCTCAAGAAAGCGAAATATTAAAAAAACAGTTGCCGTTGTTATATTCTTCTGATAAAGTATCTCTTAGGCTTTGATTCAACACTGGAAAGAGGGCCTGGGTATGGCGCGTTTGATTGCAAAATTATTTGGCACGCCCCAAATCACCACCGACGGGAGAGTTCTGAGCCTCCCCTATAAAAAAGCGGACGCCCTGTTGTATTACCTGATTGTAAAGCGCCGGGCGGCCCGCAGCGAGCTGATCGGTCTGCTCTGGCCCGACACGGACGGCCAGACCGCCTTGAAAAATCTGCGCCACGCCATCTACTCCGTTCGGAAGGGCCTGGGCTGGGACCCCTTCTCCGATGGTCAGAGAGCCGTGGTGGAGATGAACTCCAAGACAGAACTGTGGTGCGACGTATCTGAATTTCTGGCTACCGGTGACCCCGCGCTGTACGGCGGGGAGTTCCTGGGGGGATTCAGCATCCCGAAAGCGGAATTGTTCGAAAACTGGCTGATGGGAGAACGGGCCTCTCTGCAGGCCCTGTACCTCCGGGCCTTGCTGGAGGCAGGACAAGCGCATTACAACCGCGGAGAGCTGGAACAGGCTGAACAGCTGTGTATGTCCTATCTGGAGACGGACCCGGTAGAGGAAAATGCGGTGATGCTGATGATGCGGGTCTGTTGTGCCCAGCAGCAGTTCCGGCGCGCCTTTTCCCTGTATCAAAACCTCTGCCAGCACTTGTCCGACGAGTTCGGCATCGCCCCGCTGAAAGAGACTACCGCCCTCTACTACGAGATCGCCGACCAGTGGAACACCCAGGCTTCCCAGGCGGAGGGGTCAGAGGACGATTCCCTGGTGGGCAAGGAACAGCCCCTGCGGGAACTGCTGGCCCTGTGCGGCATGACCGCCGGAACGCGTCAGGCCCCCTGTCTCCTTTTGGAGGGAGAGGCGGGGATTGGCAAGACCTATCTGCTGAACCACCTGCTGGACAAATATGACCTATCGGACTGGCTGGTCTGCCGGGGCTTCTGCTACCAGACAGAGATGGGCACCTCCCTGGCCGTCTGGAACTCCGTCATCGTGGCCCTGGTTACAGAGCTGGAGCTGCGGCACATCACCATCCCCGAAAATTATGTCCAGACTGCGGCCGCCCTGTTTCCGGTGCTGACCTCCGGACTGGAGACCCAGCTGACCGATTCCGACCGGGACTTCCCCCTGCAGTCGGATTATTACACAGCCCTGCGCAGTCTGCTGACCATCTTCTCCATGACGGCCCGGAGAGTTCCAATCCTCCTGGTCTTTGAGGACATCCATTGGATGGATTACAGCAGCATGGAACTGCTCGCTTTGTTCCTGCGGCGGCTGAGCCGGCAGGACATAGCGGTCATCTGCACCGCCCGGGATATCCTCCCCGCCCATATGGAGCGCTTTGTGGAGGACGGTGTACGGGACAACATAATCCGCCGGCAGCCTCTGCGGCGGTTTACCCGGCAGGAGACACAGTGCTTTCTCCACCGGTGCGTCAATCAGGATTTGCAGAATGAATTGGTCGAGCACGCCTACCAGAACACCGGCGGCAACGCCCTTCTGCTGGTTCAGCTGGCCGATGTACTGAGAGAAAAGGGGGAGCTGTCCGGCCCGCCCCACATCCCTGAAGATATTATCGCATACCGCCTGTCCTCCCTGTCGCAGGGCGAGCGCCGGGTGCTGGAGCTGGTCTCTGTGTTTATCAGCTGGGCGCCCTTCCAGGCCCTGTCCGCCATCCTGCAAAAGGATGCCCTGGAGCTGACTTATCTTTGCCACCAGCTGACCCAGAAGAAGCTGCTGCTGGAGGCCGTCAGGGGCGACGGCCTGGAGTACAGCTTTACCCATGAACGGATCAAAAGCGCTGTCTCCCGGCAGCAGTCGGAGTCCGGGCGGAGGCTGCTCCACCTTCGGGCCGCGCAATACTGGGAGACCCGCCTGGAGTCTGGGCAGGCCACCCCCTATGACCAGCTCATCCATCACTATACTGCGGGCGGCGACCGGTTCAGCTCCTTCCGGTACCGCGTGCTGTCTTTAGATGCCTACGCCGGGCTGTGCTACGAACTGCTGCCCACCCTCACGGCGGACCCAAAAACCGGCTCAGGCAGGCCCGACGGGCTGACAGATTATTTTCAGACGCTGGAGACGGAACTGGCTGAACTGCGCCGCTTCGCCCCCAAGCGCCTGGAGCTGGACTACCTGGAGATGATCCTCCTCCACGTGCAGAGCCGGTGCTATATCCATGACGGACGCTACGAGAAGGGGTTGGAGGTACTCAGCCGCCTGCTGGACTGCTGCAGCCGGATGGGAGACCGGAGTATGGAGATCCAGGCCCGCCTCCAGCTGGTCTACTTCGGGATACAGACCGGCAACATACAGGTTATGGACAAGCACCTGTCTATCCTGAAAAGCCGGTTGGAGGGGATGGAGCATTCCGCCGACTACGGCGTCTATCTCCGGCTGTCCGGCCTTCTGGAGCTGGCGCGGGGCCACTACCCCCAGGCCCGGGCCATATTAGGCCAGGCGATTGAGACCTTTCAGGCCCTGGACCCCAATATGGACGGACGTTACGCCATTAACATCGCCGGCGTGTATAACTACATTGCAGAGACCTATCGCCTGGAGGGGAACTACGACCTGGCGTTTTTCAACTATGACCAAGCCATCGCCTACAACCGGAGCCGGGGCTATTACCCCGGAGCCGCCCTGTTTTATACCAACTACGGCGTGGCGGCTTATCAAAGCGGGCAGCCCAGGGAAGCCAAACGGCTGTTCCGCTACGCGGTGGAGATTTATGAGGAATCCCGCGAATACAGCGAATACCCTGTCGCCCTGTCCTATCTCGCTCTGTTTGACAGCGAGGAGGGACAGCTGGAACAGGCGGCCGAACGGCTGAACCGGGCGTTGGAGCTGTGCGACACCATCGGTTCCCCCCGGTGGAAAGGGATCACAATCTATATCACCTGGAAAATCCGGCAGCTGTTGAAAGCGCGGCAGTGGAGCTGCCCCGCGCTGGAGCGCCTCTGGCCAGACAGCGAGAAGGAGCACTGTACCTGGTGCCTGACCTATCTCCGCCGCCTCCAGCCGCGCCTGGAGACAAAAGAAATGGAACACGACCTGCTGCAAATAACGGCAGAGCAGTAAAAGCTTGTTTTCTCCGCCATTTACTTTGTATATAAACGTGTAAATCCACGTTTATATAAATACATCCCTGAAATATGGGAGCAAGGAGTAAACCAATGAGAAAAATCACAAGCATGATCCTGCCGGCGGCGCTGCTGCTGGCCCTCTCCGCCTGCGGAGACGGAAAAACCAGGCGTGTGGAGCTGACGGTCTTTGCCGCGGCCTCCCTCACCGAGACCCTGACCGAGCTGAAAGACACCTATGAGAGGGAACACTCGGGGGTCACCATCACCTATAACTTTGACTCCTCCGGCACCCTGCTCACCCAAATTCAGGAGGGAGCGTCCTGCGATCTGTTTCTCTCCGCCGCCCAGAAGCAGATGAACACCCTGGACGAGGCAGGTTCCCTTCTGGCGGACAGCCGGATAGATTTGCTGGAAAACCAGGTGGTGCTGTGTGTCCCGGAGGGCAACCCAAAGGGGATCGACAGCTTTGATAGCCTGGCTCAGGCACTGGAGGACGGGAGCATCCTGCTGGCTATGGGCAACAGCGACGTACCCGTGGGCCAGTACACGCAGAAAATTTTAGACTTCTACGGCCTGGATGAGGAGGTATTAGCCGCCGCCGGGAACATCACTTACGGCTCCAATGTAAAAGAGGTCACCACCCAGATTTCCGCGCACAGCGTAGACTGTGGCGTGGTCTACCGCACAGACGCCTCCAGCGCGGGGCTGACAGCGGTGGACAGCGCCGGGGCAGAGATGTGCGGACAGGTAATCTACCCCGCCGCCGTGCTGGGAGAGAGCAAGCATCCGGAGGCCGCAAAGGCTTTTCTGGAATTTCTTCAGAGCGGCGCGGCCATGGAGGTATTTGAAAAGGTGGGCTTCACCCCCGCCGGATAGGAGCGCGCTATGGACTGGTACCCTCTGTTCAACTCCCTGCGCATTGCAGCGGCCAGCTGCGTGATCGTGTTCTTTTTGGGGATCCTGTGCGCCTACTACGCCGCCCGGCTCCCCAGGGCGGTCAAGGGCGTATTGGACGTGGTCCTCACGCTGCCCATGGTGCTGCCGCCCACAGTATGCGGTTATTTTTTACTGCTGGTCTTCGGCGCAAAGCGGCCCCTGGGCATGCTGCTGGAGCAGTTTGGGGTGCGATTCGTTATGACCTGGCAGGGCGGCATCCTGGCCGCGTCGGTGGTGGCCTTCCCCTTGATGTACCGCACAGCCCGGGGCGCTTTCGAGAATTTTGATGAGAGCCTGTCCCAGGCGGGACAGACACTGGGGCTGTCCAACACCTACATCTTCTGGCGGATACGCATGCCCGCCTGCCGCCAGGGCATTATGGCGGGGGCTGTGCTGGCCTTTGCCAGGGCCCTGGGGGAGTACGGCGCCACCAGTATGCTCATTGGATATACCCCGGGCAGGACCGCCACTATCTCCACCACCGTCTACCAGCTGTGGCGCACCAACGACGAGGCGGGGGCCTTCCTGTGGGTACTGGTGAATCTGGCCATCAGCACGGCGGTGCTGTTGAGCGTAAACCTGCTGGAGCACAAGCAGAAGGCGGTGACAAAATGAGCCTGTTTGTGGACATAGAAAAACGGCTGGGGGACTTCCGCCTGACCGCCCGGTTCGAGACCCAGGGCGGGACGCTGGGGCTTCTGGGGGCCTCGGGCTGTGGCAAAAGCATGACCTTAAAGTGCATCGCCGGGGTTGAGCGGCCCGACCGGGGGACCATTGTGCTGGACGGCGAAACCCTCTTTGACTCCGAAAGGGGAATCAATCTGCCGCCTCAAAAGCGGCAGGTGGGCTATCTGTTTCAGCATTACGCCCTGTTCCCCAATATGACAGCGGAGCAAAACATCCTGTGCGCCTTGCGGTGGGAAAAGGATCGGGTACGGCGGAACACGAAGCTGGAACGGGTGGTCCGCCTGTGCCGGCTGGAGGGTCTGGAGAAGCTGCGCCCCCATCAGCTGTCCGGGGGACAGCAGCAGCGTACCGCCCTGGCCCGTATCCTGGCCAGCCAGCCCCGGCTGCTGCTGCTGGATGAGCCCTTCTCCGCCCTGGACAGCCACCTGCGGGACAAGCTCCAGCTGGAGCTGCGCGGGCTGCTGGAGCAGTTCGGGAGAGATACGCTGCTGGTGACCCACAGCCGGGACGAGGCCTATCATATGTGTGCCCGCATTGCGGTGATGGACCAGGGCCGGCTGCTGTCTGTAAAGGAGACAAAATCCCTTTTTGCCGACCCGGGCAGCGTGTGCGCCTGCCTGCTCACCGGCTGCAAAAACATCGCCCCCGCCCAGAAGACGGGGAACTGCCAGGTGGAGGTACCGGACTGGGGGGTAACCTTCCAGACTGCCCGGCCGGTGGGAGAGGGTCTGAAGGCTGTGGGCATCCGGGCCCACTACTTCAACGCCAAGGCAATGCAGAACCGCTTCCCCGTCACCTATCTGGGGGAAATGGAGGAGCCTTTCGAGTGGATCGTGGAGTTTCGGTATCAGGGGCAGAGGGAGGGAACTCCTTCCCTGTGGTGGAGGGTTCCCAAGGACCGCCGGCCGGAACGTTTTCCGGAGCAATTTGGCGTTGCGCCGGCCAATGTGCTGCTGCTGTATGAATGAGGTGGTTTTATGAGCAAAACGGCGGGGATCATCTTGGCAGCCGGACTTTCCTCCCGGATGGGGGCTTTCAAGCCTCTGCTGGAGCTTGACGGTGTCAGCATGGTCCGGCGGGTCGTCCGGCTGATGGGGGAGGCCGGGGCCGAGCCGGTCATCGTGGTTACCGGCCACCGGCGTGAGGAGCTGGAACAACACCTGGCAGGCAGCGGTATGATCTTTGTCCACAATCCGGACTTTGCCGCCACCCAGCAGCTGGATTCCCTGAAGCTGGCACTGTCCCAGGTGCGCCCCGACTGCGGGCGGGTGCTGGTCTCTCCGGCAGATATCCCTTTGGTACAGCGAGAGACTGTGAAGCGCCTTCTCTCGGTGGAGGGGGATTTCGTCCGGCCTCGCTTCGGCAGACGGGCCGGGCATCCCGTGATGATGTCCGCCAAGCTCATCCCCTATGTGCTGGAATACACCGGTGCGGACGGCCTGCGGGGGGCTGTCCGCGCCGGGGGCTTCCAAGTGCTGGAT
The DNA here is from genome assembly GCA_910578735.1 of uncultured Oscillospiraceae bacterium. GTDB lineage: Bacteria > Bacillota > Clostridia > Oscillospirales > Oscillospiraceae > Lawsonibacter. Next base: position 139,819 of record CAJTSQ010000002.1, read on the forward strand.
GTGCCGGTGGATGATCCGGCCATTCTGATGGACAATGACACGCCGGAGGACTTTCGCAGGTCGCTGGCATATGAAGGGGTACAACTATGAAAAAACTGTTTGAACATCTCAAGGACATTTTGGAGCAGGAAGAAAATGCTGTACTGGTGACTGTCGTGGCCAGCTCCGGCTCCACCCCCCGCGGAGCCGGAGCCAGGATGCTGGTAACCCGGGCCGGACGCATTTACGGCACCATCGGCGGCGGCGAGGTGGAACACCGCGCAGAACAGCTGGCCCTAAAGGCATTAGCAGAGAAGTATTCCTGCACGGAACATTTCCGTCTGTACAGGAACCAGGTGCAGGACCTGGGGATGGTATGCGGCGGGGAAGTGACGGTCTATTTTCACTATATCGCCGCGGAAGACAGCACGTTCCTGTCTCTGGTTGAACACGCGCTGGAGCTGTTCCGTCACGGCGAGGAGAGCTGGCTGGCCACCGACATCACCCCCGGCGGAACAGGCACGCTGTCCTTATACGGAAGGGTGCAGGGCGTTCTGGGTTCCCCCCTTCCCGACGAGGTTCTGGAGCAGGCAGGTCCTGCCCCAAAGCAGATAACTGCCGGCGGGAATATTTATTATATCGAACCTCTCCTGCGGGCCGGTATTGTCTACATCTTTGGAGGCGGACATGTGTCCCAGGCACTGGTTCCGGCCTTAACCGCGGTAGACTTCCGCTGCCGGGTACTGGAGGACCGGGCCGACTTCTGTGCTCTATCCCTGTTCCCCGGCGCGGAGCAGACCCTTCTGCTTCAAACCCAGGAGGATTGGGCCGGCCTGTCCGTCAAGGAAGATGACTATGTGTGCATCATGACTCGGGGACACAAGAATGATCTGGCCTGTGAGGCCTTTGCTTTAAGAACGCCCGCCCGGTATATCGGGGTAATTGGGAGCCGTAAAAAAACCGCTGCTGTCAACGCCAGACTCAAAGAGATGGGATTTACCGACAGCGACCTGGCGCGGATTACCACCCCTATCGGATTGGACATCGGCGCACAGACCCCCGCTGAGATTGCGGTCAGCATTACCGCCCAGCTGATTCAAGTGCGGGCCGGGAAAATATAGTCACCACACCTGAAAATCGGTAAAGTCCAGCGGCCAAAGCAGGCTCAGGCAATGAAAAAAGAGCGCTCCCGGCGGAGCGCTCTTAACATTTCCATCAGGCCAAGGCCTTTTTGGCGGTTTCGGTGAGCTGTGTGAAAGCGGCCTTATCATTGACAGCCAGCTCGGCCAGCATCTTGCGGTTAATCACGATGCCAGACTTCTTCAGCCCGTTCATAAAGGTGGAGTAGTTCATGCCGTTCATCTTGCAGCCGGCATTGATTCGGGTGATCCACAGCTGGCGGAAGTCGCGCTTTTTCAGCTTGCGGCCGGTATAGGCGTATACGCCGGACTTCATGACGGCCTGATTGGCCATCTTGAAATGCTTGGACTTGGAACCCCAGTAGCCCTTGGCCATCTTGAGGATTTTATTTCTTCTCTTGCGCGTCATCATCGCGCCCTTCACTCTTGCCATGATTTGTTAACCTCCCTCTTCTTACTTGTACAGGATCATACGCTTGATTGCGGCCTCGTTGGTCTTGTCGGCGTAAGTGGTGCCGCGCAGGGCCCGCTTCAGCTTGGTTGTCTTGCCGTGGCCGTTGAGCAGGTGGCGCTTCTTGGTCATGGCCCGCTTGACCTTGCCGGTTTTGGTGAGGGAGAAGCGCTTTTTGGCGCCGCTGTGCGTTTTGATCTTGATTTTGTTCGCCATAACAGTTTGAACTCCTTTTCTTACTTTTTCGCGTCTTTCGCAGGCTTGGGTGACAGGAAGATGGACATATGCCGGCCCTCCAGCTTGGGGGACTTGTCCATCACGGCGATCTCGCCGCACTCCTCTGCAAACTTGAGCAGCAGCTCCTGTCCGATGTTGGTGTGAGCCATCTCCCGGCCGCGGAAACGGACGGTGACCTTGCACCGGTTGCCTTCAGACAGGAATTTCTGGGCGTTGCGCAGCTTCACGTTGAAGTCGTTCACGTCGATGCTGGGGGACATGCGGATTTCTTTGATCTCCACCACCCGCTGGTTCTTACGGGCTTCCTTCTCGCGCTTGGTCTGCTCGAACCGATACTTACCGTAGTCCATGAGCTTGCACACGGGAGGGACGGCATTGGGGGAAATTTTGACCAGATCCAGATTCCGCTCCTCGGCCAGGCGCAGGGCCTCTTGAGAAGACATGATGCCCAGCTGCTCGCCGGACTCAGAGATCAGCCGGACCTCTTTATCCCGGATTTCTTCGTTGGTTTGATGACCTGTGTTAGCGATGGGAAAGCACCTCCAGACAAATTAAAATGCGGGTTGCCGGTATGGCCCCCACATCACAACAAAACAGCGCCGGTTTGTCCGGCCTGTTTTTCTATGTTGACCCTTTGGCTCTGGCCTGGGGTGAGGACGGGGGAGCCGTACCTACTTTCTTGTACACCGCACATTATAGCACCGGCAGGGGGTGCTGTCAAGGATAATTTTTGCGCATCTCGATCATTTTTTTCCTCTCCGCTTGGCCGCCATGTAGCGGTCCTCCTCACTGAAGATGCAGCCGCAGTACTTCTGCATATAAAATCCGTGTTCCCGGGCAAACTGCTGCCCCTCCTGAAACAGGGGGCGGAAGTCCCGGTAGAGGAACGCCACGCCGTACTGCTCCCCCGCCTCCCGGGCGGCGGCGGCGATGGCCTCGTGGTTCTGGTAGGGGGAGATGAGCAGAGAGGTGGTGAAGCTGTCATAGCCGTTCTCGGCGGCGTATTGGGCAGTCCGCTCCATCCGGACCCGGTAGCAGTAGGCGCACCGGCCGTCGATATCCCCTGCCACGGCGGTGATAAAAGGCCGCAGGTCGTAGGTGCCGCCGATGACCAGTTTCATGCCAATCTCTTTGGCGTACTCTTCCAGGGTGTGCTTTCGGGCCTGGTACTCGGTGTATGGGTGGATATTGGGGTTGAACCAGAAGCCGGTGACGGACATGCCCTCCTCCCGCAGCAGGGCGATGGGACGGTTGGCGCAGGGGGCGCAGCAGATGTGCATTAAGGTATTCTTCATTGGCAAAAGTCCTCCAGGTCGATGGTGTGGACGGCCAGCCCCTTTTTCATGGCGTAGGCCAGCGTCTGGAAGGTGCCCCCCTTGGGCACACCGTTGTAGACGGCGATGAGCAGGCCGGAGCGGTCCACCATATAGCGGTTGCGGCGCATCATGCAGAAGCGATCGTAGTGGTGCTGGACCAGGGTCTCGTAGTCGCACCGCTCCAGGATGGACCGGTAGCGCTCCCGCTCCCCCTCCGGCCAGCTGTCCGACTGGGTCTCGCAGGGCCGGGCGCACTCCAGGGTGATGTCCTCCTCCGCCTCCCGCAGGGCCAGCACCGCCTCGGCGCAGTATAAGTCGATTCCCCGGGCCATGCCGGTAATAAAGTGCCGGACCCCCGACACATAGGCGCCCTCCACCGCCTGAGCAACGGCCCTTTTCAGCCGGACGCACCGGGGATCGGACTCCTCCTCTCCCCAGGGCAGCTTGTCGGGCCGGTGGCCGGTAAAGCAGCAGGTTTTCTCGCGGTCCATGTTGGCGGCCCTCCTTTCGCCCAATTGCCCCCCTTGCCAAAGGGAGGGGGACCGCCGGGCAAAGCCCGGCGGTGGAGGGATTCCG
>CAJTSQ010000003.1:0-52969 GCA_910578735.1 uncultured Oscillospiraceae bacterium
TTCGCCATCATGTACGGCCACAGCAAGAACCTGCCCCAGATCACCTGGACGGTCATCCTCATCATTGTAATTCTGGTGAGCGTGGTCCAGGCGGTGGGCAGCTATATCGCCAGGAAAGCGGCCCACTAACTTTGTCTGTTCTCCCGCCTTTGAACCGGGATAATGGAATATTTGCCCCATTAAAGGAGGAACTTATCATGAAAACGAAACACGCATTTGCTCTTGCACTGGCTGCGGCCCTGGTCCTTTCCCTGACCGCCTGCGGCGGAAACGGCGGCGGCACCGGTTCCGGCTCTGACCCTGGCCCCGCCTTGGGAAGCGGCAGCAATTCCGCTGAGCCCACTGTGGTCAAGGTGGGAGTAGTGGGGGCCAACAACCAGCAGTGGGACACGGTGAACGAGCTGCTGGCCAAGGACAACATCAAGGTGGAGCTGGTGGAGTTTGCCGAGTACAAGCTGCCCAACAACGCCCTTGACGCCGGAGAGATCGACCTGAACGCCTTCCAGCACAAGGCCTACCTCCAGAAGGAGATCGACGACCTGGGCTATGACGTGGCTGTGCTGGGCGACACCATTGTGGCCCCTCTGTCCCTGTACTCCGATAAGATCACCGACGTGAGCGAATTGAAGGAGGGGGACAAGATCGCTGTCCCCAGCGACCCCACCAACGAGGGCCGGTGCTTTAAGATTCTGGAGTCCGCCGGTCTGCTGGAGGTGGACCCCGCCGCCGGCTATATGCCCGAGCTGAAGGACATCACCGCCAACCCCCTGAAGCTGGAGTTTGTGGAGGTGGAGGCCGCCAACACCGCTAGCCTGATTCCCGATGTGGCCGCCGCCTTTGTCAATGGGGCCCACGCCATCGACAACGGCCTGAAGATTGACGAGGCGGTTTACACCGAGCAGGTGGAGCCCGGCAGTGATAACCCCTACATCAACATCATCGCCTGCCGCGCCGCCGATTTGGACAACGAGGTCTATCAGAAGGTACTGGCTGCCTACCAGTCGGAGGAGACTGCCCAGGCCATCCGGGATATCTATCAGGGCACCTACATTCCCGCGTTTTAAAAGCTGTTCCCGCCCCCCGGGAGGGGGGATTCTCCCCCACACAACACTGTTCCCGTCCCCCAGAGGGGGGCGGGAACAAATCATAATCTTGAGGTGAAGCAATATGTCGATCCATCCGCTGATTCAACAGGATCAAGACTATATCATATCCCTGCGCCGCTGGTTTCACAGCCACCCTGAGCTGAGCATGAAGGAATACCAAACCGCCGCCCGGATTGAGGCGGAGCTGAACGCCATTGGAGTCCCCACCCGGCGGGTGGGGGAGACTGGAGTGTTGGGCATTCTCCACGGAAAACAGGGACCGGGCAGAAAAATTGTTCTTCGGGCGGACACCGACGCCCTGCCCATTCAGGATGAGAAAACCGTCTCCTATGCCTCCCAGTGCCCCAGCGTCATGCACGCCTGCGGCCACGATGCCCATACCGCCGCCCTTCTGGGGGCAGTTCGGGCGCTGAAACGGCTGGAGGACACCTTCGCGGGAGAAATTGACTTCGTCTTCCAGCCTGGGGAGGAGTACGGCGCGGGGGCTGTCCTCTTTGTCCGGGATGGGGCTTTGGAGGGGGCGGACCGCTCTTTCGGCGTCCACATGCAGTCTGATCTGCCGGTAGGACAGGTGGCCATGAATCCGGGAGCAGAAAATGCCTCGGTGGACCATTTTACCATCCGGATCAACGGAAAAAGCGCTCATGTCTCCACCCCGGAACAGGGGGCGGACGCCCTCTATGCCGCCGCTCAAATTGTCACAGCGCTCCAGGGCCTGGTGGGACGGCTGAAAAGCCCCACCGACCCAGCCCTCATTGGCGTGGGCGTGCTCCGCGCCGGAGAGGGGTACAACATTGTGGCGCGGGATGCAGTGATTGAAGGGACCGTCCGCTGTTTCTCCGAGGAGACACGGGACATGCTTAACAGTAAAATCGCCGAAACGGCCCGGAGCGTGGCCGCTCTGTACAACACTGCGGCTGAGATTGAAATCAAATCCTTTACCCGGGCCCTTATCAACGATGCGGGAGTTTATGCCGAAACTGTTCCGGTTATTGAGAAAGTAGTGGGCAAGGGAAATCTGGTGTCCAAGGCCCTCTCCCTGGGCGGGGACGACATGGCGGAGATCATCGCCGCCGTCCCGGGGGTTTACGCATTTGTAGGAAGCGGCAGCGACGGCGTTCCAGGTTCCCGGCTGGCCCACCATACCCCCGGCTTTGATATCGATGAGAGATGCCTGGGGATTGCCGCCAGTTTATATGCGGAGTCAGCTCTATTTTACCTGAAGCAGGAAGTAAAAAATGTCTAGCTCCGCTTTTCTGACAGCTTTTGTTCAAAGCGATTCTTCCGGGTATCCATAGGGATCGGCGTAGGATAGCGGCCAGTAAAGCAGGCGCTGCAGCAGCCATCCTGCCCGATGAGCGCCCCCAGCCGCTCCACCGGCAGATAGCCCAGGGAATCCGCCCCGATGATTCGGGCGATTTCCTCCACGCTGTGGCGGCAGGCGATAAGATTTTCTTTGGAGTCGATATCGGTGCCATAAAAGCAGGGATTCAGGAAAGGGGGAGCGGACACCCGGAGGTGTATCTCCTTGGCCCCCGCCTCCCGGAGCAGGCTGACAATCCGGCCGCTGGTGGTTCCCCGGACGATGGAGTCGTCCACCAGCACCACCCGTTTGTCTGCCACGCTGTCCCGGACGGCGCTGAGCTTGATCTTCACTTGATCCAGCCGGTGGTCCTGGCCGGGGGCAATGAAGGTGCGGCCGATGTACTTGTTTTTAATGAGTCCAATTCCGTAGGGAATACCGGAGGCCCGGCTGTAGCCCAGAGCGGCGTCCAGCCCGGAGTCGGGCACCCCCACTACCACGTCCGCCTGGACGGGGTATGTCTGGGCCAGAATCTCTCCGGCCCGCAGGCGGGCGGCATGGACGGACACCCCGTCGATCACCGAATCCGGGCGGGCAAAGTAAATGTATTCAAAGATGCAGGGGGTGTGCTCCGCCTTTCCGCAGTGCTCCCGGCGGGAGACAATGCCGTCCCTGGAAAACACCAGGATCTCTCCCGGCTCCAGGTCCCGGACAAACTCCGCCCCCACTGCCGCCAGAGCGCAGCTCTCCGAGGCCGCGATGTAAGTTCCGTCCGGCCTTTTTCCATAGCACAGAGGTCGGAAGCCGTGAGGATCCCGGGCGCAGATCAGCTTCTGGGGAGACATGAGCACCAGGGAGTAGGCCCCCTCCAGCTTGTACATGGCGGCGCTGAGAGCCTCCTCAATGGAGGGGGCGGACAACCGCTCCTTGGTGACGATATAGGCGATGACCTCAGTGTCGCTGGTGCTGTGGAAGATAGCCCCGGATAGCTCCAGCTCATTCCGGAGCTGGGCGGCGTTGCTCAGGTTGCCGTTGTGAGCCAATGCCATGCGGCCCTTCTGGTGGTTGACCTCGATGGGCTGGCAGTTGCTCCGGTTGGAGGCCCCGGTGGTGCCGTAGCGGGTGTGGCCCACCGCCATAGTTCCCTGGGGGAGCCGGTCCAGCGTTTCACTGGAGAACACCTCCCCCACCAGCCCAAGGTCCTTGTGGGAGGAGAACACCCCGTCATCGTTGACCACGATGCCGCAGCTCTCCTGTCCCCGGTGCTGGAGGGAATAGAGACCGTAGTAGGCTAGCCGGCCCACATCCCCAGGCCGGGGGCTTATAAGGCCAAAGACGCCGCATTCCTCGTGAATACTCATCGTGATACCTCCGTGTTGTGAAAAATAAATGCGCCCGGCCAGCGTTTCCACTGTCCGGGCGTTGGCTTCGGTGATGGATGGATCACACAAAGATTGGAGAGGACAAACTCAGCGGGAGAAGGTCCCGTAGTACTCTGACAGGAAGTCAACCAGCTTTTTCATCATCAATTCCTCCTTCTGTTTGTTCAGGTATCCTGGTTAAAAGTCCATGGAGAACGACTTGTAGTAGCCGGTCAGCATGGCGGACAGCTTCTCAAAGAATGTCTTTTTCATGGTCAGTTCCTCCACTTTCTTGTAATTTGATTTGTTTTTTCTCTATCTCCCTTGGATGCTCTTATCTTAGCACAGCTTTGAGGAAAAAGGAAATACATATATCATTGCGGTTACTATATCGTTTAGATATGATAAGCCCCCGCGCCATTGCGCGGGGGCTGCCTGCCGCTATGACTTCGCAGGGCATTCCTCCAGGAAATCTTGGACATAGCGGATAAATTCCCGGGTCAGCCCGGAAGGGGGCTGACCCTTATTCCAGACAAGAATGTACTCCGCCTGGCGGGCGGGCTGTACCACCACTTTGGACACCACCAGCCCGTTGGACACCCCAAGAGTCTGGGGAAAGATGCTGACCCCCACCCCCTGGCTGCTCAGGGCCACCGCGTCCATATAGTTGGACATCTCGCAGAGGATCTGAGGTTCTGCCCCGATCTCTCCGAACCAGCGGCGGATGGACTCGATCCGGGATTTGCGGCTGGGGACGATGAGCGGCTCGCCCACCAGGCTGGACAGAGAGACGGTGTCCCCCGGCCCCTGTGCCAAGGGGTGGCCCGGGTGGAGCATGGCGGCCCAGGGCTCCTGGCCCACGGGGAAGCCCTCCAGGTGTTCGGTGTCGTAGGGGGCGGCGATGACGGCCAGGTCGGCCAGTCCCTTGTGCAGCCGGTCCAGCACATCATCGCTGCTGCCGTTCCACAGGTTGTAACGCACCAGGGGGAACTCCTCCCGAAAGCCGGCAATCCATTGGGCGGCCAGGAAGGGGGCGCGGCCCTCCACCATGCTTAGGTAGACGGTGCCCGTCATCCCCTCCCGCAGGCTGGCAATCTCCTGCCGGGTCTTGTCCGCCAGCTCCTGCATCTGGAGCGCCCGGCGCAGCAGGAGGGCCCCTTCCTCAGTGAGTTCCAGATGCCGCTTGCCCCGGATAAAGAGCCGGACCCCCAGTTCCTCCTCCAGGGCCTTGATCTGGTTGCTCAGGGGCGGCTGGCTCATGTTCAGCTTTTCCGCCGCTCGGGTGATGTTCAGTTCCCGGGCCACGACGGTAAAATAGCGCAAGGTGCGCAGCTCCATGACATCCCCTCCCTGTGTTACCTCATCTGTATTATTCCACTGTCACGCTCTTGGCCAGGTTCCGGGGCTTGTCGATGTCACAGCCACGCATGAGGGCCACATAGTAGGCGAAGAGCTGGAGGGGGACCACGCCCAGGACGGGGAGGAGCAGCGCGTGGATCTCAGGGATCGTCATCACCGAGTCGGCGGTGCGGGCCATCTCCTCCCGATGGGGTGCCGTGGCGAGGGCCAGCACACTGGCCCCTCGGGCCTTTACCTCCACCACGTTGCTCATGGCTTTGGCAAACAGAACTTCATAGGTACTCAGAGCCACCACAAGGGTGCCGTCCTCAATGAGGCTGATGGTGCCGTGCTTCAGCTCTCCGGAAGCATAGGCCTCTGAGTGGATGTAGGAGATCTCCTTCAGCTTTAGGGAGCCCTCCAGGCCCAGGGCGTAGTCCAGATTGCGGCCGATGAAGAAGATGGAGTCGTGGTTAAAATATTGGGACGCAAAATACTGAATGTCGTCCCGGCGGGAGAGGACCTCCTCCATTTTGCCGGGCAGCTCCTGGAAGGCGGCAAGCATGGCGCGGCAGTCCTCCTCCGGGACGGTACCCAACTGCCGGGCCAGCCACAGGGCCAGCAGAGACAGCAGAGCCAGCTGGGTGGTGTAGGCCTTAGTGGTGGCCACGGCAATCTCCGGTCCTGCCCAGGTGTAGAGGACCTGGTCCGACTCCCGGGCGATGGAGGAGCCCACCACGTTGACGATGGACAGGATGTGTCCTCCCAGCCTCCTGGCCTCCCGCAGGGCGGCCATGGTGTCCAGGGTCTCTCCCGACTGGCTGATGACAATGACCAGGGTGTGTTCGTCTACGATGGGAGCCATGTACCGGAATTCGGAGCCCAGGGCCACCTCCACCGGGATGCGGGTGAGCCGCTCCAGGTGGTACTTGCCTACCATGCCCACATGGTAGCTGGAGCCGCAGGCCACGATGTAGATGCGGCGCATGGATCTGATGTACTCCTCGTCGAGGGAGAAGTCTTCAAAGACGATTTCCCCCTCCCGGATGCGGGGGGAGAGGCACCGGCGCAGAGCGTCGGGCTGCTCCATGATCTCCTTGAACATGAAGTGTTCGTACCCGCCCTTCTCGGCGGCATCGATCTCCCAGTCCACGGTGACAGTCTCTTTTTCGATGGGCTGCATCAGGTGGTTGTAGCACCGGATTCCCTCCCGGGTGAGGACGGCCAGTTCCCCGTCCTCCATGTAGCCCACCCTTCGGGTGTGGCGCAGGATGGCAGTGACGTCGCTGGCGATGAAATTGCATCCCTCGCCGTAGCCTAAAATGAGCGGGCTGTCCTTGCGGACGGCTACAATCTGGCCGGGGCAGTCGGCACACAGGATGCCCAGGGCGTAGGCCCCCTGAATGCGGTGGAGTACCCGGCCCACGGCGGCTAAGAGATCGCCTTGATAGAAGTACTCGATGAGCTGGGCCACCACCTCGGTGTCGGTTTCCGAGGTGAAGGGGACTCCCTGGGCCGTCAAAAAGGCCTTCAGCTCGGCGTAGTTCTCAATGATACCGTTGTGGACCACGGCGATCCGGCCGCTGCGGCTCACTTGCGGGTGGGAGTTGACATCGCTGGGGGCACCGTGGGTGGCCCAGCGGGTGTGCCCCACCCCCACGGTGCTGTCCAGGTCCGCGCCCCCGTGGAGCTGGTCAGACAACACCTGGAGCCGTCCCTTGGCCTTGCGGACAGCCAGGGAGCCCGTCCCGGCGTCGAACACCGCCACCCCGGCGGAGTCATATCCCCGGTACTCCAGGCGGGACAGGCCCTCCAGCAGGATGGGGGCGGCCTGTTCTTTGCCGATATAGCCTACAATTCCGCACATATTCAATTTTCCTCCTTGTGCCTGCTGCTGATCCGGTATCCTGCCGAAGGCGGGGATACCCTGGCCGCAGCAGGGAAAATAGGAGGGCAAACTCGCAGCCATTTGACCTCGTTCTCCGGTCACGGCCCTTTTGTCCCGCGGTTGCCCGTGGGCTTTGTGGACCGTGTACGCACCCGGAGCCGGCGCGGAGGGGCATCCGCCGAAACCTTCGATTCTCCCCTCACCTCGTCGTCCTGCCAGGCTCCCTCTGGGAGGGTATTGGCGGGTGCTGGCGCTTCTGATGGGCTGGGCCCATGGCCTCCTTTCTCTCTGCGATGTATGAGTGTATGCGGTATGCACATTGTCCCATACGTCTGCTTATTATACGAGACAAGCTGCCGGATGTAAAGTACAATTTGAAAATTGCCTTTTGAGGGCGGGTGTGTTATACTGGTCACAGCAGATCAAAACAAGGAGGCCAAACGATGAATAAGGAATTTGGGGTACCCTTCGGCGTGACCCAAAGCGGGGAAGAGGTCCGGGAGCTGACCCTGGACAACGGCGTGCTGACGGCAAAGGTACTCACCTTCGGCGGTACCCTCCGGACCCTTACCGTTCCCGGAAGGAACGGCCCGGTGGACGTGGTGCTGGGCTACGACACCGTGGCGGAGTATGAGGCCAACAGCGGTTATTTCGGGGCTCTGGTGGGGCGGTTTGCCAACCGCATCGCCCGGGGGAATTTTACGCTGAATGGGAAGGCGTACGCCCTGGCCTGCAACGATGGCCCCAATCACCTCCATGGCGGAACTGTGGGCTGGTCCCACCGGGTCTGGACAGTGGCGGAGGCAGCGGCGGATAAGGCCGTCCTCACCTTGGACAGCCCCGACGGGGAGGAGGGCTACCCCGGCCATGTCCGGGCGACGGTGACCTACGCCCTGGAGGGAGACACCCTGTCCATCCGCTATGAGGCGGTCAGCGACCAGGATACCCCCTGTAATCTGACCAACCACAGCTACTTCAACCTGTCCGGACAGGGCAGCGGGCCGGTACTGGACCAGGAGCTGAAGCTATACTGCTCCGCCTATACGCCCACCGACTCCGCCAGCATCCCCCTGGGCACCGTTGACCCGGTGGAGGGCACCCCGATGGACCTGAGGGCCTTTACCCCCATCGGCGCCCATATCGATGAACCCTTCCAGCAGCTGGAGTGGGGGCATGGCTATGACCACAACTTTGTGGTGGACGGGCGGCCTGGCGTCATGCGTCCGGCCGCCCAGGCCCGCAGCCGTGCCACCGGCGTGGTCATGGAGGTGGAGACCGACAGCCCCGGTGTCCAGCTCTACACCGCCAACTTTGTGGAGGACGGCCGGAAGGGCAAGGGAGGGGCGGCCTACGGCTTCCGCCACGCCTTTTGCCTGGAGACCCAGCACTTCCCCGATACCCCCAACCGCCCCAATTTTCCCTCCGCCACTCTGAAGGCGGGGGAGCGGTACCGGCAGACCACCCGGTTCCGTTTTTCGCTGGAGGAGCCATGATGTGCAGTTCGGGAAAAAAAGTTGAAAATACCCCTTGACTTTTTCTGAGCATTTGCGTATAATAACATTCGTCCCTGCGAGAGCGGGGCGGATAGCCGGATTGTGTAAGGGTAGCACGACAGACTCTGACTCTGTTTGTGAGGGTTCGAATCCTTCTCCGGCTGCCAAAGAATACCCCTGGAATTGTAAAGATTCCAGGGGATTTTCTTATCCATAGCGTGAAATAGCGTTTAAAAATTGCGGTGCTGATTTCTGCACCGAAGTCTGACCCTTTAATTGACCCTTTACAGGTTTGAAATGTACTTTTCCATACGCTGGGCACTGTCCTCTTTCATCTTCTCGCTGACATGGCCGTAGACATCCAGGGTGAAAGCGGCGGTGGCATGGCCCAAGTTCCCTTGTACGGTTTTCACGCCGTCACCGTTCTGGAGAGACAAAACGGCAAAGGTATGACGAAGATCATGCACCCGGCTTTCTGGTGCTCCGATTTTTTTAGCCAACTTTTTGTAATGTTCATAGACAGTCTGTGGGTGAAGATTTCCGCCGGTGGCCGTGGTGAAGACCAGCGCTGTCTTTTGCTCCTCTGGACTGGCCCACCCCTGCCAGAGGGGCCCCGCTTTCAGCTTTTGGGTAATCTGTTCCTGTTTCCTGCGCTCCAATAGAGACATAACGAAGGGAGCGGGTCTGAGTATCCGGGTCTTGTTATTCTTCAGTGGGGCGAAGGTAAAGCCGCCGTCTTTCAGAGGGCGCTTCTGGAGCTGCTTACAGACCTTAATCGTCCCAGCCTTGAAGTCGATCACATCCCAAGTCAAGCCGGTGGCCTCAGCTTCACGGAGGCCGGTGAACAGGATCACCTTCAGGATAATTTCATAATCGTCCTCAGCGGATACTTCAAGGAACGCTTTTACCTGTTCGTCTGTGAGCGGGCATATCTCCTTTTTCTCGACCTTCGGCAACGTGACCCTGGAAGCTGGATTATCCCTCAGATACCCCACCTGTACCGCCGTAGACAGGCATTTGGTGAGGATACCGTGAACATTGCGGACGCTTTTAGGGGCCAGCCCGCCCCGCTGGAGCTTGTTGTAAAAAGCCTGTATCTGCGGTGTGGTCAACTCCGACAGCTTCACAGCACCCAAGTTGGGGACAATGTGGGTTTTGCATTGAGCCTTGTAGTGCTTCACTGTCAAATATTTTTTGTCGCCGGTGTACTCCTCCAGCCAGATTTCCACCCACCGGGCCAGTGTCATTTTTGACGGTTCAAAATAATCCCCAGTATCCAGAGCAGCCACGGCCTGGGCCAACTTTTTCCGAACCTCCGCCTGAGTGCTGCCATAGATAGATTTTTGAATCTGCTTCCCGGTGCCAGGGTCCCGGCCCACGGTGTATCGACACTCCCACCGTCCGTCGCTCCGCTGCCTGATCGTCCCGCTCCCCTGAGCATTTCGTGTTGATTTTCTTGCCATTGATTTTTCCTCCTGTTCCTGATATGATGGAGGAGCAACAGGCCGCAAAGTTTGTTGCCCCTATAGCCGTCTCCGGTGTTGTCAGCACCGGGGGCGGTTTTTAATTTGGATAATCTGAATCAATTTTTAATAGTTGCAACCCTCGCTTAATTTTATCTAGAAGGATATTCTCAATAATATCCGAAATAAAGATTTTATCCACAAGATTATTGTACTCTTCTTGTAAAGACAATGCCTGTTCCGCAGTATAAAGTTTTCCATCGGTTGCTACAAACCATCTGCTTGACAGTTCAAACGGCACTACTTCAAAAAGTCGAACGATATTCTCAAGTACAGATTCACCCCCATCCGGGTCTGCATACAGATTGGCAGCATCTTCTATTAGAAGATTAATTGTCGAAATAAAATCTGGTTTGAGGATATGCCGTGCAAGGAAGTTTACAGATTTTTCAGATAGACCAAGTTCTTTTGCGGAAGTACTCTCAGTTTCCTTATTTTTGTAATCTGACAATCCAAGTAACCAATCAGCAGATACACCACATTTTTGAGAAATTTTAATCAACGTCAAAGCATCGGGGACACGATCGCCATTACAATAGAAGCCTACTGTCTGCCTGGAAATCCCCAAGAAATCGGCGAATTCAGTGTTAGACCTCTCTCCTTGCAGTTCTCTAAATCTTTCTGTAAATATGGGCAAACGGTCATTTTTGCGCTCCATGTATATGCACTCCAATCTAAAACGCTCTATAATTGTTATTATCTGTTGAAACTTTTGTTTCAATCTTGATAACGCTCTTGTTGTGTGCTAAAATAATTATACAGCTTAACATTAGAGCTGTCAACAACAATTTTTGGAGGTGTGACCATGAGTAACCAAGACATTCGGAGAACCGCCGCCGGAGCTGGAGTGAAGCTGTGGCAGATAGCGGAGGCGCTAGGGATTGCGGACTGTTCTCTGTCCCGCAAACTCCGCCGGGAACTGCCCACCGAGGAAAAGGAAAAAATCTTTTCCATTATCCGGGAGCTGGCTGGGGAGGTGGTCTGATGGCAGACAAACTGGAGCCTCTGGCCGTCAGTGCCGCAGAAGCGGCCCGGCTGCTGGGAGTATCAAGGCCCACGATTTACCAGTACATAGGACGGGCTGATTTTCCATCGTTCAAGTTGGGCAACCGCACGTTGATCTATGTGGATGGCCTGCGGGAGTGGGTGAAGCGTCAGGCCCAGGAGGTGAGCGCATGAGCACAGAAAAAATGGCCCGCTCCAGTGCTGCAACACCAGAACGGGTCGAGGCGGGAGCGGAGACTGGACAGGCCACCACTTCCACCACAAATGATACCACACCCACCCCAACAGGGCAAGCGGTGAAAATTGCCGATTTGCTGGGCCACGGCCAAAGCGCCGCTGTCCCGCTCCGGCACCTGAAGGAGCTGGCTGGTCTTCCGGGCCGGGAGGTGCGGCGGATGATTGAGGCAGAAAGACGGGCCGGGGCGTTGATCATCAGCGACAACCGGCATGGATATTTCCTGGCAGACACCCAGGAGGAAGTGAATCAGTTTGTAAAATCTATGCTCCGCAGAAGCGGCGAAATAGCAAAGACCGCCCGGATGGTGGGACAAGCTGCGGAGATAGGCGGTGAGTAAGTACGGACGTCCGAGATATTTTAACTAGGGAACCACTGATTTAATTCCCCCCGCCCGGAAAGTATGGTAAAATAAAAGAAAAGGGGGGCAGAAGAAATGAAACAGGAAAGTTTCAGCGATATGGAATACAGCTGCCGGAAAAAGAAAACGAAACGGGAAGAATTTCTGGAGATTATGGACGAGATCATCCCATGGGACGAATGGGTAGGAATTATCAGGCCGTACTATCCAACCGGAGAGCGTGGCCGTCCACCAATTGAGATTGAAATCATGCTGCGGATGTATTTGCTGCAATGCTGGTTCAACCTGTCAGATGAGGGCGTGGAGGATGCCATTTACGACAGCTATGCCATGCGGAAATTCATGGGAATCAACTTTTTTGAACAGGACGTCCCGGACGCCACCACGCTGCTGCATTTCCGGCATCTGCTGGAGGAACATGGGATTGGGAAACTGTTTTTTGATGCCATTAACCACTGCCTGGAGCGGGCTGGGCGGATGATGCGGGGCGGCAGCATTGTGGACGCCACGCTGATTAGCGCGCCCAGCTCCACCAAGAACGCGGAAAAGAAGCGAGACCCCGAAATGCACCAGACAAAAAAGGGAAATCAGTGGCATTTCGGTATGAAATGCCATACCGGGGTGGATGCGGGCAGCGGGTTTGTCCATACGGTGGAAGCTACGTCCGCCAATGTCCATGATGTCACCGTAGCGGCGAAGCTACTGCGGGAGGATGACGAGGTCGTCTATGGGGACAGCGCATACCTGGGGCTGGAAAAACGGGATGAAGTCAAACATGACCCTCAGCTTTCCACCATCGAATACCGAATCAACCGCCGTCCAGGTCGGCTGCCCAAGGTTTCCGACAACGCCATTGACTGGGAGCGATACATTGAAAACCGCAAATCCGCTGTACGCTGTAAGGTGGAGCATCCCTACCGAATTGTGAAGAATATTTTCGGTTTCCGAAAGACAGTTTACCGCGGACTGCAAAAAAATCTCAACCGATTACACGTGCTCTTTGCCAGTGCAAACCTGTATATGCTTGCCAGGGCGGGCGGTTCATTACGCCCCGCTTGGGGTTCCTGCGCCCTTTAGATCGGATAAGAGAGGGAGAATGAGTGTTTTACCCTCAATACGGGCCTATACTTGGATTTTTACCCCCAATTTCGATTGCATATTGCGTTTGACGGGCCTTTAATCAGCGGTTCCCTAGACTTAAAGGGGTGAAGGGCGGCAGTGGGCAGTGGTCTGCCCACTGCCCTGCCCATGATGACCAACATGGAAGCCTATCTATTTCCACGGGCCAGGACGGCCGCATACTGTTGAAATGTCACGCTGGCTGCGGTGTGGAGGATATTGCCGGGGCGCTGGGGCTGTCGGTCAAGGACCTGTTCATGGACAAGCCCCAAACTCCTTCGCTAAGCGGACGGTCTCCGGTGATTGCGACCTACACCTACCCCAGCGGAGCACAGAAGCTGCGCAGGGCAGACAAGTCCTTTTCCTGGCGCAGGCCGGACGGCAAGGGCGGGTGGATTTACAACCGCCAGGGCGTCCCCCATAGCCTTTACATAGCGGGGGAGTTGTCCGGGGCTGTGTTCGTCTGTGAGGGCGAAAAGGACGCTGACAACCTCCACCGACTGGGCTATGACGCCGTCAGCGGCGAAGATGGAGCGGGACCGGGAAAGTGGCGGCAGGAGTACACGGAACAGCTTCGAGGTCTGCCTGTGTGTATCTTCCAAGACCATGACGATGTGGGCCGGACCTATGCACAGGAAACAGCTGCCGCCCTGTATGGTGCTGCCGCTAGCGTCCAGGTACTGGACATTTCCACGGTGTGGCCGGAGATTCCCGAACATGGGGACGTGTCCGACCTGATTACCTGGGCCGGGGTGGAGAAAGCCGCGGAGATGATCGCACAGCTGACCACTGCACCGCAATGGGCCCCACCCCCGGCTGACAGCCCAGAACAGCCCACAAAAGGCCGTGTCGCAAAAGCGGCCTCCTCTTTCGGTGAGGATAACACCCGCTTTCTATGGTATCCCTATCTTCCCATTGGTGACTACTCCGTGATGATGGCGGACGGCGGCACCGGCAAGACGATCCTCTGTTGTGGTATCGCTGCTGCGGTGAGCACTGGGAAAACACTGCCTGGAGAAGAATTTGACGGTGAGGGAAAGCCTGTCCTGATTATTTCCGCTGAGGACAGCGGGGAAATTCTGAGGAAACGCCTATATCGGTCCGGCGCTGATCTGGACAAGGTTATGATTCTGGACTGTTCCGATTCTATCGGGATGAACTTTTCCGACGCTTACGACGAATTTGAAGCCACGGTAAAAACCTATGCTCCAGCGCTGGTTATCATTGACCCCTGGCACGCATTTCTGGGAGCTGGAGTGGATATCAACCGGGTAAACGCTCTGCGGCCTGTCTTTCAAAAGCTGGCGCACCTTGCAAAGGAATGCCAGTGCGCTATGATCTTGGTATCTCATGTAAATAAACGTGCCCAGGGGGAGAACGCCAACAACGCCGCCACAGGGTCCAGCGACTTTATCAACGCCTCCCGGTCTGCATTTCGGGTGATCTTCGATGATTCAGACGAAGATTGCCGGGTCATGGTACATACCAAAACCAACTATGCCGCCTATGGGAAGTCGATCCGATACCGGATAGACGATGGTGGGGTGGTATGGGATGGATTCTCCGATGTGACCAAGCAGACACTGGAAGCTGCGGCCCGCCGCCGGTCCACGCCGTGGGAAGTCATACAGGGAGACCAAGAGCACAACGCTATGCACAATGCCCTGATAGAAGCCCTGGAAGCCTCCACGAATCAGTTTGTTGCAACCCGGTATTCCTATGATGAATTTAAGGGCATACATGGAGATTTTATTTTCGGCGGATCACAACCTAAAAAGGCGCTGGTATCTGTGAAGGACAAGCTGGCCGATGATGGGTATTTTTTGAAAACAGACATCCAGGTGAAAAGGGGGAACAAAAAAGGCCGGGGATTCTTGATTCAGCGTATGGATACCACTGAGCCGGAGCAAGTCGAGATGTGAACAGTACACGATTTTAGAGTGGTGGTACACAGTTTTTGTTAGGGTATAATTTCGTGTACTTCGTGTACTTTGTCCCCCAGAGTACACGAGGTACACAAAGTACACAGTTTCTACGCACAGCAAAAACCGTGTACCAGAAAGGAGAATTTTGTGGACCAGAACGAGTTAGAACTATTATGCGACTTTCTATGTGCCGCCTATGATGGCAAGCCCATAACAATACATAAGACGAACAGCGGCAGGATCGTAGGCGTGGATGTACATGAGGATGGTGATCACCACGGGAGCTAAAAGCACGCGGAAGGGCGCAAACGGGGAGCGGGAGGTTATGGCCATACTGCGAGATCACGGCTACCCTGTGGAGCGTGGCGGTACACAGTCTTTTGGGCAGCGTCCTGACCTCTATGGGCTTGATGGTGTCCACCTGGAGATCAAGCGGTCTGAGCGTGCCAAGATATGGGAATGGATGCAGCAGAGCCAAAAAGACGCCCAGCGATTCGGGGACGGTGTGCCAACTGTGATTTTTCGGCGCTCCCGCTCCAAGTGGTTGATTTGCATGGATTTGAGCGATTTTCTGACCTTCTATCAGGCGGCAGAAATGAAACATAAAGGTTGAAATTGACATAGTATTTCGGCATAAAAAAAGAGGGTGATTCTGTGTCCAGATGGCGGAATAATGGCGGCTGGAACAAGACTCACGGGACAGTCGAGAACATACCCAGGATTGACAGCTTTGAAGCGGCGGAGGTTGGCTATGATGGGGTTTTGTTCGCCCTCCGGGATAACTGCCCGACCCTGGTGCTGGACTGTTGGCGGGACATAACATATGCACCAGACCGGGACATTGAGACTGTCGAGGTGCGGCACCCCAAAGACGGATGGAGCCGAACCATAGAGCTGTCACGTAAAGCAAACGGCTATGGTGGAAGTCAGGCGTTTTTTCTCTGCCCTGGCTGTGGGCGGCGGGTGCGGTATCTGTATCAGGTGGGCGCTGCTTTCCTGTGCCGCAAATGCTCCAGGCTGAACTATAGGAGCCAGCAGGAGACCCGCTCCGACAGCATGTATTTCTACCACAAGGGCGTAAATCTGGTGGAGAAGCTCCTGGACACGTGGCCCAGGGTGCGCCCGGACGGGTTCGGTTTTTGTGCATGGATTCCAGAGCGGCCCCGATATATGCACCAGACCACATACGGGAAATATTTGCGGCGGTTCGCAAAGTACCAAGATCAGCACCAGCGCCGTCAACTGGAGGACATGGCGCGGCTGCTGCGGATATTCAAGTGAAGCAAAAAGAAGGAGCCGGGGGATAATTGCCCTGGCCCTTTGTTTATTTGCCGAACAGATCGGCGTGTGTGCCTGTGCGTGCAAGATACAGTTCATTCCCGGACACTCGATAGATCAGGAGCCAGTCAGGCAGGATGTGGCATTCCTGATGCCCTACCCAATTCCCGGACAAGGGGTGGTCTTTGTTTTGAGCCGGGAGCGGGGCCGGTATGCGGAGTGTGTCCACCACGGCCTCCAGCAGCTGAAGGTTATACCCCCGCTTGATACATAGCTTGAAATCCTTCTTGAATTTTACGGATGTGTTTAGATTGAGCATGGTCAACCCTCCGCAAGCTGCTGGAAAAAATCGGCGGTTGTGCCGGTGAAGTGTTCGCCGGTTCCACTGGCTATCATGGCGTCAACCTCTGTCATGGCCTCCACTGTTTCAGCGTTGGGAACGTCACCACTCATAGCGTCCTCAATGGCTTTCTTCATCGTCTGGAGCATAGCGGCCACGTTGCCAAGCTGAGATTCTGTGAAGCTGTCCAGCATAGAAACGCATAATTCCCGGTTACTCATTCGGTTCGCCTCCCTTCATTTTGTCCTGTTCCATTTGTGTCTCCACGGCCCGCGCTATAAATTGCGGCAAGCCCTCTCCTGCGGCCTGTGCGCCCTCCTGGGCGGCTTTGAGGGTATCAGGGGGCAGAGATACCACTCCGGCCTCTAAAGCCGTTCCTGCGGCCTCCTGCGGGGCGCTGTCCCGCTCCATTGTCTCAGTGATAGCTCGGCCTATAAAAGCGTTGGTGCTTTCACCACGGGCAACAGCGTGGGCCTGGAATACGTCTCGTTGCCCTTTGGGTACAGTAATTTCTATGCGGTCATAATTAATTTTCTTGTACTTATTTACCGCCCTTTGGTTTGCCTTTGGTACTGGCATATATTTCACCTCCCTGGGGAGCGCCGATTTATTCGGACACCTCCTCCATTATGGTCTTATTATACCACGTTTGTCTATTGCTGGCAATATGTAAAATATACAAACATATTGCCGGAAATATGTACGCTCTGTCAATAGACGTATTGCCGGAAATATGATATTATAATCATGTCAGGAGGGGACAGCCCCGGTCAAGGCGGAAGAACAAATAGGGAGCGCAAGACAAGAGTTGGACAGGATAGAAGGGACACAGCGAAGGTAAGGAACCCTTAACAGCCCCCAGCCACCGGGACAAGTCCCCCAAAAAATTAAGGAGGTTTACACAATGAGTATTCACGAGATCGAGAGCAAGGTCCGGGAGCTGCGCCAGCTGCAAGCCCTCATTGAGGAAGCCCAGGCAGAGGCGGAAACCATCAAGGACGCTATCAAGGCCCACATGGGCGATTCTGAGGAGCTGCGGGCCGGGGAGTACAAAGTAACCTGGAAAGCGGTCAAGTCGTCCAGACTGGACACAGCGGCCTTGAAAAAGGCCATTCCCGATGTGGCGGCCGCCTTTACCAGAGAGACCGTCGCCCGGCGCTTCTGCATTGCCTAAAGGAAAGCCCCATATCCCAGCCAGCCAAGCAAGAGGATATGGAGCCAACGCACAACCAGACCACGGGGGCCCGGTACTCCTAGTGTACCACGGCCCCCGGCGAAATACAAGGAGGAATTTTTTTGAACACAGCACTACTCGAAACCATCAACCGGACTTGCGAGGCCAGCGTTTTCTATGGCGCACCGGCGCAAGAGGTCGTTTCTACGGGCCTCCCCCAGTTGGACGCTATCATGGGCGGGGGTATCCCCCTGGGGCGCATTGTGGAGGTCTACGGCGGGGAGGGGAGCGGGAAAACCGCCCTGGCCCTCCACATGGCCCAGCGGCTTCCCGGCCCTACCCTCTATGTAGACGCAGACCACGGGCTTTCTCCGTACATCCTCCGGGGGGCAGGGGATATGTACCTGTTGAACGTGGACACGCTGGAAACCGCCCTGGATGCCTGTTTTACCGCTATCGTGGGCGGTTTTGGAGCCATTGTGATTGACACTGTAACAGCGTTGCCGACCAATGAAAATATGCGTATCGGTATCAATGACCGAAAATGCAAGATTGGAGAGAACCAGGCTAAAGTCATGTCAAAGGCTTTACCAATTCTTGCTCCATTCCTCCATAACACCGGATGCACCCTGATTTTGGTAAACCAAATGCGGGAGAAACCCAGCGTTATGATCGGGCCGAGGGCACACCCTACCGGCGGCAAGGCTGTGGGATATTATTCGGCCCTGCGTCTGGAGACACACCGTTATGAGGACATCAAACACGCTGACACCACCACCGGACAAAGGATTTTAGTCAAGGCGGAAAAATGCAAATATGCGGCCCCAGGCAAGAGAGCGGTTGTCAGCCTGATTTACGGGGAGGGGGTGAGAGCATGATCGACACGGAGAAATATCAGCGTTACCCGAATATTTACAGGGTGGCCCGGGAGTTGGCCCGCTGCAAACACCCTGACAAGGTTCTGGACGCTTTGGCGGCTATGTTGGCGTCTGGTTCCGATTTGCTCCATATAACCGTGGGGGAGGTGAACGAGCATGGATGAATCCCACAAGAAAGCCCAGGCCACCCGGCAACGCAACCAGGAGGCACAGCGGCGGCGGCATGAGGAACAGGCCGAGAGTATCAGGGTGGCACGTCTGGCCTTACAGCGTGTTATGGAGGCCCAGGAGGCCACCCCTGCCGAAATCCTGGAGGCGGCGCGGCTGTTGGTGGAGATTGGGAAGTAAGCGGCTATGAGGGAAGATAGAGGGCTGGGGAGCGATCCCCGGTCCTTTTTTATTTGGCGGCAGTCTGTTCAACTTAACGCCTGGAGCGGGAGTGTGCCATATCCCCCACGGGTATCCGGTTTATGGGACACCTTTTACCCTTTAATTGACCCTTTAGCCGCTTTCCTCCCCTTTACAGCAATTTACTAAAATTAAAACATCTATCTTTTCTTCAATACTGAACTTACACTGTTTTACGGGATTTACCGAATAAAAACGGCTGTTTTATAATTCGAATCCTTCTCCGGCTGCCAGAAGAGCCCCCTGGAATTGGTAAAGTTCCAGGGGGCTTCTTGTTTAAGGTGTCCCGCCGTATCTCAGGCGCGGAACAGCAGGGCCCGGAACCGATTGCGGTTCCGGGCCGGTTTTGTTATAACGCCTTTTTCAGTGCCTGGGCCAGCTGGTCGGGACAGGAGGTGGGCTTTCCGCCGCACCGGATGCCCTCCATGCGCTGGATGGCCTCCTCCACCTTCATGCCCTTCAGCAGGGAGGACAGGCCCTTCAGGTTGCCGTCGCAGCCCCCCATCACCTGGACGGACTGGATCACGCCCTTGCCCACCGCGATCTCAAACGCTCTGGAACAGACCCCCCTGGGGGTATACTGGATTATCATGGTACTCACACCTTTCTCCCATATCCTTCCATTCGATGGAAAGCGACAGGTTTCGCCTGACTCAAGCTGTATAATGGTACTATAGCAGATGGAGGAGAGAAAGGCAAGCCCTCTGTTTACATGGGTTTCTTCCGCCGCTCCAACCGGATCCGGTCGGCAATCATGGCAATAAATTCGCTGTTGGTGGGTTTTCCCTTGGCGTTGGAGACGGTATAGCCAAAATATTTTTGCAGCGTCTCCAGGTCGCCCCGGTCCCAGGCCACCTCGATGGCGTGGCGGATGGCCCGCTCCACCCGGCTGGCCGTTGTGCCGAATCGCTTGGCCACTGCGGGGTACAGCACTTTGGTCACCGCGTTGATGACATCCATATCCTCCACCGCAATTACAATGGCCTCCCGCAAATACTGGTAGCCTTTAATGTGGGCGGGCACCCCCACCTCGTGTATGATGGCCGTGACCTGGCTTTCCAGGCTGAGACTGCTCTCCTCTTGGGGTTCCAAGACGCTGGACGTCATCACCTGCCGCAGGCGCTCGCCCACCGCGGAGACGCGGCACGGCTTCGTCATGTAAAAATCTGCCCCTTTGGCTGCTGCCATGTCCACCACACCTCCTTTGATGTAGCTGGATAACACCAGCACCCGGGGTTTCTCTTTCATCTTGGCCAGCTCGTCCAGAACGTCCAAGCCGTCCATCCCTGTGAGAACCATCTCCATCACCACCGCGTCCGGCTTTATCTCCCGGACCATATGCAGCAGTTCCGGACCATCCCCTGTCTCTCCAGCAACCTGAAGACCAGATTCGTCCCGCAGCGTGCGCACCAGACTTTTGCGGAACTCTACTCCCGTGTCGGCCACTACGACTCGTTTGATGCTCTCCATGCGATTTTCTCCTTTCTCATGATAAAAGATTTGTTTTGGCCGGCAAAAGTTCCCGACTTCGTGTTCTCCCGGTCCATTTCGACCGGCCAATTACAATTTAACATAACTCGACCAGATATGCAAGACCTTTTGTGGTATTTTTTGGAAATATCATCTTTTATTATTCTATAAAATTCGACAAAATTAGATATTTTTACCATATAATGGACACAGACCGTGCGCTTTGCTCCCCCGTTGCATTCTCATAGACAAACGGGTGCGGGCACAGCTGTCCTGAACCCGCACCGCCTTTTGATTGCGCCGATTAATATTCTCCTACGGCCTGCTTCAACATATTTTCCGCCAAAATACCGTAGCCTCTGGTGGGATCGTTGACCAGCACGTGGGTCACAGCCCCAACCAGCCGGCCGTTTTGCAGGATCGGGCTGCCCGACATCCCCTGGACGATTCCGCCGGTGGCCTCCAGCAGGCCAGGGTCGGTGACCTCTACCATCATACTGCGTGTCCCGTCCCCCTCTGGGTACAGGTGGGTAATTTCAATGGAAAATTCCTCCACCTCGTTCCCGCGGATGTTGGATAGGATGGTTGCCGGACCTGTGACCACCTGATTTCGGGAGGCCACCTCCACCGGTTCCACGCCGTCCCCCACCGTCTCCCTGGGCATCTGACCAAAAATGCCCAGATTGGTGTTTGCGTACAGGGTACCCAGGTCCCGGGTCAGGTCAAATTGGCCATGGAGTTCCCCCGGGTCGCCGCCGGTGCCCCGCTTCACCTGATCCACGCAGGCCGGCATAATGCTCCCCGATTCCAGGGGCATGAGCATGGCGGTATCCACGTCGTTGATTCCATGGCCCAGGGCCCCAAACACACCGCTGCCCGGGTCGTAGAAGGTCATGGTGCCGATCCCCGCCATGGAGTCTCTCAGCCACACCCCCAGCTGATAGACGCCCTGACTGTTCTCCACCGCCTCCGCCGTCAGCTGGAGCTGGCGCTGGCCCCGCACCGCCTGGATGGTGAGAGGCTCTCCCTCCTGATGGGCCACCAGGGCCTGGACCTGCTCGATGGTGTCTACCTCACCGCCGTTGATGTGGGTAATCACATCCCCTGCCTTTAGGCCGCAGTCCCGGCCGGGGCAGGAGGAGCCCGCCTCCGTCTCCACCGGCGACAGGCCCACCACCAGCACACCGTCAGAAAACAGCTTGATTCCAACCGCCTTTCCCAGGGGAATCACCTTGCGCCCCACGGCTGCGGTCACGGGTGAGGCTGTGGCTTGCTTCGGCAGTTCCAGCGGGGACATGGCCGCCGTGGCCGCCGCCCGGGGCCGCTCTCCCGCCAGCCCCAGCACCAGGCAGGCCGCCAAGGCCAGAAGGGCCAGCCCCAGCACCACCGGGCCTTTTTTCTTGTCTTGTTCCATCATTCCACCCCCTTGCCAAAATAAAAAGCGGACGGACTTTAAAATCCGTCCGCCCTTTCATTATGGCCGGAGTTGCTTCGATTCAACCGTGGGGAGATATTACAGCTTTTCCTCCCACTCCCCCGGCCGGAAGCCGGTAAGCACAAAGCCGTCGCCCACCAGGATGGGCCGCTTCACCAGCATCCCATCGGAGGCCAGCAGCTCCAGCTGCTCCTCCTCGCTCATTCCGGGCAGCCTGTCTTTCAGGCCCAGCTCCCGATATTGGATGCCGGAGGTGTTAAAAAATTTTTTCAGGGGCATGCCGCTGGCCTGCCACCAGGTCCGCAGCTCGTCAGCGGTGGGATTTTCCTCCTTGATGTGCCGCTCCGTATAAGACGCGCCCCGCTCGTCCAGGAATTTTTTGGCCTTCTGGCAGGTGGTGCATTTGGGGTACCATAAAAACAGCATAGTTCCACACTCCTTTATGTTTTGCCTATCGTACCACATTTTGACAAAACACGCAAGCTATCCCCCAAACTCCTCGGCCAGCATCTTCAGCTCCCCCAGGGTGGACACAGTGATGGTGCTCTCCAGCAGCCGCAGCTGGGCCTTGGCGGGCATGGTATCCCAGTAGGACAGCAGGGCTGCATCGTGCCCTACCACGTCCTGGGGCAGGCGGTAATATTGCTCAAATTGCTCCATAAAGCTCCCCTCCCGGCCACAGTTTGCCCGGGAACGGGGGCAATCATACGAAAGGAGGCTGCCCGGACGGACAGCCTGCCTTACAAAATTCAGTCCTGCTTGTCTTCCTCCACAGCAGTCTCCACGGCCTCGGCCGCCTCCTCCACCGTCTCGGCGGCGGCTTCGATCTCCGCCTCCATCTCGGGCTCGGGGTCGCCGGGCTGCTTCAGCTCCGCGATGCGGTCGTTGTTGGCCTCGATGGCCGCCTTGGAGGCGGTGACCCTCTCACAGGCGGCGGCGAAAGCGCCGTCAGGAGACGCGCCCTGCTCGGCGTAGTAGAGCTTGCCGATCTCGATATAGGCCTTTTTGATGGCGTCTTCCTCTGCCATGTTGGCCATCTTCAGCTTGGCAATCTCCGCCAGCCGCTTGGACTGGGCGACACCGGCCTGAGCCAGATCAGTGGCCTTATCCTTCAGCGTATCAAAGGTATCTTTAAAATCCATTATGCTGCCTCCTTTAAATAACGGTTTCCCGTTTGGTGTCTCTATTCTATCTGATTTTTTGCCGGGACGCAAGAGGCTTTATCTTTATTTAATGAATTTTTCATCCGAGGTACATCAGGCTTTCATATTTTCGACAAAAGGCTCAATACCGGCCAAAATCGCCGGAGCGGCCCTGGGTTACGTCGGAACCAAACTGGTAGTCCTTGCCGGGGAGGATGGCGTTGAGGGCGATGCCGGCAATGGCGGCGATGGCCAGGGAGGTGAGGGTGATGTCGGTGCCCCCCACATGGAAGGTGAGGCCGGAGAACTCGTTGTTAAAGCCCCAGATTTTAAAGCCCAGGCCGCACACCATGATAACGGCGGCAATAATCAGGTTCCGGGAGTTGGTAAAGTCCACCCGGTTCTCCACAACGTTGCGCACGCCGATGGCGGAGATCATGCCGTAGAGGATAAAGGACACGCCCCCGATGATGGCGGTGGGGATAGAGTTGATCACCGCCGCAAACTTGGGGGAGAAGGACAGCACCACCGCATAGATAGCGGCCAGCCGGACCACCTTGGGGTCAAAGACCCGGGACAGCTCCAGCACGCCGGTGTTCTCGCCGTAGGTGGTATTGGCCGGGCCGCCGAACAGGCCGGCAATGGAGGTGGCGACGCCGTCGCCGATGAGGGTGCGGTGCAGGCCCGGGTCCTCAATGAAGTTCTCCTCCACGGTGGCGGAGATGGCGGACATGTCGCCGATGTGTTCCATCATGGCGGCGATGGCGATGGGGGCCATCACCAGGATGGCGGTCAGGTCAAACTTGGCCAGCACAAAGGGCTGGATGCCCACGGCGTTGGCCGCGGCCACGCCGGAGAAGTCCACCTGTCTGGTCACCAGGGCCACGGCGTAGGGCACCAGCACACCCAGCAGGATGGGGATAATCTTCACCATGCCCCTGCCCCAGATGTTGGCGGCTACGATGACGGCGATGGACAGAATGGCCAGCCACCAGTTGGTGGAGGCGTTGTTGATGGCGCTGGGGGCCAGGGACAGGCCGATGAGGATGATGATGGGACCGGTGACCACCGGGGGCAGGAAGCGCATCACCTTGTGGACGCCCACTGCCTTAATCAGCCCGGCCAGAACCAGATAGAGCAGGCCGGCCACCACAATGCCTCCCAGGGCGTAGGGCAGTTTCTCCTCCCCGGACATGCCGGCGTAGATGCCGGAGTCCAGCTCGGCCACAGCGGCGAAGCCGCCCAGATAGGCGAAGGAAGAACCTAAAAACGCAGGTATCTTCCACTTGGTGCAGAAGTGAAAAAACAAGGTGCCCAGTCCGGCGAACAGCAGGGTAGTCTGGATGGACAGGGGCAGGCCGTAGCCCTGGACCAGAATGGGGACCAGTACGGTGGCCCCAAACATGGCGAACATGTGCTGAAGCCCCAGAATCAGCATCTTGGGCAGGCCCAGCTGCCGGGCGTCGCGGATAGGTTGGTTGTCGTTCATTTTCAGTTCTCCCTTCTCTTTCGTCCCAATAAAAAAAGCAATCACAGACGTGATTGCCGCCAACAGATAGAAACAGAGGGGACGCCGAGCATCGGGCTAACATGTGTCAGCACAGTCATGGCACTCCCCTCCTTTTCCCTATCCGCCGTAGTATATCAGAAATGGGCTCAATGCGCAAGATGGAAAATCGTACAAATTCAAGGACGTTTTTCCTTTCTATCTGTCCACAGGTCGGCGGCAATGAGCGCTCCGCACCAGATCAGCAGCAGGGCCAGGATGAGAATAGCACAGTTGCGGAAGAAGTCCTGGGGCAGAAAGAGGATGATGGGGTCGGTGCGCCAGTCGAAAATCCAGTTGTCTTTTCCCGGAAAAAAGATACTGTGGAAGATGACAAAGGCCCGGTCAAAGTCCAGGGCGGCCAGCCCGCCCACAGCCAGGAAGGCGGCACCCAGCCCCGCCGCCGCCCAGAAGCCGGGGCCCCGGTTCAGCAGACGGCCGGGGCGCAGCTTTTTCACCCTGCAGAACACCAGCGCCGCCGCCAGCAGGACCACCGCCGCCGCAAGTACCCGCAGGTCCAGCAGGAACAGCCCCCGCACGTCGGCGAAGTGGTCCGCCCCGGACGGGGAGAAGGCCAGCACCCCGGCGGAGAACTCCTCCCGCCTGCCCAGGCAGAAGTCCATCATCTCATTGTAGGCGGTCTCGATCTCGGCCCGGGAAAGCCCGTACTCCTCCAGCCCCATAGGCCCGATGTGGGCGTAGTAGAAGGACCGGCACAGCAGGGGCACAGCGACGGAGCCCGTCAGCACCACCAGGGCGATCAAAGCGGACAGGAATACAGACATCAGCTTGCTGGTTTTCATAGGATCACCTTCGGTTGATTTTGTAGGGACGCATCACGATGCGTCCGCGAAGCGAAGCGTCCGCAGAACAATGCGTCTGCAAAGCAATGCGTCCGCAAAGCGATACGTCCGCAGAACGAAGCGGGCAATTAATAGCGGACGCTTCATGAAGCGTCCCTACATTGTACCACAAATACCAGCAACGGGCAATTAGAAAGCGGGCCCGGTATTCCGGACCCGCTTTTTGCTCTGTTGGATGGAACAGGGTGGATTAGGCTTTCTTGTTCTTCTTGAAGAAGATGGTCTGGATGCCCTCCCAGGCCAGGAACAGGGCCAGGACGATGAGCAGGGCGCCCAGGATGGCCTGAGCATAGGTGCCCCAGTCCACCTTGGCCAGCACCTCGGGGTTATCGCTGGTGATTTGGCCGATACGGTTGGTAACAGTCTGGAACAGGGACCAGATGGTCACGATCATCATGAAGACCATGGGGATGTAGAACATCTTGTTGTTCCGGCCGATGTTGCCCAGCCAGGCGCAGACGGTGAGCAGGGCCAGACCGGCCAGCAGCTGGTTGGCGGCGCCGAACAGGGGCCAGATCTTGCTGTAGCCGGTCATGCCCAGGCCCACGCCCAGCACCACGGTGATGGCGGTGGCAACGATGGGGTTGCACAGGGTGGCCTTGATGCCGGTGACGTCCTTATAGGTCTCGCCGGGCTTCAGCCAGAACTCCTGGAACATATACCGGGCCAGACGGGTGGCGGTGTCCAGAGAGGTCAGGCAGAAGGCGGAGACGGTGAGGACCAGCAGGGTGTAGATAACGTCCTTGGTGGCGCCCAGGCCGGGGATGGTGGAAACCATGCCGGACAGGCCGCTGGCGAATACCACGGTGGGGGTGCGGGTGCCGGTCACATAGTCGGCCCACACATAGCCCACAGCGCACAGGGAAATCAGAGCCAGAGCGCACTCAATGAGCATGCCGCCGTAAGCGATGGGCTTGGCGTCCCGCTCGTGGTCCAGCTGCTTGGAGGTGGTGCCGGAGCCCACCAGGGAGTGGAAGCCGGAGATGGCGCCGCAGGCGATGGTGACGAACAGGGCGGGGAACATGGTGCCCAAGCCGGTCATGGGGTCCTTCCACTCAGTGAACATGGGAATCTCCAAAGCTGTGTTCTGGCCCATGATGCCGGCGCCAAGCACACCCACAAAGGCGATGATCATCATGCCGTACAGCAGGAAGGAGGACAGGTAGTCACGGGGCTGGAGCAGGATCCACACCGGGGCCACCGAGGCGATGAGGATGTACACGCCGATGATCCACATCCAGGCTCCGTTGGACAGGTAGATGGGGTGGAAGTTCAGGCCGATGACCAGGCACAGCACGATGCCAATGACGCCCACGATGGTGGCCACAGACAGGGGCGCGCCACGGCGGTAGACACAGAAGCCGAAGATGATGGCCATCACAATGAACAGGATGGACACCATGGCGACAGAGGCGTTGGCCGCGTTCTGGGTGCCGTCGTCGTTAAAGCCCTTAAAGGTACCGGCCACGATGGAGGCAAAGGCCGCCACCACCAGCACCAGAGTCAGGTAAGAGAAGATGATGAACAGCTTCTTGGCCCGCTCGCCGATGTTGGCGGCCACCACCTCGCCCAGGGTCTGGCCCTTGTGGCGGATGGAGGCGAACAGCGCGCCGTAGTCATGGACAGCGCCGAAGAAGATGCCGCCGATGAGAATCCACAGCATACAGGGCAGCCAGCCGAAGACGGCCGCCTGGATGGGGCCGTTGATGGGGCCGGCGCCGGCGATGGAGGAAAAGTGGTGTCCCATCAGGACAGGGGCTTTGGCAGGGACATAGTCCATGCCATCCTCCAGCTCATGAGCTGGAGTGACCTTGGTGTCGTCCACGCCCCACTGCTTGGCAAGCCAGCCGCCGTAGAAGATATAACCTACGATCAGGATGGCGCAGCCGATCAAAAGTACCAGTACTGCATTCATAAATGTTTTTGCTCCTCTCCTTATTTAGTTTGCAGAGATGATGCGGTCCGTCAGCTGGCGGAGGTCCTTCCCGAAGGCTCTCCCGGCTCGGTTGACGGTGATTTCGCCGGTGGACAGGTCCACGGCGGCTATTCTGAACTCCATCCATCCATGGAGCGATAGCTTAAATTCCCGGCGCTTCTTCAGCTTTTTCAGCTGCTCCAGTGCGCTGGGGTCGGCGCTGTCATACAGCGCCACGGCGGTGAGGTAGGTGTACATGTGCTGGGAGTGGGGCTTTACCCGGGGCTCGCCGTCTTCCAAAGTGCGGCGGAATATCTCCTCCACCCCGGCCGTGTCCAGACGGCCCGCATCCCACAGGTAGAGGTACTCGTGGCTCTCCGCCGCCCACAGCTCCGCCTTCTTCACCAGGACGTACTGGCTGTCCCGCATGTGGTAGTCGCACCGGGCCTTTAACGCAGTGCCGTCGGCAATTTCTTCAATGTCAAAATAGGCGGTGTAGGCCTTTTTCAGATCTTCCAGGATTTTCTCGCTGCGCTGGGACACGGCGGTTCCTCTCTTTCTCCACGGCCCTCAGGGGACTTTATGAATAAATTATGAAGCACGATTATCATATCAGATTCACCCACTTTTTTCAAGCAAATTCATTGGTGGATATGTACAAAGAATGTCGAGATATGGGACTTGATTTTGCGCCAATGAACAGATGCGTGAAAGTGACACCCGTTGACAACTTTACATAAATCCAGTAAAATACCAGTGTCATTCTTGAAATGGAAGGAGGCGGATGTCCTTGGACGTGGAACACACCGCCCCGGGCACTCTGTGGGACCGCTGGGGCTGGCTGGCCAGGCCTTCCCTCTTTTTTCTGGCGGTCATCTATTATGAGGAACTCTTTTTCAAGCTCTACTGCTTCCGGGCCCTCTCGGTGGAGGGCGCGGTCTTTACCTTTTTGTTTACGCTGCCCGTGTCTATGCTGCTGGGCCTGCTGTGCGGCGGAATCCCGGCCGGCCGGGGGCGCGTCCTGCTGCCCGTCTGCACCGCCCTGGTCTCCCTTTGGATCGGCGCCCAACTGGTGTATTACCACATGTTCAAGGCGTTTCTCACCTTTTTCTCTCTGACCAAAATGGCCATGGTGGCCCAGTCCTTCGGGGAGATGGCGGTGGGCAATGTGCTGGCCAACTGGTTTCCCATCTCCATGATGGCGGCCCCCACGGTGCTGGCCTGGAGCTTCCGGGCCAGACTGATCCCAGACCGCCCCGGCGGGAGCGGACGCCTGCGCTGGGCGGCCATGGCCGCCGCCGTCCAGCTTGCCGCCATGGGCCTGGTGCTGCTGTGCGGCGGCGGTGTGCTCTCTCTGCGGTACATCTACTACCACACCGCCACCCCGGAGCTGGAGGTGCAGAACTTCGGTGTGATGACCCAATCCCAGCTGGAGCTGAAGCGGGTTCTCTTTGGCATCCAGCCGGACACCCCCGACCTCTCCACAGAGCCCGAGCCGGACAAGGCCCCGCCCGACCTGGAGCCCACCCGCCCCCCGAGGGACGACCCGCCGCCTTTCGGCGGCACGGTGTTCCGTCCGGAGGTCATCCCCGGCTGCCATATGCTGCCCATCGACTTCGACACCCTGATCGCCAACGAGGAGGACGAGGGGCTGAAGGGCGCCCATCTGTGGTTCTCCCAGCGCACCCCCGCCCCGGAGAACCTGTGGACCGGTTACTTTGAGGGCAAAAACCTGGTCTGGATCGTGGCGGAGGGCTTTTCCACCCTGGCCATGGACCCTCAGCGGACGCCCGCGCTGTGGAAGCTGTCCCATCAGGGCTTTGTCTTTGACAATTTCTACACCCCGCTGTGGGGGCTGTCCACCTCCGACGGGGAGTATGTCACCACCACCGGTCTCATCCCCAAGTCCGGGGTGTGGAGCTACTCCCTGTCCGCGGAGAACTACATGCCCTTCGCCTTGGGCAACCAGCTTCGCAACAAGGGATACTCCACCTTTGCCTTCCACGACTACCTTTACAGTTATTACGACCGGGACAAGTCCCACCCCAACATGGGCTATGACTACTACGCCCTGGGCCAGGGCCTGGAGCTGGAGTCAGGGGAGAGCTTTCCGCCCTCCGACCTGGAAATGATGGAGAAGATCGTCCCCATGTTTGTCGGCGAGGACAGATTCGCCGTCTACTGCCTCACGGTGAGCGGCCACCTGACCTACACCCTGGAGAGCAACGCCATGTCGGCCCGCCACTGGGACGCAGTCAAGGACCTGCCCTACAGCGAGGAGGTCCGGTGTTATCTGGCCAGCCAGATAGAACTGGAGCTGGCCATGGAGAGCCTGCTGGACCAGCTGGAGGAGGCGGGGAAGCTGGACGACACAGTGATCGTCCTGTCCGCCGACCACTACCCCTACGGCCTAACCGACGAGCAGTACAGCGAGCTGCTGGGCCACCAGGTGGACCCGGTGTTTGAGATTTTCAAGAACACCCTCATCCTCTGGAGCGGGGACATGGAGGGGACCTCGGTCAAGGTGGACAAGTACTGCTCCAGCCTGGATGTGATGCCCACCCTGTCCAACCTCTTTGGCCTGGACTACGACTCCCGGCTCATCATGGGCTCGGACATTCTGTCCAGCGAGGACCCGCTGGTGATTTTTGCCAACTACAGCTTCATCGATCAGGAGGGGTACTACAACTCCGTTCTGGACCAGTTTACCCGCTGGGACGGCCGGGAGCCCGACCTGGAGGAGGTGGAGCGCATGGTGACGGAGGTCCAGAACCGGGTGGCCTACTCGGCCACCGTCCTGGACTGCGATTACTACCGCCTTGTCCTGGAGCGGGCGGGGATGATTGAGGGGCCGTAGTGCTGAGGAGCCTGCGGCGCAGGCGCTTATTTTCGATTGTGCAAAATAGAACATATGTGAAACAAGCCTAAAGCAGCACACACAGGCGCCCGCCGGAAATCCGGCGGGCGCCTGTGTAAAAGAGAGGGGAGGTGTGTTGTATCTCAAACCGTTAAAAAACGGGGATTTTTGGTCTGCCGCGCCGGTGGCCAGGCTTCCGGCCTGCGGGACGGCAGTGAGGCGTGTGGTTCACGCGAATAAGAAACCAAATCAGCTGCTTGATCTGTCCCTAGGATACCACAGCGGCCTCCTGCAATCTTCACCAGATTTGGAACTTTTTGTGAAGAATATGTAAATAAGCCCGGGACAGTATCCGCTGTCCCGGGCTTATTTCACATATCGTGACCTTCCCGCTTCATCCGCATCTCCAGCGCGTCGGCCATGGGGTCCTGGGCGTTGGTGGCGGTGTCGGTGCGGTTCTGACCGGCCAGGGGGGAGGAGCCCTCCAGGCGCCGTCCTGTGCGCGGGTCCCGGTTTTTCTGCTGCTTGGGTTTGCTCATGGGAATGACCTCCTTGCTTCAGATGATCTCAGTATGCCCGCCTGACCGGAAAATATTCCTCAACGGGCGGCCAACGCTTCGGCCACCCGGATGCCGTCCACGGCGGCGGAGACGATCCCCCCGGCATACCCCGCCCCCTCCCCGCAGGGGTAGAGGCCCCGCAGCGGGGACTGGCAGGTCTCATCCCGGAGGATGCGCACCGGGGAGGAGGACCGGGTCTCCACCCCGGTGAGGACCCCGTCGGGGGCGGCGAAGCCATGGAGCTTCCGGTCCAGCAGGGGCAGGGCCTGGCGCAGGGTCTCTGAAACGAAGCCGGGCAGGCAGCGGGACAGGTCGGCCCAGGCCACTCCGGGGCGGTAGGTGGGCCGGACACCCCCCGGGCCCTGGGAGGGACGGGTTTGGCAAAAATCCTCCACCCGCTGGGCGGGAGCCCGAAATCCTCCGCCCCCCAGCTGGAAGGCGGACCGTTCCCACTGCTCCTGAAAGCGGACGCCGGCCAGCGCGTCCGTCCCGGGAAAGTCCTCCGGCCCCACCCCCACCAGCAGGCCGCCGTTGATATTTTCCCCGTCCCGGGCCCGGTGGCTCATACCGTTGGTAACAACCCCGCCCTGCTCCGAGGCGGCGGCCACCACCTCTCCGCCCGGGCAGACGCAGAAGGTGAAAGCGGACCGGCAGTTGGGCAGGTGACAGGCCAGCTTGTAGTCGGAGGGAGGGAGCTTCTCCCAGGCGGGGCCGTACTGGCTCAGGCTGATGTCCCGCTGAAGGTGTTCGATGCGCACTCCCACCGCGAAGCGTTTGGGCTCCATGGGTACCCCCGCCCCCTGAAGCATGGCGAAGGTGTCACGGGCGGAGTGGCCGGGGGCCAGGACAAGGGCGTCGGCGGTCAAGAGATAGGGCCCCTGGGGGCCAACCACCTCTGCACCGGCCAGCGCGCCGCCGCGTACCGCCAGCCCGGTGAGCCGGTGACCGAAGCGGACGTCACAGCCCAGGGCGATGAGCTCCTTTCGGATGGCCTTCACCACCTGCCGGAGTACGTCGGTGCCGATGTGGGGCCGGTGGGAGTACTTCACGTCGGCAGGCGCTCCCGCCGCCACCAGGGTGTCCAGCACGGCGGAGATGCGGGGGTCGTGGGTGCCGGTAGTCAGCTTGCCGTCGGAGAAGGTGCCCGCGCCCCCCTCGCCGAACTGCACATTGGACTCCTCGTCCAGAACTCCGGTCGTCCAAAAGTCCCCCACATCCAGGGCCCGGCGGTCTACGTCCCGGCCCCGCTCCAAAACGGTGCAGGGCAGGCCATGACGGGCCAGGTACAGGGCGGCGAACAGCCCCGCCGGGCCCATGCCCACCACAACAGGGGGGAGGGAGGAGGTCCGCTTTACAGCCGGAAAGGCATAGGGCGTCCGCTCCACCAGGGTGACCTGGCGGCCGGAGGCGGCCCTGGCCAGGGAGGCCTCGCCGGACATGGCCAGCTCCACGGTGTACACGTAGTGGACGTCGTCCTTTTTCCGGGCATCAATGGACTGGCGGACAATCTCCAGCTCCCCCAGGGCCCCAGGGCGCACCCCCAGGACCCGGGCCGCCCGGCGGCGCAGCAAATCCATGTCCCCGTCGATGGGCATGGATAAATTTCCGATCCGCAGCATAGCGTTTCCCTCCTATCCGCCCCATTGTACCATAAAAACAGCGGCGTGTGTAGAGGCGGATATCATCCGCACGCTCCTTGGCCCCGGCCGCAGGCCGCCCTGGCAGAGCTGAACCGGCACATTTTTCTGTTTTTTCGACAAAATTCCACAAAATAGCTTGCCTAACCGCCCATATATGCCCCATTATTTTAACAGGGAAAATATTCCACCACTTCCGGCTGGAAAAATACCCGCAGATAAAGATATGGAGGTATTATTATGGCAAGAAAGACAGTGGAGCGCAACATTTCCTATGATGACATCCGGCGGATCTACTACGTCAGCATGGACCTGGGGAAGGACAAGGACGGCAAGCGGATGAAGCGCTATCAGACCTATCGCACTCTGCACGCAGCCCGGGCCGGACTGCGGAACTTTCTCACCCACAGGGAGGAGGAGCTGCGCGCCCCCAAGCACGACCTGACCCTGTCCGACTGGCTGGAGCTCTGGATGGAAAACATTGTCCGGCCCACCCGGGCGGAGACCACAGTGTATGGCTATCAGAAGATTATCGACAACCATATCAACCCCGCCCTGGGGGATATCCCCCTGCTGAAGCTCACCCCTATGGATATTCAGCAGTACTACATCCAGGTTCAGCAGAGCGCCAATCTCTCCTCGAATACCCTGCGGCGGCACCACGACCTGCTTACCTCCTCCCTGCGCTCGGCGGTGCGGCAGGACAAGCTGCTCCTCTCCCCCATGGATAAGGTGGAGCCCCCCCGCCCGCAGCGGAAGGAGGCCTCCTACTACCGCCCGGAGGAGCTGAAGCGGCTGTATACCCTGCTGGAGGGCCACCCCCTGGAGCTGTGCGCCAAGCTGGCGGGCAGCCTGGGCATGCGCCGGGAGGAAATCTGCGGGCTGAAGTGGGAGAGCATCGACTTTCAGCGCCAGCTGCTCTTTGTCCGGGAGGCCCGCACCGCCTTTGGGGCCACCGTGGTGCAGAAGGAGACGAAGACCCGGTCCTCGGTGCGCACCCTGTTTATGCCGGACGATGTGGTGCGGCTGCTCCAGGCGGAGCGGGTCCGGCAGGAGAAGCTGCTCCAGGAGGGACGGCTGAAGGACCAAAGCGAGCATGTGGTGCTGGACCACAAGGGCCTGCCCTACTCACCCAACGCCCTGTCCCTGGCCTTCACCCGGTTCGTGCGGAAAAACGACCTGCCTCGGGTCACCCTCCACGGCCTGCGCCACTCCTTTGCCACCGTGGCCTCCTTCCAGGGGGTCCCCCTGTTCGACATCGGGAAGGCCCTGGGCCACGCCACCCCCGCCACCACCGGAAAAATTTACACCCACCTGGTGGATCACACCCATGAGGATACGCTGATCAAGGTGTCTGACGCGCTGAAATAAAACAAAATACGAGGACTGCCGCCGGCAGTCCTCGCGCCTGTTATGCCGTTTTTGGCCTACGGCTCCCCATACAGCAGTTCAAAGCTCTCATAGTGGTCGCCGGTGTAGTAGACCAGGCCGTCGTTGGAGAAGACGATGCGCTTGGCCCCCCGGGAGTTTTCACCCGGGGTGTCGATATCGCACTCGGTGTAAGTACGGCCCTGCTCCTTGGGCAGCAGGCCCTCCCGGTTGGCAAAGCGGGACCCCCCGATGGCGGTGCCCTCGCCGGTATAGCGCTCCACGTTGCCCCCGTGCCACCCGGCGTCCTCCGCCTCCTGCTTGGTGACATAGTTGTCAGGCAGCTCGCCATACAGGTGGATGTACAGGGCCACCTCCTCTTTGGAGGTGTACCAGCCGTCCTCCTCAACGGAGGCGTTGCCCTCATCGCTCTTGCCATCGGGCTGATTGCCCTCCAGCTCACCGCCGTTGCCTTCCTCCGATTCCGTCGCGGGCAGGCTTGCCGCACCGCTGTCCTCCGGGACGGCAGCCCATATTGTATCGTTGGATTCCTCCGGGAAAAAGCCCTGCTCTGTGCCGCAGCCGGACAGGGTCAAAAGCAGCAGAAGGGACAGCAGAAATCCCGATGTACGTCGTTTCATGTCAAATTACTCCTGTTTCATCCGTTTATAGTCCAGATAGTTCTCCAAAATCAGGGAGGCGGCCATGGCGTCCACAATCTTCTTCCGCTTGCGCCCGTCTTTCCCCTGGTTGAAAAGAATCTGGTGGGCATCGATGGTGGTGCGGCGCTCGTCCCAGAGGATCACCTCCATCCCGGTGACCTCCTTCAGGGCGGCGGCCAGCTCCCGGTAGAGGCCGGCCCTTCGGCCGTCGGTACCGTCCATGTTTTTTGGAAAGCCCAGCACTACCTCCTCTGGGCGGTGTTCCTCGATGAGCCGGGCCAGCCGGTCCACTACCACCTCCTGCCGCCAGCTGTTGATGGTGGTGGTGGACCCCACCAGAAAGCCGGTGGGATCGGACAGGGCCACCCCTGTGTGGGCGTCGCCGTAGTCGATGGCCATGATACGCATTGGCATCGCTCCTCTCTTTTGCCCTATTATACCGTGAAACTGCAAAAAGAGCAAGTGAGGATATCGGCGCGGGAAAAGGGACTGTCCTTTTCGCGGATTGTAATGGAGGGGCCGCCCCCTGGGCGGACTCTGCGCCGAATAAAATGTGCGTTAGGGCACGCCCCTGGAAAACTCCCCATTGACTTCCTGAACCTGAGCCCTCATAATAGAAAAAAAGAGCGGATTGAGGAGAATTGCATGGACTATTACGCTACCTTGGGCGAACCCTGCGCCAAACGGGATATTCTGGACCAGCTGTTCCGGCTGGGCATGACGGGAGCCAGGCTGAACCTGTCCCACACCAGCCTGGCCCAGTGCAGCTCCCTGCTGGAGGAGCGCTACTGGCCCGCCGCCCGGCAGGCGGGGCGGGAGGGGGCTCACCTCATTCTGGACCTCCAGGGCCCGGAGCTGCGGGTGGGGGAGCTGCCCCAGCCCATCCCCCTGCGGGAGGGACTGGACATCCTGCTGGGAGAGGGGGGGATTCCCATTCCCCAGACAATCCTCCAGACGGTGAGGAAGGGCCAGCAGATCTCGGTGGATGACGGGGCCCTGCTGCTGGAGGTCCGGCGGACCAGCCGCGCGGTTCTGCTGTGCCGAGTGCTCCGGGGCGGGCCGCTGCGGAGCAAGAAGAGCCTGTCCGTCCTGGGGGAGGAGCTGAATACCCCCACCCTCACCGCCGCTGACCTGGACAATCTGGCCCAGGCGGGCCGGTATGGCGTGACCCATATCCTCCAGCCTTTTGTCCGGGACCGGCGGGATGTGGAGGTCCTGCGGGCGGAGCTGGACCGGCTGGGCCTGAGGGGGATTCAGGTGATGGCGAAAATCGAAAACCGCCAGGGCCTGGATAAGCTGGACGAGATTATGGCTGCAGCGGATCAGGTCTGCATTGCCCGAGGGGATTTGGGCAACTCCATGCCCCTGTGGAAGCTGCCCGCCATCCAGAAGAATATCGCCCGGCGGTGCCGGGCGGCGGGAAAACCCTTCTGCCTGGTGACCCAGCTGCTGTGGTCCATGGAGCAGCGCCCTGTTCCCACCCGGGCGGAGGTGTGCGATATCTACAACGGCGTGCTGGACGGGGCGTCCTCCCTGATGCTCACCGGAGAGACCGCCGCCGGCCGGTGGCCTGTCCAGGCGATGGGGTACCTGATTAAAACCGCCGGAGAGGCGCTGAAAGCGGTGTAGCCTGCGGGAGCGAAAAACAGCGCCGGAAGTTCCGGCGCTGTTTTTCAGTCCTTTTGGGGGAAGACGATGCCGACCACGCTGACATTGACGACGGCGACCGTCAGGCCGGTCATGGATTCAATGGCGGTTTTGACCGCCTCCTGAACCGCCTTGCCCATCTCAGGGATGGTGTGGCCGTAGGTCATGAGGACGGACATGGTGACCACCACCTGTTCTTCCTCCAGCTTGATGTGGATTCCTTTGGTGGCGTTTTTCTTGTTCGGGTTGGCCAGACTGCTGACGCCCTCCACCTCCAGGGCCGCTGCGGCGGAGATGGCCGCCAGCACCTCCTCAGAGATGTGGATGTTGCCCAGCTCGTCAGAGCGGGAGACGTAATCCTTGCTTTCGCCCATATGATACCACTCCTGTTTCCAGTTTTCAAACGGTCCCTTTTATTCTATCACACTTTTTCCTGTTTGACAACCGCGCCGGCGAAATCTTTCCGACCTCCGATGGGGGACAGGGGCTGGCGGGACGGGCCACGGGAGGACCGGCACGCTCCGGGATGATTATGCTCTTGAAATTTCCGGAAAATGGGGTACAATGGAGATACCGACAAACAAAGGAGGTTGCCCAATGTCTGAGTGTTTATTCTGCAAGATCATCGCCGGGGAGATCCCGTCCAATAAGGTCTACGAGGACGACCGCTGTCTGGCCTTCTACGACATCGATCCCCAGGCTCCCACCCATTTCCTGGTTATCCCCAAGGAGCATATCCCCTCGGTAGCCGGGGTGGACGCAAGCAACGCCGCTGTGGTGGCCCACATCTTCACCGTCATTGCCCAGCAGGCCCAAAGGCTGGGGCTGGACAGCTATCGGGTGGTGTCCAACATCGGGGAGCAGGCGGGCCAGAGCGTGCCGCACCTGCATTTTCACGTCCTGGCCGGCCGGGACATGACCTGGCCTCCGGGCTAACGGCCATGTTTGTCAAGAACCCGGACTACTTTCTCGCCATCGTCAAGGAGCGCAGCATCTCCCGGGCGGCGGAGCGGCTTTACCTGTCACAGCCCTACCTGAGCCAGTACCTGGCCAAGCTGGAGGGCAGCCTGGGGGTGGTCCTGCTGGACCGCTCCCACTCTCCGCTGCGGCTCACCCCTGCGGGGGAGCTGTTTCACGCCTACCTGGAACGGCAGGGCTTTTTGGACCGGCAGCTGGTCAGCGACCTGCGAGACCTCCAGAATAAGCGGCGTCCCCTGCTGCATATCGGGGTATCCCCCTGGCGGGGGGCCACGCTCCTGCCTGATATCCTGCCCCTCTTTGAGGAGCAGTACCCCGATGTCCAGGTGGTGCTCCACGAGGCCCCGGTGCCCGAGCTGGGGGAGCTGGCGGAGGCCAATGTCATCGACTTCTGCGTCATGCAGCCCCCCGATAACCTCACCGAACTGACCTATGAGCCGGTGATGCGGGAGCGTATCTTCCTGGTGGTCCACCGGGACCACCCTCTGCTCCAGGGACTGGACAGCACCTACGACGCCCCCAGGCCCTTCCCGAACCTGCGCCTGCTGGAGCGCGAGCGAGTGATGCTGCTGCCCCCGGATTGGCGGCTGTCCAAGCTGCTGTACAATGTTTTTTCCGTCCACAGTGTAGAGCCCCAGAACATCTTAATTACCACCAACACCACCACCGCCATCAACCTGGCGGCGGAGAAAATGGGGTTTGCCTTTTTGCAGGAGAGCGGCGTCTCCCGCACCCCCTATCTGGACCGGCTGGCCTGCTTCACCATAGGCGAGCCGCCTTTGTCATGCCCCTTGGCGGTGGTCTACAAGAAGAACGGCTTTCTGTCCCCGGCGGCCCGCACCTTTATTGACCTGATTAAAAGCTGTTACAGCCGGTATGACCGGGCGGGCGAATAGGGAGGACTATATATCTTCCGCCAGCAGGGCATACATGCAGGAGTCGCAGACCGCATCTCCTTTGAACACGCTTTGGCGCAGAACGCCCTCCAGCGTAAATCCGGCCTTCTCCAGCACCCGGCGGGAGCCGGCGTTGTGGGCAAAGGGCTCGGCATAGATGCGGACCAGGCCGTCCCACTGGGTGAACCCCTCCTCGCAAATCTGCCGGACGGCCCGGGTCATGATGCCCTTTCCCCAATGCTCCTCCGCCAGCCAGTAGCCCAGTTCGGCGGTCCTGGCGTACACATCACTGCCCAGGCACAAGGCGATACTGCCCACGGCGTGCCCGTCAATTTCAATGGCCCGGAACAGCTGGCGGTTCTGGTCCGCCTCCAGGCAGCTGTTCACAAAATATTCCGCGTCGGTCAGGGTGTAGGGGTGGGGAAAGACGTCCCGCAGATTGCAGGCGATCTTCCCGTTGTTGGCGTATTTGGCCACGCCGGCGGCGTCCGATTGCCGCCACTCTCTCAGGACAAAGTCCATATCTATTCCTCCCAAAATTCTTTATGGGGCTTCCAGCCCTCCACCAGGGCCCCCAGCTGGCCGATGACCTTGGGGGTGCAGACGGCAATTACGTCAATGGTTTCACCGTAGTCCACACGCTCCACCTTGGCCTCCAGGTACAGCTTGTCCAGCAGGCCCCCCTTGTCGTAGGGCAGGTGGATGGTAACCCGCCGGGCCCCGTTGTCCAGCACCCTGCCGATGGCGGTCAGCAGGTCGGGCACCCCCTCCCCGGTTTTGGCGGAGATGGATACCCGTCCCTCCCCGTGGGGGCGGATATCCCCCGTCCACAGGTCGCACTTGTTAAATACCTCGATGCGGGGGGTCTCATTGGCCCCCAGCTCCTGGATGAGCTGGTCCACAACCTCGGCCTGTTCCCGCCACTGGGGGCTGGAGGCGTCGATGACATGGAGGAGGAGGTCGGCGTATTCCAGCTCCTCCAGGGTG
Organism: uncultured Oscillospiraceae bacterium; assembly: GCA_910578735.1. Taxonomy (GTDB): domain Bacteria; phylum Bacillota; class Clostridia; order Oscillospirales; family Oscillospiraceae; genus Lawsonibacter. Next base: position 38,699 of record CAJTSQ010000003.1, read on the forward strand.
GCCTTGAAGGCCTCCACCAGGTGGTGGGGCAGCTTGCGGATAAAGCCCACCGTGTCGGACAGCAGGACGGTGCAGGTGTCGGAGATCTCCAGCGTCCGGGTGGTGGTGTCCAGGGTGTCGAACAGGCGGTTGTTGGCGGGGATCTCCGCCCCGGTGAGGTGGTTGAGCAGGGTGGACTTGCCCGCGTTGGTATAGCCCACAATGGCCACCACCGGCACCTCATTTTTAATGCGCCGCTCCCGCTGGGTGGCCCGGACCCGGCGCACGTCCTTCAGCTCCCCCTCCAGCTTGGAAATCTTCCGGCGGAGGACCCGGCGGTCAGACTCCAGCTGGGTCTCGCCGGGGCCGCGGGTGCCGATGGCGCCCTCCTGCCGCTCCAGGTGCTTCCACATGCCCAGCAGGCGGGGCAGCAGATACTTGTACTGGGCCAGCTCCACCTGGAGCCGGCCCTCCTTCGTCCTGGCCCGCTGGGCGAAGATGTCCAGAATCAGGGCGGACCGGTCCAGCACACCCACCTTCAGCTCATCAGCCAGGTTGCGCTGCTGAGAGGGGGAGAGGGGGTTGTCGAAGATGACCAGGTCGGCGTCCGTGGCCTCCACCAGCTCCTTCACCTCGGCCACCTTGCCCTCGCCGATGAAGGTGCGGGGGTCGGGGCTGTCCTTGGACTGGGTGACCACTCCCACCGTCTCGCCTCCCGCCGTCTCCAGCAGGGCGGACAACTCCTCCATGCTCTCCTCGTCCGCGTTCTCCTCCCGGCTCAGGCTGAAGGCGCTCAGCCCCACCAGGACGGCGCGGTTAAATGGTGTTTTCTCTTGAATATGTTGCATATAGGCTATCTTTCCTCATTTCTTCTCAGATCGCGGCAAACCCGCCGCACAGGGGCGCAGCTCTCGCGCATAGACCTCCAGCACATAGGGGCTGCCGTCACGCTGGTCGATGCAGGGACCTGACGCCGCCAGAGTGAAGCCGCAGGAGCGGATCAGAGCCTGTGAGGCCCTGTTCTCAGACCGGGTGGAGCAGTGGAACTCCGTTCCGCCCCGTTCCCGGGCGATCTCCATCAGCAGCTCCAGAAGCTGCCGCCCATAGCCCCGGCCCACATAGTCCGGCCCCAAGGCGATGCTGGTTTCCTGCCAGATCCCAGGCGACAGCTCCGCCAGCCCGGCCCAGCCGATGGCCTGCCTGCCGGCCTTTTGGTAGACGGTCCAGACATCGTGGTCCCTCTGCCAGGCGATGGTCCGCTCCATCCGGGCCCTGGCCTCCTCCTCGCTGTCCGTGACCGTCCACAGCATATACCGGGCGGTCTCGGGCCAGGACCACACGTTGCGGTACAGGTTCTCCCAGTCCTCAAAGCGGGCCTTGTCCAAAATCAGGTCACGGGTTTCCATGTCCGTCCTCCTGCGTCAAATTTTCCCGGCTCCACTCCAGCATAGTGTGGAGGAGCGGGGCGAAGCTCTCCCCCAGGGGGGTGAGGGTGTACTCCACCCGGGGCGGCACCTCACCAAAGACCTCCCGGTGGAGGAAGCCATCCTCCTCCAGCTCCCGGAGCTGCCGGGTCAGGGTGGACTGGGTGATGCCCTCCAGCCGCCGGCGCAGCTCGCCAAATCGCTGGACCTGATAGAAGGCCACATACCACAAAATTAAAATTTTCCACTTGCCCCCCAGCACCGACTGGAGCCGGCCCATGGCCTCGCACCGGGCCAGGGTCTCGGGGGAGGTAAACTTGTTGTCCGCCATGCTTGTCCCCTCACGGTATCAAAAAGTGTACTAATTCCAAAAAAAGACCGTACTTGCGCTCCCTTTCCTCCTGTGATAAGGTGGCATCAGCCGGCGGCGGGCCCCCGCCGGCCAATCCAGAAAAGGAGCGTTTACTATGCACTTTACCGGCACCATCTGGCGGCCGCCCTACGAGGCCGGCTCCCTACTGATCGAGGCCACCGCGGGCTGTACCCACCACCGCTGCAAATTCTGCACCCTGTATAACGACCTGCCCTTTCCTTTCCGCATGTCCCCCCTGGAGGACATAGAAGCCGACCTGCTGGAGGCCCAGACGGCTTTCCACTCCCCCTTGGGGAAGCTGACCGCCGCCCTTCAGGGCCTGCCCGCCCGGGAGGGCCCGGACCGGGTCTTTCTCACCGGAGCCAACCCCTTCGTCCTGAAAACAGGCCGCCTGCTGGAGATTTCCCGGCTCATTGGGCAGTATCTCCCGTCAGTTAAGACCATCGGCTGCTTCGCCCGGATCACCGATGTGGGTCTGAAAACCGACGGAGAGCTGGAGCAGCTCAAGGCCGCCGGGTACGACGGCCTGACCATCGGGGTGGAAACCGGCGACGGTCCCTCCCTGGCCTTCATGGACAAGGGCTATACTCCGGAGGATATCTCTGTCCAGTGCCAGCGGCTGGACCGGGCGGGCATCGGATACAATTTTTTCTACCTCACCGGCATCGCCGGGGCGGGGCAGGGGGAGCGGAGCGCAAAAGCCAGCGCGGAGGTGTTCAACCGGCTCCACCCCAGGCTTATCGGCTCCTCCATGCTCACCGTTTACCCCGACTCCCGTCTGTACCAGGAGATTCAGGCGGGTAGCTGGAGGGAGGCCAGAGAGGTGGAAAAGTATGAGGAGCTGAAAACCCTGGTCTCTCACCTGACCATCCCCGTCACCTTCGCGGCTCTGGGGGCCTCCAACGCCTACCAGTTTCAGGGGGAGCTGCCCGGGGACCGGGAGGCCCTCCTGTCTGCCCTGGACCGGATCATCCGGCGGGAGAGCGAGGACCGGCTGCGGTCCTACCGGACCAACCTGCCCCACCTGTAGATCAGTCCTTCACCAGGACATCCACGATCTCCCCGATATACAGGGTGTGATAATCCTTCTCAGGATACCACTTTGTTTTAATTTCCTGGGGAATATTGTCGGGGTCCATGGGCTGGGCGAACCGCTTGCGGCACACCAGCACCAGCTCGGCCTCCTGGAAGTAGGGGGCGCCGCACTCCGCCGCCTGGACAGTAAAGCCGCACTCCTTTACCTTGTCGATATCCCGGCCGCTCCTGGAGCCGCAGAGCTGTAAAGCCTTTCGGCTTTCCTCGCCGAAAAAGGCCAGGGTAAAGTAGTCCTCCCGGTCTACAAACTCCTTGGTGTACCGCTGGGGGCGGATGTAGCAGGTGGCCGAGGGGGCCCCCCAGATCACACCCAGCCCGCCCCAGGAGGCGGTCATGGTATTGCATTTTTCGGAGGTTCCAGCGGTGATGAGCATCCACTGGTCGCCAATGGCGGAAAAGACGTTTTTGTCCAGCGTTTTGGGGTCGATCTTTTTGAACATGGTGGTTACCTCCTTCATTTAAGCCCCCCTTGTCAAAGGGGGGAGGGCCACGAAGTGGCGGGGGGATTCCGGGTATCAGAACCATGCGTGTAAAACGGAATCCCCCAGTCGCCGCCTGGGGCGGCGCCAGCCCCCTTTGGCAAGGGGGCCTTTTTTCCATTCCCTAAAGTTTATGCGGATTTGGGGCGTTTTGATACAAAAAGCCGCACCGAATACACGGTGCGGCTTTTGTACATAGGGGGGTTACTGACCAAGGCCGAACTTCTTGTTGAAGCGGCTGACACGGCCACCGGTGTCCACCATCTTCTGCTTGCCGGTGTAGAAGGGGTGACACTTGGAGCAAACTTCTACGCGGATGTCCTTCTTGGTGGAGCCGGTCTCGATCACATTGCCGCAGGCGCACCGGATGGTGGTCTGTTGATAGTTGGGGTGGAGGCCTTCCTTCATATTATCTTCACCTCTTTCTCCTCAGGAGGGTATTCTTATAAACGCAACTGGTATCATAACACAGTTTTCCAAAAAACGCAACTGTTTTTTTGAGATTTATAAAAATAAGAGGCAGTCTTCTTTATTTTGCACAAAACGGGGCCTTTTGTTACAAAAAGCATACTTTTTGTAACAAAAGAGGGAAATCAAAATTTTCTTAGCAAACCCCTTATTTTTAATAAAAAGCGTCCGATATAGTTAGTGAAACAGCCGAGGGCCTTTTGTTACAAAAAGTATACAACCTGTAACAAGGGGGTCCGCACCACTCAGGCGCGATGGAAAAGGAGTCGTTATGCTGCAACTGACGCTGACGCCGGGCGAGTATTTCACCGTTGACGGCAAGATTATCATTCAGCTCCACCGGGTAGAGGGGGAGCGGGCCCACGTGGCGATTGAAGCGCCGCGGGAGGTCCCCGTGGTGCGTGGGGCGGTTCTGGAGCGGCAGGGCGGGCAGCGGCCCGCGTGCCTGCTGAAGGTGCCCGCCCGCAGCCGGAAGCACCGGTGGCTGTTGTGGGACCAGGCTAAGGAGGATTCCTCCCGCCGGGCGCGCAAGCTGCTCCGGCAGATCGAGACGCCGGAAAACCGGGCTGAGATCGCCGAGCTGCAAACCCTTCTGGACCGGCTGGCCCAGGGGGAGGGCCTGAGCGGCGAGGACGCCGCGGGCTGAGGGTCCCAAGGTTTCTTTGGTTTCACCCGGTCCTAGGCCGGTTGAAATATAGTTCCGCGCCGGATGGCTCGGGAGCTGTGGCCACGGTTCCCGGGGCGGATGGCGCACCACAAACTGTGCAGGTGCAAAGGATATGCCGAAGCACAATAAATAATAGGAAAAGGAGTTTATTTCATGCGTATTCAACACAACATTATGGCCATGTCGGCCTACCGCAACTACAACACCAACACCTCCGCCCTGAGCAAGAACCTGGAGAAGCTGTCCTCCGGCTACAAGATCAACCGCGCCGGTGACGACGCTGCCGGTCTGGCTATTTCTGAGAAGATGCGCGCCCAGATCACCGGTCTGAACGCCGCTCAGAAGAACGTCAAGGACGGCATCTCCCTGGTGAAGACCGCTGAGGGCGCCATGCAGGAGATTCAGGACATGCTCAACCGCATGGACTACCTGGCCACTCAGTCCGCCAACGGCACCTACGACGATGAAGTGGACCGCGCCGCCCTCCAGAAGGAGGTTGACCAGCTGAAGTCCGAAATCGACCGTATCGCTGACAGCGCCAACTTCAACGGCATCAAGCTGCTGGACGGCTCCAAGGATATGGGCAGCACCAAGCTCCAGCAGGTGGAGCAGACCATGAGCGGTAAGCTTCCCGATGTTAAGGACCCTGCGGAGGCCCCTGGCGACCTTTACGATAACACCATCCTGCACAAAGGTGAGGTAGCTGGTGTGGAGCACACCACCTTTGCTGTGGACCTGCATGACCTGAAGTTTTCTAATGCCGATGGTAAGAGCATCAATCTGACGATCGGTGAAGATACCTTTACGCTGGCAGGCGATGGTACAGACAGCATGGATGCTGCGGCAATCGCTGCGGCCTTTGCGGCTGGCAAGTTCACAGACGCAGATGGCAATGCTGTTGATGCTACCAATGTCTCCATTGGCGGCGGTACGTTTAAGGTGGCGGCGTCTGGCACTCGTCTCACCTTTACGCAGACTGCGGGCGATCCGGTGGATGGCAAGATGGAGGTTTCCATCACTGATGCCGCCGGTGCTGGTCCTGATGGTCCTGGCGGCGCAGGCACCCCCAGCCAAATCGGCGGAACCGGCGCTACGATTGCTGTAAACGGCAACGATACCACGGTAGCCGCTGGTGCCAAACTGAAGGATGCCATTGACGCGCTTGTCGCTGGTGGTGCCACCATCACAGATGGCTCCGCGATCAATGTTCAGTATGATGGTACGGATTGGAAGCTGTCTGTCGGCGGTACCGATTTGGGTACCATCACTGCCAACGATAATGGCGCCGGCAAGCTGACTCTCTCCAATGCCGCTGGCGACGAGCTTCTGACCATCACCGGCACAAACAACGAGGCTGAGGCTGATTACCAGGGCGTTCTTGGCACCCCTACCGACACAGGCTTGACCTATACGAACGCGGTCGCTGCCCCTGCTGGCCGTGCCGCTGATGCTCCTGCGGCTCCCAATCTTACCGACCCCACCGTCAAGACGATTACCGAGACTACTGCGCCTGGGGCAGGCGCTACCGCCGAGTACGACTTTGACCTGGCTGGTCTGAACCTTGACGGTCCTGGAAAGCTGAGCTTCGGCATCGGTGGCAAGACCTATGAGGTCGAAGTCACTCAGGACGAGATTGACGCTGGCAATGTTGACGCTGCTGTGGCTACCAAGCTTGCAAACGCAATGAACGCTGACAAGATTACGGATACTGGTACTGGCGACTTTACCGCTACTGTAACCGGTACGGCGATCAACCTGACAGCCGCCCAGGCTGGTGCTTTTGCAGGTGCTGCTCCCGATTTCACTGCTTTCACCGTAACTGCCGCTGCCCCTGACGCTGACCCCGGTCCTGATGATGGCGACAACGGCGATGCTGCCGATGCGCCTGTGTTGAGCGGCAGCTACAACAAGGGTACTACTGTGATTGCCTCCGCCGCAGACGGCAAGGATGCGATTCTGGCCAGCACCAATTTCGAGGTGACTGCGGACATGATCACCGACGGTGCTAAGTTCCGCTTCGGCGAGGAGACCTACACCTTCTCCACTGAGACCGCCGGTGTCAGCGGCAGCACCATTGGCATTAAGGACCTGTTGGACAGCAACGGCGTCCTGGATGCAAATAAACTGGGTACCGCTCTGGAGCGCCTGACTGAGGCAGCCAAGGACAACAAGACTTACACCGTAGGCACAACGGGCGATGGCCGCATCAGCGTTGTCGAAAAGGAAGGCCAGAGTGTCAAGGATCTGACCACCCTGAAGGGTGTGGAGGAGTCCCTTGGCTTTACTCCCGGTGCTTCCGCCACCTCCGCTAACAGCAATGCGCTGACTCTGCAAATTGGCGATACCAGCGACAGCTACAACCAGCTGTCTGTCTCCATCGGCAATATGCACACCAGTGCCATGGGCATTGGGAATCTGAGCATCGCTAAGGCTGAGGATGCCGCCGCCGCTATCCAGACCATCAAGAACGCCATCAACTACGTGTCCTCCGTCCGTGGCGACCTGGGCGCCACTCAGAACCGTCTGGAGCACACCGCCAACAACCTGTCCGTGATGGCCGAGAACATCCAGGACGCCGAGTCCACCATCCGCGACACCGACATCGCCGAGGAAATGATGAGCTACACCAAGAACAACATCCTGGTGCAGTCCGCCCAGGCCATGCTGGCCCAGGCCAACCAGGTGCCTCAGGGCGTTCTCCAGCTGCTGGGCTAATCCCCAACAGGAGCAATTCACCTCAACGCAAAGGGACCGGGCGCAAGCCCGGTCCTTCTTTTTGCCCTTTTTACGCTCCGCCCGCATAGCGGCCCGCAAAATGCCGCATAATGATAGCGAGAATCACGCTTGAGAGGAGAAAACAGGTATGGAATGCAACTTTAGAAAGGCGGCTGTCATCGGCTGCGGCTCTGTGGGGGCCTCGATCGCTTTCCGCTTTTTGCAGCAGGGTACCTTCAGCCATTTGGTGCTGATCGACGCCAACCGGGCCAAGGCGGAGGGGGAGGCCATGGACCTGAGCGACGGCCTGCCTTACGGCTCCGCCATGGAGATCGCAGCCGGAGGCTATGACGATATCGCCGACTGCGGTCTGGTGGTCATTACCGCCGGCGCCAACCAGAAGCCGGGGGAGACCCGGCTGGAGCTGATCGGCCGGAATATCCTCATCCTCCGGAGTATCCTGGCCGAGATTACCGCCCGGGACTTCAGGGGCATCCTCCTGGTGGTGTCCAACCCGGTGGACGTGCTCACCTACGCGGCCCAGAAGCTGTCCGGCTACCCCAGAGAGCGGGTGATCGGCTCCGGCACGGTGCTGGATACCGCCCGTTTCAAGCAGCTGCTGGGCCGGGAGCTGGGGGTGGACAGCCGCAATGTCCACGCCTTCATCGTGGGAGAGCATGGAGACAGCGAGCTGGCGGTGTGGAGCGGGGCCAACGTGTCCGGGCTGGACCTGGACGACTTCTGCCGCCTCCAGGGGAAAGCGCTCTCCCCGTCCGCCCGGGACCGGCTGTATCGGAGCATCCGGGACAGCGCCAACGAGATCATCCTGCGCAAAGGGGCCACCTACTACGGCATCGCCATGGCGGTTGGCCGCATCGCGGCCTGTATTGTCAAGGACGAACACGCTGTGCTGCCCATCTCGGCGGTGCTGGAGGGGGAGTACGGCCTGGAGGGCCTGGCCCTCAGCATACCCTCCATCGTGGGGCGGAACGGGCTGGAAAAAACCCTGGAGATTCCCCTGGCCCCTCCGGAGCGCGCCGCCCTGGACCGCTCCGCCCAACAGATGAAGGAGGCCATCTCAGGCCTGCGGATCGACTGACCAAGCCGCAAAACCGCCCCCTCCCGCCCCTCCAGAGGGACCAGGGAGGGGAGAGGTATTTATTTTTTGTGAAGAAATTGGAACATTCGTTTGACATCCTCTCTGTTTTGTGCTATAATGTCTTCCGTAAACCACAGGCTTTCTTCTCCGACAGTCTGAAAGGAGCCGCTTTATGGCCAACCTCACCCGTAAACAGCAGCAGATTTATGACTTTATCCTGTCCTTCACCAGCGACCACGGCTATCCGCCCTCCGTCCGGGAGATCGGCGCCGCAGTGGGGCTGAAGTCCCCCTCCACCGTCCATTTCCACATGAAGGGCCTGGAGGAGGCCGGCGTAATCGTCAAGGCAGAGGGTAAGACCCGAGCCATCTCTCTGCCCGGCGTCCCCCTGGGTCCGGTGGCGGAGGAGTCTGACCCCAGGGCCAACCAGATCCCGGTGGTGGGCAGTGTGGCTGCTGGCTCGCCCATCCTGGCCCAGGAGTGCATCGAGGACTATCTCACCTTCGACACCCAGGGCCTGTCCGGCGAGCACTTCGCCCTGCGGGTCCGGGGCAACTCCATGCTTGGCGCGGGCATCCTCCCGGACGACCTGTTGGTGGTCCACCGGCAGCAGGAGGCCCGCAGCGGCGAGATCGTGGTGGCCCTGTTTGAGGATGAGGCCACAGTCAAGACCTACCGCTTGAAAGACGGCCATGTCTGGCTGATGCCGGAGAACCCGGAGTATGAGCCCATTGACGGTACTTATGCCCAAATTATTGGCAAGGTTGTGGCCGTGGTGCGGCGGTATTGATTAAGCTGAAAAAAGCATCGTCCCAGCTGGCTGGGGCGATGCTTTTTTGCGCTTATTCTGGTAAATATTCGATGGAGAACACCTTGCCGTTATCCAGGATAAAGTTCAAGGCGGTGCCGTTCCTGGTGTAAGTCATCAGGGCGTCAGTACCCTCTCCCTCCCCGTAAGCGGCCTTGATGTCGTCAGCGGAGGAGCCGATGTAGATTCCCTCCGGGGTGGTAGCGCTGTCGTCGGTGAGGAGGATGGAGTTGACAAAGTCCTTTTCCCCGTCCGGCCGGGTGGTGATGACAAAGCCGGAGTAGGTGTAGGTCTTATCCAGCCCCTCGAAGGCACAGGACTCGGCCTCAAAGTAGCTCTGGGGCTCGCCCAGGGCGGCCAGCACCTCCGACATGTCCTGGTCGATGGATACCGAGGTGCCCCCCGCCTGGAACACGTAAGAGTCTGGGCCGGCATTGGGCTGCTGCTGGCTGCTGGAGGTCCCCCCGCCGTTGGACTGGCTGGCGGAGCCTCCGGTGCTGCTGCCGGCGCTGCTCCGGTTGCCGTCTCCGCCGCCGCAGGCGGCCAGGGACAGGGTCAGAGCCAGAGCAAGCAGAGCGCAAAACAAGTTTCGTTTCATGATAATCCTCCTTTATTTCGCAGGATTTTCCCTGCGCCACTCCGCCTCCAGCCGCTCCTTCCGGGCGGCGTAGGCGGCGCTTTTTTCGTTCCATATGCCGGTATAGGGCTCCTGCCCCCGGCGGTCCTCCACCAGGCCCTGTTCCGTCAGCCAGGCCCCGAACCACCGGGACAGCTTCTCCGCCCCGTAGAGATTCAAATGCAGGCCGCTGTCATAGGTGTCGGCGGAGAAGTCGAGGCCCAGCTCATCGGTGTACTCCAGGAAGTTGAGATAGGGCAGGCCCTTTTGGGCGGCGTAGTCCTCAATCTGCTCCTCCCACTGGTCATACCACCAGGGGTACAGGCTGGGGGCCTTGATGAGCACCAGCTGAACGCCTCTGGACTGGCACAGGTCGGCCATCTTGTCCAGGTAGTCCCAGCATACCGGAGCAAATTCGTAGCTGGGCAGGGGCTTTCCCTGGGGAACATTCTCTGCCGGACGGACTTCTACGTTCATCAGATAGCCGCTGTCAGAAACGATGTCCCGGTGAAAGAGGTATGATACATCCTCCCCGGACAGCTCGTTCCAGCGGGTATGGTAGCGCAGCAGGGGGAACAGGTAGGAGAGGAAGCTCTCCTCCTCCGTCATGGAGGCCCGGACGGCGGCCAGCTTTTGGCGGGAGAGCCTCATGCCGTCCAGATTCAGCCGGTTGTAAGCCTCACTTTGAGGCTCGCCGTACTTCATGGACAGGACATTGAAGACCATCACCTTGGGGGTCTCGTACTTCAGAGTTTCCTCCATCAGGTAGTAGGACTGCCAGATCAGCTGCTGGGCGCTGCCCCGGATATAGCTGGGGATGCCATACTCCCGCCAAAGCAGGTCGGGGGAGAAGTTCTCGTAGACCTCGCAGTCACCGATAAAGACCACATCGTGGCCTGCCTCCTCCCTGTAGTACTCGGCGATCAGCGCCCCCTCGGGGATGTCGCTCATGTACTTGGGCATGAACAGGGCGTTGAGCAGCACCAGGGCTGTGACGCCCAGCGCACACCAGAAAACGGCGGTCCAGATATGTTTTTTCATCCGTTCCGCCCCCTTAGAATTGGTTGTAGATAAACTGGGAGGCGTCGAAGCCGATGCCGTATACCCCAAAGATTAAGATGCACAGGATCAGCAGCAGACAGCCGCCCCAGGCCAGGTGGGGACTGTGGCGCAGCAGACGCTCCCGAACCGGCTCCCGCCGGCCCAGCAGGCTGCACGCCAACAGGGATAGGGCTCCCACAGCAGCCACCAGCCAGTCCCCCAGAGAGATGCCCAGCTCCAGGAAGGAGCCATCCCACAGCACCTGAGGGCGGAAGCCGGCAACTACGCTGCCCAGCTGGCGGAAGGTGAGAGGCACGTCCCGGTAGACGTCCAGCACCCGGATGGCCCCCATGAGCCAGAAGGTGCGCAGGACCTGCACCAGGTCCCAGCCCCGGCTGCCCTTCAGCCGGGGAAAGCGGGCGTGGAACCTGGTGTACAGCGGCTCGCACTCCTCGGAGATGATGATGACGACTCCGTTGAGCATGCCCCAGACGATGAAATTCCAGCTGGCCCCGTGCCAGATGCCGGTGGCAAACCAGAGAATCAGGCTGCACACATGGACGGAAATCCGCTTGCCAAATGGGCCGAAGCGGTTCCGGCACTTCTGGTGCAGGTCCAGAATGGGTTTGGACACCGACATGGGATAGAACAGGTAGTCCCGGAACCAGGTGCCCATGGTGATGTGCCAGCGCCGCCAATACTCCGCCACATTCTTGGAGAAGAAAGGCCGCTGAAAGTTCTCCGCCACCTTCACCCCCAGCATCTGGGCCACGCCGATGGTGATGTCGATGCCGCCGGTAAAGTCGGCGTAGAGCTGAATGGCATAAAGAAAAATCACTGCCAGCACATAGACGCCCTGGTACCGGTCCGGATCGGCCACCAAGGCCCGCAGGGGAATGGCCAGCCGGTCGGCGATAATCAGCTTCTTGGCCAGGCCCCAGATGACCCGCTCCACCCCCATGGCGATCTGCCGGGTGTTCCAGGAGTGTTCTGCGTAGAGGGTGGCGCTCAGGTCGCCGAAGCGGCTGATGGGCCCTTGGATCAGCTGGGGGAAAAAGGTGACAAACAGGGCAAATTTTCCCAGATTCCGCTCCGCCGGACACTTTTTCCGGTAGACATCGAATAGGTAGCCCATGGACTGGAAGGTATAGAAGGAGATGCCCATGGGCAGCACAATGGAGAAGCCGGGCAGCTGTCCGCCGCCAAAGGCGGACAGGGCCGCGTTCAGGTTGCCCACCACGAAGTTGGTGTATTTCACCACCGCCAGAATGCCAAAGTTCACCAGCAGGCAGGCCAGCACCCAGCGGAAGCGGGCCGACTTGGCCCGGGCCTTCCAGTCCTTGCGCTCCTCCTTGGACAGCTCGGGCCGGTGGACCTGAAACCAGGCGTCCTGCGCTTGGGCCATATCCTCCACCTTGCGGGCGGCGGCGTAGGTGGTCAGGGCGGTGACGCCGATGTAGATCAGGCACCACCAGCCGGCAAACCAGTAGAAAAACAGGCTGCCGGCCAGCAGCAGCTTCCACTGATGCCGCCTGGGAATGGCGTAGTACAGGAGAAACAGAGCAGCCAGGAAGGCCAGAAACTGCGTTGACGCAAAGCTCATGACGTTCCGCTTACGCCTCGTCCAGCCGCTGGATCATCTCCCACAGGGACTTGGCGGAATTGAAGTTTTCCGGGGTCAGCTCCTCGGCGGGGACCTCCACATCAAAGGTGCTGCCGATCTCAGCCACCAGGGTGACGATGTCGATGGAGTCCAGAATCTGGTCGTCGATGAGGGTGGTGCAGGTCTCAAAATCGATATCGGGGTGCAGCTCGCGCAGAATGCTCAACAGGTCTTCCATAAAAATCCTCCTCTTAATATCCGGCGGTCCCGCCTGGGGCGGAAGCCGGTTATACCCCGGCCGGAATTTTTCCGGCGGACAGGGCCTTACGGTCGATCTTTCCGTTGGGGGTCAGGGGCAGGCGGTCCAACTGATGGACGCGGTTGGGGATCATGTACCGGGGCAGGCGCTCCCGGAGAAAGGCGGTCAGCTCTCCCGGCTCGGCCTGGCCAGCGTAGTAGAGAAGGATATGGTCCTTCTCCTTGTCAAACACCGCGCAGGCGGAAGCCGTCTCAGGGTGGAGGGCGGCGGTGGCCTCAATCTCCTGCAGCTCCACCCGGTGGCCCATGTGCTTGACTTGATAGTCCTTACGGGAGACGAACACCAGCTCCCCCCGGTCGTTGTACCGCCCCAGGTCGCCGGTGCGGTAGATCAGCTCGGGGTAGGCGTCGTTCAGGGGGTTTTGCACAAAGCACTCCGCCGTCTTCTCGGGCATCCTGTAGTAACCCATGGTCAGACAGGTGCCTCGGATGCAGATTTCCCCCACCTCGCCAGGGTCGGCGGGGCGGTTGTCCTCGGTGAGGAGGAGAATGCCCGTGTTGGGGAAGGGCCCGCCGATAGGGATGGCCTCATCCTCAGAGAAATCCCGGTCCACATGGTAGAAGCAGCTCATCCCTGTGGCCTCGGTGGGGCCGTACAGGTTGGTGAAGCTGGCGTCAGGCAGGGCCTCCCGCCACAGCCGGAACTGGCGGATGGGGAAGACCTCGCTGCCGAAGGCGATGGTATGTAAGTACTGAGGGATCTTCTTCTTCAGCGCCCCCAGACCGGAGATCAAAGTCAGGGCGGACACCACCCAGCACACCGTGTTGATTTTATGCTCGTTGAGGTAGTCCACCAGCTTTACCGGGAAGAGAAACAGGCTCTTGGGGATCAGGTAGGTGGTGGCCCCGAACTTGAGGGTGGGATAGAGCTCCTTCAGGCAGGCGTCGAAGTACAGGGGAGTCTGGTTGCCGAAGACTGTCTCCTGGCTGAAGCTCAGGGCCTGGGACAACTGCTCCACATAGTCGATCACCGAACGGTGGCAGGCGATGACTCCCTTGGGCACGCCGGTGGACCCGGAGGTGAAGACGATATACAGCGGGTCGGTGTCCAGCTGAGCGGCCCGAATCCGGTCCAGCAGGGCCTGGTCCGGCTGGAAGGCGGCGGCCTCCTCGTAGTCGTACAGGCTGCCGGCGTAACCCATCCGCTCCACAGCCGGCCGGGTCTTTCCGTCACACAGGACGGCCCGGGGGTTCAGAGTCTGGAAAATGAGCTCTACCCGGTACAGGGGCATCTCCTCGTCGATGGGCACATAGAAGCAGCCGGAGTAGGCCACTCCGAAGAAGGCGGCCACCGATTTGGGGTGCTTTTCCATAAAGACCACCACCGGCTCCCGCTCCAGGCCCTTTTGGGCCAGGAAGGTGCCAATCCCCCGGGCGGCCCGGGAGACCTGGCCGAAGGTCAGGCCCTCGGTCCCGTTGTGAAAGGCCACCTTGTCGGGCAGACGGGGAGCTGTGGCCTCCAGATATTCCAAAACATTACGCTGCAACTGGATTTTCCCCCTCTGTAGTTTGCTCCGGCTGTGAGCTGTCAGGATTCTCCGGCGCCTGGGAACCGCCGGGATTCTCCGGCGCCTGGGAACCGCCGG
>CAJTSQ010000003.1:53069-137315 GCA_910578735.1 uncultured Oscillospiraceae bacterium
CGCCTGGGAACCGCCGGGATTCTCCGGCGCCTGGGAACCGCCGGGATTCTCCGGCACCTGGGAACCGCCGGGATTCTCCGGCACCTGAGAACCGCCGGGATTTTCCGGCACCTGAGAACCGTCAGGATTCTCCGGCGCCTGGGAACCGTCAGGATTCTCCGGCACCTGGGAGCTGTCGGGGGGCGGGCTGGGCACTTCCTCCGGCATTCCCACGGCGCGGACGGGACAGGAGGCGTAGTCGTAGACATAGTAATTGGTCCGGACCCCGGCGTCCTGAAGCTCCTGGGTGAAGGCTCTGGCCCGGGTCTCGGTAATCATGAAGGAGTAGAGGGCATGGCCATTGGGGTGGGGGCAGGTGTCAAAATGGTACCAGCCGTCTCCGCAGTTCACCAGCTGCCAGTAGTGGCGGCTGGCGCCCCCCACCCGGCGCAGGTCCACGTTGGAGATGCCCGCCCGGGTGAGCAGGGCCTTGGAACAGGCGAAGTAGTTGTAGCAGTCCCCCCGCCCGCGGGTAAAGCCCACATAGGCTCCGATGATCCAGCTGGACTTGTCGGAGGTGCCAACGTATTTGATATGTTTATTCACATAGTCAAAGATGGCCTTGGCCTTGTCCCGCTGGCTCATGCCGGAGCGGGTGATCTTTGCCAGGATCTGGTCGGCCAGCCTGTCAACGTCCGCCTGGGTGACCTGGTCCAGCGAGATGCCGCCGCCGGACGACGGGGCCGAGGGATCGTCCTCCTCCGGCTCCTGGATATCCTGGTCCACGGTGATTGTCTCAATCACCGTCAGCGTAATGGACTGTTCCACCCGATTCCCCGCCGTGTCCTGGGCGGAGTAGACCACCGGATATTCTCCCGGCGCGGTAAGGTCCACTGCGGCAGCGTCCACCATAAAAGGCACCTCGCCGTCCACATCGTCCAGGGCGGAGATGCCCTCCCGATAGTAGACCGTCTCGCCCACGGCCACCGTCATGTCGGCCAGCCCCAGCAGCTGGGGCGGGGTGACATCCGCTGGCGGCTCTGCGCTCCGGTCCGGCGTGCTCTGACTGCCGGTCTGGGCCAACGTGCCGCAGGCCACGAGCCCGGCCACCAGAGCCAGGCAGACTGCGGCTGCGGTCCAGCGCTGTTTCTTCCCTCTCCTGGAAAACCCGGAGGCCCTTCTCCCGGTTGACACGATATCCAGCATGGAACTCACTGCTTTCTTTTGGTTTTCAACTTTTAAAAGAAAAGGACATGTAAAAATACCGCACTCACGTGCAGTTTTGACTCGGGTGAAGTATACCATATAAAATAAGGGAAGTCAATTCGTTGCGGGACCATTCCTGTGGTGTTTTTGACTATTTTCTCCAAAGTTTTCCGTGAAAAAACAGGGTAAAGCGCTCAGCCGGTTCATTCGGGGGTGTGGACGGGCCTCCCGGCCGGAACCGGGAGGCCCGTATTCAGGATCATTTTGGCAGAAAGCCCCGCAGATGGAACAGTAATGCACAGGGCCCAATGAAATTATTTTTGCATCGAGAGGCCCAGGGCGCGGTATACATCCAGGATGCGCCCAAAGAGGGGGTGGTCAGGGGTCAGGCCAGTGTAGTTGGCCAGGGCCTTTTCCACGCCCTCGGTCTCGATCTTCTTCATCATCTCGGCGCTCTGCTCGTCCTCGGGCAGGTCGAAGCGGAGGGCGGCGGCCGCGCCGAAGATCAGGTGGTCCACCGGCAGGCCGTAGCCGTAGGCGGTGGTCAGGGGCTTGATGAGCCGGTCGGTGGGGGCCAGCTTTCGAATGGGCTCCCGGGCCACACGGGCGGTTTCGTCGGCCAGGAAGGGGTTCTGGAAGCGGGCAAAGATGCGCTCGATATAGGCGTGATGGGCGTCGGGGTCAAACCCGAATTTTCTGATGAGACCCTCGCCGCTCTCCCACATAGCCTGGTGGACCAGGTGGCTGATGGCGGGATCGGCGATGCTCTCTACAATGGTCTTGTGGCCCTTCAGGGTACCCAGATAGGCGCAGATGGCGTGGCCGCTGTTCAGGGTGAACAGCTTGCGTTCCAGGTAGGCGTCCAGGTTATCCACCCAGCCCAGACCCTGGATGTCGGGCAGCTCGCCCTTCCAGCCGGCTTTCTCCACGTCCCACTCGGTATACTGCTCCACGGCGACATCAAGCGGATTCTCAAAGCTGGCCTTGGGCACGATACGGTCCACGGCACAGTCGGCAAAGCCCACATACGCCTTGGCATAGGCCTGTTCCTCCTTGCTCAGGTTGGTATAGACGGCCTCCCGCAGCTGGCTGGTGCCCCGGATGGCGTTCTCACAGGCTACCACATTTAGAATTTTGGTACTCCCCGCCTCCTTCCGGGCCCGGATGCCGGCGGCGATGGGCTTGGCCACGATGGGCAGGATGCGCAGGCCCACGGCGGTGGTGATCAGCTCGCAGTCCCCGGCGATGGCCGCAACCAGCTCCGGGCCGGCGGAGGAGATGCCGCTGATGTTGGTGACAGTCCACTGATCCTGCACCTTGTCCTGGATGTGGACGGTGTAGCTTTTCCGCTCGTTAATGGCGGAAATCAGGTTCTCCGCCACATCGGCGAATGTGACATGGTAGCCGCTCTTCTCCAGCAGAGCGCCGATGAAGCCGCGGCCGATGTTGCCCGCGCCGATCATAATTGCCTGTTTCATATTTTTTCGCTCCTTTTTATAAAATTTTGCATGTTTCCGGGTCTCGTTGGCTATAGTATAGCATCCCCACATATGCTGTACAAGACAGGAAAGTACCAAAAAAATCCGAAAAGTTTCAATCAAAATCCGTCAAATGAGCGATTATGATTGATTTACTCCTTTCGCCGAGTTTTCTTCCCTGCCTGTCTCTGGACATTGGGAACGTTTTTTTGAAATTCTCATGGAAAGTCCGGCCTTTTGGAGGACTATACAAAAACAAAATGAATATTTTGTGCAGAAAGCAAAGGAAAAATCGGTTGACATCGGATGGCGGCTGTGGTAGAATTTAGCCAGTCAAAATCAATCAACAAATCAAAAACAATCAAACAAAAAGGGGGGGTTGTCTTGTTGGCGGAGCAGCGCGCCCGTGCGATTTTACAGCAGGTGACCCAGCGGCAGACCGTCAGCGTTGTGGACCTGTGTCAGATTACGGGGGCCTCAGAGGCCACCATCCGCCGGGACCTGAACACCCTGGCTCGGCAGGGCCGGCTGGTGAAGATTCACGGTGGGGCCACCAGTCTGGAGGAGGAGGAATTCCTGGCCCGGGAGCCGGACCTGGCCACCAAGCAGCGTTACGCCCGGGAGAAGGAGCGCATTGCCCGCTACGCCGCCGGCCTGGTGGGGGAGGACGACGTGGTCTACCTGGACACTGGCACCACCGTGCTGCACATGGCCAACTATTTGAAGGATTCCGGCGCCCTGTTTGTCACCAGCAGCATCGACCTGGCCGGTATGCTCTCCGCCCACGAGTGCCACGTCTATATCCTGGGGGGGACGCTGAAGCCGGGCACGGTGGATATTGTGGGGGCCGAGGCCCTGGCCGCCATCCGACGCTACAACTTCACCAAGGTATTTCTGGGCACCAGCGGGGTCAGTGTCAGCCAGGGCTTCACCACCCCGGACCCAGAGGCGGCGGCCCTCAAAGCCCTGGCGGCCACCCGGGCTCAGTCGGTCTACGTACTGGCCGACTCCAGCAAGTTCGGGCGGGTTACCGCCGCCACCATTCTGCCCCTGGACAGGGCGCAGATCATCACCGACCAGCTGCCCGAGCGGAAGTATCTGGACAGCGCCGACGTGATCGCGGTATAACCTTGTTCTCTATATACTGTTCAGCAGTACGAGATAAGAAACAAATTGGAAAGGATGTATTCACTATGGTATCCAAAACAGTCAAAGTCATCAATCCCCAGGGGCTGCACATGCGTCCCGCCCAGCTGTTTGTGGCCGAAATGGCCAAGTATGACAGCACCGTCACCATTCTCTTCGGCGAGAAGACCATCAACGCTAAGAGCATCATGAACCTGATGGCCTCCTGCATCAAGATGGGCAGCGAGATCGAGATTCGCTGCGAGGGCGCCCAGGAGGCTGAGGCCCTGGACACCGCCGTCAAGCTGGTGGAGTCCGGCCTGGGCGACCTGTAAGGGGAGGGCGCCATGGTTCTGAAAGGAATCAACGCGTCAGACGGCGTCGGCTTAGGCTGCGCCGTCTGTGTGCGGGAGGAGAGCCTGGACTACTCCGACGTCCCCTACTCCGGCAAGGAGGCGGAAAAGACCCGCCTGCAAAACGCCATTGACGAGTTTAACCGGCGCACCGCCGCCATGGCCGACCGCATCCGGGAGCAGACCGGCCCCAAGGAGGCGGAGATTCTCACCGGCCAGATCACCATGCTGGCCGACCCCTTCATGCTCTCACAGATGCAGGAGGCCATCGACGGCGGCTCCTGCGCCGAGGGGGCGGCCGACGCCGTGTGCACTATGTACGCCGACATGTTTGCCGGCGTGGACGACGAACTGATGCGCCAGCGGGCCACCGACGTGCGGGACATCCGCGCCCGGCTGCTGTCCATCCTCATGGGGGTCACCGGCATCGACCTGAGCGCCCTGCCCGCCGGCACCATCCTGGTGGCCCACGACCTCACCCCCTCTATGACGGTGGGGCTGAATAGAGAGAACGTGGCCGGCATCATCACCGAGACAGGCGGCCGCACCAGCCACTCCGCTATCCTGGCCCGGGCCCTCCAGCTCCCCGCCGTGCTCAGCATCGCCAAGGCCCTGGAGCTTATCAAGGACGGCGACGGCCTGATTGTAGACGGCGGCGAGGGCGTAGTGGTCCTCAGCCCCGACGCCCGCACCCGCAGCGAGTACCTGGCCAAGCAGAAGGACTATCAGGAGAAGACCGCC
Source organism: uncultured Oscillospiraceae bacterium (assembly GCA_910578735.1). Taxonomy (GTDB): domain Bacteria; phylum Bacillota; class Clostridia; order Oscillospirales; family Oscillospiraceae; genus Lawsonibacter. Next base: position 57,952 of record CAJTSQ010000003.1, read on the forward strand.
GCTCTGGAGGTCTATCGGGATAAGCCCACCGCCGACGCCGATGGCAAGTACTACCACCTCTACGCCAACATAGGCTCCGCCGCCGAGGCGGAGGCCGCCGCCCAATCCGGCGCGGAGGGGATCGGCCTGTTCCGTACCGAGTTCCTGTTCATGGACCGCACCAGTCTCCCCGATGAGACGGTGCAGTATGAGGCCTACTACGCTGTCTCCAAGACCATGGCGGGCAAGGAAGTAATTATCCGTACCCTGGACGTGGGGGGCGACAAGGCCATCGACTATCTGGGGCTGGAGAAGGAGGAAAACCCCTTCCTGGGCCACCGGGCCATCCGCTACTGCCTGGACCGCCCCGAGCTGTATAAGGTCCAGCTCCGCGCCCTGCTCCGGGCGGGGGCCGAGGAGCAGAACATCAAGATTATGCTCCCCCTGGTCACCTGTGTGGAGGAGGTCCGCGCCGCCCGGGAGCTGCTGGAGCAGTGCAAGAAGGAGCTGGCCGAGTCCGGCGTGCCCTACGACAGGGACATCGCCCTGGGGGCCATGATCGAGACCCCCGCTGCCGCCCTCATCGCCGACCTGCTGGCCCAGGAGTGCGACTTTTTCTCCATCGGCACCAACGATCTGACCCAGTACACCATGGCGGTGGACCGGGGCAACGCCAAGGTGGAGAAGCTGTACAGCCCCTTCCAGCCCGCGGTGCTGCGCTCCATCCGTAATGTAATCTCCGCTGCTAAACGGGCGGGCATCCCGGTGGGCATGTGCGGCGAGGCCGCAGCCGACCCGGGGCTCATTCCCCTGCTCATGTGCTGGGGCCTGGATGAGTTCTCCGTCAGTTCCGCCTCGGTGCTGGCCACCCGGGCCCAGATCCACCGCTGGCACGAGAAGGATTTCCGCCGGGTCACTGACGAGGCCCTGGGGCTGTCCACCGCCTCCGGCGTGGAGGGCTACCTGAAGGCCACCGTCAACAAGTAACCCCCCGTCCCCCCGCAGGGAAAAGCCTCCTTTTGAAAGGAGGTGCCCCAGTTCGCAAACTGGGGCGGAGGATTGTATTTCGCCGCAGGCGAAATGTATGAAATAAACAAGGTTTGTAAAACTTCGTTTACTTCGTATGTTTTGCTTCGCAAAACGCAATCCTCAGTCAGCCTGCGGCTGACAGCTCCTTTCCAAAGGAGCCGTCCCTGCGGGGGACGAAAAGAGCGACCTCATCCCTACATTGTGAAAGGAGATACCCCCTGTGAAAGAACGCGTACAGAAATTCGGGCGCTTCCTCAGCGGCATGGTAATGCCCAACATCGGGGCCTTCATCGCCTGGGGCCTGATCGCCGCCCTGTTCATCCCCGACGGCTGGTTGGGATGGTGGGGGCCTGCCGCCACTATTAACATGATGGTAGGTCCCATGCTCAAGTACCTGCTGCCCATCCTGATTGGCTACACCGGCGGCAAGGCTATCGGCGGTCAAAAGGGCGCCGTGGCCGGTGCCTTGGCTACCTTAGGCGCTATCGTTGCTACCGACCAGTCTCTGTTCTTGGTTGCGGCCCTTGATAACGCAACCAGCATTGAGTCTGCCCGCGAAGCTGTTGCAAATATCCCCAACAGCACCATGTTCATCGGTGCCATGATCTGCGGCCCCCTGGGCGGCTGGTGCATCAAGAAGTTTGACCAGAAGATGGAGGGCCATGTCCCCGCCGGCTTTGAGATGGTAGTCAACAACTTCTCCGTGGGCATTATCGGCGGCGTGCTAGCCGTGCTGTCCATCTTTGTCATCGGGCCCGCCTGCGTGAAGATTACCGACGTGCTGGGCGCGGGCGTGGGCTTCCTGGTGGACCACAGCCTGCTGCCCCTCACCGCCGTGCTGGTGGAGCCCGCCAAGGTGCTGTTTCTCAATAATGCCATCAACCACGGCGTGTTTACCCCCATCGGCACCGAGCAGGCCGCCGAGCTGGGCAAGTCCATCCTGTTCATGATCGAGTCCAACCCCGGCCCCGGTCTGGGCCTGCTGCTGGCCTACTGTGTGGCCGGCAAGGGTGAGACCCGCTCCTCCGCCGGCGCCGCCGCCGTCATCCAGTTTGTGGGCGGCATCCATGAGATTTACTTCCCCTATGTCCTGATGAACCCCATTGTGATTCTTGGCCCCATGATCGGCAACATGGCCGGCATTTTCACCCTGTCCATCCTGGGCGGCGGCCTGGCGGCGGCGGCTTCCCCCGGCTCCATCATCGCCGAGCTGCTCATGACCCCCAAGGGCGGCTACTTCGCCAACATCGTGGGCATCGCCGTGGCTGCGGCGGTCAGCTTCGCCATCTCCGTGTTCCTGCTGAAGTTCTTTGGCAAGGACGCCAGCCTGGCTGAGGCCCAGGCCCAGGTGGCCGCCTCCAAGGCCGCTTCCAAAGGTCAGGCCCCCGCCGTGGAGTCCACCACCGGCGCTGAGGTGGATATCAAGTCCGTCAAGAAGATCGTCTTCGCCTGCGACGCGGGCATGGGCTCCTCCGCCATGGGCGCCACCATGCTGCGCAACAAGCTGAAGGACGCCGGCATCACCGGCATTGAAGTCATTCACCACCCCGTGTCCGAGATCCCCGGGGACTGTCAGATCGTGGTCACCCACCATGAGCTGTCCGGCCGGGCGGCCCAGCGGGCTCCCCAGGCCCGGATTATCCCCATCCACAACTTCATGGGCGCGCCGGAGTACGACGCCCTGGTGAACGAGCTGCTGGCGGCCCGGAAGGGCTCCGCCGCCCCCGTGGAGGCCCCCAAGGCTGAGGAGGCCGCCCCCGCTCAGGGAGATACCCTGTTGGAGCGGAAGAACATCGTGCTGGGCTGTGCCCCCGTCACCCCCGAGGAGGCCATCAAGGCCTGCGGAAAGCTGATGGTGGCCAGCGGCTATGTGGACGAGGCCTATATCCAGGGCATGCTGGACCGGGAAGCCAGCTTCTCGGTGGCCATCGGCAGCCATGTGGCCATCCCCCACGGCACCAACGACGTAAAACCCCTCATCAAGCGCACCGGCGTTGTGGTCATGACCTACCCCGAGGGCATCGACTGGAACGGTGACAAGGTGAAGCTGGTGGTGGGCATCGCCGCCAAGGGCGAGGAGCACCTGGAGGTGCTGGGCCGCATCGTGGCCATTGCCTCCACCGACGAGGACACCGACAAGCTGGTGGCCTCCGCCGATGCGGAGAAGCTCTATCAAAACCTGAACGGCTTGGCGTAACGTTCTCCTGTAAAAACTGGCCCCAGGGACCGGCAGTCTGTCCGGCCCCTGGGGCTTGCTTTAGTGTTCGGGCTCCAGCCGATCCTCCAGGCAGTACAGGTCCAGGGCGTGCTGGGAGAGGTAGTCGGTCAGCCGCCGGAATGTTGGCGAAAAGTAAGCGGCCGTGTCGCCGTGCAGAAAAGAGCTGTCAGCGGCTGTGTATACGGCCAGGGCGTCCAGTAAAATGGCGTCTTCGATAATGTCCTGGCAGGTTTCGTGAAAGCCGTCCAGCCAGCTGATTTTTTTGATTTCCATATGTTTTCCCTCCTTTGATAAGAGCTTACAGCTATTATAGCTTTCAGCTCTTGCTTTGTCAAGAGCTGAAAGCTCTCATTTTCAAAAGGATAGCTATCAGCTATAATAAAGAGGGAAGGTGTTGATATGGAAGAATATCGGCTTATTATTAAGCGGAAGAGGGAAGCTCTTGGCCTGAGCCAGCACAAACTTGCGGAGAAACTGGGTATTACGCAGACGTTTTTGAGTGAGATTGAGCGAGGCAGGAAGAATCCTTCATTGGAGCAGTTTTTCAACATTTGTGAGGCACTGGAAATCAAGGTATTCCCGGACGAGAGGTGATCCCATGACTGAGTATTACATTCCCACCGGGCCCAGCGAGGCGGAACTGGTGGAGAAGCGGTCCCGGTTTATCGGCCAGGTGTGGCGGGTGACCACCGAGGAGGAGGCCCGGGCCCGTATTGAGGAGGTCCGGAAGCGGCACTACGATGCCCGCCACCACTGCTGGTGCTACCGCATCCGGGAGGGGGGCGTGGAGCGCTACTCCGACGACGGTGAGCCCCAGGGTACCGCTGGCCAGCCCATGCTTAACGTCTTTCAGCGGGAGGAGGTCACCGATGTGGTCTGCGTGGTCACCCGCTATTTCGGCGGCATCCTGCTGGGGGCCGGGGGCCTGGTCCGGGCCTACACCCAGTCCGCCAAGGCCGCCCTGGACGCTGCCGGGATTTCGGTGGTCCGCCGCTGGCTGGCCATGGAGGTGCCCTGCACCTACGCCCAGTTTGAGGGCATCCGGCGGGAGATTGAAGCCTTTGGCGGCGTGGTGGAGCATGTGGACTACGGTGCCGATGTTTTGCTGTCCGTCCTGGTCCCCGAGTCCAGGGGCGAGGACTTCGCCGCGCGGATTTTGGACGTATCCGCCGGGGCCATCCAGGTTCTGGAGGCCGGCGAGGTCTTTAAGGACGTCCCCTGGCGGGAACCGGCCGTGTAAAAAATCACAAAAAGTCTTGATTTTTCCTCGGATGTCTGGTATCCTGAATAAGCTCCGTCAGCCGTCGGCAGATGTCTCGCGACCTTGGGCGGAGCGATAGAAGCAGCGGTATCGAAGTGGTCATAACGGGGCTGACTCGAAATCAGTTTGGGAGCAATCCCACGAGGGTTCGAATCCCTCCCGCTGCGCCAAAAAGATCAGTCTACAAGCGGATTTGCGCCGTTTGTAGGCTTTTCTTTTTTGCCGGACCTTCCTGTCGTAGAAACTTCCCATAAAAGGGTCCTTTTTGGGGCACTCAACCTTATCTGCGGGATTGCTGTCCAGCAGGTCAATTTTTACAGCATACTTCAGTGCCTTGCGGATGCTGGCATGGTAATGGATCACCGAGTTGGCCTTTACGGACAGACTGGTGGGCACCCACTTTGTCTTCCTTTCCCGGAAGCGTCTGGGTAACTCAAGACTATATAAAAGTAGCCTTTCTTTTCTGCCGCTGGGCAGATCATTTGCTTTAGAGATATCATAAGAGAATTTTTTGAAGACTTCATATTGAGTTAGATAATGAAGGAAATGTTTTGAACTATAAATATTGCGAAAGACGAGCCGCAGAATACATTCGAACATATTTTGAACCTGATTTTAACCTTGACAGGCCATTCGAGGATTGGGAATTAGAACTGCATCCAGTAAGTAAAAAAACATATAATCAATAGAAATGTATGATTTCGAGCATAGCATGTAAGAGGCCCTCGTTAAGATGTACATAGCTGGGGTGTCGGTGAGGCGGGTTGAGGACATCACTGAGGCACTGTGGGGCAGCAAGGTGTCTCCGGTTACCATCAGCGCGTTGAAGAAGAAAGCTCGTGTCCATATTGAGGATTGATGGAACCCGCCCTTGCAGGGCGGCAAATATCCCTACATCCATATGGACGGGATATATCTGCGGCGGGCGACCGGGGCGAGAAGTGGATACGAGAAGCCGGAGTGGACACCAGCGGCCTTACCCAACGGGCTATCATGACCGTGTCCACCATGCCTGTGACGATTTGAACTACAACGATCCTCCAGCCGTTCCAGCCAGGAGATGAACGCCCCCAGCGCCCGCCCCTGACTCCTACAGCCTGAAAAATACCAGATAAAAGCACCCCGCCCCTAATGGGGTGGGGTGCTGCACATTTCGAACACCAAATCCATGAACTGAGAAACTGATCTGGCAAATTCCTCGGGCCGCTCTAACGCAGTAAAGTGTCCTCCACGGGACATCTCTGTGTATTGGATCATATTTTTCCCTTATGTGAACACGTCCTAATTAATACCGGCACGCTCACCGTCAATTCAGTTTCAGTTATTTCCTAATTCGGTCAGTGCCTTCAGCGTACCATCCAGATTTTCCTTATGCCAGTTTTTGAAGAAACCGGCATATATGGTGGCGTAGATGCCGGAACTCCGCAGGTCGCTCAGCTCCGCCTGCTGGGTGGTCAGGCGGATGGTGTCCGACCCGGTATGGATGGTGATGACCGTGTTGAGCAGATCATCCCGCAGCTCCACCGACTGGATGTCCCCATAGGGGAGGACCAAGGATACATCTTTACGCAGATTGCCCCATGTGGTGTTGAAGGGGAGCAGGACGATTTCGTGTTCACACATCTGGAGAACATAAAATTCCGAGTTAAAAAATGCCGCAAATTTTTCGCTCAGGTTTGCCGGGGCGTATTTGATAATGATACAGCGGTCCTCCAGCGGCTTATATCCCGCCTCCCGGACGAATTTCTGGACTTCTGTTGCCATGGTGTAGTTCCTCCTGTCAGGACATTGATTTTCTCTTTTTGGTGTGGCCAGACGGGATGAATTCGTTTGATGCCGTATTTTCCGAATCTCTTCAGTCTATGGGGGTAATGAGGGGCTTGCCGTCTGCGCCCAGCAAAACGGTCATCCCTGTGCCGCTTGCCTTATTGTGAGAGCCCAGCACATAATTCACGCCGGTTTCTGTATCAACGACGACTTTCATCACATTCACAATGCCCTGGTTATAGACCTCTACAAAGCGTTCCTTTGCCATTGCGTGTTCCTCCTTTCCCATCCCGTCTGCCCGTGAACAGAAGCATACCACTGCCTGGCCCCGCCGGGGGCCGAATTTCTCAAACGGCACAAATTCTTCCTGAGCGGCAAAAATAGAGAGGGAGCCTCAAAAGCTCCCTCTCAATTTCTTCTTCAATTCTGCCTTTCCGGTTCGGGACAGCAAACATATTCTGCCCCCTACCTGGATCTGATTTCCCCCCACTGTCTCAATTTTGTCCCACGCCGCCAGAAAGGACCGGTGGACCCGGACAAACCGTCCGTCCAGTTCCTTTTCCAGCTCGTTCAAACTGCCCACGAAATCCAGACGGCTGTCCGCCGTATGAAGATATACATGGTGGGCCTTGGGTGCAGCCTCAAAAAACAATATGTCGGCCAGGGGAATGTGGCGGGTTTCATCGCCTGTTCGTAAAGAGAACATCTCTGCCGGGTCGCGGCGCTCGTCCAGTAAGCGGGCGTGGACCGCCTCCAGGCAGCGGGTGATGGCAGGGCCGGTCTGCTCTCCCTCCTTCACGATGTAGTCAAATGCCTCCAAATGGTACTGGAAGGTTTTCCAGGCCAGATCGCCATAGCTGGTAATGTAGACCAGCGTGCCATGAGGGTCCCGCCGCCGCAGCTCCCGCCCCAGCGTAAAGCCGTCCCACGCTCCGTCCTTCAAATCCACGTCCAGGAAGTAGACGCCGCGCCGGCTGTCCCGGGCCGTGTCCAGCAGTTCCTGGGCGGTAGACGCAGCGCAAACCACCTTCATGTCGTAGTTTTCCACGAAAATTTTCCACTCCAGGGCGGTTTTGAGCTGGTGACGAACACTTTCCTCATCATCACAAAGATAAATTGAAATCATGCTTTTTCTTCCACCACCAATTCCTGGACAAACACGCCATTGGCCCAGCTTGTAGACGCGACCGTATGGGGATAGTCTTTCAAAATCCGCTGATAGCTGGGCAGTCCCAATCCCCGGCGCTCTCCCTTGGTAGAAAAGCCCTCCGTCCAGATTCTATCCGGGTCGATGGCTCCGTTGTAGGGGTTGGACACCCGCAGAGACAGCCTGTCCGTTTGAGACAGCAGGACAATCTCCACCCAGGGCGTTTCCGCTTCCAAAGCGGCCTCGGCGGCGTTGTCCAGCAGAATGCCCAGACAGCGGGTAAAGTCCCACGGGTCCATTCCGATACGCTCCACAGGGTAGAGCGCCTCCAGGCGGCAGTCGATTTTCTTTTCTCTCATGGCTGCCAGCTTGGACAGCAGGAGACTGCGCACCTGGGGGACTCTCACATTGCCCAGATGGACGGATGCCTGTATCCTCTCTCCGATGTGCTGGTCAAAGCCCGCGTCCAGTTGGGACAAGGAGGCCCGAAGTTCATCCAATTCTCCTTTCCCGGCCTGTTCAGACAGCCCTGCCAGCAAATTCTTGTAGTCGTGACGGAACGCCCGCACCTCCCGCTGAATCGCCTCCAAATCCCGCTCGTAGAGCTGCTGCTGGGCAATGACGTCCCGCTGGACTTCCATCTTCCGGGAGGCGTCCAGCTGCTGGGACAGGTAAATGACCAGCCCCACCGCCAGCCCCGCCATCACCAGCACAAGCGCGTAGTAGGGAACCAGATATTCCGGCTGGATTCCCTCCTGCAAAAGAGAGAATGCCTCCATAGCCGCCTCCAGGCCAAAGAAGAACAGGGCCATGCGGCGCTGGACAGAGCTGTCCTCCAGCAGAAGGCGGAACCAGCGCCCGAAGCGGAGCCGGTGCAGCAGCGCGGCGGAGACCAGCGCCACAGCGCCATAGACGGCAATCAACGCCGTGTACGGGATCTCGCTGTCCAAAAGCAATATCTGGGCCAGGCCGGACGCGGCCACCTGGAACATGCCCGCCATGCAGGCGGCGGCAAAGGCGTGCCAGAACCCGGTCCGCCACGCCCACCGAATCCACAGGGCACACATCAGCAGGATGGCACAGGAGAACGCACAGTAGCGGGCCACATAGTGGTCGGGAAAGCGCGCATACAAAGCCGCATCCAGCAGGGTGGCCAGCAGCGGGGAGAGCAGCAGGGCGGGCAGCTTTCTCACCACCCGCCGGCCCCGCGCGTCCATAATCACAAACAGATAGAGTACCAGGACGGCGTGGGAGATCAGGGAAACTGTAAATTGAAACAGATAATCCTCCGGTGTGAGCATAGCGGGCGCCTCCTTTCTGCGGGCTATCATACCACATGGAGGGAATCTTGTCCATGACAAGCCCAATCAGCAATATATCAATTCCTCATTCTGCCACGGCTCTGCCGGAGCGTCCACTGCTCTTTTGATGGCGGCGAGGAACCGGAAGCAAAACCGTTTGCGTATGCGCAGGGCGAGGGAGGCACAGCGGGCCGCAAGGGAGGAAAGTTTCCTCTCTGGCTGGTTTTACGTGCTTTGGGACAATCCTGCCGAAAGAGTATCACTGATATGCTTCTGTACCTGTTCCGGTGTTTCGTCAAAGCCGTACTTGATCCACTGGTAAATGACACCAAAATAGCCATAAATAAAGTAAGACATCAGATAGGAGAGATTTTTGTCCCAGGTTTCCCCGCCGGACACCAGCAATTTACAAGCACGCATGATGACCACAATCAGCCCATTGTTATGAAGCAGGGTGAACAGCCGCCGGTTTTCGTAGATGAAACAGGTGAGCGCAAAGCCTTTGTCCTTCTCCACATTCTCCTGGTGCAAATCAACATAGCGCCCCCACTCGTAATTGATTTTGAATACCAGCAGTTCCTCTTTGCTGTTCTTGCAGTCAAGGTGCCGGTAGAAGGTAGTCCTCCCTACCCCTGCCAGTTCACAAATCGTATTCACATTGGTGATGGTGGTGAACGGAAGCAACACACCCGCAAAAATTTATCTGCCCTTCTTCCGGCGGCTGGCCTCTTGGGGGTTCATTGTCGTGGGTACGGACGATCCCCAGGCCGGTACCGGCGAGACTACGTCCATCGCCCTGGATTTTGTGCTGAACAAGAGTGAGATTGCCGGTCAGATCGACCGGGACAATATCGGCATTACCGGATATTCGCAGGGCGGTGCGGGGGCGCTGGGCGCAGCCACCAAGTACGAAAACAGCCACCTCTACAAAGCGATTTTCACTGGCAGCGCAGCGTATCCGTTACTGGCCATCAGCATGGGATGGGAGTATGACAGCTCCAAAATTTCCATTCCTTATTTTTGACAGCGGCCACTGGCGCCTCCGACGATATGGGCGTAGCGGACATCAACAAGGAGTTCGGTGGTGGCCCCTCTGGCCTCCTTGGTGGAAATCTATAGCAGCATGACAGATGATGTGCTGAAGGTCCGTGCACGGGTCTCCGGCGCAGAGCACGGCGAGATGCAGGCACGCACCGATGGCTACATGACCGCCTGGATGCTCTATCACCTTCAAGGCGACCAGGAAGCTGGAAAGGTGTTCCTGGGAGAAGATGCGGAGATATTGAGCAATCCAAACTGGCAGGATATTGAGAAAAATAATTAATGTGTTATGTAGGCGCCGCACTGCCCAGGGACCGTTAGAAAAATCAAGGAAGCTGATCGAAATCAGCAAAATAGCGATGGATGCCCAGTAAACCGATGTATTGAAATTTAGTTTGCACAATAAAAAAATCTATGATAAACTAACAAAAGCTGATGTGGAAGGGGGGTATGCGATGGGCACACATCATATTGCGCTTTTTCCAAATGAACAATTTCTGGACCTGCGCCCCTATCAATACGGCTGGGAGGAATGTGCCCCGCTGCACTCCTTCGGCCCCTTTGTGCGCAATCACTACCTCTTACACTACATTATCAGCGGGCGGGGGATGCTCTACTCCCATGCGTCCAACGGCGATATTCATGAGTACAGTCTGAAAGGCGGTCAGGGCTTTTTGATCTGTCCGGGCCAGATCAATCTATACACCGCAGACGCGAAAGAGCCTTGGAAATACGTCTGGGTTGAGTTTGACGGGATGCGGGCGGAGGACAGTCTGTTACAGGCGGGGCTGGACCAGGATCACCCCATCTATAATCCCCGGACCCCAGAGGAGGGGGATTTGCTCCAGGAGCAGATGCTCTATTTTTCCGAACACGCCTCCAGGTCTCCCCTGCATTTGGTAGGGAGGCTGTCCCTGTTTCTGGACGATTTGATTGAGTTTTCAGACAGCCGGCAGGAAATCGGCCAGCGGAGCCAGCGGGATTTTTACATCAATGAGGCAGTAGTCTATATCCAGCAGAATTACCACAGGGAGTTGACGGTGGATGAGGTGGCCGGTTTCTGTAAGCTGAACCGCAACTCTCCGAACACGCTTTTTTAATGGCCAATGCCGCCACTGAGACTAATGCGCCGTTCACCTGCCGGGCGGAGTGAGGGCATTGGACGACGCAGCGCATACAGGAGATACATTTTTTGCTGTCCGCTGTGCTCAGGCTGTCCCTGCTGATGGCCTGGGCCGGACAGTTCCCGGCGCAGAGACCGCAGGCAGTACAGGCCTTGCCCGCCTTGGGGACCAGGCCCGCGCCCCCTGCCTTTTTATAGGGACGCTTTCCCGGAATGGATACAGCCCCGGCAACATCAGAAGCGCCGAATTTCTCCAGAATCTGTGTGCCGAACCGGGTCAGCTCCGCCCGGTCCAGCTGATCCGGCCGGCCTGCCGCATACTGGTGCATGATGGAGTGCTCCGCCACGGCGGCCACGGCGGCGAAGACCCGGAAGCCCGCCTGCTCCGCGGCGTCCTGCAATTCCACAAGGGTGTCCTCATAGGCCCGGTTGCCATATACGCAGACGATCACGCACTGCGCCTGGCTGCCATGGATCAATGACAGTCTCTGGACGGCCAGAGCCGGGACCCGCCCACCGTAGGAGGGGACCGCAATCAGTGCCAGATCATCCTTTTCCAGGGCGAAGCCGGGAAAATCATGCCTCGTCAAATCCAGCCTGGCCGCAGGCGCGGGCCATCCAGACATAATACAATCCGCAACCTTCTGTGTGCCGCCTGTGGGGCTGAATGTAATTTGAACTGTTCTCATAGATGGATCGGCTCCTTTTTTTATGTTGTCTTACTGGGCGCTGAGATAGAATTGGAACGACGGATAGTCCCCCGGCACCTGGGGCAGGGGCAGGCCGGCCTTCATCAGCGTCTCGCCGCTGCGGAGCGGGCCGCTTCCCTCCACCTGGTAATTCAGCTTGGGGTCCAATCCCTTGAGGGGCAGGGTACGGAAGGGCGGCGCGGAGTGGGTACAGCCCAGCACCACGCTGACCAGGACCTCCCGCCGGTCCGGGGAGACCTGCTCCCAGGCGGTGTATCCGCTGTTCTGGAAGGGGCTGGTCAGCCGGTAGTAGTCCCCGTGGTGGAGCAGCTCATACCGGGCCTTGTAGGTTTCCACCTGACTGCGGATGGTCTCCTTCTCCTCTGGGGTACATCTGCCCAGGTCCATCTCATAGCCGAAGTCCCCGCTCATCGCCACAATCCCTCGGGTTTCCAGGGGCGTGATCCGGCCGTTTTGCTCATTGGGTATGGCGGAGACGTGGGCGCCCATGGTACACACCGGGTAGCAGAAGGAGGTACCGTACTGGATGCGCAGGCGGTCGATGGCATCGGAGTCGTCACTGCACCAGATCTGCGGGGTGTAATAGAGCATTCCGCCGTCGAAGCGGCCCCCGCCCCCGCAGCAGCCTTCAATCAGGACGTTTGGGAAGTCCTGGCGCAGCCGCTCCAGCATATCATAGACTCCTAACACATACCTGTGATAAACTTCTCCCTGCCGTCCGGTGGGGAGGGCGGTGGACCAGACATCTGTGAGACTGCGGTTCATATCCCACTTCACATAGGAGATATCGGCGCTGGACAATACCTGCTTCAGCTGGCTGTAGATGTGGTCTCGGATGTCTTTTCGGGAGAAGTCCAGCACCAGCTGGCCCCGCCCTCTGGCCGGAGCCCGGCCCGGTACGTTCAGTACCCAATCGGGGTGGGCGCGGTAGAGGTCGCTGTCCTCATTGACCATCTCCGGTTCCACCCAAATACCGAAGGACATGCCCAGCTCCTTGATCTTGGGGACCAAAGCCTCCAGCCCGCCGGGGAGCTTTTCCCGATTGACAAACCAGTCCCCCAGGCCGGCGTCGTCGTTGTTTCGCTGGCCGAACCAGCCGTCGTCCATGACGAACAGCTCAATGCCCAGGGGGGCGGCCTCCTTCGCAATCTCCACCAGCTTACCGGCGGTGAAATCGAAATAGGTGGCCTCCCAGTTGTTGATCAGCACCGGATGGCGCTGCCCGTTGTAGGGGTCGCGGACCAGATGCTCCCGAATGGCCCGGTGGAACTGCTGGCTCATCTGCGTCAGGCCGTTGGGAGAACACACCAGGGCCGCTTCCGGGGCGGTGAAGTCCTGGCCAGGCTCCAGTGTCCAGCAGAAATGGTAGGGGTGGATCCCCATGACCAGGCGGCTGCTTTCAAACTGGCTGCACTCCACCGCCGCCTCAAAGTTTCCGCTGTATAGCAGCATGGCCCCATAGCACAGTCCGGAGTCCTCGTCTGCATCGCGGCCGCACAAAATTACGAAAGGGTTGTGCTGGTGGCTGGACGCCCCCCGCACACTGCCTACGCTCTGAACGCCGGGCCGCAGCGCGCCCCGATCCAGACAGCGCTCCATCAGGTGGTGGCCGTTGAAGGTAATAAGGTCCATATCAGAGCGCAGAAAGTCCAGGCACAGAGAGGCGCAGCGGCACAGCCGGACGGTCTCCGCCCCCGCGTTCTTCACCTTGACTGCCCGGGTAATCAGGTCCAGCTCCTCAAACACGCCAAAATACAGGCTTACCACCACCTGGGCGGCGGTGTCTGTCAGGTGGACGATCAGGGTCTCGGCCTCCGCCTCGCCGATCTCCTTGGGTATGCCCATGTAGGTCTGCCGCAGGAAAAACACGCCAAAGGCGCTGACCAGACCGGGGAAGACCAGGGCGAAGATGCTGTTGGCCAGTCCCAGCTTTGCCACCATCTGGTACTGAGGGATGATAAAGATCTGAGAGGGCAGAGACATCTGCACCAGCACAATGCCGAAAAGCAGCTTCTTCCCCCGGAACTCCAGCATGGCGAAGGCGTAGCCGGCCATGGAGCTGAAGGCCACGGCGCAAATGACCCGGAACAGGATCATCAGGGCGGTGTTGAGGTACAGCTTGAGGAAGGGCAGGCTGGTGGCGGCCTCCTTAAAATTCTCCCACCGGAAGGCGCTGGGGAAAATCACCGGAGGTACCGCGTTGCTCTCGGCCACCGTCTTGAAGCTGGTGAGGACCATCCAGATAAAAGGGAACACCATGATGAGCGCGCCGATAATAAGAGCCGCATAGGTGAGGGCGGTCATCCGCTTTTTTGAAGATTCCAAAGAACTGGTTTTCATGTGTTTCCCTCCTTACACGTCGTAGTTAACCCATTTCTTCTGGCCGAAGAACTGGATAACCGTAATCATGCCAATCAGCAGGACAGTCCAGAGGACGATGGCGGAGCCGTATCCCCGCTCGCCCGCCACAAAGGAGGAGCGGTAGAACAGATACATCAGGCTCTGCACGCTGGTGACAGCGGGATTGGTCTCCTCCACCATCATGTAGATCAGGTCGTAGACCTTGACGGAGGACATCAGACGCATAATCATGACCACAAAGAGCGTGGGGGATACCATGGGCAGGGTGATGGTGAAGAACTGCTTTACCGGGCCGGCGCCGTCAATACTGTTGGCCTCGTAGAGGGTCTTGGGGATGTTCTGGAGGCCGGCCAGCAGGAGGACGGCGTCGTAGCCGATGTTGCTCCAGGTGGCTTTCCAGAACTCGGCGTTCTGGAACATGTCGATGTAGTTTTGCAGGCCGATGAAGGAGTAGCGCCCAAAGCCCTCATGCTCACAGAAACTGGTATAGATGGTCTGGACAAAGGGCCACAGGTTCAGGACAATTAGCCCGATGATGGTGGGGGACACCATGATCCAGCCCCAGTTTTCTTCCCGCCGGGCGGTGGGGGACAGTCTTACGTTTTTCATCAGGTCCCCTCCCTCTGTATCTTCGCCAGTTTCTTGGCGGTTTCAGTGTTGACGATGCTCTGCATGTTTTCCAGGCTGGTCGTCAGGTCCTGGTCGCCGTTGTACGCCTTGTTCAGTTCATCCAGCACCTGGCTCTTCCACTTTGGGCTGGCGGAGTTGTACACCGCCTGAATGGCGTAATCGAACTGGTCAAAGCACACGTCCAGGTTCAGCTGTTCCTCGTAGGAGGAAAAGGCGCTGCGCCAGGTCTCCTCGGTGCCCAGGTAGGCGGGGATGGCCGCGCCCGACTCGCCCTGGATGCGCTGGGCCTCCTCGGTGCCGAAGTATTTGATGACATCCAGTGCCGCCTCCAGCTTTTTGCCGTGGGCGCCGGTGGCGTAGCACAGGCCGTTGGACATGGTGGCCCGGCCCTCTTTGTCCAGGCTCTCGCCGTCCTCGATGGGGTCGGTGCATTTGGGCAGCTTGGCGATATCCCACTTGCCCCGCATGTCGGGGTAGCTCTTCATCCACTGAGGCAGGTTCCAGGTGCCCTCCATGTACATGGCCCCCATTTCAGAGAAAAAGGCGGTGTTGGGCGTGGTTTCGGCGAAGAAGGTCTGGTCAGGGCACCAGTCCTCTTTCTGCATGTTGACATAGAACTCGATTCCCTTGACCGAGCCGGGGTTGGTGTAGCCGGCCTGAGTGCGGTCTGCGGTGAGGATGTGGCCGCCGGCCTGGTAGGCGAAGGCCCAATAGCCCAGCTGGTCGTCGTTGTAGGCCATAAAGCCGTACTTGCCGGTGGCGTCATAATTTTCTGGGACGCTTCCGTCATGTCCTCCCAGGTCCAGTCGTCGGTGGGATAGGCAACTCCGGCGGCGTCGAACATCTCCTTGTTGTACACCAGCATCCCGTTGTCTTTGTCCTTGGGGACGCCATAGAGCCGCCCGTCAGAGCCGCTGGCGTTGCTGCAGGAGATCTCGGAAAAATGGTTCTTGTAGTAGTTGGGGTCTACATCATCGTAGAGGTCTGTGACATCGGCCAGCATACCGAAATCGGCATAGTACAGAAGCTGATTGGTGTGCATCCAGAAGATGTCCGGCATGGTGTTGGATTCGGCGGCGGCTTCCAGCTTGGTCCAATACTCACCCCAGCTGGTCACCTGGACCTCAATTTCCACGTCAGGGTGCTGGGCAGTGTAGGCCGCACAGATGGCCTCCATGCCGGGACGCTGGTACACGTCCCAAATTTGAAACACCAGATGGGTCTTGCCATCCCCGGCGCCGCAGCCGGAAAGGGATAACAGCAGGGTCAAAGCCAGAGCCGCTGTTATCATTCGATAAAACTTTTTCATAACGCTACTCCCTCTGTCGCTGTTTTGTGATTAAACAATGGGGCTAGCCGTGAAAAAGCAGCCCGGGCCTGCTTTTTTCACATATAACCGCCTAAACTGGTTGAAATTATAATAAAAGGGCACCCATCTGTAAATTAGATGGTGTGCCCAAGATATTTAAGCATTTGGAAAAAGTTTTATTTTTGAATAAATGAGTGAGATTTTTATATACTGACTAAAAGTTTGTTAAATCGGCCAAAGGAATCAGCTCTTTTTTGGATAATATGACAAATTATCTTCTGCTGTGGTTCCGTTCCGCTTTGGACCGCGGCTATTTGAATCGGAGGGAATTCAGATGAAAGGGAATGGAACTTTTAGAGGTGAATTTCAACTGATTGAGATAGGAAAGCCGATAACAATAAAGAAAAGGTCCTGAGTAATGGTGAATTACTCAGGACCCCTTGTGAGTCAGGATATCAGGAATACTCTATCGGTATGAAGGGGACACGACAGGGCCACTTACTTAATCATGGAGGCGACCTCAGCGGCGAAGTCGTCCTCGGCCTTTTCAATGCCCTCACCGGTGGCAAAGCGGGTGAACGCCTTTACGGTGATCTTGCCGCCCAGCTCCTTGGCTACGGCAGCCACATGTTTCTCCACGGAGATTTTGTTCTCCTTGACGAAGGCCTGCTGGAGCAGGCAGTTCTCCTCATAGTACTTGCCCAGCTTGCCCATAACAATGCCTTCCTTCACCTTGTCGGGCTTGGCGGCCATCTTGGGGTCGTTGGCCATAATGGCAAGCTGGATTTCTTTCTCCTTGTCCAGGGTCTCCTGGCTCACATCGGACTTATCCAGGTAGGTGGGGTTCATGGCGCAAATCTGCATGGCCACGTCTTTGCCCAGCTCGATCACCTTGTCGGCGTCGATGCCCTCGACATCCAGGTTGACCAGCACGCCCACCTTGCCGTTCATGTGAACATAGGGCACGTTGACGCCCCCGCCGTAGCGGACAAAGCGGCGGATCTGGATGTTCTCGCCGATGGCCAGCACCTTGTCGGCGGTGACGTCGGCGATGGTGCGGTCAGTGCCAGGGTACTTGCAGTTCTTCAGGGCCTCCACATCAGCGGGGTCCTCGGCGGCCACCACATTGGCCACGTCCTTCACAAAGCCCTGGAAGATCTCGTTCTTGGCCACAAAGTCGGTCTGGGAGTTGACCTCGATGAGAACGCCCACGCCGTTGTCGGCGGCGATGGCCAGGGACACGCCCTCGGCGGCTACCTTGCCTGCCTTCTTGGTCTGAGCAGCCAGGCCCTTTTCACGCAGCCACTCGATGGCCTTATCAAAGTCGCCGTCGGCCTCCACCAGGGCCTTCTTGCAGTCCATCATGCCAACGCCGGTCATCTCGCGCAGCTTCTGTACGTCTTTTGCAGTAATTGCCATAATTACATTACCTCCAAATTGATTGAAATTGCAACGTAGGGGCCGCCGCCCTCGGCGGCCCGTTTACTGTGCGGGGCGGCGAGGGCGCCGCCCCCTACAAAAATTTATTGTGAAATTACTCTGCAGCGGCGGGAGTGGACTCGGCCTCCGCGGCGGGGGCGGCATCCTGGCCCTGTTTGCCCTCCTGGATGGCGTTGGCCATGACGGAGGAGATCAGCTTGATGGCGCGGATGGCATCGTCGTTGCCGGGAATCACATAGTCGATCTCGTCGGGGTCGCAGTTGGTGTCTACGATGGCCACGATGGGGATGTGGAGCTTGCGGGCCTCGTTGATGGCGTTGCGCTCCTTGCGGGGGTCCACCACGAACAGAGCGCCGGGGAGCTTGCGCATCTCGGTGACGCCGCCCAGGTATTTCTCCAGCTTGGCGATCTCACCCATGTGCTTGATGACTTCCTTCTTGGGCAGCATGTCGAAGATGCCGTCCTCCTGCATCTTCTTCAGCTGGGTCAGGCGGTCCACACGGCCCCGCATGGTCTTGAAGTTGGTGAGCATACCGCCCAGCCACCGGGCGTTCACCCAGTACATGCCAACCCGGCTGGCCTCCTCCTTGATGGCCTCCTGAGCCTGCTTCTTGGTGCCCACGAAGAGCAGGGTCTCGCCCTTCTCGCCCAGGGAACGGACGAAGTTGTAGGCCTCCTCCAGCTTCTTCACGGTCTTCTGGAGATCAATGATATAGATCCCGTTGCGCTCCGTGTAGATGTAGGTGGCCATCTTGGGGTTCCACCGGCGGGTCTGGTGACCGAAGTGTACGCCGGCCTCCAGCAGCTGCTTCATAGATACGACTGCCATAGTTTTTTCCTCCTGTTTTTCAGTTATTCTTCTGGGGGCATCATATCCTCCGCCAACCCGGAAATTTCCGGGCACCGGGCGGACGATCCGCACTCCCACGCATAATGCCTTGGTAGTATACCACAGTTTTTTCCGGAAATCAATGCCTTTTTTGCTGAAAAACGCGGCCGGTCAGGCCGCGCTTTTGCTTATCGGAAATAGACCAGCGGATCCTCCGGGGCCTGGGCCTTTTCCACGCTCCGGGCGTAGAGGACAACCCCCTCGTCCTCATAGACGTCGGCATGTTCCCATTGAATCTCCGCGGTGACTGTGATCCACTCCCCCTTGCGCAGGGAGCGGGCCTTGTCGTATTTGCACAAAAAGCCAAAAAAGCGGATGTCCTCCGCACAGCAGGTCATGGCGTTGCGGCCGGGGACAAAGGTCCCCCGGGGCAGGCGCATCCCCGTCATGGCCTGGGCCTTGTAGGTGATGGTTTTGCCCACGTAGCGGTCGGGGTGTTCCTGGATATCCAGATACCAGATGCCGTAGTCGGCGTCCTCCAGGGTGATATGGGACTGCTCCAGAGAGTAGGGGAGGATGTCCTCCACCTCCAGTTCTTCCCCTCTGTCGTCCTCAAAGACGATCTCACACATCCGGTTCACCGCCCGTACCGACCGCTTCCAGCCGGACAGGGGCATGTCCTGCGTGCAGCGGTTGAAGAGCACCATATCCGCATTGGACACCATGTCGATGAACATGGACTGCATGTTTTTCAGGTACATCTCAAAGGTGGAACCGTCCACCACGTGGATGGCCTGGTACAACCCCCAGGTTTTGGGCAGCTTCAAATCCGCCAGCAGCTGCCCGGGCCACATGCCGTTGTACTCCATGAGTACCCGCTCAGGCTGGTACCGACGGTCGACCTCCTTGAGGAACTCCGTGTTCAGCCCCTCCTGGTCCTCAATGGGGATTAGGCGGCAGTTGCGGTGGGAGAGAAATTGGGGATCGTACTCCTCCTCACCGTCCTCACACAGGAGGAGTACCGTCCGCTGGCCGTCGTTGAAGTAGTCCATGTTCAGCGTGTCCGACAGCAGGGTGGTCTTGCCGGCATCCAGAAAGCCGGTGATGAGATAGAGAGGGATTCTTGAATCAGGCATGTTGTTTCACCTCGTGGGGATATTTTGTAGGGGGTGCTGTCCTCGGCGCCCCGTTCAGAACAGTATGAGGCCTGAAAAACGCGGGCCGCCGAGGGCGGCGGCCCCTGAAAATCATTTACGCCAGCAAAAACAGCTTTTCCAGCTCCTTTTCCTTCAGCTCGGAGCCGATGACGCACAGCCGGCCGGTGTAGTCGGCGGAGCCCTCCCGAATCTCGAACTCCTCGGGGGTCAGGTCGAAGTGAAGCCAGGTCTGGCCGTCCTCGCAGGGGACCATTCCCTTGGCCCGGAGGATGATGCCATAGTCCTCGGTCATGGCCAAGGCGGACAGGGCCTCCTGGAGTTCCTCCCGGCTGTACTTCCGGGGGGTCTCCTGGCCCCAGGCGGTGAATACCTCATCAGCGTCGTGGTGGTGGTGATGATCGTGACAGCCGCAGCCGCAGTCCGGGCCGTGGTCGTGATGATGATGGTCATGCTCGTGGCCGTGGTCATGCTCGTGGTCGTGGTCATGCTCGTGGTCGTGGTCATGGTCATGCTCGTGATGATGGTGGTGATGCTCGTGGTCCTGGTGTCCGATCTCCTCCATCAGGGCCTCGGCCAGGTTGTGGCCCCCCTCCATGGCGGCGAGAATCTGGGCGCCGGTGAGCTGGTCCCAGGGGGTGGTGAGGATGGCGGCCTTGGGGTTCTTCTCCCGAAGCAGGGCCACGGCAGTATCCAGCTTGTGCTGGTCGATTTTCTGGGTGCGGGACAGGATGATGGCACAGGCGTGTTCCACCTGGTTGTTGAAGAACTCGCCGAAGTTCTTCATATACACCTTGGCCTTGCCCGCGTCCACCACGGTGACGAAGCTGTTCAGATGCAGGTCGGGGGACTCCGCCTGGACCCGCTCCACGGCGGCCACCACGTCGGACAGCTTGCCCACCCCGGAGGGCTCGATGACAATGCGGGCGGGGGCATAGTCGTCCAGCACCTGCTTCAGGGCTGTGCCGAAGTCGCCCACCAGGGAGCAGCAGATGCAGCCGGAGTTCATCTCGGTGATCTCCACCCCGGCATCCTTGAGAAAGCCGCCGTCGATGCCGATCTCGCCGAACTCGTTCTCAATGAGGACGATCTTCTCTCCTTTAAAGGGCTCGTCCAGCAGCTTCTTGATGAGGGTGGTCTTGCCCGCCCCTAAAAATCCGGAGATAATATCAATTTTGGTCATGTTTGTCAGGTCCTTTCTTCAAATCAGTTCCAGATCAGGCTAATGCTCTCCATCAGCCGGCAGAGCATGGCGGCGGCCACCTCCCGGGTGCCGGCGTCGGTGGGGGCGGGGCCCTCCACCAGGGCCTCCAGGGCGTCCAGGTTCCGGGCGGGGATCTGGGCCCACTGGACGTAGTCCCCAAACTTGGCCTGCTCCTCCTGGGTCAGCTCCTCCTGGTTCAGATAGTAGCCGTCCATGCTGGCCCAGACCGCCACCCGGGACAGAATGGCCACCATCTCCTGGTAGCTGATGATGTCGCCAGGGCCGAAACGTCCATCGCCATAGCCGGAGACAAAGCCCATATCCGCCATGCCGGTAACCGCCCCGGCGTACCAGGCGCCGTCTCGCACGTCGGAGAACTTGCTGTTCTTGCCGTCAGGCAGGTCCAGCGCGGAGGCCACCATGGTGCAGAACTGAGCGCGGGTGACCGGATCGGCGGGGTGGAACCCGCCGTCCTCATAGCCGCTGAGGATGCGGTAGGTGGTCAGGGTGTCGATCTCCCGCTGATAGGGGGTGCCGTCCGTGTCTGAGAGGGTGCGGGGGATGAAGTCCAGCCCCAGTGTCTTGGCCAGGGAGGAGAGGACCACCGGGTCACACCTGTTCCAGCTCTGTCCGGTGCTGTACCGCACCTGGGCGGAGGGGGGCAGGGCCTCCAGCAGCTCGGTGAGGGCGGAGCGGTTCTCCTCCTTCAGGGCCTCGGCCAGGCTGATATAGAAGGTCTGTCCCGCAAGGTCGATCTTCAGGTGATTTTCCGGGTGGGGAGAGGGGGCGCAGGACAGCAGCAGGGCGGCCGACTCGGTGTTCTCCGGAGAGATGAGCAGGGTGGGCAGAACGCCGGTGATGTGGTTGGTGGCCCCGTCAGGGGAGAAGAACCGGTAGGCGGTAATCTTCATGGCCTCGCCGTCCACCATGTAGGTACAGTTGCGCTCGTCCAGCACCACCTGGGCTGTGCCCTTGCCGAAGCTGCGCTGGCCCAGGGCGATGCCGGACCGGTAGGCCCGGACGTCGCCGGAAAACAGCTCTGAGCCGCTGGCCGAGTGCTCGCTGGTGAGGACGATCACCGGCTTGTCCGTCATTTTCGTGTAGCGGGGCAGGAGGTCACGGTAGTGGGTCCCGTCGCCGTCCCGGAAGTAGAGCATGGTGCCCCGGCCGATGAACAGGCTGGCGGCATCAGCGGTGGCCCCGCTGTCTCCGCCGGGGTTGGAGCGCAGGTCCACGATCCAGACGGAGGTCTTGTCCTCCAGGGACTCAATGGCCTCCGCCATGGTAGCGGCGGTGGAGGAGCCGAAGCTGATGCACTCGATGTAGCCGGCCCCATTTTTCAGTTCGTAGGTGACAATGGGGATGTCCACCGTCCGGCGGACCAGCTTAAACTCCAGAAGCTGGCCATCCCGCTTCACGGTGAGGGTGAGGGAGGTGCCCTCCTCCCCTACGATGGGGATCCGGGGGTCCACCTCGGCGGTGAGGTCCACGCCGTCCACCGCCACCAGGATGTCGCCGGGCCGGATGCCGGCCTCAATGGCGGGGGACTGGGGCAGGACGGACATAATGCGGTAGCCGCCGTCAAAGGCGGTCTCCACCGTGGCGCCGATCCCGGTCACCGACCGGCCGTTGACCGACTGGTTGAAGGCATCATACTGCTCAGCGGTCATATAAAAGGTGTAGGGGTCTCCCAAAGCCTTCAGAATCTCGTCCAGGGAGTCCATGGCCAGAACGTCCTCCGGCACGCCCTCCACATAGAGGTCAGACAGCAGTTCCTTGGCCTGGTCCAGCTCCAGGGCGGAGGCGGGGACCAGCAGCAGCGACAGGGACAGGCATAGGGCCAGCAGGGAAGAAAGCAATTTTTTCATGGTGTTCTCCTTTGGTTACTTGGTTCATGTGGGACCTGGCCAGGTGGCCGGGCCAAGCAGGGGGGCTCAGATTTTCGGTGTTCGGTAGGTCATCTCCTCCCGCTTGGGGCCGGTGGACACCATGGTAATGGGCGCGCCGATTTGCGCCTCCAAAAAGTCCACATAGTCCTGGGCCCTTGCGGGGAGGTCCTGGTAGCGGGTGCAGCCCCGGATGTCGGTTTTCCAGCCGGGGAACTCCTCAAATACCGGCCGGGCCCGCAGCAGGGCGGGGGTGGTGGGGAAGGCATCGGTCACCCTTCCGTCGATCTCGTAGCCGGTACACACGGGAATCTTCTCCAGATAGCTCAGTACGTCCAGGCAGGTGAGGGCCACCTGGGTGGCCCCCTGGACCATGCAGCCGTATTTGGTGGCCACTGCGTCAAACCAGCCCACCCGGCGGGGACGGCCGGTGGTGGCGCCGAACTCGCCCCTGTCGCCCCCCCGGCGGCGCAGCTCGTCCCCGGCCTCTCCGGCCACCTCGCTGACGAAGGGCTCGGTGCTGGAGCCCACGCAGGAGGAGTAGGCCTTGGTGACGCAGATTACGTCCTGGATGGCGGTGGGGGGCACGCAGCCTCCCACACAGCCGTAGCCGGCCAGGGTGTGGGAGGAGGTGGTCATGGGGAATATCCCCAAATCCGGGTCTTTCATGGAGCCCAGCTGACCCTCCAGAAGGACAGTTTTCCCCTCCTTCAGCACCTGATGGACGAAGGTGACCGTGTCTCCCACATAGGGCCTGATCTGCTCCCGCATGGCCAGAAGGTGTTCCATCAGCTGGTCCGGATCCAAAGCGGGCTTGTGGTACAGGTGCTGGAAGAGTACATTTTTCAGCTCCACTGCGGCGGTCAGCCGGGTCCGGAGCCGGACCTCGTCAAAGAGGTCGCACACCTGGATGCCTGTTTTGGCGTATTTGTCGGAGTAGAAGGGGGCGATGCCGCTTTTGGTGGAGCCGAAAGCCCGGCCCCCCAGCCGCTCCTCCTCATAGGCGTCCTGGAGTGCGTGGTAAGGCATGAGCAGCTGGGCCCGGTCGGACACGATGAGCCTGGGGGCAGGTACCCCCTGGGCCTCCACCTGCTTCAGCTCCTCCAACAGCTTTGCCACATCCAGAGCCACGCCATTGCCCACGATGTTGGTAATGTGCGGGTAAAACACTCCGGACGGCAGGGTGTGCAGGGCAAACCGGCCGTAGTTGTTGATGATGGTGTGTCCAGCGTTGGCACCGCCCTGAAAGCGGATGACCACATCGGACTGGCTGGCCAGCATGTCGGTAATTTTGCCTTTGCCTTCGTCGCCCCAGTTGGCGCCTACAATCGCTTTTACCATATGGTTTCCTCCGGGGACGGGGATTCGCAGCCGCAGAGGGTTTGCCTTTTCCCGTCCGCCTGTAACGCGGATATTATACCCCCTTTTTCCCTTCCATGCAAGGGGAAAAGAAGATAAGAAGCGCCCCGCTCCCAGTAGGAGCGGGGCATCCTGATAAAAAAGGTTACTCCCTGGGGTTGGCGATGGCGGCCTGGGCGGCGGCCAGACGGGCGATGGGGACGCGGAAGGGAGAGCAGGACACATAGTCCAGCCCGATATCGTGGCAGAACATCACGGAGGAGGGGTCCCCGCCGTGCTCGCCGCAGATACCCAGATGCACATTGGGGTTGGTGGAGCGGCCCCAGCGGCAGGCGTTGGCAATCAGGCGGCCCACGCCGTGCTGGTCCAGACGGGCGAAGGGGTCCTGCTCGTAGATCTTCTTCTCGTAGTAGGCCTCCAGGAACTTGCCGGCGTCGTCCCGGGAGAAGCCGAACACCAGCTGGGTCAGGTCGTTGGAGCCGAAGGAGAAGAAATCGGAGTGGGGGGCGATATCGTCAGCGCACATGGCGGCCCGGGGAATCTCGATCATGTTGCCCACCTTATACTTCATGTCGGAGCCGGCCTCTTTGATGAGCTCATCGGCCACGCTGGTGACGATGTTCTTCACATAGGCGAACTCCTTCAGCTCGCCCACCAGGGGAATCATGATCTCAGGGACCATAGTCCACTCGGGGTGGCGGGCCTGGACGGCCAGGGCAGCCTTGATGACGGCGCGGGTCTGCATCCGGGCGATCTCGGGGAAGGTGACGCTCAGGCGGCAGCCGCGGTGGCCCATCAAGGGGTTGAACTCGTGGAGGCCGGCGATGATGGACTTAATTTCAGCCACGCTCTTGCCCATGTCTTTGGCCATCAGCTCAATGTCCTCCTCCTCGGTGGGCACGAACTCGTGGAGCGGGGGGTCCAGGAAGCGGACGGTCATGGGACGGCCCTCCAGGGCCTCGTACATGGCCTCAAAGTCGCCCTGCTGCATAGGCTCCAGCTTGGCCAGGGCCTTCTCCCGCTGTTCCACAGTGTCGGAGCAGATCATCTCCCGGATGGCGGGGATGCGGTCGGCCTCGAAGAACATGTGCTCGGTGCGGCACAGGCCGATGCCCTGGGCGCCGAATTTCACCGCCTGGGCGGTGTCCCGGGGGTTGTCGGCGTTGGTGCGCACGCCCATCTGGCGGTATTTGTCCGCCCAGGCCATGATCCGGCCGAACTCGCCGGAGATGGAGGCGTCCACGGTGGGGATGGCCTCGCCGTAGATGTTGCCGGTGGAGCCGTCCAGGGAGATCCAGTCGCCCTCCTGGTAGGTCTTGCCGTCCAGCTCGAACTTCTTGTTCTCCTCGTCCATCTTGATGGCGCCGCAGCCGGACACGCAGCAGGTGCCCATGCCCCGGGCCACCACGGCGGCGTGGGAGGTCATGCCGCCCCGGACGGTGAGGATGCCCTGAGAGGCCACCATGCCCTCGATGTCCTCGGGGGAGGTCTCCAGGCGGACCAGGCAGACCTTCTCGCCCCGGGCGGCCCACTCCTTGGCGTCGTCAGCGGTGAAGACGATCTTGCCGCAGGCGGCGCCGGGGGAGGCGGGCAGTGCGGTGGCGATGGGGGTGGCCTTCTTCAGCGCGTCGGGGTCAAACTGGGGGTGGAGCAGGGTGTCCAGGTTGCGGGGGTCGATCATGGACACCGCCTTTTTCTCGTCGATCATGCCCTCGTCCACCAGATCGCAGGCGATCTTCAGGGCGGCGGCGGCGGTGCGCTTGCCGTTGCGGGTCTGGAGCATGTAGAGCTTGCCGTGCTCCACGGTGAACTCCATGTCCTGCATGTCACGGTAGTGGTCCTCCAGCTTCTTGCACACGTCGGTGAACTGGGCGAAGGCCTCGGGGAACTTCTCCGCCATCTCCTGGATGGGCATGGGGGTGCGCACGCCGGCCACCACGTCCTCGCCCTGGGCGTTGGTGAGGAACTCGCCCATCAGCTTCTTCTCGCCGGTGGCGGGGTTGCGGGTAAAGGCCACGCCGGTGCCGCAGTCGTCGCCCATGTTGCCGAAGGCCATGGACTGCACGTTGACGGCGGTGCCCCAGGAGCCGGGGATGTCGTTCATCCGGCGGTAGACGATGGCCCGGGGGTTGTTCCAGGAGCGGAACACGGCCTTGATGGCTCCCATCAGCTGCTCCTTGGGGTCGGCGGGGAAGTCGGCGCCGATCTTCTCCTTATACTCGGCCTTGAACTGGAAGGCCAGCTCCTTCAGGTCGTTGGCGTCCAGCTCCACGTCCTGGGTGACGCCCTTCTTCTCCTTCATCTGGTCGATGAGCTGCTCAAAGTACTTCTTGCCCACCTCCATGACCACGTCGGAGTACATCTGGATGAAGCGGCGGTAGCAGTCCCAGGCCCAACGGGGGTTGTTGGACTGCTTGGCGATGACCTCCACCACCTGCTCGTTCAGGCCCAGGTTGAGGATGGTGTCCATCATGCCGGGCATGGAGGCCCGGGCGCCGGAGCGGACGGAGACCAGCAGGGGGTTCTCTAAATCGCCGAACTTCTTGCCGGTAATCTTTTCCAGCTTATCAATATATTCCATGATTTCGGCCTGAATCTCGTCGTTGATCTTCTCGCCGTCCTCATAGTACTGGGTGCAGGCCTCAGTGGTGATGGTGAAGCCCTGGGGGACCGGCATGCCGATATTGGTCATCTCAGCCAGGTTGGCGCCCTTTCCGCCCAGCAGATTGCGCATGTCCGCGTTGCCCTCGGAAAAGAGGTACAAAAATTTGGTAGCCATTGGGTAACATCATTCCTTTCTAGCGTATACGGTCAGAGAGAAGGACTAGAAAAATTGTCCATGTTTTCTGGAATACCGTGCATAATATTATACAGACGGGTGGGTAATATTTCAAGATTAATTAGAAATTTTTCCATAGAAATTACGGACGAAATTTTGTTGAAAAAGGCGGTTGGAGGAGCTATAATTAAAATAGGAGAAATTTTACTTTAGAAAAGAGAGGGCTGTGAAATGCCGGAAGAGCTGTGGCGGCCGCTTTGGATATACCTGATTGCGGCCAACCTGGCCGCCTTTGGGCTGATGGGGATAGACAAGCGCCGGGCCCGGCGGGGAAAGTGGCGTGTGTCAGAGAGGGCCCTGTTCCTCCCCGCCGTTCTGGGCGGCGCACTGGGGGGAACCCTGGGTATGCGGGCCTTTCGCCACAAGACCAGGCACTGGTATTTCCGCTGGGGCTTTCCCCTGCTGCTGGCGCTCCAGCTGACCGGGCTGGCCTGCCTGATTTGGAAGACACTGATGTGAGCGGAACATAAACGGCCCCGCCGGCTGCAGCGGCGGGGCCTGTATTTTTTATATCTCGATGGTATTGTCTGCCGGAATATAGCTCTGGGAGTAGAGAATGACGCAGTCCCCCTCCTTCAGGATGAGGTCCCCGTTGGGGATGAGGATCCCGCCCCTCCGCTTGACCATAACGATGATGGTCTGGCGGGAGATGTCCAGCTCCCGGATGCGCAGGCCGTTCCAGGGATTCTGCCTGCGGAGGACCACCTCTTTCAGGTCGATGTGCCTGTTGTCCCCCACCGACTCGGCCCCCAGAACCAGGGTGTCGCCGGGGCAGAGGGCCACATCGCCCCGGGGGACAACGATCTGCTCCCCCCGCTGGATGGCGGCCACAATCAAGCCGGAGGGCAGACCCAGGGACTGGATGGTCTGGGTGGACCAGGAGTCTTTCTGGGACAGGTGGACCTTGATAAAATGGACGTCTGTCTCGTGGCCATACTCGCTGATGCGCTTGATCCGGGAGTACTGGTCCACAAAGCCGGCGGAGATAATGCCGGTGGGGATGGCCACCATGCCCACCCCCAGAAAGGTGATGACAATGCTGAACAGCTTGCCCAGGGTGGTGATGGGGTAGATGTCTCCATAGCCCACGGTGAGCAGGGTGGAAACCGACCACCAGATGCCGGAGAAGGCGTTGGAGAACACCTCAGGCTGGGCCTCGTGCTCCAGGCTGTACATGCACAGGCTGGAGGCCAGCATGAGAACCACGATGATGAACACGGAGGACATCAGCTGCTGCCGCTTGCTGGCGATGACCTCGGTAATCACGTTCAGCGAGTCGTAGTAGGCGTTGATGCGGAACAGGCGGAAGATGCGCATGACCCGGAACATCCGAAAGGCCACCGTCCCCGAGGGGAAGAAGACGGGCAGATAGTAGGGCAGGAAGGAGAGCAGGTCCACCAGTCCGCTGAAGGAGAAGATATAACGCAGCGTGGCCTGGAAGGGGGGAAGCTTGGGGCGCAGGCACTGGGCCGTCCACAGCCGCAGGCAGTAGTCCACAGTGAAAAAGGCCACGGTGACCGCCTCAATGCTGGACAGCCAGCTGCCGTATTGGGTCCGGGGCGCCTCAAAGGTGTAGATTACGCTGACGATCAGGTTGATGACGATGGCCAGCGAGTTGATGAGGTCATACAGGCGGCTGATGGAGTCGGTGGCGGCCCCCACCTCGATGATCTCAGACAGCCGCTGTTTGCGGCGGAGCCGCGCGTCTTTGTCGTCCATAAAATATCAACACCCCCATGCGCCCGGTTTCCGGACGGATTGAAGACGGATAGAAGGTTTCCGTGTCCGGTACATTTTAACAGCTTCTCAGCGCCCTTGTCAATGCGGGAGGGAAAGAAAGCGGACGGACCGGGCGGATTCCAACCCCTGCCATTTATTTGGGTAACTTTGTTGAAAAAGCAATATTTGTGTGGTATGCTAGAATCGATTGCTGTATGCTGTGCCAAAGGAGCCGGCGGGAATAGTCCGGTTTGCGGGACAGCTGATGTGATAAAGTAAGCGGCAGGGCGGCCGGGCCTCCCTGCGGGGCCGAGAGGGGGAGCGGAATGGGAACGCTGATTGGGGCTGGAAACTCCAATAATTTTGGAGAGAACTATTTTATCGACCGGGCGAAGGCGTATTTGGACGACAGCCATATCATCTACTGGAACCGGCAGCTGTTTGGCCGGGAGTTCGATGTGTGCGTCCTGATGCCGGAGAAGGGTATCCTGGTGGTAGAGCTGAAAGGCTGGCGGGAGGAGACGGTCCTGGGGCTGGACGGGCAGAACCAGGTGGTGATCCAAACGGAGGAGGGGGAGAGAGCCCTCTCCCCCCAGAAGCAGGCCAGAGGTTACCGCTTTTCCTTGGAGCGGTATATCCGCCAAAATCTGGGCAAGCTTCCCCTGGTATTCCATATGGTGGGGCTGCCCCAGATTTCCCGGGCCTTCTACCGGGCCCACCGGTTGGATGTGGCCATGGAGGAGCGATTTACTTTTTTAAAGGAAGACCTGGAGAACAATGCCGCCTTTTTCCATAAGCTGGACCAGGCCCTCCGGGAGGTGACCAACTGGCATCGGGATTCCTTTGACCGGCAGACGATGTGGCAGGTGCGCGGTCTCTTTGAGGCAGATGTCGGCCGGCCGGAGGGCAGGGCGCAGGATCAGGCCGCCGTCCCCTGCCGCCGGCACGACTACTCCCGCCTGTACTACCTGCCCCGGACAGAACCTCTTTCTGACCGGGCGGTGGCGGAAATGCTGGAGCAATATTTTTTAGGCTGTAAACTCTACTGCGTCTTTGAGGACCAGGCGGAGCTGTGCCGCCTGGCGGGCGCGCTGGACGAGGCGCTGACCCGCCGGGGCCTGCGGCGGGACGGGGAGAACATCGCGCTGGACCTGGAGGAAACGTCCCGGCACCTGCCGCCGCTGTCCCCTGGCGCGGAGGCCTTTCAGGCGTTTCACTGTGAGTTCAGCCTGCTGTCCGCCCCCTTTGACCCGCCGGTCCCCGCCTTCTGCGTGGTCAACGGTGCATGGAATCGGGAGCAGGAGCGGTGGATTCAGGAGCTGGCCGGCCGCAGCATCTTCAACGCGGAGCAGTACCGGATCGAACACGCCCCGCCGGAGAAGCACGTGGTGGTGAGCGCCGGGGCGGGAACGGGCAAGACCCATACCATGATTGCCTGGGTCGGGTTTATCTGCTACACCCAGAATGTGCCCCTGGTGAAGATGGCCGAGCGGATTGTGATGATTACCTTCACCAACGAGGCGGCAGATAATATGGAGGAGAAGCTGAAGCGGTATTTCCGAAATTGCTGCCTGGTCACCTCCCGGGTGGAGTATCTGGACATGGTGGCCCAGATCGACCATATGCAGATCAGCACCATCCACGCCTATGCCAAGCAGCTGATTGTTCAGTTGGGCACTTCCTTCGGCTATGGGGTGGATTTTGGGGTCACCTCCAGCAACTTTTACCGCAGCAAGAAAATCTCCAGCCTGCTGGACAGCTATATCCGCCAGAAGGCGCGGGAGCGTGGGCCAGGCTATGCAGATCAGCTGGGGATGCCGGTGTACGCCATCCGGGACAGTATTCTGGACTTTATCGGAAAGCTCCACAACAAGAGTGTGGACATCAGCGCCATAGCGGCCGGGGACTTCGGGACGCTGCCTCCCGGCGACCCCCACGGCGCCCTCCACGAGCTGCTGTCCACACTGATCCCGCAGGTGGAGCGGGAATACCGGGCGGAGCTGCTGGAAAATAACCAGGTCCATCTCAGCTCCATGATGTCTATGTTGAGCCGCTTCATCGCCGCGCCGGAGAGCCGGACCAGGATACGGGAGCTGAAAAAAGACCGGGATGCCCGGCAGTTCCTGTTCGTGGACGAGTTTCAGGACACGGACGACACTCAGATCGAAATGCTGCTGACTCTAGCGGAGCTGCTGGACTACAGCTTGTTTGTAGTGGGAGATGTGAAGCAGTGCATCTACCGTTTCCGCGGGGCCCAGGAGAAGGCCTTCGACCAGCTGGGAATCGGGCGGGACTCGAGCAGGTGGGTGGAGCGGACCCTGCGGAGAAATTACCGCACGGACAGCGCGCTGCTGGACCGCTTTGACCGGGTCTTCCAGGCCTGGGGCGGCGAGGAGCTGCTGACCTACACGCCCGAAAAGGACCGCCTGCTGGGCACCAGAGACTATAACAGCGGCCTGCTCCGCTGCCCGGAGGAGTTTTACCGGCGGATCGAGATTGCTGCCGAGGGTGAGCGAATCCCCAAGCTGATTGAGGAGATCAGACGCCTTCAGCGCCGGGTAGAAGGGGAGAAGGGCGGGCGGCTGTCCGCCAGGGAGAGGAGCATCGCGGTCCTGGTGCGGGAAAACTGGCAGGCCGAGCTGGTTCGGCTGGAGTGCGCGCGGCAGGGAATCGAGGCACAGACCAACACCGGCGGGGATCTCTACCAATCCCAGCCGGCCCTGGACATGATGATCCTGGTCAACGCGCTGATCCACTTTGACGAGGCGGACTACCTGTATCAGCTCACTGCCTCCAACTTCTTTGCCCTGGACATCCCCAAGTCGAACCTCTACGCCCTGCGGGAGAAGCTGAGGGCTGGCGGCCCCAGGGCCAAGGCGGAGGAGCGGGAACAGGTCAACTATATGATCCAGTTTATCAACCCCATGCTGGCCAACAAGATTGACCAGGCCAACAAGTGGGAGTATGTGGTGAAAAGCCTGCGGACCCAGCCGGTGCTCCAGGTGCTGCGGAGGCTGTACAGCACGCTGGAGCCCTGGCGCAATTTCAGCCAGGACTCCTGGAAGCAGCACTATTACCAGCTCAACGTGGACCTGCTGTTTGAACAGCTGATTAACGCCTGCAATGTGGACAAGCTGACCGTCAACACTCTGGGGGAATATCTCTGCAGCTGCATCGTCTCCCGGGCATCGGTGGACAGCAGAAAGCCCGCCGGGGACGGGGCGGAGGCGCCGGTCCGGTGCGTCACAGTGCACAAGGCCAAGGGCCTGGAATACGGCCATGTGATCCTGCCCTTCTGCTCCGCCCCTATCGACCGCCTCAAAAACGCCCGGCTCCATGTCAGCACAGAGCAGGACGGCGGGGGCCTGCGCATCGGGTACCGGCTGAACCTGGAGGAGCAGAACCAGGTGGTGCAGAACAGCTGCTACAATGAGAACCTGGAGCGGTCAGAGAAAAGCCGGGAGGAGGCCCGTATCCTCTACGTGGCTATGACCCGGGCCATCCGGTCTTTCTCCTGGATCGAATGGAGAGGAAACCGCAGCTTCTCCTGGCAGAGGCTGCTTGAAACGGAGGGCTGACAGGTGCCGTACAAAATCTATACCTATGAAGACCCCTACCGGCTGGATGAGGCGGATTTCTGGCCGGAGATCGCGGGCCTGCCCCACTTCTGCGGAGCCCGCACGCTGGTGAACGGGCTGAAGGATGTGCTGGGCGACCGCATCCTGGGATTGATCTGCCCGCTGGACGATCTGGTGCGCCACGAGCGGGTGTACCAGTCCTGGACGGACAATGTGGGGCTGCGGGTCCAGCAGTACAGCGCGCTGACAAAGGTCTTCAAGGACCTGGACCGGCGCAGGGCAGTTACTCCCGCCTTTTACATGGCCCTGACTCAAAACCAGGGTTATTTTCTGGAGGCGATGCGCCTGTTTGTGGAGCTGGGCATCCCGGCCTCCGCGCTGGACCGGGACAAAGGGAACCAGGAACAGCGGCTGTTTACTGAGATTCTGGGCCGGGCCCAGACCAGCGGGATGTTTACATTTCCCCAGACGCCGGACCGGGCGGCGCTGAAAGAGATTATCGCAAGTCTGGCCCGGCAGGAGGTGAAGGACTGCACCGGCCCCCAGCGGGAAAAGAACCGCTGCAGCCGGGCGGCGGAGTGGACAGCGGAGCAGCCCCTGGAGGCGGTAGTGGTCCACGGCGTCCACCGGTTCTCGCCGGTGCAGCTCCGGCTGCTCACCAGTATGGAACAGATGGGGATCACGGTCATTTTCCTGTTCAACTACCAGAAGAAATACCCCAGGATATATGCCTCCTGGAGCGATATCTACAGCTGTTTTGACACTCCCTTCCACCACGACACCGCTGTTCCGGAATACCGGGCCGACACCATGCAAAACCCAAGCAACGCTCTGGCCTGCGCTCTGGGTACGCTGTGGGAGGGCAGGGATGCCGGCGGCGCATCCCTGCGCCAGTGGCGCCGGCTCTATCAGAGCGTGGAGCTGGTGGAGTTTGCCAATGTCACCGAGTACGCCCACTTTATTTCCAATCATTTTGAGGATGCCATACGGCGGTATGCGGAATCCCGGGGGGTGATGGAGCGGGGCAACGATGTGTGGAACAAGGCCGCGGTCCTCCGACAGCTGGACGAGCAGGTGTACACGGCCAACCGGGACGTACATACTCTGTTGAAAATCTACTATCCGGAGTACGCCAAAGACCGGCATTTCCTGTCCTACCCCATCGGCCAGTTCTTCGCGGCCATCTACCGTCTTTGGGATTACGAGAGGCAGGAGATACGCTTCGATATCCCTGCGGTGAAGGAGTGCCTGTCCTCCAACATCCTCCGGTCCGGCCCGGGGGAGGTGCTGCTGCGCACATTCTGCAATGTGGAGCCGCTGTTTGAGAACATCACCACCTTCAGCCAGTTCCGCCGGGAGATTGGGGAGGAGTATTGGAACAACTACCTCCGGGTGGCCGGGGCGGTGGAGGGCGACCCTCTGTATCCCCTGCGCCGGCTGTCTGTCTACAATGCCTACAAGGCGCCCGGGAAGGACGTGAAAGCCCTGATCCAGGGGGTGGAGGAGATCAACGGGATCGCCAAATACCTCTTTGCCCTGGACCGCTCCCAGGAGGATTTTATCAGCTTTGGGGCCCATTTCCATAAGCTGGAGGAATTCTTGAGGCAGCGGGAATTGCTCCTGGCCAACGAGCAGGAGCGGACCCTGATCCAGGCCCTCCAGGCCCGGCTGGACCAGGTCAGGCCGGAGCGGTCCTCCTTCTCCGGCACCTTCCGGGACCTGCGGGAGGGCCTGCACTTCTATTTGAAGCAGAAGGACGACGGTGACCAGGGCGTGGACTGGATCGTGAAGAATTTTGAGCAGATCGACGGCGATATCCTCCAGAGCAGAGGCCAGTTTGCCCGGGAGGAGCGGAAGACCTACCACTTCGCCTGCCTGTCCGACCGGGATATGAACCAGACTGTCAACGACCAGCTCCCCTGGCCTTTGACGGACGAGTTCATCCGGACGGCCTATACCCCGTCGGACCTGCGCTTTCAGGTGTACTACACGGCCCTGGGGGCCCGGAGCAGCTTTTTGCGGTATGCTCTGTTCTACGGGCTGTGCTACAACCGCTGCGGCGTGCGGCTGAGCTACGTCAGGCAGTACGGCGGCGAGACCACCGAGCCCTATGTGCTGCTGGGCATTCTGGGCCTTGTCCCCAAGGCCGGCCCAGTGGAGGCCGGGACAGCCCGGGCCCCCTTTACCATGACCATCCCTCGGGAGCCCGTGAAAAGGCTGGCCTATGACCGGTGGCAGATGATGGACATGTTCCTGTGTCCCTACCGGTTTTTCCTGGACTATGTGGTGGGGGAGGCCCCGGTGGTCCAGAGCGGATTCCTCTATCAGAAGTACTATGAAAACCTGCTCATTGACGCGGCCTGGAGGCGGGTGCAGCGGCAGCCCAAGGCGCAGGCGCAGAAGTTGCTTTCCCGCATCGTGGACGAGGAGAGCCGGAGGCTGGAGCCCTATTTCCGGTTCTGGAAGGGGACGGAGATTTACGACCTGAAGCGGCGGGCCTGGCACTACCTGAGCTACAGGAAAGCGGCGGGAGACGGGGTGGTGGAAGCCCACTCCCCCGAGCATATGCGCGTCCGGTTCCTCTTTGGGGCGGCCTGGTTCGGGGTGGAGACGGGGGAGGCCGAGCCGAGAAATCCCTACGGCAGCTTTGAGAGACTGACCGGGGCGGAGCGGGGCAAGAAGATCTACTCCCTGAACAAGCTGCCCGGGCCGGGCCGGCGCGAGCGGGAGCTGACGGAGGCGCTGCAAAGGGAGACGCTGCACTATCTGGAGGAGACTGGCTGGGAGGAGAAGATGGCCCTTCCGGCGGACTGGTGCCGGTACTGCGTCCACAGGGGCAGCTGTATGGCCCCGTTTCTGGGCAGAGAGTAGCCCCAATCGGTTCTAAAGGAGGCACAGACATGCTGGAGGGCTGTTATTACCGCTGTCCCATCGAGATGGAGGAGGGCGACCGCGCCTATCCCAGGTTTTTTGTGCTGGCCCAGCTGGTGGAGTACAACGAGCTGGCGGACACGGTCCGGATGAAGCTGCACGACCTGCTGCACAGCGGGGCGTACTACGGCGGCCTGCTCCGCCGCACTGTGTTCCGGGCCCGGGACATCGCTCGCTGTGAGGCGGTTCCCGGCGGAGCGGCGGAGGGCCCCTGGGGCCGGGGGGTAATCCTCGCCCGGGGGGAGGGGCCGGAGGACCAGCCCTTCTGGTACTGGATTAGGCTGCCGGACGGGCGCTGTGTCCGGGTCCAGGAGACCAAGCTGCGGCTGGAGTACTCCCAAATGAACTATGCGCCGGAAAAACAGCTGCGGGCCTATGAGTTTCAGCACCCCACCTGGTTTATCAACCGCTGCAGGGTGAGCCGGAATCGGCATATGGTCCAGAGCGCTGCCTACGGCTTTTCGATTTTGGCGGGCTGCCGGGCCTTTCTGCTGCCCCATCAGGTCAGCACGGTGGTCCGGTGCCTGGAGACCCTGCCGGTGCGGTATATGCTGGCCGACGAGGTGGGCCTGGGCAAGACGGTGGAGGCCTGCTCTATCCTGCGTATCCTAGCCGAGGAGAACCGGGGCCTGCGCACGCTGATTGTGGTCCCCGGTGCGCTGGCGGGCCAGTGGAGGACCGAGCTGCGCTACAAATTCGGCCTGGAGGCCCGGGTGGGGGCGGCCGCGGCTCCTGTCTGCCTGCTCCCCATGGAGGAGCTGGAGGGGGCGGAGGAGATTCTGGATGGAGGCTGGGATCTGGCCATTGTGGATGAGACACACCGGCTGCTGGACCGCGCCCCCTGGTACGGCCGGGTCCAGGAGCTGAGCCGGAGGACGCCCCATCTGCTTCTGCTGTCCGCCACCCCAATCCAGGACCGGAACGAGGAGTATCGGCGGCTGCTGGCCCTGTTGAGCCCGGAACAGTATGGGGCGATGGCCCCGGAGCGCTTTGCCTGGCTGGTGGAGAAGCAGAAGCGGATTCAGAGACTGGTGAACCAGCAGCTGAACCGGCTTGGGCGCTATGAGGACTACCGGGAGGACATCGGAGAGAAGCTGGAGGACATTTCCCGGCTTCTGCAGGACCGGGCCTTCACCGCGCAGGTGGAGGCGGTGGACCCTGCGGCTCCGGACCGGGGGCTGGAGCAGGTGCGCCAGGCCCTGGCCTACCTGTGCGAAAACTACCGGGTGGAGCGCCGGGTGGTCCGAGGACGGAGGCAGCTGATTCAAGGTCGGATGGCCCGGCGGGTGCTGCGGGAGGTCCCCTATACGCCGCTGACCCTGAACGAGGACTACAACGAGAGCGGCGTGATTCAGAGTACCCTGGCCTATCTGGCAGAGTACGGGGCGGATGGGGAAGACTTTGCAGTCCGGACGGCAATTCCGCTGCTGTCCGCGCTGTTCAGCAGCCCCTGGGCCTTTGAGGAGGCCCTGAGCGCTTGGAAGATTGACGACAGCGCTCTGCTGGCCAGCACTGCAGCCTGGAAGCGGCAGGCCGACAATGAACACAGGCTGGCGGACGTGGCCCTGGACGAGGACCCGGAACTCATCAAAGGGCGGCTGCTGTCCGCGCTGAACTACATCGACCAGGAGACGGACATGCCGGGCCGGGAGGACTGCAAGCTGGTGGTGTTCACTGCCTGGGGCCCCACTCTGCGGGCCTTTCTGGACCTGTTCAACGCCCGCTACGCCCCGATGGGAATTTATGCCGCCGCCTTTGCCCGGGGGCTGGACCGGGAGGCGCTGGAGGAGAGCGTCTACGCCTTTCAAAATGACCCGGCCTGCCGGGCGATCGTCTGCGACGAGACGGGGGGCGAGGGCCGGAATTTTCAGAATGCGGCCCAGATCATCCATCTGGACCTGCCCTGGAGCGCCAACACGCTGGAACAGCGCATCGGGCGGCTGGACCGGCTGGGGCGGGACCCGGACACGGACATTGTCTCAGTGGTCCTGTACGCCCAAAATACGGTGGAGGAGCAGCTGTTTCGTATCTGGCGGGACGGGATGAAGCTGTTTGACCAGTCCCTCAGCGGGCTGGAGATCGTCACCGGGGAGCTGAACAGGCTGATTGCCCGGGCGCTGGAGGAGGACTACGCCACCGGCCTGGCCAACGCCTTTGAGGACATTCTGGATCAGGCCCGGGAGATGCGGGAGAGCGTGGAGGATGAGCAGGACTTCGACCTGGGGGCCGCCCTGTACCGCCCGCTGGTCCGGGGGGTGGACCGTATGCTGGAGGCCTATGAGGCGGACAGCGGCGCATTGTTCACCCGGGCCATGCTGGGCTGGGGCAGTCAGGCCGGCCTGCGGGCCGAGGAGAGCGAGGACGGAGCCCTGGTGGAGTTTCGGGAGAGGGGGTTCAGCGCCAATGCTGCCCGGCAGTCGCTGTTTATCCCGCCTGACTGGGACCGCTATGAGAACTGCGCCATCCTGCGCCGGGAGGGGAAGCTGCTGGGCTCCTTCGACCGGAAGACGGCGGCCATGCAGGAGGATATTTTGTTTTTTGCCCCCGGCGACGCCGTGTATGACGCGATCTTGTCCAACGCCTCCGGCTGCAGCCGGGGCCGCTGTGCCGCCATCGGGGTCGGCGGCGCCTTTGACTATGACGGGGTGATCTATATCTACAATGTGGAGCCCTGGATCGAGGGGCTGCTGGAGGAGGAGATTGGTCTGCGGGCCCTGGCGCAGTACCGGATGTACCTGCCCCTGGAGCAGATCATCGTCCCTGTGGGCCTGACCCGGGAGAGCCGGGAGGTGCCCGAGGGGGAGGTGATTGAAACCCTGCTGGGGCTGACGGAGCGGCGGGCGGAACACCTGGGGCGGCGGAGCGCCGGCCGGATGTCCACGTCCGCGCTGGAGCGGTTTATCACCCGCAATCCCCCCGAACGGTGGGAGCCGCTGGTGGAGGATTGCTCCGCCGCCGCCTTTAGACGGGCCGCGGCGCGGCTGCGGGAGCGGGCCGACCTGGAGGGGGCGGCCCGGGAGATGCGCCGGGTCCTCCACGGCCTGCGGGCCGAACGGGCTTATTTCCAGCGGGACATGGGGCCGGTGGAAGAGCAGGAGCGGGTATTTCAAAGGACCCTGGAGGCGCTGAAGCGGGCCCGGCCTGTGCTGGATGCGGTCTGCTTTTTGCGGGTGAGGAAGTATGAATAGCAGAGAGATTTTACAGCAGTATACCATCGGCGGGATGGGGGCCGGAGAGGCCCTGGAGGCGCTGGAAAGGCTCCTGGCCGGCCAGTCCGGCCCGGCGGCTGTGCGGGAGGCGGCCCGGGCGCGTTATGGGATCGGTTTTCTCCGCCGGACGGCCCAGTATCAGGCGGGCCGGGCCTCCGTCCAGGACCTGTGCCTGAATATCCGGGACCTGATCCTGGTGCTGGGGAGTCTCCGGCTGCCCAGGGGGCTGTATAATGTGGTGAAGGAGCACGGCCCGGCCTTTGGTCTGGTCTGCGAGGTGGACATGCGGGTGTCCTGCCGGCTGGAGGCGCCGGAGTGGCTGGGTCCCCGGCGGTTTGTGGAGGATGTTTACGCCCTCCGGATGGGAGAGGCCGCCGGGGCGGAGGCGCCTTCCGCCGGAGACGGGCTGCTGCGGCGGGTGACCGTGTATCAGAATTACAGGAGCTGCGAACAGAAGCTGGCCGTCCACACCGCGCTGGGCCTGCCCCGGGGGGACACTCTCCTGGTGTCGCTGCCCACCGGGGGAGGAAAAAGCCTGGTCACCCAGATGCTGGCCGGCGCGGGTGAAGGGCTGACGCTGGTCATCGTGCCCACGGTGGCCCTGGCCCTGGACCAATACGGCGCGGCCAGGGGGATGATGCGGGAGAAGGCCGGGATCTTCTGCTGCCGGGGCCGCCAGCCCAGGGCCGAGCGGGAGGCGCTGCTGTCGGCCCTGGACCGGCGGGAGGCCAGGCTGCTGTTTACCTCGCCGGAGGCCGTTTTGAAAAACAGCGCCCTGCGCCGGCTGCTGGATCAGGCTGCTGCGGCGGGCCGGCTGGACAACGTGGTGATGGACGAGGCCCACGTGGTTCCGGACTGGGGGGTCTTTTTCCGCCCGGATTTTCAGATATTCTCCGTGGTGCTGCAAAAATGGAGGGAGCTGTCCGCAGGGCATATCCGCACCTTTCTGCTGTCCGCCACCCTGTCGGACGACGTGGTGGAGACGCTGTTCTCCCTGTTCGGCGCGGAGGGGCACAACGTTCAGCTCCGCTGCGACGCCCTGCGGCAGGAACCCCGGTTCTGCTTTCGGCCGGTGAAAACCCGGCAGGAGCAGGAGGACAAGGTGGTGCAGGCCGTCCGCCTGCTGCCCAAGCCCATGGTGGTCTATGTGCTGGAGCCCCGGCAGGCGGAGACGATCCGGAAGCGGCTGGCCCGGGAGGGCTACCGCAATATCCCCACTTTTACCGGGGAGACCGGGGAGGAGGCGCGCAGCCGGGTGCTGACCGGCTGGAAGCAAAACGACTACGACGTGGTGATCGCCACGTCGGCCTTCGGCATCGGGGTGGACAAGCCGGACGTCAGGACCGTTCTGCACGCCTGCTGCCCGGAGAACCTCAGCCGCTTCTACCAGGAGGTGGGCCGGGGCGGCCGGGACCAGCTGCCCTCCCTCAGCCTGCTGCTGCCCTACCGGGACCGGTATGACCGGGACAGCGATGGAAAGCGCGCCAAGGGGCTGGTGAGTAAGCGGATTCTCACGGCCAGGCAGGGGGCCGTCCGGTGGAGCGGTATGCTGGCCGACCCAGGCACCCTGGTGGATGGGGACACGTGTACCCTGAACACCGCCGCCGTCCCCGCCACCATGACAGAGGAGGAGGTGGAGTATGCGGGCAACCGGAATATGGCCTGGAACGTGAATCTCCTCCTGCTGCTCCATCGAACGGGATTCCTTCGGCTGGAAGACGTCAGCTATGTGCCGGAGACCCGGGTATACCGGATGGGGGCCAAGCTGCTGCGGCCTGAGATTCTACAGGATGAGGCGGCCCTGCGGGAGGCCCTGGAGGGGCCGCGCAATCTGGAGTACGGCCGTCAGGTGGCGGGCTATGAGGCGATGTATGGCCTCATAGCGTCGCCCAGGGCGATGTGCTGGGGCCAGGTGTTCCGGCGGCTGTTCCCCCTGGCCCGGGAGGTGTGCGCCGGCTGTCCCGCCGACCCGGAGGGGCGGAGTACGGCAGATATAGGTATCAAACTGCGGACAGACCCGGGCCTCCGACTGCCTCCGGTCCAGCCTGGGCAGCGGCTGAAGCGGCATATGGGCACCTACTCGGAGCTGATGGTGCGCTGGAGGGCAAACGGCCCCTGGACCCTGGAGACGCTGGAGGAGCTGAGTGTCCGGGCCGGCCGGTGCGGTCTGGGGGCCCTGGTCCTGCCCGGGGCGGCGGCGGGCCGGACCGGCTTTGACGGGCTGGTGCTGGACTACGACGAGTTTTGCTTTGCTGCGGTCCACACGCCCTATCTGTTTGCCGGAGGGGTGCTGTGCGCATTCTGCGGCGGAGAGGGGGAACTGGCCCTGTACCAGAGCCTAAACCGGCTGAAGCCGCTGGGGTATCTCCGGGTGCTGTACTGGGATGAGAGCGCAACGGCCGGCGGCCGGCCGGCGCGGGATTGCGTGGAGGGCTACGCCATTTCCTTTGAGCGGTTTTAGGGGGTGAAAGGAATGTTTCAAAAAAATCCCGATCCAATGCGGATGGAGGAGACCCCGGAGCGGGTGCTCTCCGCGTGCCGCCTGCTGGCCCGGGGGAGTATGTCCCGGGAGGCGCTTCGGGCGGCCATGACGCTGGAAAAAAACGGGGAGCGGGAGCTGGCTGAGGCCAACCGGGTCATTGCGGTGGTTCAGGAGGAGCTGGGGCTGGTCCGGCGGAAAAACGACTGCCTGGAGTTTGTCGGGCCGGCGGAGGTGCTGGCCAGCCCGGCGGCCTTTCGCCGCTATGTCAGCGCCCAGGTGTTTCCGCGGGAGGACACCACCTTTGTAAAGTTCAGCCGGTGGGTCATTGCCAAGAATGAGGAGCTGTTCCGCCTGGGGCGGTGGCAGGTGATGGCAGAGACCTGCAAGGCAGAATTGCCTGAGATGTCCGGAATGGATGAGAATGCGGCGCTGGGCTGGCGGTTTTGGGCGGCCTTTTTGGGGCTGGGCTACCTCAGCGGGTCCATGTTTCTGCCCAATATGAAGCTCCGGCTCCAGGATATCTTTGCCGTGGACTACCCCTGGCCCTACGGCCAGGCTGTGAGAGCGGAGGAGCTGATCCCATGGCTGGACGGAAGGCTGCCCGAGGCGGACCTGAGCGGCCGGCTGCCCCTGGCGGTTTCGGCGGGGCTGCGGACCCTCCACGAGCTGGGCCTGATCCGGCTGGAGACCTGGCGAGACTCCAGGCCGGTCCAGCTGTACTTTGTGGACGGCGAGCAGATCGGCGCCTTTTCCCACATCACAGTAAACCGGGAGGTGAGGGCATGAACTGGGAGCGGTACCGCTCCGTGATGGAGCGAGACGCCATTAAAATCGACGATATGGCCACCAGCGACGCCTATTTCTTCGCCACCCACATGCCATTTTCCCAGCTGGAGGTCTACCAGGGCGGGCGGACCGGCGTTCCGCCCCGGCTGATGGACGAGGAGGAGGTATTCCGGGAGCTGATCTGCAACCCAGAAGATGAACACCGGCTGATTATCGTCCGGGGGGACAACGGAACGGGAAAGTCCCACCTGATCCGCTACCTGAAGGCCCGGCTGGAGCACAGTCCTGCCACCGTCTATAATCCGGAACGGGAGCAGCTGATTTTTCTGCGCCGGCTGAACAACTCGGTGCGGGGCGTCTTCGGCCAGCTGCTGGAGCAGGAAGTGGTCCGGGACCCGGAGGTGCGGGAGAAGCTGCGGAAATTTGTGGCCTCCACCGGCTCCAAGGATGAAACCGCCTTTCAGAGCGATATTTTGTATGCCTACATCGCCGCGGTGAGTAGCGACCGCTCCGGCCGGACCTATCGGGCCAAGATCTGTGAGGACATCGCCAGCTATCTCTCAGACAGCCGGGTGCGGGAGCGCCTGCTGCGGGCGGGCGGGGCCATCGACCGGTGCAGCCAGATCATCACCGCCCCCAGCAGCCAGGTGCTGCGGAGTACGGCTGTCTTCACCGAGGCGGACTTTAACGACCGGGAGATTATCCGCAATGTCTTCCGCCGGGGCGACCCCCAGGCGGCGGATTTCGCGGCCACCCTGTCGGACGACGCGGGAGAGATCACCCGCCTGGTGGGCTACCTGAACCGGTTTACCCACGAGGTAGTCCAGCGCTGTGCCGACATCTCCAGCGAGAGTACGAAGTCCGTCTTTGAACAGCTGCGCAAGGACTTGAAAAAGCAGGGGAAGGCCCTCACCCTGTTTGTGGAGGACTTCACCGGTTTCACCGGGATCGACTCGGAGCTGATTACCGTGCTGTCCACCGAGCACGGCGGCGACTATGCAGATCTGTGCCGGGTGACCGCGGTGATCGGCATCACCAACGACTACTACGACCAGTTCCGTGACAA
This sequence comes from uncultured Oscillospiraceae bacterium, assembly GCA_910578735.1. Classification (GTDB taxonomy): domain Bacteria; phylum Bacillota; class Clostridia; order Oscillospirales; family Oscillospiraceae; genus Lawsonibacter. Next base: position 100,310 of record CAJTSQ010000003.1, read on the forward strand.
CTTTACCGACCGGGTGACCCACCAGGTCAGCGTGACCGACCGGTCATACGGCACGGACGACTTTCTGATCCAGCTGGCGGGGCGCTATTTAAACGCCATCTGCTGCGCTCCCGCCGAGCTCCAGGCCTGGTGCCGGGAGGGGGCGGAGCTGGCCGCGCTGCCGTCGGGCGGATTTACGCCCCCCTGCCCCTGGGAGACGGTGGAGGTGGGCGGGCAGGAGGTCCCCCTGTATCCCTTCAACCGCCGCGCCCTGCTGGCCCAGTATAGGAGCCTGCCGGTGAAGAGCCCCCGCATGTTCCTGCGGGATGTGCTGCGGGCCCAGCTGAAGGAGTACTTTGACGGCAAGGAATACGGCGGCGAGTGGGCCTTTCCCCTGAATCCGGGCCATGTCCCCATGGCCCGGGACCAGCACAGCTCCGCCATTGACCGGCTGGAGTATCTGCCCGCCGGCGACCGGGCCCGGCTCAAGTCGGTGTTCGCCCTGTGGGCTGACGGGTCGGCCGATATGGCCCGGGGGTCGGAGGATACAGTCACCTTCGGCGGACTGGACCGGCGGTTTTTAGAGGACATTGGCCTGGCCGCCTTCCAGGGTATCGGCGGAGACACCGGCCCCGACGGCCCCGCCCCGGGCCCCCGGGCGGAGCCCTCCGCACCCCAGCGAAAGCCCCCGGCGGACGGGCCGGCCCGGGACTACCAGCGGTACAGCGCCGACATTGCCGACTGGCTATCCTCCGGCGCGGAGCTGCGCTACCACCCGGATTACCGGAAATGGCTCCAGAACTTCCTGTGCGGGGACAACCGCCAGTGCGGGGCCATCGATTGGCAGGATGCCGGTATCCCGGCCTACATCGCGGCGGAGCGGCTGTCCGACGCCGGGGTGTTTTACATCGAGGGACAGGGCGGGGCCGGTGACGCAGGCCGGGCGCTGGTCTATATGGACCGCAGCCCGGAGAGCCGGGACGCCCTCCAGGCCCTGAACAAGCTGCGCTACGCCAAGGGCTGGGAATTTGAGGGCTCCACCTACTACCAGCAGCGGCTGATCACCTGGCTGGAGCGCAATCGGGCCGTCATCCTGGAAAAGGTGGCCGGGGCGGCAGTCTCCCAGGACGGCCCCCCGGTGCTGGAGTGGTGCCTGGCCCTGCAGTATCTCCGGGCTATGATCTTGGGGCGGGAGGTGGATACCAGCACCCCGCTGAAGACGGTGGAGTCCCTGATGGTTCCCTTTCAGAAGGACGATGGGATGAAACGGGAGACCAGGGAGTGGGGGGAGCTGGTCCAGTTTGTGTACAGCCGAGGCGACGGCTTCGACAGCGCCCTGGCCCTGCTGCGGAAGGCCTCCGCGACAATGGTGGGGACGATTCAGGGGGCCCGGGAGGACGGCGAGAAGCGGCTCTACCGGACGGACGAGCTGCTGGACGCGGCGGAGCGGCTGCTGGCCCGGGACTGGGACATTGAGGAGGAGCTGCCCGGACAGCTCCCTGCCCGGCATATGCTCTATAATCCGGCCTCGCTGCTGAAGGACCTCTACCCCAGAATCCGGGCCGTGGTGGACGCGGAGCGCACCCAGGCTGGCCAGGTGATCCAGGCGCTGACGGACTACATCGGCCCGCTGGACCGGACGGGCCTGATCGACGCGCTGTTTGAGGTGCGGGAGCTGTTCTCTGTCTTCAATATGTACGGCATTCTGGGCAGCAGCGAGCTCCAGGCGCGCTATGAAAAGCCGCCGGAGGAGATCGCGGAGCGGGTCCTGCGCCAGCTGGACACCCTGAAGCGGGGGGCCCAGGCCGGCGGGCCGGCGGGGCTTTCCATATATTCGGGCAACGCCCTCAATGCCTTGTCCGATTTTTTGCGGGACCTCCAGCACATCGCCCGGATGGCGGAGCGGGAGGGCGGCCGGGCCAGAAAAGAGACGGAGGGCATGGGCGCTCCCGCCGATCTGGCGCAGCTGTCTGAGTCCGCCCGGGCCGGGATGGAGGCACTTTGCGAGCAGCTGGATGAGATGGAGGTGCGTCATGCGGCTGAGTGAAATCATTCGGGAGAGTACCGGTGCCATCCAGCGCAAAGGGACCGCCCAGGCCCGGGTCCAGTCCAGCGAGGCCTATGCCAAGGCGCTGAGGCAGCTGGCCCAGGTTAACTCCAGGCTGAAGCGGACCTTGGACTGCGTCACGGCCATCCGGGAGAAGGGAATCTGCACAGAGCCCCTGCTCCAGGAGGAGACCCGGGATGAGCTGTGGGAGAGCGCGAACCGGTGCGCCGGCAGCCTGAAGGAGAGCGGGCTGACCTTGGACATGGTCAGGCTCCTTCAGACCAGGGTGGATATGCTGGAGGAACAGCTCAGGCCTGCATGGCAGGCTGCCGCCCAGGGCTACGCCCATGGAGCCAAGGGCTATCTGGCCCTGATCGAAGGCTTTACCCAAGATCCCCAGCAGGCCCGGTCCCTGGTAGTGCGCATCACCCAGGCGGTCGAGCAGCCCCCCAGCCTGGAACGGGTGGAGGAACTGGTCAGCGATGTGGCTCAAGCGGAGGAACTGACCCGGGCCTTTGCGCTGAATCCGGAGATCGAGAAATTTTTGAAGCGTGTCTCGGCCTGTCAGGCCACCGTTGCCGACCTGACGCCGGAGGTGATGAAGTGGCTGGAGGAGAAGGGGCTGAGCGGAAAACTACAGGTCAGGTTCGGCTAGCCGCCTGACACACTTGAGACGAGGTGACAGATATGACCATCTTGGAGGCCATCACTGTGGTGCTGAGGCTGCAGCCCCAAGGACTCTCCTGCAAAGACATTACCGGCCAAATTTTAGCCCAGGGGCTGTATTCCTTCAACACGCCCAACCCCAACTCCATTGTCAACCACACCCTGCGCCGCCACTGCCAGGGACTGGACTTTCCCTCCGCCCACCCGGTCAAGCATTTTGTGCTCCTGTCCGGCGGGCGGGGCAAATCGACATACGGCCTGATTGACCAGAACCCGGGCGCGGCCCCGGACGAGACGCCGGCGCAGGCCCGCTCCTCAGGCGGAGACCTGCTGCCGGAGGAACAGATGCAGAAGTATTATGAGATTCACAAGACGGAGATCAAGGCGCGGCTGCTGGAGCACATCCTGAACAACGACCCGGGATTTTTTGAAGAGCTTGTGGTCAAGCTGCTCCTGGCCCTGGGCTATGGCCACGGGAGCGGCGCGGGAAGGGTGGTCGGCCGTTCCCACGACGGGGGGATCGACGGGATCATTGATGAGGACAAGCTTGGCCTGGACAAAATATACATCCAGGCCAAGCGCTACGACGCCTCCCACAAGGTTGACCGTGAGGAGGTCCAGGCCTTTATCGGCGCCATGCACGGGGTGAAAAAAGGGGTGTTCATCACCACCTCAACCTTCACCAGGCCCGCGGTGGACGACGCGGCCGGGGAGCAGGAGAAGCATGTGTCCCTGATCGACGGGGCCAGGCTGACGGAGCTGATGGTCGCGTGCGGCGTGGGGGTGCGCTGCGTCCAGTCCTTTGACGCCTATGAGATTGACTCAGATTTCTTCGACCTGTCCACATAGAGAGCGCCCGGCGCCGTTCCTTTTTGGAACGGCGCCGGGCCTTTGAGCGCTATATTATGCTTTGAATGTATCGGACCAGCACGCCGAAATCAACTTTCGTGTTGTGGTCCCAGGAGATACGCACCGCCTGGCTGATGCGCTCCTCCGGCAGGCCCATGGCGGTGAGGACGTAGCTGGGTTCGTGGCTGCCGGAGTTGCAGGCGGAGCCGTTGGAAAAGGCGTAGTCCTCCTTCATTGCCAGGAAAAGGGATTCGGCATCCACACCGTGGAAGCTGATGTTCACCGTAGTGGGCAGGCAGCGGTCCTGGTCGCCGTTGAGGCTGTACTGCAGACCGGATACCGCCGTTAAAAATTCACGCTTGATCTCCGCGCACCGGGCCATATGCTGGGCGGATTCCCGGTGGCACAGCTGGGCGGCCAGGACGAAGCCGGCCACCAGGGCGACAGGGGTAGTGCCGGGGCGGTAGCCCCGCTCTTGGGGCCCGCCGTACATCAGGGGGATGAGGGGGGGGCGGCGATAGTACCGGCCGTCCCGGCGGAGGACCAGGGCCCCGATGCCCTGGGGCCCGCCCAGCTTGTGGGCGGCGGCACTGAGCATGTCGTATTTGGCGCGGCGCAGCTCGTCGTTCCGCTTGCCGAAGCCCTGGGTGGCGTCGATGTGGAAGTAGACAGGGGTGTCCGCCAGGGCGGCCCCCACCTCCTCAATGGGCTGGATGACGCCGGTTTCGCTGTTGACGTGCATCATGGAGACAAGAAGGGTGTCTTCCCGGACGAGACCGAGAATCTGCTCAGGCCGGACACGGCCGGAGGCGTCGGGGGAGACGTAATCCACCTGGCACCCGTGCCCCTCCAGATATCGCATGGCTCCCAGCACCGACTTGTGCTCGATGGCGGTGGTGATAAAATGCCTGCGTCCGCTGCTTTGTGCGTGCTCCAGCAGGCCCAGAAGGGCCATATTGTTGCTCTCGGTGGAGCCGCTGGTGAAGAAGACGTCAGTGGGGTCCACGTTCAGGATTTCCGCAATGCCGCTCCGCCCGCCGTTGACCAGCTCCTTGGCCTGGGTGCCGAAGACGTGGGTGCGGCTGTCCGCGTTGCCGAAGTGGGAGCGGTAGACCTCCACCATGCGGTCCAGCACCCGGGGGTCCACCGGGGTGGAGGCGTTGAAATCCAGATAGACAGCCATTATGCTTCCTCCTTTGGCAGGGCGGATTTTAACAGATCGGAGCAGTTTTTCAGCATATCCCTTGTGCTGTAGTGGTTGATTCCCCGGTTCAGATGGAGCCGGAAATACCGGGCCACCGTCTTGTCGTCGTCCCCCAGCCCGTCGTTAATGCAGCGCTGGCGGAGGATGGCCTCATAGATCTCGGCGTATTCGCCAGCAAAGGTGGACCACTCCATCTCCACATTGCTGTCTGACAGGGGGTCGACGCCGCCGGGGACGGTGGGCTCGGCCAGGGACCAGCACAGGGCCCACCGGCACAGGACGTTCCAGTTCTGAAGCCCGGTCCGGGCCTTGATCCGGATCAGCCGCTCCTTTTCGGGCTGGGACAGCTTGAAATGTTTGATAATCATACCGGCTCCTCCCCGAAGTACCCGTGAATAATGGAGGTACACTGCTCCCTCTCCCGGTAGTAGAGTGTGTAGTAGTCGATGATATTGTCCCGGATCAGGTCGAGGTAGTGGCCGTAGATCTCCTCGTCAGTGGACAGGACCACCACCTGGGAGCTGGCCGCCGGGAGGTACTTGGTGACAAAGTTGGTCCGGTGGGCGGAGTCCAGACGGGCCATGGGGGTGTCGATGACGACGGGGGCCTTGTAGCCGGAGGTGAGGGCCAGGGCCCAGACGACGGCTACCGCGAACATCTGCTGTTCCCCTGCGGAGAGCTGGCTTTTCAGCAGTTCCCGGCCGTCCATATCCAGGATGGTCACGTCCAGGCTGTCCGGGTCGACCATAATCTCCCGTACCAGAGAGTCTTTTTCCACCAGGGTCCGGAAGCACTGGGTGGCCGTGAGGGACAGCTTGGCCACCTTCTCCCGCTGTAAACGGGCCTGAAATTCCCGCATGGCCTGAATGGACAGGGCCGCGTATTTGATGGTGCGGGCGTTGTCGTCGTTGCTGTTTTCCTTTTCGGCGATGGCCTGAATCAGGCGGATGCGTTTGGAGACCAGGGCCTGGCGCTGGTGCTCCAGGCTTCGGATGTGTTCCAGCAGGCGCTGGTAGTCCGTCTGGGCCGTGGCCCGCTCCGACTCGATGGATTTCAGCACCTCATACAGCTGCATGGCCAGGGCCTTCTCATCCGATGTGCCCAGGTGGGCGTCCAGGCTCATCAGCTCATTCTCCTGGGCGTCCACCCGGCAGATCAGGGTTTTGATCTGGAGGGTGATCTGCTGTGCCGCCTGGGTGATAAAGCGCTCATAGAGCAGCATACTGGCGGCGGACATGCTGCTGGCCTGCTGCGGGATTCCGTCCTGGCCGGTGTGGGCGCCCAGTATCTCCCGCACAATGCCCTGTGCCAGCTGAAGGGCCTCCCGGTCCAGGCCGCTGCAGTCCAGCCGGTCCATAATTTGGCGGTACAGATTGCCGATCAGCCGGTCGGAGTACCGTTTGGCCTCGCTCTTTTGCAGGGCAACGGCGCTTTCGTAGGACTGGCGGACCAGGTCCCGGCACAGGAACAGGGGGGTGGAGGGGTCCACCGTCATCTGTACAATGTCCTCCTGGGTGCGCTTGACCGCCGCGGAGATATTCTGCATCTCCTGCTTGATGGAGTCCCGGTTGCGGCTCAAGTCGCCGCCGGAGGCCCAGAACTCTTTCTCCTTGGCCTCCAGTCGGGCGGTGATGGCCTCGCAGCGGCGTTCCAGCGCATGGGACTGGCGGGTGGCCTCCTCCAGCCGGGTGTCCAGCTCGCTGATCTGGGCCTCCACCTCCTGGTAGCCCAGGTTTACCTCGCTGTGCTCAAAGGCGGACAGGGCATTTTCTTTGCGCCGGATCACCTCGTCCGCGTGGGCAATGGCCCGCTCGATGGTGGACACGCCGATGGCGGACTTGATAGAGCTCTTGATCTGCTCGAAGGAGGTGTCGTCGGCCAGCTGAGTGATTTTCTCGTTGTTGAAAAAAAAGAAGCGGGCGATGCCGAAGGGCAGGATCTCCTCGATGTAGTAGCTCCAGTTTTCCCCCAGATACTTGTCCGGGACCCCGTTTTTTTCCACAACAGTCTGCAGCTCCGCCTTCTGGCCCCTGGCAGTCCAGGACCGTTTGACCCGCAGAGGGCTGCCGTCGTCTAGGCAGAGGGAGACGGCCACATAGGTCTCGCCGTCCGTGGCGTGTTTGTTGATATGCTCCAGCAGCAGCCGGTCGAAGGAGCGGGCCTTCTCCTGAATGTATTTCATGGCCTGCTTGCCATACAGGGCCAGCAGGACCGCGTCGTGAAAGGTGGTCTTTCCCCGGCCGTTCAGGCCGCCCACCAGGGTGATGTTCCGGGCGCCCACCCGGTCTGTCAGACACATCTCGTGGGTTCCCCTGTAGATTCCGAAATTGTGGAGCTCAACCTTGGTGAAATACATGGCTCGCCCCCCTCACTCTATAAAATCGTCCGGGTCGATGGGTTCTTCGGCCGTGCCGGCCGCCCGGCGGGCCCGGAGCGCCGCGATCTGTTCCGCATCCCCCTCGTCCCGGTAAAAGGCCTTTTTGATCTCCTCCTCAAAGTGCTGGATCACATTGCGCTTATTGGAGGTGGCTGCAGCCTTGGCCTCCGTGTCCAGCAGGGCGTGGAGCAGCTCCGGGAGCAAAACCTCCTCCGGGTACAGCTCCTGGCAGACCTTATGGAGCAGATGGGATTCCGGCGCGCCGAAATACTTGTTTTTGCTGATGGTGCCGTCGGAATAGGGGGTTCCGGTGACCTCCTGATAGATACGGGGGAGGGCGTCGTCAAACTCGTGCTTTTCATCCAGCCAGATCTGCCGGATCAGCCGCAGCTCGTCCATGGAGATGAGCGGGACATTTCGGATGCGCTCCGGGCCGATCTCGTGGACCAGCTTTTCCACTTCCAGCAGCCTGCGGAGAAAGTACTCCCGGGTCTGCTTGGTGTAGGGGCCGTGGACCAGACGATTGTTATACCAGGTCAGCCGGCCATCTTTCCGGCGGAAGTCCCGGCGGGCCCGGTCGGTGGCCCGGTCCGCCGCAATGTCGTTGCGGAACTCCAGCATGGGCAGCATCCAGGATTTCTCCTCGTCGTTTTGGATCATGGCCTCCATGGATTTGTCCTTGGAGACGATGGTGCACACCCAGCAGCCAAAGCGGCTGTTGCCGCAGCTAGGGGTGGATTTATCAATGACCAGGGGGCACTCCCCGTCGGCGGAGGCTCCGCTGTACATAGCCATCAGGTCCTTGTTGGAGTGTCCCCAGGGGTTGGGCACCTGAAGGATGTACTGCCAGACGTTGTCGTTCAGCCAGTCCTCGATAGGGGTAAAGACATAGGAGTTGGGGAAGGAACCGTTGGGACTGAGGTGGGCGCGGTAGCGTTTTTTCTCGTACTGTTCCAGGGTGGTCTTCCGGGAGGCGCTCTCCGCCTTCCGGTTGCCCAGCACCATGATGGATTCGCTCTCTGCGTCCGTAATCATTTTAATGAACCGGTTGGAGGGATCAATCTTGATTCGGTCGGTACACCAGCGGAAGGCCCGGCGGGGATAGGGATAGCCCCGGCCGATCAGGTTGACCCAGAAGGTGTTGTTGGTGACGGGGGTCAGCCGGTGGGGGATGATAGGCAGCTTCTGCTCCTCGGCGGCGGCGCGCATTTTCTCCAGAGACTCCGTGGCCCAGAGGGCCACCACAGGGGACTCTACCAGTGTGTCGGTATTGATGACGTGGACGGTCTTTCTGCGCTGTTCCGGAGGCAGTTCCTTCAGCGCGTACCAGACCAGCTGGACGATAGCGGTGGAGTCCTTGCCGCCGCTGTAGCCGCAGATCCAGGGGATCATATCCTCCAGATAGAGTTCCTTAATGGTCTCGGTGACAGCGCGGATGTCTTCCTTTGTCAGATTGGCCATTGTGCTTCCCTGCCGTTCTAAGTAGTGGTGTCTGATTCGACAATTCTAATCATTATACTCCATCTCAGCCAAATTGTAAACTGTTTTGAACCGGGATGCAGAACCCTTGGAAAAATCTTGAGATAAGCGGCCAAAACCGCTTGACAAACGGCAAGGGCCTGCTTTATAATTAGCCCAGACAACTGAATAGCCTTATCAAGAGCGGTGGAGGGAACGGCCCGATGAAGCCCGGCAACCTGCGCAAACGAAGTTGATTTGAATGCGCAAGGTGCTAAATCCGGCGGTAGTGTATCGAAAGATGAGGGTGCAACCAGACATAACGCTCCGCCGTCCGGCGGGGCGTTTTTTGCGCTCCCCAGAAAAGAAAGGAGAAAAATTATGGCAAAGAGACTCTTTACGTCCGAATCTGTAACCGAGGGACATCCCGACAAAATCTGCGACCAAATCTCCGACGCGGTGCTGGACGCCATCTATGAGAAGGACCCCCAGGCCCGTGTGGCCTGTGAGACCACGGCTACCACCGGCCTGATCCATGTGATGGGGGAGATCACCACCTCCTGCTATGTGGATATCCCTAAAATTGCCCGCCAGGTAGTGGGGGAGATCGGCTACGACCGGGCCAAGTACGGCTTCGACTGCAACACCTGCGCGGTAATCACCTCCATCGACGAGCAGTCCGGCGACATCGCCATGGGGGTGGACAAGTGTCTGGAGGCCAAGGAGGGCAGCCAGGACGACGGCCTGGACAACGGCGCGGGGGACCAGGGCATGATGTTCGGCTACGCCTGCGACGAGACTCCGGAGCTGATGCCCCTGCCCATCTCCCTGGCACAGAAGCTGGCCATGCAGCTGACGAAGGTGCGCAAGGAGGGCCAGGTGGACTACCTGCGGCCCGATGGCAAGACCCAGGTGACGGTGGAGTACGACGAGGACAACCGGCCCATCCGTGTGGATGCGGTGGTGGTCTCCACCCAGCACGGCCCCGAGGCGGAGCTGGAGCAGATTCGGAAGGACATGATCGAGCTGGTCATCAAGCCCATCATCCCCGCTGCTCTGCTGGACGAGGACACCAAGATTTATGTCAACCCCACCGGCCGCTTCGTCATCGGCGGCCCCCAGGGGGATTCCGGCCTCACCGGGCGGAAGATCATCGTAGACACCTACGGCGGCTCTGCCCCCCACGGCGGCGGCGCCTTCTCCGGCAAGGACCCCACCAAGGTGGACCGCTCCGCCGCCTACGCCGCCCGCTGGGTGGCCAAGAACGTGGTGGCCGCCGGCCTGGCCTCCCGCTGCCAGGTGCAGCTGGCCTACGCCATCGGCGTGGCCCGGCCCGTCTCCGTCCGGGTGGACACCTTCGGCACCGGCACGGTGGCCGATGCCAAACTGGAGGAGGCGGTAGAGAAGGTCTTCGACCTGCGCCCCGCCGCCATCATCCGGGACCTGGACCTGCGCAGGCCCATCTACCGCCAGCTGGCCGCCTACGGCCACTTCGGCCGGGAGGACCTGGGCGTGGCCTGGGAGAAGACCGACCGGGTGGATGCGCTGAAAGCTGCGCTGTAAAATCGGCTGAAAGGATTCTTTGGGCTGTCGAAAAGCCAAAAAACGGCTTTTCGACAGCCCGATTTTTTTACTTTCCATAAATAGACAATCGTGATTGTGTAGGGTAGAATAATACTGCAAAGAAGACCACCCGCCTGAAAAAAGAGACGATTTTGATAGGTTTGGCGGGGAAAGGAGCAAAAATATGGATCAAAATGAAATTTTGCGCCGGGTGGATCACACGATCCTCACGCCCACGGCCACTTGGGAGCAGGTAAAAACCGTCTGCGACGAAGGAAAACAGTTCGGTGTGGCCAGTGTCTGTATCCCGCCCCGCTATGTGAAGCGGGCCAACGGCTATGTGGGCGGCGGCCTGAAGATATGCACAGTGATTGGGTTTCCCAACGGTTATGCCACCCCTGAAACCAAGGTGTTCGAGACGGAGGATGCCATCCGGGACGGCGCGGACGAGATCGATGTGGTCATCAACCAGGGCCTGGCCAAGGAGGGCGACTGGGAGGGAGTGCTGGCTGAGATCAGGGCTGTGAAGGAGTCCTGCAAGGGCCGCATCCTGAAGGTCATCGTCGAGGCCTGCAACTTTACCGAGGAGGAGAAGATTTCCCTGTGCCGGGTGGTGTCCATGTCCCGGGCGGAGTTTATCAAGACCTCCACCGGTTTTGCCTCCGGCGGGGCCACGGTGGAGGATGTCAGGCTCTTCCGGGAGCACATCAGCCCCGACATGCGGGTAAAGGCCGCCGGCGGCATCCGCACCTTTGAACAGGCCCAGGCCATGCTGGACGCCGGCGCGGACCGGATCGGGGCCAGCGCTCTGGTGGCCCTGATGAAGTGAATCAAAAAAAGGCGCTCCTGCCCGATTGCAGCATCGGACAGGGGCGCCTTTTTTAATGTGATTGAGCAGTACAGCGGCGTGATTCCTCTTGTTCTGCGAAAAGAAGGGCCCCGCCGGCGGCGGGGCCCTTTGTGCTGCTTATACACCGATGAAGCTGATGCCTGCGCCCCGGCTGATCTCCCAGCCCTGGGTCACCTCTCCGGTGAGGGCCTCGTAGTCCTGGTCCTGAAGGGCGCTGCCGGCGGTCTGCCGCCAGACGGGGTCGTCGGTGGAGACGTAGTACATAATGTGCCAGCCGTAGTCGCTCTTGACCAGCTCCGCATCCCCGGCCTTCCGGGCGCTGTCGGTGGCCCAGTTCTTAAAGGGCTCCACGTAGGAGGAGGCGGGGGTGATGTTGGCGATCAGCCCGCCGTTGGCGGCAGAACCGCTGTCGGCGCTCTCGGTGGAGGCCAGGGTGGCAAAGGAGTCCTCGGTGGCCTCGCCGGACTCCCACTGGTCCAGCAGGGACTGGGCCTTCTCCTCGGCCTCGTCGTACTCCTCCTGGGTGGGGGTCCCGGTTCCGGTCCCCGCCCGGACCAGGATGTGGCGCACGCTGTGGGTGGGCTCCTCGTCCCGGAACCGGTCGTGGAACAGAGCCACGTAGTAGTAACAGGAGTCGCTGCTCTCCCACTCCGCCAGGGTGACGTCTCCCGCCCGGCGGCTGCTGTCCATCAGCCATTCGGCGTAGGCGGAGGTGCTGATGCTGGAGCCGCTGGCCCGGCGGGAGAGATCGGAGCTGTACAGGTCATCGGCGTAGGACTCAGCCAGAGCCTCCGGGTCCGCGCCCCCCTCCAGCTTGGCCTTGACCTCCTCGGCCAGGGCCTTCTTGGCGGTTTTCTGTTCCTCCAGGGCGGCGGCCTTCTCCCCGTCGGTCATGGTGACGGGATTGCCTTGGCCGTCGGTGGTGGGGACGCTGGCCTGGAAGGTCAGCAGGGTGTAGGCATAGGTGTCCAGACTGCCGGCGTTGTCCTGGTAGTAGCCCTCGTAGTCGGTGTCGGGGTGGGTGATGGCGGCCAGCCGGCTGTCGGCGTAGTCAGAGGCCAAAAATTCCAGGTTGAGCAGGGTGACCAGCCGGTCGTAGGTCATGTGGGAGCCGAAGTTGGCCCGGATGAAGGCGTCCCGGCTGGCGTAGCCGCTGATCCAGCTGGAGTTCAGCTGGGCGAGGGTGGCGTCCAGATCGGTCTGGGCCTCCTGGGAGAGGGCGTAGCCCTCGCTGCTGGCCCTGGCGGCCAGAGCGGTGTTGTTGGCCAACTGTTCCACCGCCTGGTCCAGGAGATAGTCGTGCCAGCTCTGGCCCGTCTCCTGGTCGTATACCTGGTCCTTCACAGAGGCGGTGGGGAGAAAATCATAGCGGTTGGCGTGCCGGGAGTAGAGGGAGGTGTAGTAGTATTGCAGGTCGGCGGGGGTGTATTTGGTGCCGTTGATATTCACGGCGGTGAGATTGCGCTGGAGAACGCCGCTGTTCCAGAACATCAGGACGACGGCGGCCACCACAACCACCACGCCGATCACAGTGTAGAGGGTCATAGCCCGGCGGTCCTTCTGTTCCTCACGGCGGCGATTCTCGTCCCGTTGGGCCCGGCTCTGAGCCTTTTTCTCTGTACTCACAGTTGATTCAGTCCTCTCGTTTCAATAAAATGAATGCCCCGGGGGCGGTTTGGCATTTCCGGGACATTATACTAAAAACTGCCCCTGATTGCAAGAGGATGGGGGCAGTTTTACATTTTGTTTATAAATTGACCCGAAGGGGTAAAAAGACTGCGGCCTGACAGCCGCAGTCCATTTGCCGGGAACATGTTTTTATAACCCCGCTCTGGCCGTGTGGACCCGTTTAAAACCTGCACGTAATGGCAGGTGGGTCGCCTCCACTGCGTTTTTCTGCTTCCAACGTCCAGCTGACCTCATAGGGGGCCGGGAGGCCTGCAAGCCGCGCCGTGAGGTGGGCGTCCCGTTTTAAAAATGTGGGTTTAAAAGAGCCCATCACGCACCGAGCAGGAAAGGGTTATGAAAGCTGGGATTCCTCGTCTTCATCCTGGAAAAAGCGCTCCATAAACAGCGCATACACCGCGTCCAGCTCCTCGTCGGAGTCCAGGGTGGACAGCAGTTCCTCGCCGTTTTCCTCGATGGCTTTCATGATGACCAGGCCATACTCCTCGTCGTCGGCATCCACATCCTTGGGCTCGCCGGTGGCCTCGTCTTCTTCCACAGCGGGGAACATGGCGTAGTAGGTAATGCCCTGATACTCCAGGGTATCCACCAGCTCCAGCTCAAAGTCGTTGCCGTCCTCGTCGGTGACGGTGATAAAGTCAGGGCCGAAGTTGTCTTCCATAAGCGGATGCCCTCCTGTCTTTTTTACAACCCTATTTTAACCCGTCTCCGAAAAAAATGCAAGAGGGAGGACCGGTAAATTTTAAGAAACTATGAAAAATCCGTAACAGTCCGGCGGCAAGGGTGGACAAGAATGAAAAATCTGGTATAATACTTACAATAGGCGTGGTATCAGCCTGTGAGACCAGCAAGCCCGGACAGGGGCAGCCCTGTCCAGACCATCGGGCGGAGCCTGCTCTGCGGACCCGATTGGAGGTAATAACGTGTCAGAACTATATAACGATCATAACTCCCTCTACGAGGACAGCGACTACCCCTCCCGCCGTCAGGCGCCCAGCCGGACCCGGTCCTCCGACCGGTCAGACAGACCCTCACGAAAGCGGAGAAAAAAGCGGGGCGGCATTGGCCGGGCTGTGGGCATCTTCTTCAAGGTGCTGGGCACCCTGATCCTGATTGGGCTGTGTACCGGCGCGCTGATGGCCTGTTTTGCGGCGGTGTATATCAACGAGGTCATCGTCCCCATCGCGGACCTGAGCTGGGACGATTTCACTTTGGGCGAAAACAGCGTGATGTACTACCAGGACAAGACCACCGGGGAGTATAAGGAGATGACCACCCTGCTCAACGTGACCAGCACCATCTGGGTGGACTACGAGGAGATGCCTGAAGACCTGATTAACGCCACAGTAGCCATCGAGGACAAGCGCTTCTGGACTCACCCCGGGGTAGACTGGAGGGGCACGGCCAAGGCGGTGCTGCGGATGTTTACCGGCGGCGAAATCTCCGGCGGCTCCACCATCACCCAGCAGCTCATTAAAAACGAGACCCAGTACAACGAGACCACAGTAAAGCGAAAGGTCACCGAAATTGTCCGGGCCCTGCGTTTCACCCAGAAGAATTCAAAGCAGGACACCCTGGAGCGGTATCTGAATATCATCCCCCTGGGTTCCGGCTGCAAGGGGGTGGGGGCCGCCGCGCTGGAGTATTTCGGCAAGCCGGTGTCAGAGCTCACTCTGGCCGAGTGTGCCAGCCTGGTGGGCATCACCAACAACCCCTCTAAATACGGGCCCTACTCCTTCAACCGCTCCAAGGGCTTCAACACAGAGGAGATATGGGACGCCCGGCAGTGGAACAAGTACCGCCAGGAGGTTATCCTGTGGCAGATGCTGGAGCAGGAGAAGATCACCCGGGCGGAGTACGACGAGGCCGTGGCCCAGGAGCTGAAATTTGTCCGGGCCGAGGGGGAGGCCGCCGCCACCGAGATTTACACTTGGTATGAGGAGACCGTGATCTCCGATGTGCGTCAGGCCCTCCAGGAGAAATTCGGCTGGTCAGACGAGCGTACGGACCAGATCATGCAGAGCGGCGGTTTGCGCATCTACACCTGCTACGATCCGGAGGCCCAGGCCATCGCGGAGGAGATATATACCGACCGGGCCAACCTGAACTACACCTCCAAGGACGGCCAGCAGATGCAGTCGGCCATCTGCGTTATCAACAACGAGACGGGGGATGTGGCCGCCATTGTGGGCCAGTTTGGAGACAAGACGGTGAACCGGGGCAGCAACTACGCCAACGCCGGCCACCGGCAGCCCGGCTCCGCCTTCAAGCCCCTGGCCGTCTACTCCGCGGCCCTGGATATGGGCAAGATCAACCCCTACACCGTGCTGGACGACTACCCCTACCGGGTCAACGGCGGCAAGGCCTGGCCCCTGAACTCCGGCACGGCCCGCTACCGGGGCCTGATGCCGGTGTTCGAGGCGCTGAAGCGGTCTCTGAACACGGTGGCCGTGCGCATTATGAACGACTATATCAGTCCGGAGGAGAGCTTTAAATTTGTCGAGGAGCGGTATCACATCGACCTGGAAGCGGGCCGGATGATTAACGACAAGTGGTTTACCGACATCACCGAGTCGCTGGCCATGGGCGGCCTGACCCACGGCACCAACGTCCGTGACATGGCCGAGGCCTTTGCCACCTTCCCCAACGGCGGGATGTACACCCCCTCCCGCACCTTCACCAAGGTGACCCAGCTGGTCAACGGCCAGGAGACCACCCTGCTGGAGAACAACCTGACATCGGAGCCCGCCATCAAAGCCACCACAGCCTATTATATGAACACCATGCTCCAGGGCGTGTTTGAAGAGGGCGGCACCGGCGCCCGGCAGGGAGGCATCAAGGGCCAGCACGCCGCCGGCAAGACGGGCACCACCAGCGAGAACTTCGACCGCTGGTTCGTGGGCTACACCCCCTACTACACCGCCGCCGTCTGGACCGGCTACGACCGCAACACCAAGATCAAGGCGGACAACAACCCCGCCCTGGCCCTGTGGAAGCAGGTGATGACCAAGCTCCACGAGGGCCTGCCCGACAAGGGCTACGAGTGCCCCAGTGAAATGCGCACCCTCACCTATTGCCGGGACAGCGGTCTGCTGGCCACCGAGTACTGCGCCATGGACCCCCGGGGCAGCCGGGTGGCCAAGGGCCTCGTCTTCCCGGAGGACTACCCCGAGAGTATCATCTGTACCGCCCACACGGCAGAGAGCGTGGTCACCGTCTGCCTGGACAGCCCAGTGCTCAAAGCGGACGGGTCCCCCACTGGCCTGTACCACCTGGCGGGGGAGTTCTGCCCGGAGGAGCGGCAGAAGCAGATCTGTTACCCAGACTATGAGCGGGAGCAGGTCGGCAGCGCTTCGGCGGATGACGCGGCCTGGCGGTATGAGACGGCCTCGGGCCATGGGAGCTGCACCGTCCACACAGAGGCGCCTGTGACAGAGCCTGACCCCAATGACCCGGGCAACACGCAGGACCCCAATATTCCCTTTTTCCCCCAGGACCCCAACAACCCGGGCACGACGACCCCCGACCCCAACATCCCCAGCATACCGGAGGTCCCCGTCACGCCGCTCCCGCCCATGGAGGGCATGGTGGGCTAGAAAAATTGGGCCCCAGCGCCGCAGATTACAGGTCTGCGGCGCTGTTTTTGCCGCAAAATGGTGAAAATGACGAATTATCTCCGCTTTTCCCGGGGAAAGTTCCATAAACTCCACAGCGGTTTTTTGGTTGCGACTTGGGGGCTTGTGTGCTAAAATGGAGCACACGTAAAAACAAATGACCACGCAACGCGGACAATGCTTCTGTATAGACTGGAGGGATGGTATGAGCGGCGCGGCGAGGTATTTTATTGTGGAGGCCCAGGCCATGCCCGAGATTTTCCGGAAAGTGGCCGAGGCCAAGCGTCTGCTGGAGACAGGGGAGGCAAAGACGGTGAACGCTGCGGCCCAGGCGGTGAGCATCAGCCGCAGCGCCTTTTACAAGTACAAAGACGCAGTGCGGCCCTTCAACGATATGCTCCACGGCCGCATCGTCACCTTTCAGGTGATGCTGAAGGACGAGCCGGGCATCCTGTCCAGCGCACTCAACGTGCTGGCGGGCACAGGGGTGAACATCCTCACTATCAACCAGAATATCCCGGCGAACGGCTGCGCGGTAGTCACCATGACGGCGGAGACCTCCGCCCTCCAGGATCCCCTGGAGGAGGTGCTGGCCCACCTGTCCGCCGGCACTGGGGTAATCAAGTGCGAAATTTTGGCGGGGTAGCATGAAAGCCTCCTTAGGCAGCGCAGGTGTCCCAGCTTGCACATTGGGGCGGAGGATCGTGTTCCGGCCTCAGTCAGCCTTACGGCTGACAGCTCCTTTGCCAAGGAGCTTGGCCCGCTGCGGCAGGGACGATGGATGATGGAACAAGAAGAATAATCTTAGGAGAAGGAGAAAACAGAATGGTAAACGTAGCGATTTTAGGATTTGGCACCGTGGGCTCCGGCGTGGCCGAGGTGCTCACAACCAATGGAGGGCTCATCGACAATCGGGTAAACGACCTGGTGCGGCTGAAGTACATTGTGGACGTGCGGGATTTCCCCGACAGCCCCTACAAAGACCTGTTCGTGAAGGATTTTGCAGTTCTGGAGAACGATCCTGAGCTGGACATCGTGGTGGAGACCATCGGCGGGGCGAAGATCGCCCTGGACTTCACCACCCGGGCCCTGAAGGCGGGCAAGAGCGTGGTCACCTCCAACAAGGAGCTGGTGGCCACCCACGGCTATGAGCTGCTTCAGCTGGCCAAGGCCAACGGGTGCAGCTATCTCTTTGAGGCCAGCGTGGGCGGGGGAATCCCCATCCTGCGGCCCCTCACCTCCTGCCTGGCCGCCAACGAGCTGGAGCAGGTCACCGGTATCCTCAACGGCACCACCAACTACATCCTCACCCGGATGATCCGGGCGGGGCTCACCTTCGACCAGGCCCTGAAAGAGGCCCAGGCCAACGGCTACGCCGAGAAAGACCCCACCGCCGATGTGGACGGCCACGATGCCTGCCGGAAAATCTGCATCCTGGCCGCCCTGTCCTTCGGCCGTCACGTCTACCCCGACCAGGTGCCCACCCAGGGCATCCGGAACGTCACCCTGGAGGACGTGGCCTACGCCGATTCGGTGGGGTACAAGATCAAGCTGCTGGGCCGGGCCCTCCGCCGGCCCGAGGGCAAGGTGTGCGCCTTCGTTGCCCCCCACCTGGTGCCCGGGGAGAACCCCCTGGCCGGAGTGGAGGACGTGTTCAATGCCATCGCCGTCACCGGCAACGCCATCGGCGACGTGATGTTCTATGGCCGGGGGGCGGGCAAGCTGCCCACCGCCTCCGCCGTGGTGGCCGACGTGATCGACATCGCCAAGGACCTGAAGAAGGACCGGCACAACGGCTGGGAGGAGGGCGCCTCCGACCTGGTGGTGTCCCCAGACGGCCTGGCCTCCCCTTGGTATGTCCGGGCCCGGATGTCCGCCGACGAGGCCAGGAAGCGCTGCGGCGAGATTCATCTGCTGGCCCGCAGCGGGGCGCCCGCCGGAGAGGCCGCCTTCCTCACCGGACCCATGACCCAGCCGGCGCTTCAGGAAAAGCTGGCCGGTTTGGACGTGGACTCCCTGTTCCGGGTGCTGGTCTGAGAGGAATTTGCCGGTAGAGACGCATCGTGATGCGTTCCTACAGGAGATTTCCGCATAGAATGGTGGGGCGGCGTGCCACCCCACACAAAATGAATCCAACCTTTAGGGGGAATACCATACATGGCACTGATTGTACAAAAATTCGGCGGCAGCTCAGTGGCCGACGCGGACAAGGTCCGCAACGTGGCCCGCATCGTCACCGAGACCTACCGCAAGGGCCACAGCGTGGTGGTGGTCCTGTCCGCCCAGGGGGACACCACCGACGACCTGATCGAGAAGGCCCGGGAGATCAACCCCAAAGCCTCCAAGCGGGAGATGGATATGCTGCTGGCCACGGGAGAGCAGATCTCCATCGCCCTGTGTGCCATGGCCATTGAGCGCATGGGCTACCAGGCCATCTCCCTTACCGGCTGGCAGGCCGGGATGCTCACCGACTCGGCCTACTCCGCCGCCCGCATCAAGCGGGTGCGCACCGAGCGCATCCAGAAGGAGCTGGACAAGAAAAAGATTGTGCTGGTGGCTGGCTTCCAGGGCATCAACAAATATGACGACGTCACCACCCTGGGCCGGGGGGGGTCTGACACCTCCGCCGTGGCCCTGGCCGCCGCCCTCCACGCCGACCTGTGCCAGATTTACACCGATGTGGACGGCGTCTATACCGCCGATCCCCGCTGCGTGACAGGGGCCCGGAAGCTGGACGAGATCACCTTCGACGAGATGCTGGAGCTGGCCAGCCTGGGAGCGCAGGTGCTCCACAACCGCTCGGTAGAGATGGCCAAGCGGTACAATGTCGATCTGGAGGTGCTGTCCAGCTTCAGCGGAAAGCCCGGTACAAAAGTGAAGGAGGTCGTGAAGACTATGGAAAAAACGCATGTGAGCGGGGTTGCCAAGGACAAGAACGTGGCCCGCATCGCCCTGGTAGGACTGGCTGACCAGCCCGGCATCGCCTTTAAGATTTTCTCCCTGCTGGCCCAGAAGGGGATTAACGTGGACATTATCCTCCAGTCTATCGGCCGGGACGGCAGCAAAGATATCAGCTTTACCGTGGCCCGGGGGGACGCGCAGGCGGCCCGGGAGATTATGGAGGAGTACAAGGACTCCATCGGCTGCCGGTCTGTGGAGCTCAACGAACAGGTGGCCAAGGTGTCTATTGTGGGCGCCGGCATGGTGAACAACGCCGGCGTGGCCTGCAAGATGTTTGAGGCGCTTTACTCCGCCGGGGTCAACATCAACATGATCTCCACCAGTGAGATCAAGGTCTCCGTCCTGGTGGACGAGTGGGAGGCCGACCGGGCGGTTCAGGCCATTCACAACCGCTTCTTCAGCGAGTTCGGCAACGCGTAATATGAGGCGGACCGCCCTGTAAGACGAGGTGCAGAAAATTTTGGGCGGCGGACTGCTGCTGCGGTCCACCGCCCTCTCCGTGCTGTCTGCCAGCCCTCGGTTCAGTTTGCCTTTTTCCTTTACTTAAGCTATTTTATATGTGTATACTGTAAATTCCCTGCTGCCGGAAGTATCTTCAATATTTTTGCAAAACCTCTTGACAAATCATACTGCAAGTGGTAAGATGTCAAATATCTCTGAGTGAGGAATGATTTGGAGAGATGTCCGAGTGGTTTAAGGAGCTGGTCTTGAAAACCAGTGACTCGCAAGAGCCGTGGGTTCGAATCCCACTCTCTCCGCCACTTCTCTCCTCCTGCGGATGAGATATTTCTGTTTGAGGTATATACATGCAGAAGTACCCAAGTGGCTATAAGGGGCTCCCCTGCTAAGGGAGTAGACCGGGAGACTGGTGCGAGGGTTCGAATCCCTCCTTCTGCGCCAAAACAAATACCCACTTTTAATGCCGTAGGCGGAACGCCTACGGCATTAGGTTTTTTTACCTGCCGGTGAGCCTCGGACAGATTGAAATGGCATTTCTCAAAAAAGCTTTTTCATTATTGCTCTTAAATGGATTTCCCAAGATTATAGGCTTGCTGAAGCTCCGGCTTGCCCTCTATATCGCCCACATCCCCATTTCCGCCGGCCAGAACATGCCCTAGGTTTTCCCACCTCAAATGTTCCATCAGATGGTTGTAATAGAGGAGGACATCCTCAAAGCCGTGGCCCTCCGCGGCCATCAGCAGGGCGGAGGACCTGTTGTGACCTCTGAGCAGATTGCCGTCTCCCTCCTCCAGGGCAAACAGACGGTCAACCGCCGTTCTAAGCTGGCCGCTCATATTCCAGTAATAGAGCGGAGTGGCCAGCACCACAACGTCGCTGTCTTTTACTGCGGAATAGATCCGTGCCATATCGTCCCGCTGGACGCAGGGGCACTCCCGGCTGCTGTGTCCGCCAAAGCAGCCCTTGCAGCCGTGGATATCCATGCCATCCAGGAAAAAAGTGGTGACGCTGTGCCCGGCGCTCTCCGCCCCTTCGGTAAATGCCTTGATCAAGGCAGAGGTATTGCCGTTTTTCCGGGGACTGCCGTTTAAAATAACAATATTCTTTCCCATACGCTATCTCCTTAAAACTTTTCAGCCAGCGCGGCCGCCTGCCTGCAGCCGTCGGTTTTGGCGATGTCCCCTGCGTTGAGGACGCCGGGAACCAGTACCTCTCCTACCATCTTCCACTTGATCAGAGCGGCGGAGCGCTCCAGCGGGATGCGGACGCCGTCCATGACAGACACATCATCCTCCTCGCAGCAGGTGATGATGGCACACTCTTTCCCCGCAATATCCTTGCCTCCCACTACAAGGGAGTACAGCCGGTCGATAACCCCCTTGATCTGGGCCGGGATGGAGTACCAGTAAACGGGCATCGTGAACACGACAGCGTCTGCTTCCAGGATTGCGGGGGCGATGGAGTTGAAGTCGTCGTCGAAGGAGCAGGCCTTGCCTGTTTTGAAGCAGGTTTCGCAGGCGTGGCAGCCGCCGATTTTCATCATAGCGGCGTCGAACCGGGTGACGGTGTGGCCTTTTGCCTCCGCCGCCTGAATAAAAGCGTCAGTCATGGCAAAGCTGTTGCCATTCTTCCGGGGGCTGCCAGTAATAACTACGATTTTCTTGCTCATATGGATTGCCTCCTTTAAATTTGCCGCAGATGCGGCATTCCTGATACTGCTATTATATGAGATAGCGTTTTTGGAAGCAAAGACGAAAAACTTTATAACGTTATACCTGTTTTCGTATAACCCTTATGCAAACTCGACAAAACCGCGGCGCTCAACCAGACCGTTCTGATGAAGCGCCGCGGTTTTTGTTACAAAATATTATCCTTCATAAAGTCAATCAAATGCTGCTGCACCGGACTTGTATTTCGCTGGGTGTAAGAGAGATAAATGCTCCGTACAGCCAAGGGATCGTCTAGCTGATAAAAAACAACTTTATCGGTTGGAATAACATGCGCGGGAATGGAGGATCGAAGGAATGTGATGCCCTGTCCCTCCAGAACCAGGTAGTAGGCCGTCATCATTTGGGCCAGATACAGGGTTACCTTGGGGGTAAATCCAGCGTTTTTACACAGCTGGAGACTGCGCTGATGGATATCGTTCCCCTCTTTCAGCAGGAGGAAGTTTTCTTTTGCAAAGGCCTCCAGAGGAACGGGAGGCCGGCGGTCGCCGGTTTGGGTACGGGCCAGAAATTCCTCAAAGGAATAGCAGTACTGATCCAGTTCTTTGTTGACGGGACTGCTGGCAGGAACCGCCAGCACGATTTCTTCTGAAGCCCAGGGGATGGAGTGGACCCGGCTGTTGGTGGGGCGCTCCGCCTCCAGGAGAAAATCCAGATGCCCGCTGAGAAGCTTTTCCAAAAGCGTTTTGTTGCCGCCCTCGGTAAAGGTCAGCGTCACCTGAGGGTATTGCAGGCGAAAATCCGCCATCAAATCGGGCAGAACATAGGTGCAGAAAAACATGGAGCTGCCAATGTGGAGTTCAGTCCGCCCCACGTCCCGGAGCAGCTTGAAATGTTCATTCATCTCCGCCTCGATCGCCGAGATCTGTTCAAATTTTTCAATGTAGTACCGTCCCGCCTCAGTCAGAGAAATGGGATTTGTGCTTCGGTCGAACAGAGGCAGGCCCAACTCCTCCTCCGCTTTTTTTATTGTGGCGCTCAGCCAGGGCTGGGAGACATACAGCTTTCTTGCCGCCTTGGAGAAGCTCTTTTCCTGATAGACCGCATAGATATATTCCTTATAATTCGTCATTTTGCTGTCCCCCTATACGAAAATAGATATAATGTGTTCAAGTTTTTCGTATTTTACTTTCCTCAAATTTTGTGGCTAAATGATAGCAGAAAAAGCAACAAAGCGCAAGACATTTCTACTTATCATTATGTGGGAGGTAATATTATGGACTTGGGTTTGAAGAATAAGGTTGTTTTGTGCATGGCCTCTGCCGCCGGTTTGGGCAAGGGCATTGCCACCGAGATGGCTCGGGAGGGCGCCAAAGTGATGAT
The DNA here is from genome assembly GCA_910578735.1 of uncultured Oscillospiraceae bacterium. Lineage (GTDB taxonomy): Bacteria > Bacillota > Clostridia > Oscillospirales > Oscillospiraceae > Lawsonibacter. The sequence continues at coordinate 123,073 of CAJTSQ010000003.1, forward strand.
CTGCGGACACAACGCGGACAGGCTGACCGCCGCGCAGGCGGACATTGAAAAGGAAACCGGGAACCGGCCGGAGGCATATCTTTGCGATGTCAACGAGGCGGAGGATGTACAAGCCCTGGTGGATCATACGGTCAACAAACTGGGTGATATTTACGCTCTGGTCAATATGGGCCCCGGCCCCAAGCCCGGCCCCTTTGACTCCTTTGCCGACAAGGACTGGGAACACGCGTTCAACAGCTGCCTGCTGTCTTACGTCCGATCCATTCGGGCTGTGCTGCCCTCCATGCGCCGGCTGGGCGGAGGCCGCATTCTCAACTCCACCAGCTCCTCCGTCAAGGACTGTCTGGACAACCTGATCCTGTCCAACACCATGCGCATGGGTGTGGTGGGTATGAGCAAGACCCTGTCCTCCGAGCTGGGCAAAGACAATATCCTGATTAATGTCATCGGCCCTGGCCGCATCGGAACGGACCGTATTACCAACCTGAACGCCATTCGAGCGGAAAAGGCGGGTATCTCTGTGGCCGAGTATGAGAAGGAGGACTTAAAGTCCTTCCCCCTGGGACGCTACGGCACAATAGATGAATACGGCCGGCTGGCCGCGTTTCTCTGCTCTGAGGCCAACACCTACATCTCCGGGCAGACCATCCTGGTGGACGGCGGATTGACGCGGGCCTACTGAGTTTGATGTTCTTCTTTCTCTTTCTTCCATGCGGAGCGCTCCCAAGCGACGCCTGACCCGCCCCTTTGCTCTCTGCGCCCTGTGCGGCCAGTGCGTTACCCTCTGCCCCGTGGGCGGCGGCGTCCAGTCAACAGTCTGGACGCCGCTTTTTGTGAAAATACACAAAGCTTATACGAAAATAGATATAACGTGTTCAAGTTTTTCGTATTTTACTTTCAAGTGTTTTTGTGGCTAAATATTCTTACAGAGAGCAAAAATGCAATCAATTTTACACAAGTTTACCAAAACAGAGGAGGCAGCATTATGGCGGCGAAAATTGCGGAACGGATGAACCGGATGGCGCCCTCCGGCATCCGAAAGGTCAACGAAAAGGCGCTGGCAATGGAGCGGGCGGGGGAAAAGGTCCTCCACTTTGAAATTGGGCGGCCCGACTTCGACACTCCGGAGTACATCAAGCGGGCGGCCAACCGGGCCCTGGCTGAGGGCAAGGTCCACTACACCTCCAACTTTGGCCTCATGGACCTGCGCCAGGCCATCGCGGACAAGCTGAAGCGGGAGAACAACATCGACTATAAGGCATCCGAGGTGCTGGTCACTGTGGGTCTGTCTGAAGCGGTGTTCGCCGTGTTGGCCACCATTCTGGAGGAGGGGGACGAGATTCTGGTCCCCGATCCGGGCTGGCTCAATTACGTCAATGTCCCCAATCTGCTGGGTGCGGTCCCGGTCCCCTATCTGCTGCGGGAGGAGTCCGGCTATCAGATCGACCTGGACGAGATTCGCTCCAAGATTACCCGCCGGACCAGGGCCATTGTCATCATCACCCCCAGCAACCCCACCGGCGGCGTGCTGGCGGAGGACGTGCTCAAGGAGCTGGCCGAGATCGCCGTCGCCAACGACCTGATGGTCATCTCCGATGAGGTCTATGAGCGGCTGGTCTATGGCGGGGCGAAGCACATCAGCATTGCCTCCCTGCCCGGCATGAAGGAGCGCACCTTCACCATGAACGGCATGTCCAAGGCCTACGCCATGGACGGCTGGCGGCTGGGCTATGTGGCCGCCCCCGAGGAGTACATCCTGGCTATGAACAAGTTCCACCAGCACAACACCACCTGCGCCCCCAACTTTGTTCAGGTGGCCGCCATCGCCGCCCTCAACGAGGAGGGAGACGAGGTAAACGAGATGGTGAAGGAGTACCAGCGCCGCCGGGACTACGCCGTCAAGGTGATTAACGGGATTCCCGGCCTGCACTGCGAGTGCCCCAAGGGCGCGTTCTACATCTTCATCAACTGCAAGTCCCTGAATATGAAGTCCGCTGATCTGGCCGCTTATCTTCTGGAAAACGCCAAAATCGCTCTGGTGCCCGGCGACGTGTTCGGCCCCGGCGGCGAGGGTTATCTGCGGATGTCCTTCGCCAACAGCTATGAAAACGTGGTGGAGGGCTGCGCACAGCTGAAAAAAGGTGTTGAGCGGCTCCAGCGGAAATCTTGACAAGTGAATCAAGAAAGGGAGGACAAACCGTTGAAAACAAAAAAATTGGGTCTTGCGGCTAAAACCTTCATTGGCTTTGGGCTGGGCATTGTAATTGGCCTTGTTTTTAAGGAGAAAGCCAGCGTTATCAAACCTCTGGGCACCATCTTCCTGAACATGATTAAGATGCTGGTAGTGCCTATGGTGTTCTTTTCAATCACCGCAGGCGTGGCCAGTCTGGGTGACCTGCGCAAGCTGCGGAACATCGGCGTGAAGGTGGTCGGGCTCTACGCCATTACCTCGGCCATCTCCGTGGGCATCGGCCTGCTGGTGGCGAACATGATCAATCCCGGAAAGGGCTTTGATATGACGGCTCTCTCCGGCGCCGCCGAGTATGAGGCCCAGGGGATGCCCAGCGTATTGGATACCCTCATTGACATGTTTCCCACCAATGTGGTGCAGTCCTTTGCCAACCAGAATATGCTCCAGATTATTGTTTTCTCCATCTTCCTGGGCGTGGCCTTGATTATGCTGGAGGAACGGGGCAAACACCTGGCTGACACCTTTCAGAGCCTGGCCGACGTGATGTATAAAATCACCGCCATTGTGATGGAGTTTTCCCCCATCGGTGTGTGCGCCCTGCTGGCCGATTCCGTGGGCGCCTACGGCCTGTCCATCTTCGGCCCTCTGGGCAAGCTCATCCTCACGGTCTACGCCGCCGATGTCATCCTTGTTTTGGCGATGTATATCCCCATGGTGGCCCTGATGGCCAGATTCCCCCTGAAGCAGTTCTTCCAGGGCATTTGGAAGGTCTGGGTCATTACCGCCAGCACCACCAGCTCCGCCGGTTCCCTCCCGGTTACAACCTCCGTTACCAATGACGACTTTGGCGTGTCCCCGGAGCTGTCCTCCTTCTCCCTGCCCCTGGGCGCAACCATCAATATGAATGGCGGCTGTATCTTCTACGCTGCGGCCATTGTCCTGACCGCCCAGGTCTACAACGTGCAGCTGACCCCTGCCGCTATGCTGAGCATTGTGCTGTCCACTGTGCTGGTGGCGATGGGCTGCCCCGGCGTCCCTGGAGGAGCCATTATCATGACCACCATACTGCTGACCAATATGGGCCTGCCACTGGAGATTGTGGGCCTGATTGCCGGTATCTTCCGGCTCATTGACATGGCCGATACCGTGTTCAACGTCACAGGTGACGTGGTCACCACCATGGTGGTGGCCCGCAGCGAAAATATGATCCAGCCCCCGGTTCCCGCCGGGAAACATTAAACTATAAGCAGGAGGAATACATATGCGTCTCGCTACGATCAAATACAACAACGCCGAAATCGCCGGCATCGTCATTTCCAAGGGCGTTCTGCCCGTCGCCGCGCTGAATGAGGCCAAGGGTACTTCCTATAAGACCGACATGATGTCTCTCATCCAGGCCGGGGAGATCCCCGCCATGACCGGCTGGTATAACAACAGCGGCAAGGCGGAGCTGGAGAGCATGGCCGGTCTGGTGCCCAACGATCAGGTGGTCTACGCCCCGCTGTACCGCAATCCCAAGCGGATTTTCGGCATCGGGCTGAACTATGTGGACCATGCCGGGGACATCGGTTCTGCCGCTCCCACCGGTTTCCCCGGCAGCTTTTTCAAGATGGCGGATACCCTGGTCGGCCCCGGCGACGAGATCAAGCTGCCCAAGCTGAAGGAGGCCCAGAAGACCACCGCCGAGGCGGAGCTGGGCGTCATTATGGGCAGGGACTGCCGGGACGTGTCCGAGGAGAACTGGCAGGACGCCATTGTGGGCTACACCACCATTTTGGACATGACTGAGGAGTCCATCCTCAAGGGCAACGACTATGTCAGCGGCAATCCCCGGTATCTGTGCATCGTGAAGAACTTCCCCACCTTCTTCTCCTTCGGCCCCGAGCTGGTTACCCCTGACGAGGTGCCCGATGTGCTGAAGCTGGAGGTCCAGTCCGTCCACAACGGGGAGGTCTATGCCAGGAATGTGGTGGCAAACATGACCCACCGCCCCGCCCGGCTGGTCTCCCTCCACAGCAGCATCCAGGGCTGGTACGCCGGGGATATCCTCTCCACTGGCACGCCCCGGGCTTTCCACATCCAGGACGGCGACGTGGCCGAGTGCCGGATTGTCGGCCCTGACGGCTTTGAAATGCGCCCCCTGCTGAATCCTGTAGTGGATTTGAAAAAGCATCCCGAGAAGGAGTGAGGAAGCTCCCGCCTCGCCAGAGCGGAAATCGAAGAAAAAATTTGAAAAGAATGGAGTAATAATCGTTATGAAAGCGACTTTTGTTTTGACCCCTGCTGAGGCCCGCCGTCTGATTGCCAAGGCGGTCATCCAGACCCCCGAGTTCCAGAAAGCCTGGAAGGACGCCTATGTCCTGCTGGCCGGCGGCACCACCAACGCCTTCATCGCCCAGGAGCTGGGCTATGAGGTGGAACCTGGTCTGTGCACCGTGGGCAGCAGCACTGACGCCATGCTGTGCGTCACCGAGCCCTCCAGCCGCAAGAGCTTCCCCAACGTGTTCTACAAGGGCCAGCCTGTGGACAAGAAGATGGACGAGGCCCTCCAGGACTACCACGCCGACACTGTCATCATCAAGGGGGCCAACGCCTTCGACCTGGACGGCCATGTGGGGGTCATCACCTCCGGCTTCAACGGCGGCACTGTTCCCAACTTCATCGGCTACATGACCAGCAAGGGCCTGAAATGGCTCTGCCCCGTGGGCTATGAGAAAATGGTCCCCAACGTTCCCGCTGCCAGCCGGGCCCTGGGCGGGGCCAGCCACATTGACATCTCCATGGGGGCAGATCCCGGTCTGTACTGTCTGTCCGGCGCCGATATCCTCACCGAGGTGGACGCCATCAAGCAGATGTTCCGCTGCGAGGCCAAGGTGGTGTGCGCCGGCGGCATCGGCGGCAGCGAGGGTGCCCACTACTGGGCCGCGGACGGCGAGGAGGCCGACATCAAGGCTCTGGTGGAGTACCTGGAGAAGAACATTAAGGGAGAGCCCCCGGTCAAAGGCAACAAGGGCAACTGCGCCAACTGCCGTTACCCCGGCTGCAAGTACAACGGCCTGACCCCGGATAAACTTCCTGACTGGATGAAAAAGCGGGGTATTGAAAAGTAAATATGCCCAATATAAAGCCGGCTGCGGTTTAAGCAGCCGGCTTTCGCGATTCCGGGGTTGGTGAGGATTCTAACAATTTTTCCCAATCCAACCATAATGAGTACGCATTATTCAGATCGGCATCGCAATCCTCAAATTGGTGCAGTCAATTTTCTCGTTATATGCCCGGAACAGCCCAATTTCAAGGACAACACTTGCAATACCAAACACCTTGTGCTATACTTCACAACAGTAAGAGGATTTCTTTGGTAAGGATGAGGACAGCCCCCCATCAAGGGCCCGCGTGATTTCAGTCACGCAGGCCCTTTTCTTGAATCCGGAAAACGATGGGATATGGCGGCGCGTTCGCGCGCATAAAACCGTCTAATTGGACGGTGTCAAAACTGTGATAAATTCCCACGAGAGGGCAAACCCTATGTCCAAGTGTTTTGAAAATAAGGATGGAGTGTATCATGAGAGAAGAACTGAGAAACCGGCTGGAGCAGTTTAAACAGCGCTGGCCTATGGACCCGGCGGCAGAAGGGCGCGTTACAAAGCCGCCTGTGGAGTTTATTGGCGAAGAGATACTGGACCTGACCGTTTCCGCGCTGCTGCAGGGGGAAAATATTCTGCTGTGCGGGGGGAAGGCCACCGGAAAAAATATCTTGGCAGACAATCTGGCCTGGCTGTTTGCAAGGCCGGTTTACAATGTCTCCTTCCATGTGAACACCGACAGCAGCACGCTGATTGGCACAGATACCTTTGTGGGCGGGGAGGTGCGCCTGCGCAACGGCCCTGTCGCTCAGGCGGCGCGGTGCGGCGGGTTCTGTATTTTGGACGAGATTAATATGGCCAAAAACGACGCCGTGGCGGTGATGCACTCGGTCTTGGACTACCGCAGGCTGATCGATGTGCCGGGATATGACTGCATTCCCATGCACCCGGCCACCCGCTTTATTGCCACCATGAACTATGGCTATGCGGGGACCCGGGAGCTGAACGAGGCCCTGGTCTCCCGCTTTACAGTGATCCGGATGCCCACTCTTCAGGCTGGACAGCTGCACCGGCTCCTGCGGGCCGACGTACCGGAGGCCGCCGAGGAGAACATCGCCTGCTGCGTCGGGCTGTTTATCGACCTGAATGAGAAGGCGGTCAACGGGGAGATTTCCACCCATCCGGTGGACCTGCGGGGCATGATTGCCGCTCTGCGGCTGATGACGGGGGGGATGGCCCCCAAGGACGCAATTACCATCAGCATTACCAACAAGTGCTTTGACGAGTATGAGTATCAGCTGGTCCAGGACGTTGTGATGACACGATTTGTCTGACAGGAGAACGGCGTGGGTATTGATAGAGAGGAAAGCTTGTTCCTGACGGTATCAGAGGACCACAGGAAGAGGGCATATCCGGAATTTATCCGCTTTATGAGCCAATCCTATCAAAAAGCCGGCGGCATAATTGCCGCCTATGAGGGGGCGGTTCTGGGCGGCGGAGATAAACTGTTTGGGCTGGAGGAACTGAACCTGTGGCTCCGGCGGCACCGGTACGCGGCGTATGACATGGATATTCTGCTTCCCGCCGCCCATATATGTCTGGAATACGCGGTACGGCAGAGATTGACGGAGCAGCGCCCCGGACTTCCGGCCATGGCGGAATGCGCCGCCCGCCAGCTGCTGAAGGAGGACCCCCTGCGGCTGCGCCACTCCTCCCGGGGCTGGATCATCATCTACTGGCTGACGGAGCAGTTCCCCAGGGCGGCCAGCCAGGAGAACAGCCGGGTCCTGCAAAATTTTTCCGGCTTTGAGGAGGTCCTGAAGCTGTTCACCCGCCTGGTGCGAGGCAGCAGCAGCTGTATGGACGCCAGGGCCCTGGTGGAGCAGGCTGTGCTCCTGTATAAAAAGGTCTTTGTTCGATATTTCGCGCCCGACCACAGCCATGACGAGCTCCCTCTGTTTGAATGCGCAGAAGAGGAAAGGTGGAAGGGCGAACATCCGGCCCCGGAGGAGGAGGTCTCTCCGGAGCCGGATACGCCGCAGCCCGAACTGGTATACAAGAAAGCCGGCGATGCAGCGGACGGTGTGATCCTGTCCGAGGAGGCGCTGGCTGCAGTGCCAGAATACCTGGCCAAAAATTTTGGCCCCAGCTTTCAGACAGAAAAGGCCCAGGAGGCGATTGAGCGCACAGTCTGCGTGGGTGTCCACGAGAGGCGGAAGCTGCTCTTTACAGACGGCCTTCCGGACAGCGCCTACGAGGGGACCTCAGACCGGGCCAGAACCCTGCGGGCCAGCCGGGACGCAAACCTGCGGCTGCTGGAGGAGAACCAGGATTCTGCCCGGCAGGGGATTCGAAGCATTGAGCAGGCCTTTCGCAACGCGCTGAATCTGCGGAACGACCCAGAGGTCTATCGCGCGGACCACGGTACGCTGGTAAACAGCGCCCTCTGGAAGGCGGGGCGGTGTAAAGAGCCGCAGCTCTTTCAAAAAGTGGTGCGCCAGGACCAGTCCACGGTGGTGGTGGAACTGCTGGTAGACGCCAGCGGCTCGCAGGTGGTCCGTCAGCCCATGGTGGCAATGCAGAGCTATCTGTTCAGCGCTGCCCTGAGCAGGATTTCCATTCCCCATCGGGTTATGAGCTATTGCACCTATGGGGACCACACAGTACTGCGGCGCTTTCGGGACTACGATGACAGGCCGGAGGCGGACCGGAAAATCCTGGAGTATCGGGCGACGTCCAACAATCGGGACGGCCTGGCCCTGGCCGCCTCCGGGGTCGATCTGTTAAGGCGTCCGGAGGACCATAAGATCGTCATCGTCTTCAGCGACGGCCTGCCCAACGATATGGTAAGCGGCCGGAGCAGGTCCGGCGTTCCGGACAAGTATGTCGGGGACACGGCCGTATGGGATACCTGCTTTCAGATCCGGAAGCTGCGCAGGGAGGGTGTCCATGTCATCGGCATTTTTTTGGGGGACGACGGCGAGCTGGAAAATGAGCGGATGATCTACGGCTCCTCTTTTTTGCGCATCCGCCGGGTGGAGGACTTTGGAGGCTCCGCCGGAAAACGGCTCAGTGAGACCTTGCTTCTGCTGGGATAGCATAGGAGATCGCCCGGGTGCCGGACTTTGCAGTGCGGCGCCTGGAGAAGCTGCCCACTGTTACAAAAAATTTTTTAAGACGATGGTCTTCACCTGGGTCACATCGTCAAAGCTGACGCTGACACCCTCCCGGCCGATGCCGGAGTATTTGCAGCCGCCGAAGGCCATCTCAACCGTGCTGAAGTAGCTGGAACCGTTGATGACCACGGCGCCGGACTGAAGCTGGGCGGCAGCCCGGGTGGCCTTAGCCATGTCCCGGGTGAATACGCTGGCCCCCAGCCCGTAGACGGAGGCGTTGGCGATGGCAATGGCTTCCTCCAGGTCCTTGACCCGGAGGATGGGAACCACTGGGCCAAAAATTTCCATGTCCCGGGCCACGTCCATCTGGGGGGTCACATCAGTGAGTACCGTGGGGGGATAATAGCTCCCCTCCCGCGCGCCGCCCAGCAGCAGCTTTGCGCCCTGGGCGATGGTGTGATTGACCTGCTCCTCCACCTCCATCGCGGCCTTTTCGCTTACCAGGCAGGAGATTTGGCTGCTGGGGTCGGCGGGGTTTCCACGCTTCAGGGCACTCAGCCGCTGGAGGACCTTTTGGGTAAAGGCCTCAACGACCTCCTCCTGGACCAGATAGCGCTTGGGGGAGCAGCATACCTGGCCGTTGTTGGACATCCGTCCGCCCACCACCTGGTCGGCGGCCAGGTCCAGGTCGGCATCCTCCAGGACGAGGAAGGGGTCATTCCCGCCCAGCTCCAGGGTCACATGGGCCAGATGGGAGGCTCCGGCCTGGGCGGTGGCGATCCCCACCGGGGTGGAGCCGGTCAGTGTGATCCCATGGACGTCCCGGTGGCCGCACAGCCAGGCCCCCACCGTGGAGCCCCGGCCTGTGACGATCTGAATCACGCCGTCAGGCAGCCCGGCCTCCTTCATCAGCTCTCCCAGCTTGAGAATGGTAAGCGGCGCGTCGGAGGAGGGCTTCACCACCACGGCATTGCCGGCAATGATGGCCGGAGCCGTTTTTACAGAGAAGGACCAGCAGGGGAAGTTGAAGGGGATGACACAGGCGATTACCCCCAGCGGCTCCCGGACCGTCATCAAGACGGTCCGCTCCGTCCCCGGCTCGCAGCCGGCAGGAATCACCTCTCCGTAGATGTGCCGGGATTTCTCCGCAAAGGAGAGGAAGGTGTCCCGGGCGCACTCCAGCTCGCCCCGGGCCGCATCAATGGGCTTTCCCATCTCCGCCGTCAGCAGCTGGGCCAGCTGCTCCCGGTCCCGATCCAAAAGCGAGACGAACCGTTTGACAATCTCCGAGCGCTCAAAGACGGAGACCTTGGCCCAAGACCGCTGGGCCTCCGCCGCGCCGGCTACCGCCAGGTTGACATCCTCCTCCACTGCGGATGGAACCGTGTCCAGCACCGAGCCGTCATATGGATTGGTAATGGTCAGGACCGCTCCGCTGCCGGAGGGCCGGCGTTCGCCGTTGATGAACATATCCATTGCGTCACCCCTTTTTACTTCATATTTTGTCTGTTAGCCGCTTTTTGCCCTGACTATGGCTAAATATTAGTGGATTTTGCACAATCCATCAAACAGAACTTAATTGACCCCCACCCAACAAAAAGTTGTTGGCCTGTCCACAGCTTCTGAGATATAATAATTTGTGAGGAGGTATAGGGATATCCTATCCACAGCAATTTGGGAGTCGGGGAGGGACGTATATGACGATTGCACAGCTTCAATATTTTTTAGCCATATGTGACTGCGGCGGCATCACCAATGCCGCCGCCAAACTGTTTATCTCTCAACAGGCCCTGTCCAAAACGGTAAATACGCTGGAGCGCGAGCTGGACACCGCCTTGTTTCTGCGGACGCCCGGCGGGATTGTTTTGACAAATGCCGGTATCCTGCTGCGGGATGAGTGCCGGCCCATTGTGGAGCAGTTTGAGCGTTTCTCCACCCGCATTCAGCAAACAATCGGCAAATTCGGCGGCACGCTCCGACTCTGCATTTTTGAGGACTGCTTCAGCTTCATCACCGTGGATGAGTTCAACCAGTTCCGGGCGCTGTTTCCCCAGTACACGCTGGAGATTCAGGAATACCAGTTTCAGGTCTGCAATCGGCGGCTGATCGAGGGGAAGCACGACGCCGCCCTGACCATTGAGCCCATCTCCGACCGGTACATCTCCAATATCCCCCTCCAGTCCCGCCAGCTGATTATCGTACTCCGAAGGGACGATCCTTTCTCGGAGCAGCCGGTTATAAAGTATGAGGACCTGTGCCGGCGGAAGCTGGTGATATGCCTGGACCGCTGCGGCCGCCAGTTTGCCGGCCGGCTGTTTGAGGAACACGGCGTAGTACCCGACGGCATCCAGCGGGTCTCTCAGTTGTCCAACATGTTCAGCATTTGCAGTGAACATGACTGTCTGGGCCTGACCGCCGACTACTCCGCAGGAAAAATCCTGTCGTTCTACCCGGACCTGACCACCAAACCGCTGGAAGGACACCCCTCCCCCTACACCGTGACCCTGGCCTATCACACCAACAGCGAAAAGCTGGAGGCCTTGAACAGCTTTATCCAGTGGGTGAAAGCGCTGGTGTTGAACAGAAATCAATTTGAATAGCGAAGCGCTGCCCGATGGCCTGCCTGCTTCTCTTTGGCCAGGCCGCTTTTCGGCAAGCCGGGGTGTGGTTTCACACCGTTTTCATGTTCAGAACAAATAAAGAGCCAGGACTGAAATTTAATCTGCCCTTAATAGATTCCCTGTGCTGAACCTGATATAATAAAAAGCCAAGAGGGAGGAATCTGACTATGCAATTATGGAGAGGCATCATCAGCGCGGCTCTGATTTTGAGCATGACAGTCCCCGCCTGGGCCGCCCCCGGGGGACAGCTCACCGTTCAGCAGCGGCAGGAAGATTTGGACGTTCTCTATGAGAACCTGAAAAAGGGGCACCCCAACCTGTTCGCCAACACTCCGGAGGAGGAATTTCTCGCCCGGAAGGGGGAGATCGAGGCCGGGCTGGACACTGCCAGCGACCAGGAGTTTTTCCTGGACCTGCTGAGCCTGACAGCGCTGGCGGGGGATTCCCATACCTCCGCCGCCCTGGGGGACCAGACCCGGCTTATGCGGGCCTATCCTTTATCACTGACTTGGCGGGAGGGCAAATGGTATCTGTCCGCTCTCCCGTCGGAACACCGGGCGCTGCTGGGCCGGGAGGTGACCTTGGCGGCGGGAAAGCCGGTGGACCAGGCGGCGGAAGCCTTCGGCGGGCTGCTTAGCGCCGATAACCCGGTGAAGCTGCGCCGTCAGTTCCGGCAGGCCTGCAATGTGGCCGACCTCTATGAGTATCTGGGCCTGGTGGAGGCAGGGGAGCCTCTGGTCCTCACCCTGGCGGAGGGGACGGAGCTGTCCCTGGCCCCAGTATCCATGGAGGAGCTGGGGAAAATGGAGATTGCCCAGCTGGGGGAGGGACTGCCCCAGCCCGCCACCGCCGCTCAGGACTGCTATTACTGCGCCTTCCCCCTGAACTCCGATACCTACTACATCCAGTACAACACCTGCGCCCAGGACCCGGAGCTGCCCATGGAGCAGTTTGCCGCCCAAACAGCGGAGAAACTGGGGAACTGCCGCCGGGTGGTGGTGGACCTGCGGAACAACGGCGGGGGCTCCGACGGGGTGCTCTGGCCCCTGCTGGAGATGCTCCGCCGGGAGATGGACCGGGGTATGGAGCTGGTGGGCCTCATTGGTGAGACCACCTTCTCCTCCGCCATCATCAACGCGGTAGAGCTTCAGGAGATGGGAGGCGTATTGGTGGGAGAACCGGCCAGCGGGAGCGTGGACCACTTCGGCTCGGTGGGCTCCTTCCGTCTGCCCAACTCCGGCCTGCGGGTGGGGGTGTCCCAGAAGTACATCGACCTGGACACCCTCTTTGACGCCGGGGCGGGCCGGGGCGTGGAGGCCCTGGAGCCCGATGTGACCGTCCTCCGGACCATGGAGGATACCCTGGTGGGCCGGGACACCGCCGTGGAATGGCTGCTGGCCCACCCCGACAGGCTGGAGCAGCGGGACTACCCCGACGCCCCTCTCACCCGAGGCCGGTTCGCCGCCCTTCTGTGGCAGAAGGCGGGCAGTCCCCAGGGCGGGGAGGCCGGTTTTGCCGATATCTTCGGCATTGAGTGGTTCCTGCCCGCCCTGAGCTGGACAGCAGAGCAGGGGGTGGTCTGCGGAGTGGGCGGCGGAGCCGTCCAGGCGGCGCGGCCCATCACCCGGCAGGAGGCAGCGGCGATGCTGGCCCGCTTTGCCGGTTTGACGGGGGCGGATGCCCAACCTTGGACCGATTGGGGGGAAATCGCACCCTGGGCCCGTGAGGCTGTGGCGGCAGTAGTGTCCGCAGGACTCATGAATGCGGAGGGCGGAGCTTTCCGTCCCCTCGAGACGCTGACCCGGGCGGAGGGGGAATCCATAATCTCTATGCTGGACTGATCGGAAATCACCTGGAGCATCCCGGAAGTCAGGTCAAGCACAACGCTTCATTGATACAGTACGTAATTCCGGCACTTCATATCGCCAGCCTCTTTTCCTCGCCATCCGTCAAGTCCGGCACCAGGCGCAAAATCAAGATGCTTTGCTCCGGCTGGCCTGCTGTTTCATTTCCAGGATGCAGCGGCCTCAAATGTTACAACTGCATCACGTTTGGAAGCCGGGAGCAAGCTGCTCCCGGCTTCCATGAATAAATCTCAATTTTGACGCAGCCGCTCTATGATACTTGCTTTAGCAATTTGCCGGTACAGCAGCGCCGGTATGGCCACAGTCAGAAGGATGAGGAACGGATCAATCACCAGCATAGGCCACATAACAAAGCGATAGGTGAAGAACCAAATTCCGCTTGAAATTCCCCTTACAACTACCACAGAGAACAGAATGCCAAGGACGGCTGATGTGATAATCGTTCCCACAGCGTAATACAGTCCCTCAAAGGAGAGCATACGCTTTAACTGCTTTCCTGTCATGCCGATGCTTTGCAGCATGGCAAATTCTTTTTTTCGGGTGATAACGCTGGTCAGGACGGAGTTGACAAAGTTTGCGATGCCGATAATTCCGATGATGATACTCAACGCCCCGCCGATGGTGATGATAAGGGAGGTGAGGTCGTCAAAGGAGCTGGTATAGGTCGCCTTGGATTCAAAATCCATGCTTGGTTCCACACTGTCGATATAGCTGTTCAAAAAATCTGCCATCTCCGCTTCCGTTCCCTCTTTCACATCAAAGGGGAAGCTGACCAGGTGGGGGTTATCACACAGCGGCAGGAAGATTTCTGTCGGGAGATAAAACCGGGCTTCGCCTGTGTTGCGGGTGGTGGCCGTGTTCTCGTTGACCCGGACTTTTGCCATGATGATAAAATCATAGCTATCAGTGATGGTGGTGGAAAGTTCCTCCGCTTTCAGATGGTTGATCCGTACTGTATCACCCACGCTGATATTGGGGTTCTCTATGACAGTTCCATCGTCGTTGCACTCTACGCTCAACAGGATATACTTTCCTGATTTCAGCTTTTCCAGGTCGATGGTTCCCTCTATGACTTCCATACCATTCAACAGAAAATCGTCCGCGCCATACAGTCTTACAAAAGGATTTCCGTTCAGGTCTTTGTTATAGCTGAAAAAAGCATTGTGTTCTGTTGAAAACGGTTCTTCCAGCATCCAGGAGGAATAGAGCCTGCCGCCGTCCTCAAAACTGCTGTTTTGTCTGACGGCCTCAATGAAGGTATCGGACAGATCATGTTCGCTTTTTTCAACCTGGTACTGGAAAAACTCTGCGTTGGAAATCACAAAGTCCGTATCCATAAATTTTGCAATATACTTGTCAATATCAAA
>CAJTSQ010000004.1 GCA_910578735.1 uncultured Oscillospiraceae bacterium
GGAAAAGGAAGCAGGATAAAAGCGTGCCGCCTTTCGGGCGTCCCGCTGGTTCACACCGTCCCGCGGTGCGGGCCGGGGAAACGGAAAACGGGGGTTTTAGGACGAAGTTCCTATGTTTTCAAGATTTTTGTTCAGTCCGTCAATGACATCAATTTAAGGGGACGCTTCATGATTTGACGTCTTGTTAGCTGCGATACTTACAGTGTCAGCGGATTCCGTGGGGTCAGCAGTGGCCTAACGAGAAATTTTCAGTTTTTATGAGAGCTGAAAGGGCAAAGTCAATACAGAAGAAGGGAAGCAACCTGCGCCACTAAGTCCCCCGTGTATCGACCTGTAAGCCGCTGTGTACGGTTTTGTGGGAGAGACAGCCCCATCCCCGCCTCGGCACACCAAACGCCGTGTTGGGGCTCTGTGGACCGCTGTTGGCGATGAGATAATCAGTCTATGAGTTGCACCAGCGTTACCAAAGAGGGAGCAGTGAGCCAGCACGCAAATTTTGCTGCGCAGAAAACAATGAATAGGTGATTTTTCCTGATAGCAAGAGAGTTTGAATTTTCTGATAACTCTGCCCTGAACCCCTGGCTATTGGACCAAGGCTGTGGTATGTTGTGTCGCTGAATGGAGGCGATACGCATGGCAAAACGCAGAGCCAACGGCGAGGGTAGCATCCGCAAATGGCCAGACGGCCGATGGGAGGGCCGCTACACCGCCGGGCGGGACCCGGAAACCGGAAAGACAGTCTACAAAAACGTTCTGGGCAAGACCCAGGCGGAGGTAAAGGTCAAACTGAAGCAGGCAATTCAGGAAAGCACAGAGGTGGACGCCCTCAAGGCAGCGCAGTACACCGTCGGTCAGTGGATGGACGTCTGGTTCGAGAACTACGCCAAAATCAAGGTGCGACCATCCTCCCACCAGACCTACCGAGGCTACATCGACAACCACATCAAGCCCAACATCGGCAAAATTCCTCTGGGTAAGCTGACGACTCTGGAACTGCAAAAACTCTACAAAAAGCTGCTGTCCAGAGGCAGAGTGGACCGAATTGAGGCTAAAGGACAACCAAAAGGGCTGAGTCCCAAGACAGTGCGAAACATCCACCAGGTCATTTCCTCTGCGATGGACTTTGCCAGGAGCCAGAAGCTGATAGCGATTAATCCCGCAGACGGCTGTGCCCTGCCAAAGCTGGAGCACCGGGAGATGAAGACGCTCCCGGTGGAGCAGCTGGCCTCCTTCCTCCGGGAAGCAAAAGAGAGCGGTGTATTCGAGATGTACTACATCGAGTTAGCCACAGGCCTGCGGCGAGGAGAACTCCTGGGCCTGAAATGGGAGGACCTTGATTTGGAACAAGGCACCCTCCGGGTTCAGCGGCAGGTCTCCCGAATCAACGGCGAGGTGGTGGAAGCCCCGCTGAAAACGAAAAATTCCTACCGCACCATCTCCCTGGGAACGGATGCGGTAGGAATCCTGAAAGAGCAGAGAAAGAAATGCGGTAGCAGCGAGTACGTGTTTCCCTCCCCGACGGGTGGACCGATCTCCCCGGACAGCGTAATTCAGATGCTCCACCGGGTTCTGAAGCGGGCAGGACTGCCAAAAGTGAGATTTCATGACCTGAGGCACACATTCGCCACGGTTGCCCTGCAAAACGGAGTGGACATCAAGACGGTCTCCGGGATGCTGGGGCACTACTCAGCGGGGTTTACCCTGGACACCTACGCCCATGTAACCACGGCAGCACAGCGGGAGGCGGCAAAAACGATGGGCAATATCCTCTCCAGTGCTATCTAGCCCTTTCCGGACATTTCCCCGTATGGGTCAAGAAATGGGTCAAAAACAGGAACAAAAAATTAACCACTGGGAAAAGTGGCGAAAATAAAAGAAAATCCTCTGATTTCAAGCGAAATCAGAGGATTTTTGGTTGCGGGGACAGGACTTGAACCTGCAACCTCCGGGTTATGAGCCCGACGAGCTACCAATTGCTCTACCCCGCGATATGGTGCCGGAGACCGGGGTCGAACCGGCACGGGATCACTCCCACGGGATTTTAAGTCCCGGGCGTCTGCCAATTCCGCCACTCCGGCATGGGTGGCTTCCAGTCTCAACGTGTTATCTAGGATAGCATATATTTCGTTTGCTGTCAAGAAAAATATTTCGACAGGAAACCGGGGCAAGTTTTAATATGTATTTGGACGGTCGGATTTTGTCTGTCTGTTATTTTTTACCAGTTTCGGCGGGGGCAGGACCCCAGAAAGGAGCCCAAAAAGGGGCACGGCCCCAAGCCGTGCCCCTGCCTGAAAAGGAAGTGCTTTTCTAGCCGAATGGCTCTCCCAGGTCTTTGACCTGTTCAACCATATCCTCGCCACCGTCCTGGCCGCTCCGGCCCTGAGCCGCCGTCCGGCCAAGGACGTCATAGACTTCCGCCGTCTCCGCTTCAACCTCTGCGGCGCCGGGGAGCTGGAGAACGCATTTCGGTGTTACTCCACCTCAACTGCAGGTACAACCTTCGCGCACCGGGGGCACAGGGTGGGGTGCTTGGCGTCGGAGCCCACGGTGGGCAGGACCTTCCAGCAGCGCTCACACTTCTGGCCCTGAGCGGGGGCGACCTCCACAGTCAGCGCACCCTCGCCCTTTTCCAGGGATACCTGGGAGACGATGAACACGTCCGCCATACTGTCCTCGTCCATCTCGGGCAGAAGGAAACGGTCCGGGTCGGCCGTCTTCAGAGTCACCCTGGCCTCCAGACTCTTGCCGATCTTCTTCTCGTTCCGGGCCTGCTCCAGGGCGGCGTTAACCGTGTCCCGGGTCTTGATGATCTCCTCCCAGCGCTCCATAGCAGCCTGGTCCAGGGCGTAATCGGCAAAGGGCTTGTTCATCTCGTTGAGCAGGACGTTCCGGCCGTCGTCGCCCTCCCGGTGGGGCATCGCCAGCCAGATCTCGTCGCAGGTGAAGGCCAGGATGGGGGCGAACAGCTTGGTGATGGTGTCCAGGATGAGCCACAGGGCGGTCTGGGCGGAGCGGCGGAGGAGCCCGTCCTTCTCCTCGCAGTACAGCCGGTCCTTGATGATGTCCAGATAGAAGGAGCTGAGCTCCACCACGCAGAAGTCGTTGACAGCGTGGGACACCACATGGAACTCGTAGTTGTCGTAAGCGGCGAAGCACTTCTCGATCAGGCCGTTCAGCTTGGTGACGGCCCACCGGTCCAGCTCCACCATCTCCTCCGGCTTGACCAGGTTGTTGGGATCGAAGCCGTCCAGGTTGCCCAGGCAGTACCGGGCAGTGTTGCGGAACTTCAGGTAGTTCTGGGAGAGCTGCTTGAAAATCACCTCGGAGCCGCACACGTCCACATGGTAGTTGGCGGAGCCGGCCCACAGGCGGATCAGGTCCGCGCCGTACTTGTTAAAAATGTCGGCGGGGTCCACGCCGTTGCCCAGGGACTTGTGCATGGCCCGGCCCTGGGTGTCCACGGTCCAGCCGTGGGTGACGCACTCCTTGAAGGGAGCGCCCTTGCCCAGCGCGCCCACGGCGGTGAGCAGGGAGGACTGGAACCAGCCCCGGTACTGGTCCAGGCCCTCCATGTAGACGGTGGCGGGCCAGAAGCCCTGGTCCTTCTGCATGGAGGCAAAGTGGGTGGAGCCGGAGTCGAACCAGCCGTCCAGGGTGTCCTCCTCCTTGGTGAAGCCGGACTTGCTCCCGCAGTGGGGGCAGGCGAAATCCTTGGGGAGGATGTCCGCCGCCTCGGTCTCATACCAGGCGTTGGAGCCCTTCTCGCCAAAGAGCTTGGACACGGCGGCGATGGTCTCGTCGGTGCAGATGGGCTTGCCGCAGTCTGCGCAGTAGAACACGGGGATGGGCAGGCCCCACCGGCGCTGACGGCTGATGCACCAGTCGGCCCGCTCCTGAATCATGGATTTCATCCGGTCGATGCCCCAGCCGGGCAGCCAGCGGACGTCGTCACAGGCGGCCACGGCGGCGTCCTTAAAGGACTCCACCGAGCAGAACCACTGGGGGGTAGCCCGGAAGATGATGGGGTTCTTGCACCGCCAGCAGTGGGGGTAGGAGTGGACGATGTCCTCGCTGGCAAACAGGGCCCCGTTCTCCTTCATGTCCGCCAGGATGACCGGGTTGCTCTCCTCGGTCTTCATGCCGGCGTATTTTCCGGCGTAGTCGGTGTGACGGCCCCGGTCGTCCACGGGCACCACCATCTCGATCTCATACCGCTTGCAGGTCTCGTAGTCGTCCGCGCCGAAGCCGGGGGCGGTGTGGACGCAGCCTGTGCCGCTGTCCATGGTGACGTACTCGGCGTTTACCAGCCGGCTGGCCTTGGGCAGGAAGGGGTGCCAAGCCATCATATCCTCAAAAAAGCTGCCGGGGTGGGTCTCCAGGATCTCATAGTTCTCGATGCCGCCCACCTTCATAACCTTCTCCACCAGCGCTTCGGCCAGGATATACATCTCCCCGCCGGGCGTTTTTACAATGGCGTAGCTGTCCCGGGGGTGGAGGGCGATGGCCATATTCCCGGGGAGGGTCCAGATGGTGGTGGTCCAGATGAGGAAATAGAGCTTCTGGTCGTCCAGGTGGCCCAGCTTGCCGTCGTCGTCCAGCATACGGAACTTCACATAGACGGTGGTAACCGGGTCGTCCTGATACTCAATCTCCGCCTCGGCCAGGGCGGTCTCGTCGTGGGGGCACCAGTACACCGGCTTGAGACCCTTATAGATATAGCCGTTCTTGTACATGGCCCCGAAAATTTTCACTTCCTCCGCCTCAAAGGAGGGGGACATGGTGAGGTAGGGGTTCTCCCAGTCGCCGATGACGCCCATGCGCTTGAAGCCCTCCCGCTGCACGTCCACATAGTGCTGGGCGAACTCGTGGCAGGCGGTGCGGAACTCGGGGACGGACATGGCCTTGCGGTTGAGCTTGTTCTGCTTGATGATGGCGGACTCAATGGGCATGCCGTGGTTGTCCCAGCCGGGGATATAGGGGGTGAGGTAGCCCCGCATGGCGGCGGCGCGGGTCATGAAGTCCTTAATGGATTTGTTCAGGGCGTGGCCCATGTGGAGAGCGCCGTTGGAGAAGGGAGGACCGTCGTGGAGGCTGTAAAGGGGTTTGCCTTCATTCTTTTTCAGCAGCTCGTGGTAGAGGTCCATGTCCTCCCAGCGTTTCAGCATGTCGGGCTCCCGCTTGGGCAGGCCGCCCCGCATGGGGAAGTCGGTCTTTGGCAGATTGATGGTCTTGTTGTAGTCCATTTTGTGTTCCTCCTTTTATGGTAAGTGGTCATTCTTTGTTTTCAAAGGAAAATAGTATGGTGCCACAGCTCCGGCAAATCGTACCGGAGTACTGGGGAAGCGCGGAGAGGGCTTGGGGCGAAAAAGCGGACTTGGTGTGGTCTCCGGCGGGACGCAGACGCACGGCATCCTTTGGCCGTTGGAAATTTTTCAGTTTTTCCTGTTCGGGTGTCCAAAACAGGTAGCCGCGGGGGGAATATACGGTTCCCGGCTCCATCTCGTTCCCACAGTTTGGGCAGTTCATTCGCATCT
Source organism: uncultured Oscillospiraceae bacterium (assembly GCA_910578735.1). GTDB lineage: Bacteria > Bacillota > Clostridia > Oscillospirales > Oscillospiraceae > Lawsonibacter. The sequence continues at coordinate 5,535 of CAJTSQ010000004.1, forward strand.
TCTCCTTTGATTTCCCGTCCCGCCCGCAGGCGGCAAGCCTCCCTTGCCAAAGGGAGGGGGACCGCCGGGCAAAGCCCGGTGGTGGAGGGATTCCGTTTACCGAAACATCTCTAAAAAACGGAGCCCCAGTCGCCGCTTTGTATTATTCCCTTGTAAAATTACACTTTGTGCTCCCTCAAAAATACCAGTCCCGCCGCCAGCGGTCCCCGTGCAGACTGTCGCAGGACACCTCGTCAATGTGCCACTCCTCCGCCTCGCGTTTGAGGACAAAGCGGTATTTTTGAAAATAGCCATAGCATTGGGCGCTGTGTCCGCCGCGTTTCGCATCCTCCACCAGATAGCGCACATCCGGGTCGGACAGATCAAAGGGCACGCTGTCCTCATCGGGGACCAGCTGCGCCACAGCCTTTCCGGCGCTTTTCATGGTGACAGACAGTGTACAGCCAGTGTTCACGCAGTTGAATGAGGAGGGAAAGTGATCCGCGTGGAGACAGTCCCGCCGCTGGGCAATCAGTTTTTGGGTGCAGTGGGGGTCCAGCAGGGCGGCGAAGCGGAGCTTCATTTCCTCTTTCCAGGCCTGAATGTCGGTGAACTCCCTTCGCACGCCGTCCTGGAACTCGATGACCCGCCCCTTTTTACACAGGCGGGTGTATTGGGCAAAGCTTTTGTCTTCCAGGGCCGCCAGCTCCTGCAGCAGAGCGGTCAGCGCCTGGGCGGCCTGCTCCGCCACAGGCTGAAACTTTTCCGGGGTGTCCTGCATGACGATATTTGTCTCCATAAAATCCCCCTGTCCGGTTAGTCCCACTCAATCTCATCGCCCTCTTCCCGGACGATGCGGCACAGCTCCTCCTCGTTTTCCACCAGGGAGGCAATGATTTCCACGAATTTTTTGGCCTTTGCCTCATTTTCGGGGGTGGGGGCGTAATAGGCCATATAGGAGCCCGCCTCCGGGTCCGGCTCCAGGCCCTCCAGCAGCTCCGGGGCGTGCTTGGCCAGATAGTAGTTGAACAGGGCGTCCCAGTTGTAGCCGTTCATATAGGCCTCTTCGTTGGCCTCGTTCATCTTTTCGCCCACGGCAAAGGGTTTGTCGTCCTCGTTGTTGAACATGACATAAATCCGCTCGTCTGTGACAGCCATCTTTACATAGTCCTGCATCGGAAAACCTCCTTCAAACAAAATCAGTCCACCAGTACCACCCGGTCCCGGGCGGGGAAGTGGATGCGCAGGCCCATTTTCCACAGGGCGAAGTAGCCCCGGAAGGGGTTTTCCTGACAGGTGTCGTACATGGGCCACTGGAGATAATGGGACAGGTCGTAGTCGCAGCTGATGTGATACAGGGCCTCGGACATCAGCCCGATATCCTCGCAGCCCTTCTGGTATTCCAACTCCTGAAGCCACTCGGTCAGCTCATCCAGGTCCACCGTTTGGATGCCCTCTCCCGTGATCCACACCTGGCGGACCTGTTCCTCAAAATCCCGGCCCTCCTGGCCGGAGAGGAACTGGATTTCAGCGTCCTCGTCCAGAGGCGGGTCCTCGTCAAATTCCTCCACATAGATGCGGTTGATGGCCTTGACATAGGTCCGGGCGGCGTCGATGGCGGCCGGTTTGTTCTCCTTCGAGAACCGGGCGAAGAAGTAGGCGGCGTAGGCGGTCTGGCCGGTGGGGGTGGTGCTGGTTGCCGTGTCCCGGCTGACCGCGTCAATCTCCAAAAGTCCCTGGAGCATATCCAGCCCCGGCTGGCCGTAGAGGCTCAAAATGGGCCGCAGATGCTCCAGATTGCCGCCCCGCAGATCCTGAATCAGGAAGGGCGGCACCGCCTCCATCTCCAGGTCATACTCATGCTCATAGAAAATTTCCTTCAGAAGCGGGTCCTGCTGGATCGGCTCTATCCAGCCTTCGGGCAGATATTCCCGGCATTCGTCTATGGTCATAGCGGTCTCCTCCTTGTATCACGATGTGGCCCAGTAGCCCAGCACCTGGGAGAAGTCCCGGTTTGCCAAATCCTCGGGCCGGATCAGGATATTCAGCGCACCAAAGCCCCCCAGATACAGGTCCATCTCCGGGAACTCTCCCGCCGGGAAATCGGTGAAGTCGTCGCGGAGCTGGAACAGCAGGGTGTCCCAGGCGGCCCGCTCCTCGTCGTCCACCCGGATGTCCTCCTGCTCGAAGTAGGCGTAGCCCCCCAGCTTGCAGCCCCCGGATTCGATCTGGTCACGGACACGGCGCAGGGCCTCCCGCTCCTCGTCGGTCTCGTCCCGCAGGCGGTAGGGCATAAACTCCTCCGGATCCGCCCCAGGCAGACGGCGCTCCAGCCCGGCGGCAAAGAGATCATCGAAGCGGAAATCGTTGTCCCCGATCACGTCCTGGACCACCGGGCGGAAGGAAATTTTCAGCGGGTGGGCGGGGATGCGCCACAGGTCGGCGCGGCCCTCCTCGATGTCCTTCAAGTCGAACTTATGGGCGGGACGGGGCATGTTTTTCTTGCTGGCCTCCTCCCAGGGAACCGCCATTTTGGCGGCGCATTCCGCCTCAGTGACGGTGCCGTCCACCTCCTCGTAGTAGACCGCCTTCCAGCCGTTCTGCTCCTCACACTCTCCGGCATAAAAGCCAAAGCCGCCGTCGGCGTCAAAGTCGGAGGCAAAGAGCTGAAAGATCCCCCGGTCGGGAAAGCCGTCCAGACGGGGCATCTGGGCAAAGTTGATCTGGGCGCACAGCCACAGCTGATTCCCCTTCTCGTCGGTGGGAACCTGCTTGTCATGGGGCACATAGGGCACCCCGCCCAGGTGGCTGTCCGTCACGCCAAAGGGCTCTTTGCTGAACTCCAGATAGCAGGCAGGCCGTCTGCTCTCCGCTTGAATCCGGTCCACAATCTCCTGGCAAAGCTGGATCTTTTCCAAATTGGTCATGCTAACACCTCCGAAAGGTCGTCCACTTGGACGATAACATGCTTGTCATCGTACCGGGGGCACCGGTCCAGCCCGACCGCTTGGGCGAACCGGTCAAAGGGCACATAGCCCAGATTTTCTCCCTTCATCTCGCCGTTCTCCTCCCACACTCGGACCAGGCCCACACGCCAGTCGGTGACCTGCTCGGTGGTCAGGCTGAACCCTTGAAGCAGGACGGAGTACAGCGGCGGCACAAAGGGGGAGATGGGCAGGATGGACTCCACCCCCTCGGTGATGGTGTAGACACCCAAAATATCCACTCCGTTGTCGTTGCGGTAAAAGTTGGGCTTGGCGTAGTACCAGCCGCCGGTCTGCTTCTCCGCCAGATATTGGGCGAAGTAGTCCAGATCGCCGTCTTTCAGCCGGTCCAACGCCGCAGGCTCCATATAGATGGGGTACATTGCCCCGGTGAGGATACCCGCGCCGTCCCGCTTCCACTGTTCCGACATGGAGCGCAGCAGACCCTCGCCGGCCTTGCGCTGGAACTCGATCATCTGCGGGATGTCATCCAGGCGGCGCGCCTCCCCGTCCTGGGTGAAGCGGTCGGTTTTCCAGGTCTGACAGATACGCTCGATCTGACCATAAAACAGCTCCAGATCATGGGCGGTACAGGGCAGGGTCTGACGGAGGTATGCCTTCTCCTTCTCTCCGGGGACCGCCTGGATATAGCAGCCCCGCCCCGGCTGAGACGGATCACAGAGGACCCGCCCGTCCTGGGCCGGGCCCTCGTCCAGCACCCCGGCCTGATTCCAGTGGCCCACCCGCAGCCCGGCGGGGGACAGCTCCGCCTCGGTCAGCGGCTTTTTGAACAGGCCCCTCTGTGTGATGACAACTTCAATCGCCATATAGACCATCTCCTTCTACAAAAAAACGCCTCTGTCCCCGTAAAGAGACAAAGGCGCAAACCTCTGCGGTACCACTCTTTTTGCCGGGGCAGCATACCCTGGCCACTCAAGATAAGCCTGGTAACGGAGGCGTCCGGAGGGGCTTACTATGGTTCAGCCCTCAGCTCCAAGGTGATCTTCGCCGCTCCCTCCCGTCCGCCTCGCACCAAACGGCGGCTCTCTTTGCGTCTCGGGGGCGGGTACTTGTCCTTTTCTGTGCATGTTTCATATGTGTTCCATATCTTATCCGGTTTTTGCGAGGTTGTCAACCCCTGTCTCTCATTTCCCCACGCAGAACTTTGAAAAAATCCGGTCGGTCACGTCCTCCCGGACGCTCTGGCCGGTGAGCTCTCCCAAAGCCTCCAGTGCCTCCTCCACGTCGGTGAGCAGGGCGTCGGGGGTGACCCCGGCCTCCAGGGCCTCCCTGGCCTGGCGGACCGCCTCCCTGGCCCGGCTGGCTGCCTCCTCTTGCCGGGCGTTGGTAAGGATTTCGCCGTACCCGCCCCAGAGGTCCTGGGGGAAGGCGCAAGATATCTCATTGCACAGCTCGTCCAGGTCTCTAACCTTGGCGCTCACCGTCACGGCGGGGCACCCGATCTCCTCATAGCGCTTCACTGGACAGGGCACGGCAGGCAGGTCCCCCTTGGTCCATACCAGGATGGTGGGGGCCAGGGCCACGGCCTCACGGAGCAGGGCGAAGTCCTCGTCCCCGGCGGGCCGGGAGGCGTCGATGAGTACCAAAATCAGCCCCGCCTCCTCCATAGCCTTTCGGGAGCGCTCCACCCCCAGCTTCTCCACCGGGTCGGCTGTGTCCCGCAGGCCGGCGGTGTCGATGAGACGCAGGGGGACGCCCCCCAGCTCGCACCGCTCCTCCACCGTGTCCCGGGTGGTGCCGGGGATATCGGTGACAATGGCCCGGTCCCAGCCCAGCATGGCGTTGAGCAGGGAGGACTTGCCCGCGTTGGGCCGGCCCACGATGGCGCAGGGCACCCCCTCCCGCAGCAGCTTCCCCCGGCCGCAGGAGGCCAGCAGAGCGTTCAGCTCCCCCTCCTGGTGGGAGAGGGCGGTGTCCAGCTCCTCCAGGCGGAAGGGGTCGATGTCCTCGTCTGGGTAGTCCAGCACGGCGTGGAAATGGGCCATCACGTCCACCAGGGCGGAGTAGATATCCCCGATCCTTTTCGACAGCGCCCCGGCCAGCTGGCCCGCCGCGTGGCGGGCCCCCTCCCGGCTCTGGGCCTCCAGCAGGTCGCCCACCGCCTCCGCCTGAGCCAGGTCCAGCCGGCCGTTGAGAAAGGCCCTTCTTGTAAACTCCCCGGCCCGGGCCTGCCTCGCTCCAGCGGCAAAGAGGGCCTCCAGCCCCAGGACCAGCACCATGGGGGAGCCGTGGCACTGAAACTCCGCCGTGTCCTCCCCGGTGTAGCTGGAGGGGCCCAGGCTGTAGGTGCACAGCACCCGGTCGATGGGCTGGCCGCCGCTGTCCAGCAGGTCGCCGTAAACCAGCGCCCGGGGTGGATGATCCCGCAAGCCCTTGGGCCCCTGCGGCTTGAAGCATTTTTCTGCGGTGGAAATTGCCGCCCGCCCGGACAGTCTCAATATCCCGATGGCCCCCGGTCCGGGTGGGGTGGAGATGGCGGCGATGGTGTCGGTTGGGAGGGACATGGGGCTTGCTCCTTTCAAAGCCGGTGGGAGACGAAGTCCGTCCTGCAAAAATACCCACCGGGAAAATTTGTGGAAAATTCCGCCTTGACAGATGTTATGGAAACCGGAAAACGCATATTCCCCGCCTATGGGGTTGACATAACCGCTGTGGAAAACTCTGTGGACAATGTGGAAAAGCCCTCTGTCTCAGGGAAAAGGGCTGTGGAAAGTCCGGTGGAAAAAGTGGATAAAAAACTGCATAGAGGGTGACAAAATAATTGCTCTGACTGGCGGGCCGCTGGAATATTTTAGGCAGCGTCCGCCGGTGTTTTGCAGGAAGAACGCCGCGAGGATTAAAGCCAGATGCCCCAGCCGTCATACTGAAAGGTTCCCGCGCCGTGGTGGAGCTTTCCCTCCTCTTTCAGCCGGCGCAAAGCATCCCGCATCTGAGCAGGGAGGTCCGGGGGAACGTCCAGAGCGTGGTGCGCCGGAAAAACCCGCCGGGCGGGGAGGGCGGCAATCACTTCCAGAGAGGTCAGGTAGGCCTCCGGGTCAGTGGAGGGGTAGTAGGCGAACAGGGTGTCCAGATAGACCAGGTCGCCGGTGTACAGGTCGCCCCGGGCCGCCTCCCAGAAGCACAGATGTCCCGGGGCGTGGCCCGGGGTGTGGAAAACCTGAAGGGTTCGCCCGCCCAGATCCAGTATCTCCCCGCCCTTTAAAACCCGGGTGGGCGTCCCCTGGAACATCGTGTATGTACTTACATCAAAGTCCTCCGGCGCCTCACACCGGTCCAGCACCATCTCCCGGACGGTCTGGATGGACAGGGGAAACTCCCCCTGGAGCCAGGGCAGCTCCGCTTCGTGGGCATAAAAGTCGGGGAAGTATTTGTGCCCGCCGATGTGGTCCCAGTGGATGTGGGTGGCAACGGCGGTGACGGGCTTGTCGGTAAGTTTGCAGACCTCGTCGTAAATATTACAGATGCCCAACCCGGTGTCAATAAGCAGGGCGCGGTCCGTGCCAATTAAGAGATAGCAGTGGGTCTCCTCCCAGTGGCGGTACTCGCTGATAACCCAGGTGTCTGGGGCCAACTGTTCAGTAGTGAACCAGGGGCGCATATAAAAACTCCTTCCATAGGCAGGGTCGGCCTGCGGTTGCTTTTTTACTGTGTGCCAACCGGCAGGAAATACCATGCTTTTTTCTTTAGATACATCTCCCATCCCGCCCGCGGGCCGAGGATTGTGTTTTGCGAAGCGAAACGGGCACAGAAGTCTCGGCTAGCTTTGTCCAAGAGAGCTTTAGGGTGTGGTTCTACGCCGTTTCTTCCGCCAGAAGACATAGATTCCACCCTCCATGGCCAGGACAGCCAGCGAGCCGCCCAACAGCACTCCGCAGGACCGCCTCTGGCCGCTCACATAGCTCTGGGGTGTATAGTGGGCTTCCACGGTGATGTAGCCCTCCCCGTCTACCAAAGAGAGCACCCGGCGGTCCACCTGTTCCCTCTCTCGGACGGCCTGTTTGCCGATATCCTGGGTGGGTTTGTCGTCCTGCCATTGCCAGCGGCTGTCCGCCGTCTCGTAGGTGACCTGAAAGTGGGGGACCTGGTAGGTGCTGATGTGGTGCCTGCGGCTGTGGCGGGTGCGGGTCTCCCAAATCAGCGCATAGTCTGTGGCGGTGAAGGTGTAGACCCCCTGATCTGCGTAGGCCTCCGGCGGCTTTATGGCCAGCCAGGTCCGGATACTCAGGAGGGTGAGAAGGACTGGAGTGACTGCCGCCATGCAGAGAAGACCCTCCAGCAGGTTCTTGCCCAGCTTTTTTGCTCTGGCCCTGGCCTCGGCGCTCCGGATCAATCCGGCCACCCACAGCCCCAGCCAAACAACCAGCCACACCGGGAATTGGAGGAAGGTCAGCAGTAAAACCGCGCCCAGAGTAGCCTCGGTTTGCAGCAGGTCGGGCTGCCAGAGCAGCAGAAACACCCAGCATAGGGCATACCCCAGCAGGGCCATCCACAGCCACAGCGTGATACGGCGCAGGCCCAGTTTTTTCTGAAAGATTCCGCCCGCAATGAGGAAATAGAGTGCAATCACCAGCGGATAGCCCAGTATCCAGACCGGGCCGTCCGGAAGAGCGACCTCTGAGGACATCCAGAGCAGGAGGAAGACGGCGGGGCAGAACAGGACGGACGCCAGCACCGCCGCCACACGTTTGAGCCTCATTGCTCCAGTCTCTTACAGATGGCCCGCGCTGCCTGGACCCCCGAGGCTCCCGCCTGGGCCAGCCCCCGGGTGACCCCTGCGCCGTCGCCGGCGGCGAAGAAGTTGGGCAGGGCGGTCTCCAGCTCCTCCGTCAGCTGGAGGCGGGCGGAGTAGAACTTCACCTCCGCGCCGTAGAGCAGGGTGTCGTAATTGGCAGTGCCGGGGGCGATCTTGTCCAGCTGATAGATCATCTCGATAAGGTCGTCCAGCTGCCGCTTGGGCAGGGTGAGGGACAGGTCTCCCGGGACGGCGGCGGTGAGGGTGGGCCGGACGGTGGACTTGCCCATGCGGTGCTCGTTGGTGCGCCGGCCTCCCACCAGGTCGCCGAAGCGCTGGACCAGCACCCCGCCGGCCAGCATGTTGGACAGGGAGGCCACGTGCTTGCCGTAGCGGTAGGGCTCGTTGAAGGGCTTGGTGAACCGGTTGCTCACCAGCAGGGCGAAGTTGGTGTTCTCGGAGCGGAGGGCGGGGTCGGCGTAAGAGTGGCCGTTTACTGTGTTGATGCCCTCCACGTTCTCCGCCACCACGTGGCCGTAGGGGTTCATGCAGAAGGTGCGCACGCTGTCGCCATACTGCTTGGTGCGGTAGACCAGCTTGGACTCGTAGACCACATCGGTGATGTGCTCAAAGATGACGGCGGGCAGCTCCACCCGAACGCCGATGTCCACCTGGTTGTTCAGCAGCTCCAGCCCCAGATCCTTGCACTGGTTGGAGAACCACTCCGCCCCCGACCGGCCCGGCGCGGCGATAAGGTACTTGCAGGAGATCTCGCCGCCCTTGGTCAAAATCAGTCGGTAACCGTCCTCCGCCTTGGCGATGGAGGCCACCTCCGTATGGAAGGAGAACTCCAGCTTGTCCATCAGCCCTTCATAGATATTGGTGAGGATGCGCAGGTTGTTCTCGGTGCCCAGGTGCTTGCACCGGGCCTGGAGGAGGTGGAGGTCGTAGGCCAGGGCCCGGCGGGCCAGCTTCTTGGCGGCGTCGCTCTCGGTGGAAAAAACCTCTGTAGTGGCCCCGTGGGCCACATTGATGGAGTCCACATAGTCGATGAGCTCCATCACATGGGCGGGCTCCATAAAGTCGGTGAGCCAGCCTCCGAACTGGGTGGTGAAGTTGAACTTGCCGTCGGAGAAGGCCCCAGCCCCGCCGAAGCCGCACATGGTGTGGCACACAGGGCAGTGGATACACTCCTTCACCTTCCCCGCCACAATGGGGCAGCTGCGGTGGTAGATGTCCGCGCCCTGGTCCAGGGCCAGCACCTTCAGCTCGGGGCGGAGATGGGCCAGCTCATAGGCGGCAAAGATGCCCGCCTCGCCGCAGCCCAGAATAATCACATCGTATCTGGCGTTCATGGGGGTACTCCTTTCAAACTGTAGGGGCCGCCGCCTTCGGCGGCCCGTTTTAAAAAACAGCGGGGCGGCGAGGGCGCCGCCCCCTACAGAAAAACATAGTCAGTATAACACAGCTCCGGCCAAAACACAACGGCCCGCCGGAGCCGGCAGGCCGAAAACAGGGGATGTTCAGCTTTTTTCCTCGAAGCTGGCGCCGCAGCTGCGGCAGGTGACGGTAATCTTGCCCTTTCCCCGGGGGACCCGCAGCTGCTGGCCGCAGTTGGGGCATTTGAAATAGATATGCTCCTTATCCCGGCGGATGTTGCGGCGCAGGCGCAGCCAGCTCAAAACCGGGTTGATAGCCCGCAGGAACCGGGCGTTTTCCATACGCCGCCGCTCCAGGCTGTGGGACAGCAGGCGAAACAGCACACAGACCAACAGGGCCAGGCTAAGCCAATACAGCAGCTCCAGCCCGGTAAAGGCGAAAACCAGATACAGCAGCAGATAGCACACCATCAGAAACAGATTCAGCTGGTCGTGTCCATAGCGCCCATACATAAATCTCTGGATTGCGTTGCGGATCATAGCACGCCTCCTTGGCTGAATAGGGACGGCAGGCGAAATCCGCCTGCCAAATATTCTTCATAATGATAACCTTTCTCAGCGGCTCCGTCAAGGAGGCATTCGTAAACAAAATGTAAATTTCATTCCCATTTCCCCGGCTTTTGGGGCGCTCAGAAGGTTTTTTTCCAAAAGGCTTGCGAGACTGCGGAAAATAGTCTATACTGTCGATACGATATTTCTACAGGAGGGTCCGCCATGAAGCGCATCGACAAGGAAAACTATTACCTGGACATCGCCGAGACGGTGCTGGAGCGCTCCACGTGCCTGCGCCGGTGCTACGGAGCCATTATTGTAAAAAATGACGAGATTGTCTCTACCGGCTACAACGGCGCCCCCCGGGGCCGGAAAAACTGCATGGACCTGGGTTTCTGTGCCCGGGAGGCGCTGAACATCCCCTCCGGCCAGCGCTATGAGCTGTGCCGCTCGGTCCATGCGGAGATGAATGCTATCATCTCTGCCGCCCGCCGGGACACCCTGGGCGCCACCCTCTATCTGGCGGGCCGGGAGGCAAAAAACGGCGAGCTGCTCCATGATGCCACCTCCTGCTCCATGTGCCGCCGGCTCATCATCAACGCCGGAATCGAACGGGTAGTGATCCGCACAGGGGAGCGGGAGTACAACCTTGTCTATGTGGAGGACTGGATCCGGGAGGACGACTCCCTGCCCCAGACAGTTTCGGAATAAAGCAGCGGCCGGCCCCTGAGAGGGCCGGCCCTTTTTATGCCTCTATGGGTGTGCCGCCCGGCTCGATCAGCGGCACCGGAGGAATCTCAGGCACAGACGGCACCATCATCGCCGGAGGCGCGGGCTCCGGCACAGGTGCTGGCTTCGGCGCAGGCGCGGGCTCCGGCACAGGTGCCGGCTTCGGCGCAGGCGCGGGCTCCGGCACAGGTGCCGGCTTCGGCGCAGGCTCTGGTACAGGTGCCGGCTCCGCGGCCGGCTCCTGGGGCAGGGCCAGATACTCCTCATAGCTCAGGCCCTGTTCCATACATGCCTGGGCGATCTCCACCCCTACATAGCGGTAGTGCCAGGGTTCAAAGCGGTAGCCGGTAATCTCCTCCTTCCCCTGGTCATAGCGGAGGAGAAAGCCGTACTGAGCGCAATGCTCTTTCAGCCAGGCGAAGGCGGGGGTCTTTTCGAAGTGGGCCTTGCTGCTGGCCACGTTGATGTCCAGGGCCAGGCCGGTCTGGTGTTCTGAGTGACCGGGCCGGGCGGAGAAGGTATCCACCGTCTTTCTGGCATACTGTCCCAGGTAGCGGTTATAGGTATTCCACTGGTGCTGATAGGAGCGGTAGGCGGACACGCTGCGAAGGCTGATTCCCTCCTCCCTGGCCGCGTCCGCCATGGCCCGAAAGGCCTGGGAGGCCTCCGGCCGCAGGGAGCCGCTGCCATAAGCTTCTCCCAGAGCCTCCAGCTCCGGGACATAGTCCGCCGGCAGGGCGTTGTTTTTGTTCACCAGGACGGTCAGGCTGGCGGGGTCCTCCACTGTCTGGATATCCTGGTAGGGGACCTGAGCGGCGGCGGGGGCCAGAAGCAGCAGGCAGAGCCCCGCCGCCAGCAGCGGCCGCAGGGTTCGCCGGAGGGTACGATTATCCATGTTGTTACTCCTTATGATGTATCGTAGGTATATGGAAATGTCAGCCCGGGGCGTTCCCCCGGCAGATCTCCACAAAGGCGCGGAATACGGCCTCGCCATCCACCGTGTCTGGGCGGCGGCGGGCAAAGGACATCCGCTCCGGGTGGAATTGGACGGCAAAAATGCGCCGGTCCTCCCATTGAAGCGCCTCCGGAATATCCTGCTCCGCCCAGGCGGACACCGTCAGCCCCTCCCCCAGCCGATCGATGGCCTGGTGGTGGGCGCTGTTGACGGAGAAGCCCGGTCCATACAGCCGGTGAAGCAGAGAGCCCGGACGGGCCCGGACGGTATGGACCAGGTCCCCTTGGGGCGAAGTGTGGAGGTCCCTCAGCGCCCGGGGCAGGTCTTGGATCAAGGTGCCCCCCAGGGCCACATTAATGAGCTGGAGCCCCCGGCAGATGCCTAAGATGGGCTTACCCGCCGCGAAGAAGGCCCGGAACAGGGCCAGCTCCGCCCGGTCCCGCTCCAGGTCGGGGGGGTGGGAACCCCGGTCCTCCTGCCCGTATTGGGCGCAGTGGATGTCTCCGCCCCCGCACAGGATCAAGCCGTCGCAGGTCAGGTCGGGGGCGGGGCAATAGCCGGCGCCGGGCAGGCCCCCCGCGCCCGCCACGGCGGCGCGGTAGTTGGCCCCGCCGTCCGGAGCGCAGGAGAGCTGTATCTTTGGCTGGTCCGCGGCCCTCACTGGGCGTCGAAGGCGGAGCGGGCCTTGACCAGAGCCACAATCAGCTCCACAGCCCCCTCCACACCGATGCCGGCAGAGTTCAGCGTCAGGTCATAGCGGCGCATATCCCCCCAGATATGTCCGGTGTAGTAGTTGTAATAGTTGGCCCGCCCCTTGTCCATCTGGACAATCCGCCGGGCCATGTCGTCCGAGGGGATGTGGTACTCCTCCACGCACCGCTCCACCCGGCTGGGCAGGTCGGCGTGGACAAAGACCTTCAGGCACTCGGGCCGCTCCCCCAGCACGTAGTCGGAGCACCGGCCCACAATGACGCAGGGCCCCTCGTCGGCCAGTTCCCGGATCACCTCTGACTGGGCAAAAAAGGCCTGGTGGCTCACCGGCACACCCTGGTGGGCCAGGGCGGGAGTGCCGATGCCCGCGGGAGCGATGGACAGGTGGAACCGGCTGCGGGCCCGCTCCTCCGCCCGGGCGATGAAGTCGGGAGACAGCCCGCTCTTCTCCGAGGTCTTTTGGATAATAGTCCGGTCATAGCAGGGGATACCCAGGCGCGCGGCCAGCCGCTTGCCGATGATCCGCCCCCCGCTGCCAAACTCCCGGCTAATGGAGATTACGTAGTTACTCATAGCTCACACCTCCCTATGAGATGGGCAGCGGTCCGGTGCCTGGAGGTATCCGGCGCTCCCCTTTCTATTAGTATAATACATTTGTGGGAAAATGACAACGGTTATATTCGGTCAAAATGATTCTTGCATTTTCCACCGTTCTTGCGTATGATGGAGGTAACAACTGGAAAGGCGGCTGTTTCATGCGGAAAGCGGGTATTTTAATGCCGATTTTTTCCCTTCCGTCCCCCTGGGGGATTGGGACGCTGGGGGCGGCGGCGCGGAAATTTGTGGACTTTTTGGCGGCGGGGGGCCAGTCCTGCTGGCAGGTCCTCCCCCTGGGGCCCACCAGCTATGGCGATTCCCCCTACCAGTCCTTCTCCTCCTTTGCCGGCAATCCCTACTTCATCGATCTGGATGTTCTGGCCGAGTGGGGGCTTCTTGAACCCGGAGAGTATCAAAATGTCAACTGGGGGGATGACCCGTCGCGGGTCAATTACGAGGTCCTCTATCAAAACCGCTTTGACGTTCTGCGTCTGGCCTGTGCCCGTCTCACCCGGGGGGATAAGTTTGAGATGCGGGGCGTCCTCTGGGGCGCGGACTGGCTGGAGGACTATGCCCTGTTCATGGCCCTGAAGGACAAGTACGGCGGGGCCCCCTGGCTGGAGTGGCCGGAGGACATCCGCCTGCGGCAGCCCCAGGCGATGGAACAGGCCCGGAAAGAGCTCCAAGAGGAGGTGGATTTCTGGCGGTGGGTGCAGCACCTCTTTTATGCCCAGTGGTGGGACCTGAAGGAGTACGCCAACCAGAAGGGGGTTTCCGTCATTGGGGACCTGCCCATCTATGTGGCCCTGGACAGCGCTGACGTGTGGGCCAATCCCGACCAGTTCCAGCTGGATGAGAACGGGCGGCCCACCGAGGTTGCAGGCTGCCCCCCTGACGATTTCACTGCCGACGGCCAGCTGTGGGGCAACCCCCTCTTTCGCTGGGAGCGGATGAAGGAGGACGGCTACGCCTGGTGGCTCAAACGAATCGCCTGGCAGTTTCAGCTGTACGACACCCTGCGCATCGACCACTTCCGGGGCTTTGACGAGTACTACGCCATCCCCTACGGGGAGAAGACCGCCCGCAGCGGCCGGTGGAAGCCGGGGCCGGGCATCGGCTTCTTTCAAACGGTGAACAAGACCCTGGGCAAACAGGATATCATCGCCGAGGACCTGGGCTTCCTCACCCCTTCGGTGAAAAAGCTGCTGAAGACCTCCGGCTACCCCGGCATGAAGGTGCTGGAGTTCGCCTTTGACAGCCGGTATTCCGACAGTGACTACCTGCCCCACCGCTATCCTGCCCGCTGCGTGGTGTATACCGGCACCCACGACAACGACACCATCCAGGGCTGGCTGGCCTCCGTTCCCAAAAAGACGGCGTCCTACGCCAAGGCCTACCTGCGCCTGAGCAAGCGGGAGGGCTGGCACTGGGGCATGATGCGCGCGGCCTGGGCCTCCCCTGCCGACCTTGCGGTGATGCAGTTCCAAGACCTGCTGGGCCTGGGCAGCGAGGCCCGGGTGAATATCCCCTCCACGCTGGGGAATAATTGGCAGTGGCGGACCCTCCCCGGCACCTTTGATGAGAAGCTGTCCAAGCGCCTGTGCCGGGAGATGAAGGTGTATCAGAGACTGCCCAAGGCGAAGAAGGACAGAGACGCCAAATAAAGATGCCTGTAGGGGCGCGTATTGTGCGCCCGATGAGGTCTTTATGATTTTGCAGGCGGACAATGTCCGCCCTTACACACGGGATTTCCAAAAAATCTCAGAACAAGGAGATGTATCTCTATGCAGTTAAAAGAACAGCTCTTCCAGACCACTCAGGCCCGCTTTGGCTGCGCCCCGGACCAGTGTGACGACCATCAGCTCTATGAGGCTCTGCTCATCCTCACCGGCCGCCTGGCCCAGGACCGCCCCGCCCCCAAGGGGGAGCGGAAGCTGTACTACTTCTCCGCCGAGTTCCTTATGGGCAAGCTGTTGAGCAACAACCTGCTGGCCTTGGGCATCTACGGCCAGGTAAAGGAGCTGCTGGCCGACCTGGGCCGGGATCTGGGGGTCATCGAGTCCATGGAGCCCGAGCCCTCCCTGGGCAACGGCGGCCTGGGCCGCCTGGCCGCCTGCTTTCTGGACTCCATCGCCGCCCTGGGCCTGCCCGGCGACGGCGTGGGCCTGAACTACCACTACGGCCTGTTCCGGCAGAAATTTGCCCGGAACCGCCAGACCGAGGTCCCCGACCCCTGGCTGGAGGCGGACAGCTGGCTCATCCCTACCGGGGTGTCCTTCGACGTGCCCTTCGGCGGCTTCGACCTGAAGGCGGTGCTCTACGACATCGCCGTCCCCGGGGCGGGCAACGAGTACGCCAACCGCCTGCACCTGTTCGACGTGGCCCAGCCCGCCGACGCCCCCTGGGTGGGCATCGACTTCGACAAGGGGGACATCGCCCACCGGCTCACCTCCTTCCTCTACCCCGACGACAGCGACGAGGCCGGCCGGCTGCTCCGGGTCTATCAGCAGTACTTTATGGTGTCCGCCGGGGCCCAGCTGATCCTGGCCGAGCTGGAGGCCAAAGGGTATGCCCTGAACACCCTGGCCGACCACGTGGCGGTCCAGATCAACGACACCCACCCCTCCATGGTCATCCCTGAGCTGATCCGCCTGCTCACCGAAAAGGGCATGTCCTTCGACGACGCCCTGGACCAGGTCCGCCGCACCTGCGCCTACACCAACCACACCATCCTGGCCGAGGCCCTGGAGAAATGGCCCCTGGCCTTCATCGAGAAGGTGGCCCCCCAGCTGGTGCCCGTCATCCGGGAGCTGGACCGGCGGATGAAGCAGGCCCACCCCGATCCCCGTGTGGCCATCATCGACGAGCAGGACCGGGTCCACATGGCCCACATGGACATCCACTGCGGCTTCTCGGTGAACGGCGTGGCCGCCCTCCACACAGAGATTTTGAAGAACTCCGAGTTAAAGCCTTTCTACGACCTCTACCCGGAGAAGTTTAACAACAAAACCAACGGCGTTACCTTCCGCCGCTGGCTGGAGACCTGCGACCCAGAGCTGGCCAGCCTCATCGACAGCTGCATCGGTCCGGACTGGCGGCAGGACGCCAAACAGCTGGAGAAGCTGCTGGACTTCCAGGAGGACGAGTCTGTTCTGGACCGCCTGCTGGCGGTGAAGCAGCACAATAAGAACCGGCTGTGCTGGGTACTCTGGGCCAGGCAGCACATTGAGATTGACCCCCGCTCCGTCTTTGACATTCAGGTCAAGCGCCTCCACGAGTACAAGCGGCAGCAGATGAACGCGCTGTATATCATCCACAAGTATCTGGAAATCAAGCAGGGAAAACTGCCCGAGCGGCCGGTGACAGTCCTCTTTGGGGCCAAGGCCGCCCCCGCCTATGTGATGGCCAAGCACATCATCCACCTGATCCTCTGCCTGCAGCAGCTCATCGACCAGGATCCCCAGGTCCGGCCCTGGCTGCGGGTGGCCATGGTGGAGAACTACAATGTCACCTGGGCCGAGCGGCTCATCCCCGCCTGCGACATCTCCGAGCAGATATCCCTGGCCTCCAAGGAGGCCAGCGGCACGGGCAACATGAAGTTCATGGCCAACGGCGCCGTCACCCTGGGCACCCTGGACGGAGCCAATGTGGAGATCGCCCAGCTGGTGGGAGAGGAGAATATCTACACCTTTGGCCAGCACAGCGACACGGTGATCGGGCTGTACAAGGGCGGCGAGCCCGACGGCCGGAGCTACCGGCCCCTGGACTACTACCACCGCCCAGAGGTGGAGCGGCTGGTGGACTTTTTGGTCTCCCCTGAGCTGCTGGCCATCGGCGACCCTGCCAGCCTGTCCGCACTGTGGAGGGACATGAAGAACAAGGATTGGTTTATGGCCCTGCTGGATGTGGAGGACTATATCGCCGTCAAGGACCAGGCCATTCGGGACTACGGCGACCGCCGCGCCTGGGCGAAGAAGATGCTGGTCAACATCGCCAAGTCGGGTTACTTCTCCTCTGACCGAACCATTGAACAGTACAACGAGGATATTTGGAAGCTAAAATAACAAATCGTATAAAACGCGTCCTGTCTGACCTGACAGGACGCGTTTTTTTATCGCAGATAGTTCAGCGGATTCACAGCGGTGCCGCGGACGCGGACCTCGAAGTGGCAGTGGACGCCGGTAGAACGGCCGGTACTGCCCGCCTTTGCGATGGCCTGGCCCTGGTAGACCTTCTGTCCGGCCGACACCAGCAGGCTGGAGTTGTGGGCGTAGTAGGTCTGCATCCCGTTGTCGTGAGTGATGATAACCAGGTTGCCATAGCTGCCCTTGTAGCCGGCAAAGGTGACGGTGCCGCCGTCGGCGGCCTTGATCCGCTCGCCATAGGTGGCGTGGATATCCAGTCCGGAGTGGTAATTGGACCGGCCAAAAATCTTCCGGCCGCCGAAGTAGGAGTTGATGCGCCGGCTGCTGGTGGGCCAGATGAAGGTGCCCTTGGAGGCGGTCTTGGGCTTCTCCTTGGTGCCCACGGCCTTCACCGTGGTGGTAGGCTCCCGGAGGGTGGTGGTATTGGTGACATTGCGCTCCCGCTCATAGCCGTTGATATAGATGACGTCCGCCTCCACCCGGGCCTCGCCCTCGGTCCCCTTGGTGAGAATCTTGGAGTCGCCCTTATACATGGAGCTGTCCTCCACCGTCTCCACCGGGCAGGCGATGGGCTCGGTATAGGTCACCTGTTCGGTGGTCTGGACGGACAGGGTGGGGATGATCTCCTTGACATTGAGCACATCCCCCACCATCAGGCGGTTGATGCTGGCGTCAGGGTTGAGAGCCATCAGGTCGCTGAGGGACATGTCATTGCGGTAGGCGATGCCGTTGTAGGTATCGCCCTTGACCACAGTGTAGGTGGTCTCACCGGTGGTGTTGGCTTTCAGGGCCTGGTCCATCTCAGAGATGGTCATCAGCTCGTCCACGGCGTAGACAGGGTTGATGCTCACCTGCTCCACAAAGCTGGCGGAAGTGGTGGTGTCGGTGACGAACTGCCCCTTGATGCTGTCCAGCATGGACTGGAGGGCCTCCTCGTCTTTCACCGTGCCGATGACCCGGCCATCCACCGACAGCTCGTAGCACCGCAGCTGGTCACTGAGCTCATTAAGCTGGCCGTAGAAATAGTCCCGAATCTCCCGCTCTCCACTCAGGTCGCTTTTCAGGGTGAGGGTGAAATTGTAGTCGATGTTGTCATCCACATGGTAGGTGTAGCCCAGCAGCTGGCTGCCCCGGTTCTCTACAGCCGCGATAGCGTGGCTCACCACGCTCTGATCGGCCACCACCCCCACCTCCTGGCCGTCGATAATGACGGCGTAGCTGGTGGAGTAGAGGGTGGTGAGGGTGAGGGCGGTGCCCAGGGCCCCGGCCACCAGCAGGAAGGAGATGGGCCCCACCGCCAGGTTTCCGGCGGCGGCACTGTGAAAAAGATGGGTCCAGCGGCGGATGTGGATGCGGCTCCACTCCCCAAAGGCTTTGCAGTACAGAGCCAGCCTCTGCCCCCGGCTCAGGGGCGTCAGGGGAATCTGCTCCGGCTGGGGAGAGGGCTGGGCCTGCTGCGGTCTGCGGGGAGGCACAGCGGGTCCCCGCGCAGTTACTTGATCCATGGTCATTACCTCGTCTGATCTCAAACACAAAAATGACAATTATGATAAAAGGGTTACAAAATGGTAACAACAATATACACGTTTTCCCCGCTCACGTCAAGCCCCTTTTCCCCTTCACCGGGGAAATTTTGTTAAAAAAGTGTAAATAAAAGAACACCATAGCGCTTTCTATGGTGTTCTTTGTGTAAATTGTATTTAAATGTGCAGACGCCCCAATATATTGTAGCAGTGCAAACAGAGGGGGCTACAGCATAACCCGCAGGGCAAAGACCAGGGTCATAAGCACCACGGCCAGGCTGGCATAGGCGTCCAGACACCAGGCCCGCCGCTCCCGACGGGTCCGGCGGCGCTCCTCGGGGGAGAGGGTAAGCACCACGGGCTGGAACCCGGGCTCCTCCTCGGGGAGGTACGCCTCCACCTCGGGCTGCCGGGCCAGACTGTCCCGCTGAGCAGCGGCTGCCTGCCTGCGGCGGAACTCGTTCAGGTCCACCACATTGCCGGTGTGCCGGATGAAATTGGACGTTTTATAGTACATGGTCTGCATATTGGTCCCCTCCAGAACTTTAATGTCAGGGTAAGTATAGACCAGACGCTGTCCCGAAAACCGGACTATTGTAAGGATTTCCGGAAAAGAAACGTTTGTTCTGATTTTGAATATACAACATTTGTTCGATATTGTCAAGGGATACTCGAAAATTTGTTTGTTTTTTCTGTACACCCCGCCGGTCCCTACATATAATACAGACGCTGAACAGGAAAAAAGGTTCCCTTTGCATGTCTTTTCCCAGAACATTGACTGGGCGTATAAAAGTGTAGTATACTAATTATATCTTCTTTATTACCATCTTGCATGAAGTCAGAGACTGGAGGTCAACAAATGAAATTAGCACTAAGAGGCATTTCGGTGGCTACAATCGTCTTGATTCTGCTGGAAATGGCAGACTTGATTGGTGAACTGTTGCCAAAGCTATTCTTGGCGATTCTGCTGTTTGCGTATGCGCTTCAGAATTATCGAGAAAAGGATACAAAATTGGCGGTGCTCATGGGCATCCTTGGAGTGTTCGAGTTGCTGATGCTGGCGTTCTGAAACAAACGATATTGTGCATTATATACAAAGTTTACAAAATATAATACAAATTATTGACTTTTTTGCTAAAACATGGTATTATTAAGAATGTCTCTAAGACAGGGCGCTGGCTTTTAGTCGGCGCCCTTCTATAATATACAGATACAGAACAGGAAAAAAGGTTCCCTTTGTATGTGTTTTTTTGCAGTCTGTGTTGATTTTTCCTGAAAATGGGGGTATAATGCTTTGGCTAATTGAGAAATCCACAGATTTGAGGTGCAATTCCCATGAAAAATGAGAAGCTGAGAAATATTGCCATCATCGCCCACGTAGACCACGGCAAGACCACCCTGGTGGACGAGATGCTCAAGCAGTCCGGTGTCTACCGGGAGAACCAGGCGGTCACCGACCGGGTGATGGACTCAGGCGACCTGGAGCGTGAGCGGGGCATCACCATCACCGCCAAGAACACCGCCGTGCAGTACGGCGATGTGAAGATCAACATCGTGGACACCCCGGGCCACGCCGACTTCGGCGGCGAGGTGGAGCGCATCCTGAAAATGGTCAACGGCGTTATTCTTCTGGTTGACGCCGCCGAGGGCCCCATGCCCCAGACCCGGTTTGTGCTTTCCAAGGCTCTGGAGCTGGGCCACAAGGTGATCGTGGTGGTGAACAAGATCGACCGCCCCGACCAGCGGGTCTATGAGGTGGTGGACGAGTGTCTGGAGCTGCTGCTGGACCTGGACGCCACCGACGAGCAGCTGGATTCCCCCATGCTGTTTTGCTCCGGTCGGCAAGGCACCGCCTCGGTGCAGCCCGATGTGGCGGGCAGCGATTTGAAGCCCCTGTTCGACACCATCATCGACTATATCCCCGCCCCCGAGGTGGATCTAGAGGCCCCCTTCCAGATGCTGGTGTCCTCCATTGACTACAACGAATTTGTAGGCCGCATCGCCATCGGCCGCATCGAGCGGGGCCACGTGAGGCAGAATCAGGAGATCGCCGTGTGCAACTACCACAACCCCGACGACGCCCCCATGAAGGCCAAGGCCACCGCCCTCTACGAGTTCGACGGCCTGGGCAAGGTTCCCGTCCAGGAGGCCGCCGCCGGCAACATCATCGCCCTCAGCGGCATCGGCGATGTGACCATCGGCGACACCATCTGCGCCCCGGACGCGGTGGAGCCCATTGAATTCGTTCAGATCTCCGCCCCCACCATTGAGATGACCTTCTCCGTCAACGACTCCCCCTTTGCCGGCCGGGAGGGCAAATTCGTCACCTCCCGCCAGCTCCGGGACCGGCTGTTCCGGGAGACCCTGAAGGACGTGTCCCTGAAGGTGTCTGAGATGGAGGGGGCCACCGACTCCTTCAACGTGGCCGGCCGGGGGGAGATGTCCCTGTCCATCCTCATCGAGACCATGCGCCGGGAAGGATATGAGCTCCAGGTGTCGCCCCCCCGCGTCCTCTACCAGGAGGTGGACGGCGTGAAGTGCGAGCCCATCGAGCGGGTAGTTGTCGACGTGCCCACCGACTATGTGGGGGCCGTGATGGAGAAGCTGGGTTCCCGCAAGGGGGAGTTTGTCACCATGAATCCCGTGGGGAACCGCACCAAGCTGGAGTTTCTGGTGCCCGCCCGGGGCCTGTTCGGCTACCGCAGCGAGTTTTTAACCGACACCAAGGGCGAGGGCATTATGGCCTCCGTCTTCGACAGCTACGCCCCCGTCAAGGGAGAAATCCAGCGCCGGTCCACCGGCTCCTTGGTGGCCTTTGAGACGGGCGAGGCGGTCACCTACGGCCTGTTCAACGCCCAGGAGCGGGGGGCCCTGTTCATCGGGGCGGGCACGCCGGTCTACGGCGGCATGATCGTGGGCGAGTGCCCCAAGGCGGAGGATATCTCCGTCAACGTGTGTAAAAAGAAGCAGCTGACCAACATGCGGGCCTCCGGCTCCGACGAGGCCCTGCGGCTGGTCACCCCCCGCACCCTCTCCCTGGAGCAGTGCCTGGAGTTTTTGGCCGATGACGAGCTTCTGGAGTGCACCCCTGAAAACCTGCGCCTGCGCAAGCGCCTGCTGGACCACGGCGCCCGCATGCGGGAAGCCTCCAAGAAAAAAGGTTGATTTTACGGCCCTCCGATTCTTCGGAGGGCCGTGTCTATTAAGAGGGCATATGGGTTCTTTCTAAGGAAAGTATTGCTGGGATATCACTTCGGCAGCCTCTGCAAAAGCACATTGTTATAGCAGAAACTATGTGCTATAATCAATTCGACAAATCAGACTTTAAGGAGAAAGAATATGAAAAATTTTTCTATGCCAGAGCAAGTTTCTCCAACATTAGAAATAGATGAATTAATGAGGTTGAAACATAGTCTGGAAAAGAATGTATCAAGGGAAGTTGCGGAAAGCATAATAAAGGAAATTCCGTTATCAATAAATTCAACACCAGACATTCGAGCCGAGTGGGTAGAAAAACTATCTGCTATTCTTGAAAATAGATTTGATAAAAAAACGGTACAAAACATTCGCCAAGCGTGCTATTGTAATGAAAATGGCAGATTAGAAGATACAGCAAATAACTTGAAACAACTCTATCTCTCTTTGGATAAGGATTTGCATAGATTTGTCAATGCTTTGAATGAAAATGGTGCCGGTTGGTTTATTAAAGATAATCAATTATATACAAAAATGTTTTCTTGTGAATGTCCTATGTTAGAAAAAGCAAAAAATTCAAATTCATTAACATGGTGTCACTGCACTGCTGGATATAACAAAAAATTATTTGAGATCGTTTTTGAAAAACCTGTCTATGTAGAAATTGTGCAAAGCATACGGCAAGGATTTGATTTTTGCCTTTTGAGAATTATAGTTCAATAAATCCCGGATGATCGGACAGCCATCCATCAACAAGGGATTGCTCCCTTTGGATATTTTGACGCGCGGTTTGACGAAGATGCATTTGGCAAGACCAATCTGAGAAGGGATACATATGGAAGAAAAAATGCTGAAAATACACTGCTCCGGCATTGAAAACGGGAAGTTTCACATTGACCATACTGGCCGGGGGGCGGACCGCTCCCCGGAGCTGGTGCTGGAAAACCTGTCCCCGGCGGCGGTCACTTTGGCTGTCACCCTGGAGGACCTGAGCCACCCCATAAAGAACTTCACCCACTGGGTAATCTGGAATCTTCCGGCGGCGGACCGCATCCCCGGGGCCATCCCGGCGGGGAAGTCCACTCTGGACGGCGCGGTCCAGGGGGTGGCCTACGGCCTCCACCGCTACGCCGGACCCAAGCCGCCGAAAGGGAGGACTCACACCTACTGCTTTACTGTTTACACCTTGGACCGCGCCTTAGACCTGCCAAGCGGCGCGCGGAAAAAGACCTTTCTCCAGGCGGCGGAGGGGCATATCCTCCAGAGCGGGAGTATCTCTGGAGAATTTGAGTAAAATAGAAAATGTTCCGTATTTTACGATGTGTAAAGTACGGAACGTTTTTACTTATAAGCCTCTAAAGAATTCATCAAAAGAATCGACCTGATAGATATCCTTTAATGCCCGCAATACGCTGACTTTTATGCTGTAATTACCCAATTCCATTTGGGAAATGATCTCACGGCTTATATCAATGCCCACCAGTTGCAGTTTTGCGGCAGCCTTTTCCTGAGAAAGTCCCGATTGTTTTCTCAAACGCCGCAGGTTTGCCCCAATTGAGATATCCTGTTTCAGCTTTTTTGACATCCCTATTCTCTCCAAAAATTTTTTTGGAATATATACATTCCATTATTGATTTTAGGTTATTGCCATGGTAATATTGGAATGAATAGATTCCGAAAATGAAGAGGGATATAAAATATTTGACAATATTGAGAAGGGAAGTCTAATTAAGATGAAAAAACTAACAATAGAGGTTCCAGACTACATATTTACGTTTTATAAAAAAGTTGGGGAACAAGCAGGTGGCATTACGGTGGAAAAAGTAATGTCAGACGCACTATTCAAATTAGCGGGAGAGCTGTCGCTAAATGCGCTCAAAAATACGGATGGCTGAATCATCGGCCATCCGTTTTCTTTCAACTCCAGGGCGCCAGCTCAAACCGCACAAAGTATCCCTGGGGGTGGCGGCAGACGGGGCAGTGGGCGGGGGCGGCGGTGGCCTCCACCACAAAGCCGCAGTGCAGGCACATCCACTGCGTCTCCACCTCGGAGAAAAACAGCTGGTTTTTCTCCATCAGGTCGGCGAACCTGCCGAAGCGGTCGCCGTGAGTCTTCTCCACCCGGGCGATGTTCTCAAAGAGCTTGCCCACCAGGGGGAAGCCTTCGCTCATGGCGGTCTTGGCGAAGTGGTCATAGTCATGCTCCCACTCCTGATACTCGTTGTGCTGGGCGGCCCGGAGGTAGTCCAGCACCCCGGAGTAGATGTCCACCGGGTAGGTGCCGTCTACCTTGACGGTCTGGCCGGCGCAGTCCTCCAGGGCGGCATAAAACTGCTTGGCGTGGACCCGCTCCTGCTCGGCGGTAAAGAGGAATACCCCCTGGATGACAGCAAGCCCCGCCTTGTTGGCCACTCCGGCGGCGATGGTGTAGCGGTTGCGGGCCTGGCTCTCCCCGGCGAAGGCCCGCATGAGATTTTCCCGGGTCTGGCTGTGGAGAAAGGCCTCGGTTTTGTCGGACATAATAACCCTCCTTGCGATATTTTTGATTCCCGCCCTTTCGGGCGGGAATGTGAGTACCGCTGTGGGTTCAGTATGTCTCAAAAGCTGGAAATTATCCGGCGTTGACGGGAATCTTGTTCTCCCCGTACTGCAAATAGTCCACCTGGCTCAGGTCAAGGGGCTGGTCGAAGATAACAAAGCCCTCCAGTTCCCGCGTGCCGGTCTGGGAATCGCCAACATCTGTGTCACAGCCGTGGATACAGGGGATCGCCGTACCGTCCTTCAAAACGATTTCCACAGGGCCCAGGCCGGCGCCGATCCAGTTGTTGTCCTTCGGCAGGGTGGTGGTGTAGCGGTAGGACAGGCTCAGCGGGGACAGGGACATTTGCTTCACGGTGTTGGTCACGTCGTAGGCCACGCCCCGGAACTCGTCTTCTGCCCGGGTGCTCCAGGTAAGGCCGTCCACAGCCAGGTCCAGCAGCTGAGATTGGAAATTCAGACCAATGTCGAAGGCAAATTCTCCGGTGAAAATGGGGGTATAGGCTTTGTCCGAGTCCTGCGTCCACAGGCCGTGGATGGTAAGCTGCTTGGACACCCCGTCGTTAAGGGCGATCCCGTCGTCACTGAGGTTGGTAAACTGCACTACAAATTCCTTTACATTGTCGTTGGGCTCGCTGTCGGGCAGGGGGCGGAAGTTCAGCTGATAGCCGAAGGTGTCCGCCGGATAGGCTCCCTGAGCGGGCTCCAGGGTGAGGCGGTCGGCCGCCTCGGGGCCAAAGAGCTGATAGCAGGCCCCGTCCCGCTCCCAGTCCAGGTCCGGCAGGGCGGTCCCCTCCGGGGCCTCCACCCGCAGGCGCAGGTAGTAGATATTCCCGTCGGCCAGAGCGGCCAGGGGGGTGATGCTGGCCCCGTTGTCGGTGACGGCGGCGGGGGCAGCCCCGTCCTGTCCCTCAAAGGTTTGGACCAGCCGGTCAATGGTCTCCATCTGGCCCGGGGTGAGGGAGTCGTCCCCCCGGGAGAACACATCCCCGAACAGATCCCCGCCCAGCAGCCGGCCGGCGGCCAGGGCGGAGGCACAGAAGGCGGCCACTACGGCGGCGGCAATGAGCAGGCGGGCGGGCTGAAAACGCCGCTTGTTGGTTTTGGTCTCAGTTTGAATATTTTTCATGGTAATCTCCTTAATTCTTGTGGGGGAATAGGGGGTATTTCCGCCCAATTCCACATCCTCCGCCGGATAGCGGTCCAGCAGGTCCGAAATGTTACGCTTCACGGAGAAACCCCTCCCTTGTCAATATTTCCTTCAGCTTCATCCGGCCCCGCCGGAGCTTGGTTTTGATGGTGGACTCGTTGATGCGCATACAGCGGGCAATCTCCTGCACCGTCTGGGCGTAGTAGTAGTGCCGCAGGAAGATCTCCCGGTCCGGCCCGGGCAGAGAGTCTACCGCCTGGCGGACCTGCTGCCGTTCCACCGCCCGTTCATATTCGCCGGGCGGGTCGTCGGGGCCGGGGATATCCAGGGCATCCTCCTCCAGGGGAAGGGTCCTATTGATCTGCCGCAGCCGGTTTTTGGCCTTGTTCCGGGCCACCGCCCCCAGCCAGGCCTTGACCGAGCCCGGCCGCAGGGCCTCTGGCCGGCTCCAGGCGGCCAGAAACACATCGGAGACAATCTCCTCCCCGTCCTCGGCAGGCATGGCGTTGCGCAGGATATGCCACACCACCGCCGAGACGTAGGGGAGGTAGCGGTCCATCAGCGCCTCCAGTCCGGCGGGATTGCCGGATTGTATTTTTTCAATTATCACTTCTTCCCGCATAAGGAACACCCCTGAACTGATTTGAAAGCCGCTTTCACCTATCATATCACAGACAAGTCCTCCTCGGTTTCCTGTTTTGTTTTCCTGTGGGGTAAATGTCAAGAAAAATTTGGTCCGGTAAAGATTTTGACTTTACAGTACGGCTGCAAGAAAGACCCGGCAGACATAAACAGGTGGATCGTGGATGAATCGGCGGCGGTAGTTCAACGGATTTTCCAGAAGATATTCCCCTGCCCCTGTTCAAAATCTCCGTCAGCACCGCCGCAGGCCAGCGTAAAAAGACGGCGTAGTCATAACTACACCGTCCCAATAGATAGAATTTCTTGACAGATTAGCTGAAAGGCCGACACTTCCTTACGGAGTGTCGGCCTTGGGCCGGACTTTTCATTATCTGGTCTCCTGTTCCCGATAATACTGCATCCGCAGATAGTCCTGATAAAATTCCCTGTCCGGCGGCTGGTCAGTGAGGGCCCCGTCCGGCGTGAGATAGCGGTTCTGGGCATGGACCAGGGGAGTGCTCTCCCGCAGCTGGCGGGACAGCTTCATAAAGCCCGGTCCTTCCCAGCCGCACAGGTCAAAGAGCTCCTCCATCAGGAAACAGGGGGAGAAGTCCCCGCCCTCTCCCTGAAAGTCCTGTCCCAGCGCCTGTCTGGCGGCGGCGTTGCCCCAGATCAGGTAGGGGGTGCCGTAGTACTGAGAAAAGCCCTCCAGGGTGGACAGGTCGAAGTTGGCGCCAATCTCTGTGTAGACAGAGTTCCCGTTGCCTGCCCAGGGCTTGTGGTCCCCAAAGAGGACCAGCACCACCGGCTCCTCCAGCTCCTCCAGTCCCTGAGTCAGCTCCACCATCGACCGGATGGTCCGGGATACGCCGTCCAGATAGTGATTCAAAATATTGCAGCTCTCCTCCGACAGATCGGCACCGGCGGGAGTGAGATACTCCATCCCTTCCAAGGGAGTGTCGGCATAGGGCCCGTGGTTCTGGTAGGACACAGAGAAGGAGAAGCAGGGGCCAGCGGGCAGCCGCTCCTCCAGCTGGGTCAGCAGCTCTTGGACCAGCACCGGGTCGGAGTCCAGAACGGCGTTCACCGGGTCCACCAGCGCGCCATAGTGGTTCTCGGTGAACCAATACTCCTCAAAGCCCAAGTACTCGTTTACATTCTGCCGGTTATAGAACCAGCCGTAGCCCGGGTGGCTGCCAAAGGTCTGATAGCCCTGATCCCGGAGGTACCAGACATAGGAGTCGGTGGGGGAGCGGAAATCCTGGTGGGTGGAGAAGCCGGTGAGGAAGGCCCACTCGGTATCCACCGTGCCCCCGGCGAAGATGTTGGTCAGCAGATCGCCGGAGACGGACTGCTCCTCCAACCAGTGCCAGGGCTGGTAGACCTGGCGCACTCCCTCCTGGGCGGACAGGGCCTCAAAGTCAGTCAGGTCGCAGAAAGCCTCCAGCATAATGCCCACCACCGAGACCTTCTGCTCCTGTGGAATATCGCTGTCCGGGCACTCCGCCAGCCGTGCGGCGGCCTCCGCCCGGTCGTAGCCTTCCGGCGGCATGGGAAACATATCCCGGAAGGAGTGGAGGAAGGGGTAGGTACAGCCCTTGGACAGAAAGACCTCCACATCGGACCAGGGGTTGATAAAACGGGTGTTGGCTGTCTCCGCATAGAGCCGGGGGTTGAGGTACAGCCCCACAAAGGCCACGGCCAGCAGGGCCAGGCAGCTCAGTCCGCCGAAGGCCCGCTCCCGCCAGCCCCGCAGGCCCCGGGGCATAAGGAAAACCGCGAAGGCCAACCCCGCCCCAAAGCAGAGCAGAGCGAACCACACCAGCCAGGTGAAGTCCAGGGTGTAGCCCCCCACAATGCCCTTGGCCTCGGCGGCCAGGCGCAGGTCGGTGGCCAGGAAGGGGTCGGACCGCAGGCGGATTTTAAAGTAGTTCACCAATGCGATCCCGATGATGGGGAGAAAGCTGCCTAAAAATCCCACCCAGGCCCGCCGGGACAGAAAGTAGAACAGCCATATCAGCAGCACCGGCGGCAGCAGGTTGAGCAAGAGGATCAGGGGATTGGCCAGGTAGGAGCGGAGCAGATCCATGCTGTTCAGCTTCACATAGGCGGTGGCGGCAAAGAACAGGGACAGCCCGCCGACACAGCAGCCCAGCCCCGTCAGGGCCGCCGCCATCCAGATGTGGTGGGCCAGGCCATACCGCTCCTCTGTATCGGGAGGCAGACGCGTGATTCGCAGAAGTGTTTTCATAAAAATCCCCCGCCGGTTAATAGGCCAGCTTTTCCTCCAGCCAGGCCTTCAGCTCGCTGATGGGCACCCGGACCTGATCCATGGTATCCCGGTCCCGGATGGTGACGGCGTGGTCGGCCTCCTCGGTGTCGGAGCCCACGGTCTGGAAGTCCACGGTGACGCAGTAGGGGGTGCCGATCTCGTCCTGGCGGCGGTAGCGCTTGCCGATGGAGCCGGCGTCGTCGTAGTCCACCATAAAGTATTTGGACAGCTCCATCTGGATCTCCCGGGCCTTGTCCCCCAGCTTCTTGGACAGGGGCAGAATGGCGCACTTGAAGGGGGCCAGGGCGGGGTGGAGGCGCAGGACAGTGCGGACATCGTTCTTGGCCTCATCCACCACCTCCTCGTCGTAGGCGTTGCACAGGAAGGCCAGCAGCATCCGCTCCACGCCCAGGGAGGGCTCGATGACGTAGGGGATATAATGCTCATTCTTCTCCTGGTCGAAGTAGGTCAGGTCTTTGCCGGAGGTGTTCTGGTGGGCGGTGAGGTCAAAGCTGGTCCGGCTGGCCACCCCCCACAGTTCGCCCCAGTCGGTGAAGGGGAAGGCGAACTCAAAGTCGGTGGTGGCGTTGGAGTAGTGGGACAGTTCTTCGGGGTCATGGTCCCGGAGCCGCAGGTTCTCCTCCTTGATGCCCAAATTCAGGAGCCACTGGTGGCAAAAGTCCTTCCAGTACTTGAACCACTCCAGCTCGCTGCCCGGCTGGCAGAAGAACTCCAGCTCCATCTGCTCAAACTCCCGGGTACGGAAGATGAAGTTGCCCGGGGTGATCTCGTTGCGGAAGGATTTGCCGATCTGGCACACGCCGAAGGGCAGCTTGCGCCGGGTGGAGCGCTGGACGTTGACAAAGTTGGTAAAAATGCCCTGGGCGGTCTCGGGGCGGAGGTAGACGGTGTTTTTGGCGTCCTCGGTGACTCCCTGGAAGGTTTTGAACATCAGATTGAACTGGCGGATGTCGGTCCAGTTGAATTTGCCGCAGGAGGGGCAGACGATCTGGTGCTCGTCGATAAAGGCCTTCATCTCGGCCTGGCTCATGGCGTCCACGCTGTGGCCCAGGTCAAAGCTGTTTTCCTGGCACCAGTCCTCGATCACCTTGTCGGCCCGGAAGCGCTCCTTACACTCCTTGCAGTCCATCAGCGGGTCAGAGAAGCCTCCCACATGGCCGGAGGCCACCCACACCTGGGGGTTCATCAAAATGGCGGCGTCCAGCCCCACATTGTAGGGGTTCTCCTGGACGAATTTCTTCCACCATGCTTTCTTGATGTTGTTCTTCAGCTCTACCCCCAGAGGGCCGTAGTCCCAGGTATTGGCCAGGCCGCCGTAGATCTCAGAGCCGGCAAAGATAAAGCCCCGGCCCTTGCACAGGGCCACAATTTTTTCCATGGTCTTTTCGCTGTTTTTCATGTTGAATAAGCTCCTTTTCATTTATTGTGGGTCAATAGTGTGAAAAATGCTCTTTAGTCCGCTGTTTTCGTACACAAACTCAAGTTGTAACGTTAGATAGGTGAGTTCGCCGCCGGAGGTCAGCTCGTAATCCACGGCGAAGCCGCTGCCGTCCTTGTACTCAAAGAACATGATCTCGTGGTGGTACTCATACTGGGGCTTGAAGCTGCAGGGGACTCCGTACTCGTCGAACACATCGAAGTCGTTCATCTCCAGGGTGCCCTGGATGCACTCCCGGATTTCCTCGGTGTTGTCCCACTCCATCTTGTCCACGCAGGCGGGCAGGTCCTCATACCGCTTCTCGTGGAGGGCATGGCAGATGTTTTTTACTACCTCAATGGCCTGCTCCTTGTGCTGTTCGGTCATAAAATCACCCCTTTCCAAACAAAAACGCCCTGAGCCGGTTTGGCTCAGGGCGAACAAAACTGTCCGTGGTTCCACCTGAATTTCCCCGTTGGGGACACTCAAACCCGATAACGGCGGGGACCGGCGGGGCATTTCCTCCCCGCGCTCCAGGAGGCCTTCCCGTCACGGCTTTGGAGGATTTGCACCGGCCATCCCCTCTCTGAATCCCGCTGTGAGGTACTCTTTCCTGTCTTCGCTTTGTGAATCCCTATTGTATGCCAGTTTTTCTCCCCTGTCAAGGGGGATTTTTTCCCCAAACCCGCCCACGCGAAATCGACGTCCGGTAGTCAATACAAATCGTAATATTACAGATGTAATAGTACCGGGCATAATCATAAATTGGGAGTTGAACCCAACGCATGGCCCCGCTCGTTACCATAACAAGCGTGCCCATTGGCCCCGGCACATTGGGGCTTGACGTCCGCCTTTCGCGCAACCAATTTTTCCTGTTTCCCACCCTGCGGGCGGGAAATTACAGCAGCTCTGTGGTCCAGTTCTTCTCCTGGATAACCTCCTCCAGCTGCCGCAGCTCCTTGGACAGGCCGTCCACCTGCTTTTGCAGCCGGCGGACGTCTACCGTGCTTTTGATCTTAATCTCGCTGACAGAGTGCCGGCGGACCAGGGCGCTGGCGTTGTCCAAAAAGCCCCGCAGGACGGACAGCTTGCCCTTCAGGCAGTCCCGGCGAGCCAGCAGGTCGGACAGGGAGGTCCCATCCTCCAGCTTCGTGGAATTGTTGGTGCGGTTGATGGCGGAGATCAGCCCCTCCAGGCGGGTATAGTCCTCCTCCAGTTCCCGGAGCAGCTCCTGGGGGTCCTCGGCGGGCTGTTCCCCCTCCTGAACCAGGGCGTTGTTGTTCAGCCGGCTCTCCAGCTGGCGGATTCTGGTCTGCAGCTCTGACCGCTGGGACAGGGCATTGGCCAGCTTCATAGAATCATCCCCTTTTATGCCGGGATTTCTACCCCCCGGAAGAGGGGTAGAAATCCTGAAACCTTAAATAATGCTGTTATATCCATCGATCATGCTGCTCAGGGCATCGCTGGCGTTGTCATAGACCTCGCTGTAATCCAGCCCCTCGTTCAGCGCGTTGGCCAACTCGCCCATTTTGACATAGAGGTTGTTCACCTTTGTGGTGTACAGCTGCATGGAGCCCTCCGCCACCGGGCCGGTGAAGACTTTCTCCTGTTCCTCCTCTTTGGCCATGGCTGCGGTCAGCTCCTCATAAGCGGTGTTGAACTGGTCGAACAGGGGGGAGATATTGGTCTTATCCAGCTCTGGCAGCTCAAATTCCGCATCCGGGTCCGCTGTATCGGCCACAGCCATGATCTGCTCCCAGATATCGTTCAAAATATCCTCGCTGGCGTGGATCATCAACCGGGAATTATAGAGGATCATCTGTCCCTCGTTGAGCATATCCTCCATGTCGTCGTCCCTGGTCTCATCGGCCAGGTCGTCCATGGCGTCCATCATCTCTCCGTAGTAGGTGCCAAAGACCTGGAGGGCCTCCCAAAGGTCGGCGTGGATCTCCGCGGCCCGGGCCAGGTTGTCGTCCTTATAGTCGTCAAAACTCATGTAGGAGGCCAGGTCGTCCAGAGCATCCATCATTTTCTCCGGGCTGTCCCCCAGGGCCCGCACGGCGGCATCCACTTCGGGATAGGCGGGCTCCTCATCCACATAGCCTAATGCCTCCTGGACCCGATAGGCGTGGCCTGTGTAGAACTGTACCGCATCCTTGATGGCCGCGTAATCGCCGCCCTCCAGAACAGCAAATTCTTTCGTATAATCCACATTCTCGAAGTATACCAGCAGGATATCCTCAATGTCACTCAGCTCGCCGTACAGGTCCATGTAGGCGTTGTATTTGCTATAGTCCTTGGGTCCCTCGCTCTTGTCTGTGGAGGAGCTGGCGCTGCTCTGATCTTCGCTCTTACTGCCGCCGCTCTTGTCGCCGCCGCCACACCCGGACAGCAGTAGGGCAGCACTCAACCCTAAGACAATAAGCCTCTTCCAAAATTTGCTCTGATTCATGATACTCAATCCTCTCTGATATTTATTTGACCACATTTTTCATGTGGTGCTTACGGATTTTCTGCCGGGCTATCCTCCACGGGCACAGCCTCTTCGCCCGCGTTCTCCTCCCGGTCGGCCAGGGCCAGGGAGATCACCTTGTCCCCCTCCTCCTTGAAGCGCATGACAATCACGCCCTGGGTAGAGCGGCCGCACTGCTTGATGGCGTCTACAGGGGTGCGGATGAGAATGCCCGCCTGGGTAACCAGCAGCAGGTCTTCGGAGCCGTCCACCACCTTGATTCCCACAATGGGGCCGGTCTTGTCTGTGACCATATAGTTCTTGATGCCCAGGCCCCCCCGGTTGGTAATGCGGTACTCCTCCACCGGGGTGCGCTTGCCAAAGCCCTTTTCGGTGATGGACAGCACCGTCTTGCCCTCCAGAGCCCGGGCGGCGCCCACCACATAGTCTCCCTCCCGCAGTCGGATGCCACGGACGCCCATGGCGTCCCGGCCCATAGACCGCACATCGTTCTCGTCGAAGCACACCGCCATGCCGTCATGGGTGGCAATGAGAATTTTCTTGCTTCCGTCGGTCTCCCGGACGGATACCAGCTCGTCTCCCTCGTCCAGGCGCAGGGCGCGGATACCGTTGTTCCGCAGATTTTTCAGAGTCTGGACGGGCAGGCGCTTCACTGTGCCCTGGCGGGTGACCATAAACAGATACAGCTCCTCGTTCTCCTTCTCCCGGAAGTGGAGCATGGTTTGAATCCGCTCCCCCTGCTCCACCTGAAGGATGTTGACAATGTTGGTCCCCTTGGCGGTTTTGCCGCTCTCGGGAATTTGATAGCCCTTCTTACGGTAGACCTTGCCTGTGTCGGTGAAGAAGAGGATATAGTCATGGGTGGAGGCGGTGAACACATCCACCACATAGTCCTCCTCCCGGGTGGTGATCCCCTTTTTGCCCATGCCGCCCTTGGACTGGGCCGCGTACTCGCTCACCGGGGTGCGCTTGATATAGCCCGCCTGGGTGAGAGTAAAGACGCACTGCTCCTCCTCGATCAGGTCCTCGATGTCGATTTCGTCCTCCACGTCCTGAATCTCGGTGATCCGGTCGTCGCCGTACTTGTCCCGGATGGCAGTCAGCTCGTCCTTGAGCACTCCCCGCAGCATCTCCTCAGAGGAGAGCAGCTCGTTATAATAGGCGATTTTTTCTTCAATTTCTTTAAATTCCGCCTCCAGCTTCTCCCGGTTCAGACCCTGGAGGGAGATGAGCCGCATGTCACAGATGGCCTGGGCCTGGACGTCGTCCAGCTCAAAACGCTCCATCAGCCGCTGCTTGCCGTTGTCGTAGCTGGTGCGCAGGATGTGGATAACCTCGTCAATATTATCCTGGGCAATGAGCAGGCCCTCCAACAGATGGGCTCGCTCCTGGGCCTTTTTCAGGTCGTATTTGGTTCGGCGGATGATGACCTGCTCCTGAAAGGCGATATACTCATCCAGAATATTCCGCAGCGACATCACCCGGGGCTGGAGCTTGCCGTTGACCTCCACCAGGGCCAGCATGATGACGGAGAAGTTGGACTGCATGGCGGTCTGCTTAAAGAGCTTGTTCAGCACCACCTGGGCATTGGCGTCCTTTTTCAGCTCAATGACAATGCGCATGCCGTTGCGGTCGGTCTCGTCCCGGATGTCGGAGATGCCCTCCAGCCGCTTGTCCTTCACCTGGTCCGCCATATTGCGGATAAGCTGACGTTTGTTTACCTGATAGGGCAGCTCGTTGACAATGATCCGGATGCGGTCCTTGCCGAACTCCTCAAATTCCGTTCGGGCCCGCAGGACCATCTTGCCCCGGCCGGTGGCGTAGGCGGACCGGATGCCGCTGCGGCCCATGATGATCCCCCGGGTGGGGAAATCGGGGCCCTTGATGTGCTCCATCAGGTCGCCCAGGTCGGCCTCCGGGTTGTCCAGCACGCAGATGGTGGCGTTGATGACCTCCCGCAGGTTGTGGGGGGGAATGTTGGTAGCCATGCCCACGGCGATACCGCTGGAGCCGTTGACCAGCAGATTGGGGAAGCGGGAGGGGAGTACCTTGGGCTCCTTCCGGGTCTCATCAAAGTTGGGGTCCCAGTCCACGGTGTCCTTGTCAATGTCACGGAGCATCTCGTTAGACAGCTTGGACATGCGGGCCTCGGTGTAACGGTAGGCCGCCGGGGGATCGCCGTCCACGCTGCCGAAGTTGCCGTGGCCGTCCACCAGCATGTACCGCATGGAGAAGTTCTGGGCCAGGCGGACCATAGCGTCGTAGACACTGGAGTCGCCGTGGGGGTGGTATTTACCCAAAACGTCACCCACGCAGGTGGCGGACTTTTTAAAGGGCTTGTCGGATGTCAACCCGCTTTCATACATGGTATACAAAATGCGGCGGTGAACCGGCTTCAGCCCGTCCCGCACGTCAGGCAGGGCCCGGCCCACGATCACGCTCATGGCGTAGTCCCGGTAGCTGTCCTGCATCTCCTTGACCAGCTCCGACTCGGTGATCACCTGATCCGGAAAAGCGATATCCTCCGGTTTATAATCTCGGTTGTGTGCCATAATTACCTCATTTCTTTGGGACCCTTAGAAGCTTTCTTTCAGCCAGTCCATGCCGGGGTAGGGCTCACAGGTGTGAGCGTACCACTCCACACATTTGGCCGCCATCTCCCGGTCCTTCATGGTACATTTCAGGGGAAAAACGGACTGCCCGTCGCTGGGCTCAATGGGGGCCTCCTCATCGGAATCCAAAAGGTCCGGGTTGAAGCAGGCCCAGGCAATCTCTGCCTCCGCGTCCCAAACCTGCAAAAAGATCAGGTCAGGGGAGGACTCCAGCATGAGGTAACCCTCTTCGCCGTACTCGTCCGGCGTCAGCATCAGGCTGCGGCTTGCTCCGGTACGGATTTTTTCCACCATATCCCGGATACTGGCCGGAGAAATGTCATGAATCTCCTGACTGGGAAGCGCCCCCCAGCTGGCGCCCTGGATTTTGATTTCCTCCGGCATAGCCGGAACCGGATCCTTTTTGACGACTTCTTCCATAAAATCTTCCTTTCATCCGGGCCGCCGGGGCGGCCACTCGCGGGTCAAAGCGTCGTTAATTGGCTGCTCCAGGTAGAGGAGTGCCAAGGCCAGCGCCCCCCTGTGGACATTGTGCCACCTGGCATAGCCTTTGGAAAAGGTTTTATAGTCCGGCATGGCCAACCGGCCAAACTCCTCCTCACTGAGGACATGGGCCGCAAGCTGGTACAGCCCGTGGGCGGGGAGGAAGGGCTCCTTTTCCCAGTAAACATCCACCCGAGTGACCGCCTGACACACGGTTTGGAGCTGTTTTCCAGCTTCTTTCACGTCCCGACGGTACAGGGCCAGCAGGTAAGCGACCACCGCCCGGTCCCACTGAGACTTTTTGCTGGCCGCAAATTTTTCCCCTGCGGGAACAGCAAACTCCAGCAGAGCCTGGTCCTGATACCATAGTCCCGCCAGCAGAGGGGTTCCCACCCGATAGAGAGGATATACCTTTTTCGGGACCTTCTTCTCCATTCCAGCAGGGAAAATCCACTCCATCAGCCCATCATCTCCCACCGCAATGGCGGTCAGAGCCTGGAAAAAGTACCAGAACTCCTCACCTGGGTTGAGTCGCAGCCCCAACGCCCGCAGCCGGACACTTTGAAATCCTACGCGGTTCAAGCCCTGCCAATCCTCTGCGTCCAAGCTGCGCTTTATCATCTGTTCCGCTGGAAAACAGGTTACTGCCGTTTCCAGTACCGTCCAGACACACAGCGGATTCTCTGGGTTCCAGCCGGGCTGCTCACACAGACAGCGTGCTGTCACTTCCTCCAGGTAAGCGCCGCAGGGGTCAGTCTCCATCCTCTGGTGCAGTTGCTGAATGAACGCTTCGGAATACAGCTCCTTCCTCTTGGCGGCGCTGTCAATTTTGTCCATATGTCTTTCCCCTTAAAAGTCCAGATTGGACACGTACTGGGCGTTCTTTACAATCCAGTCCTTCCGGGGCTCCACCTCCTCGCCCATGAGGACGGTGAAGATCTGGTCGGCGGCTACAGCGTCGTCCAGGGTGATGCGCCGCAGGGTTCGCCGCTCCGGGTCCATGGTGGTCTCCCACAGCTCATGGGGGTCCATCTCGCCCAGGCCCTTGTAGCGGTTGATCTCCACCTTCACATTGGGGTTGTCTCCCCGCATCTCGGCGGAGATGGCGTCCCGTTCCGGGTCGGAGTAGGCCACCCGCTGCTGCTTGCCCCGGGTCAGCTTGTACAGAGGGGGCACGGCGGAGTATACATAACCCTTTTCAATCAGCGGACGCATATACCGGAAGAAGAAGGTCAACAATAGGGTGCGGATGTGGGCGCCGTCCACGTCGGCATCGGCCATGATGATAATCTTGTGATAGCGCAGCTTGTCGATGTTAAACTCCTCGCCAATACCAGCGCCCAGGCCCAGCACCAGGGGGTAGAGCTTGTCGTTGCCATAGATCTTGTCCGCTCGGGCCTTCTCCACGTTGAGCATCTTGCCCCACATGGACAAAATGGCCTGGAACCGGCTGTCCCGGCCCTGGATGGCCGAGCCGGCGGCGGAGTCGCCCTCGACGATATACAGCTCACACAGGGCGGGGTCCCGCTCGTTGCAGTCCTGAAGCTTATCGGGCATCTGGCCGGACTCCAGCACCGTTTTGCGCCGCACCGATTCCCGGGCTTTTCGGGCGGCCTCCCGGGCCCGGCTGGCCATCAGGGCCTTTTCCAGAATGGCCTTGCCCACTCCGGGGTTCTCCTCCAGGTAGATCTCCAACTTCTCCGACACCACGGCGTTGACCAAGGTGCGCATCTCGCTGTTGCCCAGTTTGGCCTTGGTCTGGCCCTCAAACTGGGCTTCGGTGAGCTTCACCGAGATAACCACCGTAAGCCCCTCCCGGCAGTCCTCGCCGGACACCTTTTCGTCATCCTTCAGCAGCTTAATCTTCCGTCCGTAGGCGTTGAGGGCGTTGGTCAGCGCCCGGCGGAAGCCCTCCTCGTGCATACCGCCCTCGGGGGTGTGGACGTTGTTGGCGAAGGAGACCATAACCTCCTGGTATCCGTCGTTATACTGCATAGCCACCTCGGCCATGGAGTCCTCCCGGGCCCCGGACATATAGATCACCTCATTGTGGAGGGGGTCCTTGTTCCGGTTGATGAAGGTGACAAATTCCCGGATGCCGCCCTCATAACACATGTCGTCCTCCTGCTCCTGGCCGGGGCGCAGGTCCACCGTCTGGATGCGCAGGCCGGCGTTGAGGAAGGCCTCCTCCCGCATCCGGGTATGGAGGGTGTCGTAATTGTATTCCAGAGTGTCGAACATCTCGGGGTCGGGCTTGAAGGTGACGGTGGTGCCGGTGTGGTCAGTTTTGCCCACCACCTTCATCTCCTGGGTGATCTTACCCCGGGAGAACTTCATCTCATAGATTTCCCCGTTCTTGTGGACCTGGACCTCCAGCCATTCGCTCAGGGCGTTGACCACCGAGGCGCCCACTCCGTGGAGGCCGCCGGACACCTTATACCCGCCGCCGCCGAACTTGCCGCCGGCGTGGAGAATGGTAAAGACTACCTCCAGAGCGGGCTTGCCCGTCTGGGGCTGGATATCCACCGGAATACCCCGGCCGTTGTCCGTGACGGTGATGGTATTACCCGGGTTGATGGTCACAGTGATATCGGTACAGTGGCCGGCCAGAGCCTCGTCGATGGAGTTATCCACGATCTCATATACCAAATGGTGCAGGCCGGACTCTGAGGTGGAGCCGATATACATACCCGGGCGCTTGCGTACCGCCTCCAGGCCCTCCAGGACCTGGATTTCCGACCCGCCGTACTCGTGGTCGGTCTGGGTAGTGCTCAGTTCGTTCAGCTGATTCAGTTCTTCAGACATAGTTTCCCTCCGCGCTGGTAAAATTCTGTAGGGACGCTTCACGAAGCGTCCGAAAACTGTTTTATTACGGACGCATTGTGATACACCCGAAAATCGTTTGGCCGCGGACGCATCGTGATGCGTCCCTACAAATCAATCCAATTCTTCGCCGTCCAGATCGGCGGTATCATGGTAGTCGTCCTCGCCGTCCTCGGCGCCCACCAGCTCGGTGGTGCGCATCCGGCGCTTGTCCTTGGCCGTCTCCACGTTCCGGTGGATCAGTTCCTTGACCTCACGGGGATTTTTTACGTTTTTCAGGTCCAGGTGTGGAATGCTCTTGTCCGAGGAGACAACGCACACCGTCCCCACGCCGAAGATACGCTGACCCAGCGACATGTTCAGCTGAAGGTCCCGCACCCGGTAGAGCAGCACCTCATCGGATTTCAGATTCAGCAGCCCAGTTTCGCAGAACAGCCGGTCCTCGCTGAGCCGGTAGCGGGTGAAGGACAGAGGCAGCCCAAAATAACGTTTGCGGTCCTTCCACAGATATTCGATGGGTTCCATAGTGTAACCTCCATTGTTTCAAATGTAGGGACGCATCATGATGCGTCCGTTTTCACGTTGCTTGCGGACGCTTCGTGAAGCGTCCCTACTCAAACCCGCCCCGTTCCGCCCGGTGGGCCAGGGTGGCAGAGG
Source organism: uncultured Oscillospiraceae bacterium (assembly GCA_910578735.1). Taxonomy (GTDB): domain Bacteria; phylum Bacillota; class Clostridia; order Oscillospirales; family Oscillospiraceae; genus Lawsonibacter. The sequence continues at coordinate 44,104 of CAJTSQ010000004.1, forward strand.
AGAGGGGAGACATATACACCACCGGCTCCCCCCAGCGGCTGTCCGCCAGGATGAAGGACCGGGGAAGGTCCTCGGTGAGCCAGATGGCACGGCCCTCCGCCTCCGCCCGCTCCAGCAGCTCCCGGGTCTTGTAGGCCCAGCTGGCGTTGTCCAAGTCGAAGATGCCTAAAATATCACTATCCGGAATGACCACCGATTGGCCTAGGTGAAGATACATTCCTACATCAGCCTCCCATCGTGGATATGGAACGCCTTTCCGCCCTCCAGCCCTTCCAGCTTCTCCTCCTCGCAGCAGGTGATAAATACCTGCCCGCCCCGGATGCGGTTGAGGACAAAGGCCTGCCGCTTACTGTCCAGCTCGGAGAGGACATCGTCCAGCAGCAGGACGGGCCACTCGCCGGTCTCCTCCTGGAAAATTTCCCGCTGGGCCAGCTTGAGGGAGAGGGCGGCGGTACGGGTCTGGCCCTGGGAGGCGTAGGTCTTGGCGGACTGTCCGCCGATGGAAACAGCCAGGTCGTCCTTGTGGGGTCCGGACAGGCACTGCCGGGAATCCAGCTCCGCCTGGCGGTGCTTCTCCTGGTGCTCCAGCAGAAGGGGGAGCAGCTCCCGGGGCTGAGCTTGGGGGTCGGTAATGGTGGACACCGTCTTATAGCCCAGCTCCAGCCCTTCCCGGCCCCCGGAGAAATCGGCGTGGATAACAGGGGCGTGCTCCCGCAGGCGCTTGATGAAGTGGGCCCGGTAGTGAATCACAATCGCCCCTGTCTGAGCCATGCGAAGATTGAAATCGTCCAGGGTCTGGAGCAGATCAGGCCGCTCCGTCCAGTCCCGCAGGATTCGGGTCTTGTGGTCGTAAAGCCGGTTGTACTCCGTCAAAGCCTGGGCATACCGGGGCCGCAGCTGACAGATGGCTCCGTCCAGGAATTTCCGCCGCTCCACGGCTCCCGCCTTGATTAAAGAAAGGTCCTCGGGACAAAACAGCACGGTATTCAAAATTCCAGCCAGCTCCCCGGCGGTCTTCAGCTTCACCCCGTTGGAAAACAGCTGACGGCCCCGGCCCCGAAACAGTTTGGCCTCCAGAGTAAAGTCCCGGTCCCGGCTGAACACCTCCCCCTTGACAAAGGCGGAGTCCACGTCCAGCATAATCATCTCCCGATCCCACCGGGCCCGGTGGGACCGGGCGGCGGAGAGATAGGCGATGGCCTCCAACAGGTTGGTCTTGCCCTGGGCGTTGTCGCCGTAGATCAGATTGACCCGGGAATCAAACTCCGCCTCAAGATGGGCGTAGTTGCGGAAAAAATCCAGCTCCAGGCGTTTGACAATCACGTGACTACAAGCTCCGTCTCATTGTCGATAACCGCCTTGTCTCCGGGGCGCAGCTTTTTCCCCCGCATAGGGCAGGGCTCGCCGTTGACCGACACCCGGCCCTCCTGAATGATCAGCTTGGCGTCGCCGCCGGTCTCCACCGCCCCGGCGAACTTGAGCAGGTCCTGAAGCTTGATAAATTCGGTGTGTATTTTGATCTCGTGGATCTCCATGCTATTCCCCCTGTTTCATGTGAAACATTGTCCCTGTCGGGACGCTTCACAAAGCGTCCGGGCATCAGGACCGATTTTGGGCACGGACGCATCATGATGCGTCCCTACAGATGCAAATAAAATCTAATTCGCTTTCAGCCGCACAGGCAGCACCATATAGGTAAAATTCTCCTCTCCCTCGGCGGGCAGGATGACGCAGGGGGCCACCCCGGAGGTAAATTCCATGCGCAGCTTGTCGGCGGGGGCGGCCTTCAGGGCGTCCATCAGGTACTTGTTGTTAAAACCGATCTCCAGCCCGCCGCCGTTGCCGTTGATGACGCACTGATCGGCGGCGTCCCCGATGGCGGTCTTGGTGGTGATATTTACCATGCCGTCCCCAAAGACGCAGCGCAGGGGGGATTTCAGCTTTTCGCTGATGATAAGTGACACCCGGTCGATGGAGGACAGCAGGGCCCGGGCCTCTACCTCGATCTGAATGGAGTTGTTCCGAGGGATGGCGTTGCGGTAGGCCAAAAAGTCCCCCTCCAGCCTGCGGCAGACCAGCACGGTATCTCCCGTCTGGAACATGACATGCCGGGCCCCCTGGGTGACGGTGACCAGCTCCTCCCCAGAGCATATTTTTTCCACTTCTCCCAGTGCTGAACCAGGAACCACAAAAGAGAAGGAGTCCGCCCCTTTTTTCTCCTCCACGTCCTCATGGCGCAGGGCCAGGCGGTAGCCGTCCACCGACACCACGGTGAGGCCGGCGCTGTCCACCTCAAAGAGAGAGCCGGTATGGATGGGCCGGCTCTCATTGTCGCTGACGGCAAAGAGGGTCTGCGCGATCATAGACCGGAGCACCGGCTGCTTGATGGTCAGGGTGTTCTGCTGGTCCACGGCGGGCAGCTCGGGGAACTCCTCCGGGTCGGTGCCCAGAATGTTAAACTCACTCAGCCCGCATTTGATGTTGACGGTGTACCCCTGAGAGGAGAAGACCACCACATCGTCAGGCAGCTTACGGACGATCTCACCAAAGAGCCGGGCGGACAGCACCAGAGACCCTCCCTCCAGAATCTCAGCGGGGACGGTGGCCTGGATCCCTGTCTCCAGGTTGTAGCCGGTGAGTCGGAGGGCCTGGCCCGCCTCAACAAGGATGCCCTCCATAGCGGGAATGGAGCTCTTTGCAGCCACCGCCCGGGAGGTGACGGACACCGCGGCGGACAGCAGAGCCTTTTCGCAGGAGAATTTCATAAACGGTTCCTCCAATCTTTTTTCTCTCCCGCAATAGGAGGAGAGGATATTTTTTAGTAACAGTAGATAGTAGGCAAAAAAAATGTGGAAAGAGGGCGCAAAGCCTTGCAGCTCTAAGCAAATCAACTCCACAGGGGATGTGGACAGAAAGAGAGGGTTTTCCACAGCTGCCCCCACTATCCACAGCTGTCCACAAACATTCCACATTTTTTGTGGACAGCTGTTGGCTGTTAAAGTTAACAGGAAAGCTCTCTTTGATTTTTTTCCAGAGAAAAAGAACGCCAGCCTGACAGGGGCCGTTACTCATAGCGTGAATTGATGTTTGTAGTGATGTCCTTCACGATCTCCGCCTTCTCCGGATCATTCTTCACCAGATCTTCAATGCGGTTAAGGGCGTTCAGAACAGTGCTGTGGTCCCGGCCGCCAAACTCCTGACCGATCTCCTTTAGAGAAAGGTTGGTCATTCGGCGGATCTGATACATGGCGATCTGCCGGGCCAGGGAGATGTCCTTGGAGCGGCCCTGCCCCCGGAGGAGTTCAGGCTCCAGATTGTAGAACTTGCACACCTCGTCAATAATGACGTCTGCAGTGGGCAGAATGTCAGATTTTTCCTTAAAGATATCCTTCACCGCCCGGATAACGGTGTTCTTATCCACCGTGTCCCCGTTCAGATCCTGGAAGGCCATGATTTTATTCACCGTGCCCTCAATCTGACGCACGTTGGCGGTGATATTCTCGGCGATGAGCTGGATAATGTAGTCGGGCAGGTCCATCCCCATACGGATGGCCTTGTTCTTGATGATGGCCATGCGCGTCTCGTAGTCAGGGGGGATGATATCGGCCAGCAGGCCCCACTCGAAGCGGGTCTTCAGCCGGTCTTCCAGGCGGAGCATCTCCTTGGGCGGCCGGTCGGAGGTGAAGACGATCTGCTTTTTCAGCTCATACAGAGTGTTAAAGGTGTGGAACATCTCCTCCTGCGTGGAATCCCGGCCAGCGATGAACTGTACATCGTCCATAAGAAATACATCGGCCCTGCGGTATTTGTCCCGGAACTCCTGGGTCCTGCCCTCCCGGATGGCGGTGACCAGCTCGTTAGTAAACGCGTCCCCCTTGACGTAGATGATTTTAAAATCCGGGTGGTTGGAGTGGATGGTATGTGCGATGGAGTAGAGCAGATGCGTTTTACCCAGGCCGGAGTTGCCAAAGATGAACAGGGGATTGTAGCTCTCCCCCGGATTGTCCGCCGCTTTGCGGGCGGCGGCGTGGGCAAATTTGTTGGAGGCCCCCACTACAAAGCGGTCGAAGGTGTATTCCTCTGTGCCGGGAAGGAAGGAGGCGGGCTTGCTCCCCTTCTGCATCCGGTCTAGTTCTCCCTCTGTGAGAACGGTGACCTGGAAGTCAGCGGAGAACAGCTCATGGAGGGCGTTCTGGATGGGGCTGATATAGCGTGCAGCAATGATGTCCCGCTTGAAGCGGGTAGGGCTGTAGAGCAAAAAGCGGTCCTCCTCCAGGGAGACGGCCGTGGCGTCGTCAAACCAGGTATTCAGAGTGGTGGCAGTCATCTCAGCCCCCATCAGGGCTTTTACCTTTTCCCATACTTCTGCGGCTGGGTTCATAGCGCTCCTCCTTTTATCTGCGGGCGGCGCAAACTTTTAAAGCGCCCTCCCCGTACCTACAGAGAAGGCGGCTGAACGTGTAATTTTTCACATCTGCCATTATACCAAAAATTCGGATGGACAGCAAGGTTTTTCCTTATTTTTATTTTAAATGTATGGAAAAGCTTGTATATGTAGAAAACATGAATCACAATATGTAGTTCGGATAAAAAAATTGTAAAAAACCCGGTCCTTGGAGCAAAAAGATGGTTGACAGAGGCGGCATGAATCCGCTATAATGGTGGACGTATCTTTTGAGGCGAGTGTTTTTGCGCCTGCTTTCTTAAGAGAATAACCGCAGACCGCAGCCTGTATGGGGCTGTTGTTGGGCCGGGAGAGCCGGCTTGAGATCAAATGAGGAGGTGTCCCCCATGCTTCGTACCTATCAGCCCAAAAAGCGCCAGCGCTCTAAGGAGCACGGCTTCCGTAAGCGTATGGCAACCCGGAATGGCCGCAAGGTGCTGGCCCGCCGCCGCGCCAAGGGCCGCGCCCGTCTGACCCACTGAGAAGGGAGGGGCGGCCTGTCCGCCCGTTTCAGCCAGTGAGGCAGGGCCGGATCTTTTATGAGACGGATAAGAGGACACAGTTTTAGATAGCGCACAAACCAGGGGCGTGGGAGAAATTCCCCCGCCCTATCTGTGCATATGGAGGAAAGCATGAAGTATACCCTGTCCTTAAAACAAAATCATGAGTTCCGCCGGCTGTATAACAAGGGAAAAAGCGCTGTGTCCCCCTATTTTGTCATCTACTGCAGAAAGACCGGCCGGCCGGTAAACCGGCTGGGGATAACCACCAGCGTCAAGCTGGGCAACGCTGTGAAGCGCAACCGGGCCCGCCGCCGCATCCGGGAGCTGTACCGCACCCATGAGGGCGGGATGCTTCTCGGTTATGATATCGTAATCGTCGCCCGGACCCGGGTGATTTACGGGCGGTATGGGGAGCTGGAGCGCAGCTTTGGCCAGCTGACAAAAAAATTGGGCCTTCTTTCCGCAAAGGGGGACAGGCCCTGATGAAAACTCTGCTGTTGTCTCTGATCCGGTTTTATCGGCAAAATATCTCACCCCTGCGCCCCCCCTGCTGCCGCTTTATCCCCACCTGTTCGGAGTACGCCCTGGAGGCGGTGGAGAAGTACGGCGCTGTCAAGGGGGGATGGCTGGCCCTGCGCAGGCTTGCGAGGTGCCACCCCTTCCACCGGCAGAAGTCCGTTGAATATGACCCCGTTCCCTAGGGGCTCTGCCACAACTTGATATGCGGAGGTAACTTTTGTGGGTATTATTTTACAACCCTTTGCCTGGCTGCTGCTGTTTTTCTATAATCTGTTCAGCAGCTACGGCATAGCCCTGATTCTCTTTGCCATTGTCATTAAACTGGTGCTCTTCCCCGTCACGCTGAAGAGTAAAAAGAGCATGATTCAGACTACCATGCTCTCGGGAAAGATGCAGCAGCTGCAAAAGCAGTACGGCAAGGACAGGGAGCGCTACAATCTGGAGCTCCAGAAGCTCTATGAGAAGGAGAAGGTCAACCCCATGGGGGGCTGCGTCTGGTCCCTCATCCCCATGATTATCCTGATCCTTCTGTACAGCATCATCCGTTACCCTCTGACCTATTTTATGGGGATGTCCGACGATCAGATTCAGACACTGGCCACCCAGCTCAACTGGTCTGATGTGGCCATCGCAAACGGTTGGGTGACGGCCGCTGTGATGGAAAAGGCGGAGGGCCTGTTCCAAAACGGTGCCTATAATCAGCTGTATCTGCTCTCCCTGGTCACCAAGGAAAATCTGGCTTCCCTCCAGTCGGCTGTGGGCGCGGACGGCCTGTTTGTCATGAACTTCAAGTTCATTGGTATTGACCTGTCCAGAATCCCCAACTGGAGATTCTGGGCCGGCGGGATTACCCCGGGCTCCATCGGTCTGTTTATTCTGCCAATCGTCTCGGTGTGCGTGTCCTTCCTGTCTATGAAGGTGTCTATGGCCACCAACCAGATGAACAATCAGACGGAAAACAAGCAGATGGACCAGACCAACAAGATGATGATGTGGATGATGCCACTGATGTCCCTGTGGATTGGCTTTACCGTTCCCGCCGGACTGTCCATCTACTGGATTGCCCAGTATTTTACGCAGATGATTCAGGAGGTCATCTGCGGCCGTATGTTGAAAAAGGACTACGAGGCCGCCCGCCAGGCCGCCGCCAAGCGGGAGGCTGAGGAGAAGGAGGAGGAGAAGCGCCGCAAGGAGGAGGCCCGCCTGGAGCGCCAGCGCCGCCTTGAGGAGGAGAAGAAGAACCGGGGCAAGAAAAAGACCTCCCTCAAGAAAGACGCGGAGCCGGACCAGGAGGGCGTCAACCGGGAGGACAGCCGTGAGGGCATCCGGGCCTATGCCCGGGGCCGGTCCTATATCCCCGGCCGCTATGGCGAGGTGACCCCCTATACCGACCCGAATCAGCTTTTCCGGGCCATCACCGCCGCCGAAGCGGCCAAAAAGGGAAAAAAGAAGTCCAAACCGGCCAAGGACAATAAGAAGGAGGGCTAAGGGATGTTAAAGTGGATCGAGACCACCGGGCGCTCTGAGGAGGACGCCATTGCCGCCGCCCTGTTCCAGCTGGGACTGGAGCGCGACGATGTGTCGGTGGAAGTCATTGAGCGGGCCAAGTCCGGATTTCTGGGCTTTGGCAGCAACCCGGCCAAGGTTCGGGTGAGTTATAACGAAGTGGACGGCGTGGCCCGCCCCATTCACGACGAGCCTCTCCTTCCGGAGCCAAAACCCGCGTCCAAGGCGGCTGCCCCCGCCCCTGTGAGGGAGGAGACCGTCCTTCCCGCGTCAAAGCCGGTAAAGCAGCAGGTTTCTAAGCCGGCCGAGAAGGTGGAGGAGGTCCCCGCCGCCCCCGTTGCGGAGGAGACCATCCTCTCCGCCAAGCCAGGCATGGCCCCCCCCAGAGCCCGCCAGTCCCGGCCTGAACGCCGGGAGCGCCCCCGCCGCCAGGAAAACCGCTTGCAGGAGGGGGATGAGGTGCTTATCGGCAGTGCCCCCGCTCCTCGGGAGCCCGTCACCATAAATCCCGTCAGTCCGGAGGATGAGCGCGCCAATCAGATCAGGACTTTTCTTATCGGGCTGATGGAACATCTCAAGGTGGAGGCCGCTCCGGATATCTTTGTCACCGGCGAGGGCAACTATAAGGTCATCCTTCAGGGCCAGGATCTGGGGGCCATTATCGGCCGCCGGGGGGAGACCTTAGACGCTATCCAGCAGCTCACCAGCTACACCGTCAACCGGGGCCAGTCCAAGCGGGTGCGTATCCATGTGGACGCCGAGGGCTACCGGGCCAAGCGGGAGGAGTCCCTCCAGCGGCTGGCCGTGAAGGTGGCGGGCAAGGTCGTCAAGTATCGCAAGAACATGACCCTGGAGCCCATGAACGCCTACGAGCGCCACGTGATCCACACCGCCCTTCAGGACTACAAGGGCGTTTCGACCTACTCCACCGGCGTGGAGCCCAACCGCCGTACCGTGGTGGCCTACGCCCCCCATCAGAGATAATTGACAAAGGCGGAAGGGGAGACCCTTCCGCCTTTTTTGGAGGGAATCCTATGCCTACACCTCTTTACGACGCCCTGCGGAAATACGCGGACCGGGAGCCTGTCCGCTATCACATGCCGGGACACAAAGGCCAGCCCTTTCCTCCTGCGGACCTGAAGTGGCTGGCCCCCATCGACGTGACCGAGCTGCCCGAGACGGGCAACCTCTACGAGGCCGGGGAGCCTTTTGACTCTGCCCAGGCCCTGTGGGCGGAGATCTTCGGCTTTGACCAGTGCCAGTTTCTCACCGGAGGGTCCACTATGGGGGTACACACTGGCCTGGCTCTGTGCGCCCGACCGGGGGAGAGGGTACTCATGGACCGGTGCTGCCACCGCTCGGCCTTTAACGCCCTGGCCCTTCTGGATTTGGAGCCCGTCTGGCTGGATCGGATTTGGCTGAGATCCGAGAATCTTCCCGGCCCCGTCTCTCCGGGGGCGGTGGAGCAGGCCCTGGAGGAGTGCCCGGATATTAAGACAGTGTGTATTACTTCGCCAACTTATGCCGGAGTGTTGTCAAATGTTGGGGCCATCTCTCAAATTGTCCACGCCCATAGTGGGAGGCTCTTTGTAGACGGGGCTCACGGGGCCCACCTGCCCTTTTTGGGACTGGCCCCCTTCTGGGGGGCGGATGTGGTATCCGTCTCCGCTCACAAGACCCTCCCCGCCATGGGACAGTCCGCCCTGCTCTTTGCCAGCGGATTCGACTCCGATCTGGTGCGGCGGACCGCCTCTGTCTTCGGCACCTCCAGCCCCTCCTACCCTATGCTGGCTTCTCTGGACGTAGTCCGGGACTGGATGGTGAATTGGGGGACGGAGAAATACCGGCAAGTCGCCGTCCGTGTGGCCGAGCTGCGGCAGGCCTTTCCCAGCCTGACCGACCGCCCCTACTCCGGCTTCTCCCTGGACCCCACCCGGTTTGTGCTGAAGGTGAAGGACGGCCCCGCCTTTGTTCGGACCCTAAGAGAGCGGGGGTATGTGCCGGAGATGGAGGACGGAGGCCATGTGGTCTTTATCTGCACCTGTCAGGATACGGGAAAGGCGATCCCCTATCTGGCCGCCCGGCTGGAGGAACTGCAAGACATGATGGGAGACTGCCCACCTATCTCTGCCCCGCCCCTTCCGGAGCAGGTGCTCTTCCCACGGCAGGCCCTTTTCGCCCCCAGCCGGGTGAGGCCTTTGGAGGACTGCGAGGGGGAGGTTGCCGCCTGTCAGATTGCCCCATACCCTCCCGGCGTGCCGGTAGTGGCTCCAGGAGAGCGAATTTCAAAAAAAGAGCTGGCCTATTTGAAGAAAATAGGGTATAATATGCTGTCAGAAGTTCGGACGCTTATATTGTAGGGGCGGCCACAGGCCGCCTCTACAGGAGTCAGAGGAGAGCCTATGAAACTATCTGCCTTGGACGGAAACGAACGGATTAAGGATCAGCTATCCCGCCAGGAACGGGAGCGGGGGTTGTCCCACGCCTATATCATCTCCGGTCCCCACGGCTCCGGGCGGCACAACTTGGCCCGGCAGCTGACGGCGGCCATGCTGTGTACCTCCCGAGAGGAGAAGCCCTGTGGACACTGCGGGCCCTGCCTGAAGGTGAACAAGGGTATCCACCCCGATGTGGCAGTGGTGGCCGGACCGGGGGAGGGCAAGCCCATTACGGTGGATCAGGTGCGGCAGCTCCGCGCCGATGCCTACATCCGCCCCAACGAGGGGGAGCGGAAGGTCTACCTTCTGGAGGAGGCGGATCAGATGAACCCCTCTGCCCAGAACGCCATGCTCAAGCTGCTGGAGGAAGGCCCGCCTTACGCGGTGTTTCTCTTGTTGGCTGGCAATCCCGGGGGACTGCTCCAGACGGTGCGCTCCCGGTGTGAGGCGCTGGCACTGACTCCGGCGGCGCCGGACCGGGACGTCGGTATTGCCCCGGAACAGCTGGCGCTGGTAAAAGAGCTGGCCAGCGCTTTGGAGCGGGCGGGGGAGCTGGAGCTGCTGGAAACGGCTATGGCCCTGGACGGCAAGCGGGGGGAGGAGCTGTCTGCGTTCCTCTCCGCTCTGGAGAGTGAACTGGGAGACCAGGCCGTCAGGGGCGGAAACCGGCGCAGACTGCTGCGGGCAGTGGAGCTGGTCCGGGAGCTGAAGACTGCAGCCCGGTTGAATGTAAGCGGCGGGCCGCTGACCGGCTGGCTGTGCGCCCAGATGTTTGACGCTCTGTAAATACAGGATTTAATCGGACGAGGAGAAAATACTGATGGTAGAGATTATTAGCATCCGCTTTAAAAACGGCGGAAAGGAGTACTACTTCAACCCCAATGGGATTCAGTTTCAGATTGGGGACGGTGTTATTGTAGAGACAGCAAAGGGGGTGGAGTACGCCCACTGTGTCCGGGAAAACACCATGATTGACGAGATCGAGCTCACCGCTCCCCTGCGGCCTGTGGTGCGGCTGGCCACGCCGGAGGACGTCAGAACGGTGGAGCAGAATCGGGAGCGGGAGAAACGAGCCATGTCCACCTGCCAGCAGAAAATTGCCGAACACGGCCTGGATATGAAGCTGGTCAGCGCTGAGTACAGTTTTGACGGCAGTAAGGTGTTGTTTTTCTTTACCTCGGAGGGCCGGGTGGATTTCCGGGCCCTGGTGAAGGACCTGGCCAGTACCCTCCATGCCCGGATTGAGCTGCGGCAGATTGGCGTCCGGGACGAGGCCAAGCTGCTGGGGGGCCTGGGCATCTGCGGCAAGCCTTTCTGCTGCGCCCAGTTCCTGGAGGACTTTCAGCCGGTGTCCATTAAGATGGCCAAGACCCAAAACCTGTCCCTCAATCCTACAAAAATTTCCGGCACCTGCGGGCGGCTGATGTGCTGCCTGAAGTATGAGCAGGAGGCCTACGAGGATTTGGTGAAGCATGCTCCCAAGCAGGAGTCTTTTGTAGAGACCCCGGACGGGGCGGGCACGGTATCCGGTGTCAATCTGCTCCGGCAGACCGTTCAGGTCCGGCTGGAGTCCGACCCGGAGAGTCCTAAGACCTATCACAACTGTGAGCTGTGCGTCATTCGCAGCGGAAAAGGAAAGCGGCCTGAGGGCTATGTGGAGCCCCCCTTGGAGGAGCTGGCCAAGCTCCGCCGCCAGGAGGATGGACCCGCCCAGGTGACCGAGGAGGATTCGCTGGCCGCGGCCATTGAGGCGGCTTTCCCCAGCCGGGAGCACGGCGGGGAGGAGCAGGAGGAACGCAGGCCCAGCCGGCGAAACCGCCGTCACCGTTCCGGCAGGGGGGAAGGTGAGACCGGCGAGCGCCGCCCCAAGGAGCAGGCTCCGGAGCAGCAGTACAAGGAGGGGGGCGGCGACCACCGCCCGGTCAACCGCCGCCGCCGCCGTCACCCCAAAAGCGGGGGAAAGCCTCCCAAGGCGGAATGAGGATGAAGCAGGGCCCGGACGTATGAGCTGCGCCCGGGCCCTGAGGTTACAGAAAGAAGTGAGCGGATGGCGGGTTTTTTAAATGCAGTTTCGGCCTGTCTGGTGCTGCTGATGCTGATGGCGGTGGGTTACTTTATGGGGACCTGGGGCTGGATGACTGCGGCAGAGAAAAAATTTGTCAGCAAGTACATTGTCAATATCGCGGTGCCCTGCAACTGTATCGTGGGCCTGCTGAACAATCTGGACCGGAATGAGCTGGCCCGGGCGGGGATGATGGTGCTGTCCAGCGTGATTTCCGTGGCGGCAGGGCTGTTGATTTCGGCGGCGGCCGCCACACTGCTCCGCCTGCCCCGGGAGCGGTGGGGCGTCTTCGTGGCTATGGCGGGGCTGTCCAACACCATTTTTATTGGGATTCCCGTGTGTACCCAGCTCTTTGGAGAGGCGTGTATGCCCTATCTGATGCTTTACTATCTGGGAAATACCAGCTTTCTCCAGTCGGTGGGGATCATGCTGGTAGAGCGGGCCGGCACGAAAGGGGAGCGAGGAGGGGGAGTTGGCGTCTTTATTCGGGACGTCTTTACCAAGCCTCCTATTCTGTCTGTTATCTTTGCGGTCCTGCTTCTGGTGCTGGGACTGCGGCTGCCTGCCCCGGTGATGCGGTTTGCGGGCTATATCAGCAATTCTGTGTCCCCCCTGGCCCTGATCTATTGCGGCTTTATTGTCTATGAGGTGGGGCTGAGGAGCCTGCGGCTTCTGCCGGGCCTGCCTGCGATGCTGGTGCTGCGGCTGGTCCTCTCCCCCTTGATCTGCCTGGGCTGCTGTGTCCTGTTTGGAATGGAAGGCCTGGCGCTCCGGGTCTTTGTGGTGGAGAGCGCCCTGCCGGTGGTCAGCCAGGTGACTGTGATGGCCGGGGCCTACGGCGCCGACGAGGAGTATGCCGCCACCGGCTCCTGCCTGTCTATTCTGGGCAGCTTTATTACGATTCCGGTGCTGATGCTGATTTTGGGATGAGAAAACCCGCCGCAGGAAGCGGCGGGTTATTTTTTGGGATATGGCGTTGGGTTGGTTGTGTGGCCTGACGGATAATCTACACTGGTTTGATTACAATCCGCCAGGCGGAACAAAATTTCAAGTGCACAGATAAGATAAAATAGTCCCCAGAGGTCCAGTAGGGCCTCTGGGGATAGTATTATTCAGCGGTATCTTCCGTCTTTGTGACGGCGATGTTCAGCTCGTCCAGCTGACTCTGTTCCACCGGGCTGGGAGCCCCCATCATCAGGTCTTGGGCGTTCTTGTTCATGGGGAAGGGAATTACCTCCCGGATGGACTCCTCGCCGGACAGCAGCATGACCATCCGGTCCACCCCAGGGGCGATGCCGGCGTGGGGGGGAGCGCCGTAGGTGAAGGCGTTGTACATGGCGGGGAATTTGCTCCGCACGTCCTCCTCCTCCAGGCCCACCATCCAGAAGGCCTTGACCATGAGCTCCGGGTCGTGGTTGCGCACTGCGCCGGAGCTGAGCTCCACCCCGTTGCACACCAGGTCATACTGGAAGGCGGTGATGGACAGGGGGTCCACCTCTCCCTTGATGGCCTTTTCGATGATCTCCAGGCCGCCGTTGGGCATGGAGAAGGGGTTGTGGCAGAATTCCAGCTCGCCGGACTCCTCGCCGATCTCATACATGGGGAAATCCACGATCCAGCAGAACTCATACCGCTCCTTGACGAAGTGGGCGGGGCAGAGGGGCGCCACGGTCTTGATGAATACCCCGGCGGTTTTTTGCGCCGCCAGCAGCGTTCCAGCGGACAGGCCCACCAGACAGCCGGGGGCGAGGGTCAGGGCCTCCACCACCAGGTCCTTGATGGGCTGGAGGAATTTGGAGATTCCGCCCACCAGCTCCCCCTTCTCATCATAGCGGAACCAGTACACCTTGTTCCCCGTCTGGACCTCCACGTCGGCGCACAGCTTGTCGATCTGTTTCCGGCTCCCCTCGAAGCCGTACACCACCACCGCCTTTACCCGCTGGTTCTCAAAGGGCGGGAACCCGCAGCCGGACAGCAGCTGGGTCAGGTCCTGCACCGTCAGGTCGATGCGCAGGTCGGGCTTGTCCGTGCCGTACTTTTCCATGGCCTCCAGGTAGGGGATGCGCCGGAAAGGAGCGGTGGAGGCGGTGTTATACTTGCCGTATTTGGCAAAGATGGGGGGGAGCACGTCCTCCAGCACGGCAAAGACGTCCTCCTGGTCGGCGAAGGCCATCTCCATGTCCAGCTGGTAGAACTCACCGGGGGAGCGGTCGCCCCGGGCGTCCTCGTCCCGGAAGCAGGGGGCGATTTGGAAGTACTTGTCGAAGCCGGAGGCCATGAGCAGCTGCTTGAACTGCTGGGGGGCCTGGGGCAAGGCATAGAATTTTCCCGGGTGCTTCCGGGAGGGCACCAGGTAGTCCCGGGCCCCCTCGGGGGAGGAGGCGGTGAGGATGGGGGTGGTGATCTCCAGGAAGCCGTGGTCGGTCATGGCGGCGCGCAGGGCGGACACCACCTGAGAACGCAGGACGATGTTGTTCTTGACCTCGGGATTGCGCAGGTCCAGATAGCGGTACTTCAGCCGGGCGGACTCGTCCGCCTCCCGGCTGCGGGTAACGGGGAAGGGCAGCTCGTTGTGCCGGCAGCGGCCCAGCACCTCGATCTTGGCGGGGACCACCTCAATGTCGCCGGTGGGGAGCTTGGGGTTTTTGCTGTCCCGTTCCCGGACGGCGCCGGTGACGGAAATCACCGTCTCCTTGTTCAGCTCTTTGGCGGTTTGAATCATCTCCTCCGTCTCCAGCACTACCTGGGTGGTGCCGTAGAAGTCCCGGAGGACCAGGAAGGCCAGATTGCCCGACACCTCCCGCAGGTTCTCCATCCAGCCGGACAAAGTGACCGTCTGCCCCACCTGCTCTATGCGCAGTTCGCCGCAGGTGTGGGTGCGGTAAAAGGTGCTTGTGTCACCCATATTATCAACTCCTGTTTGTATTATTTATCATTTGTAATTCCATTTTGTAATTGCAAGCTCGACTGTAGTTCCTGCTCTATATCGTCGGGGGAGGAGGGGGCGTAACCCCGCCAGTGCCCTCCGTCGAATAGTCTGAGGTAACATAGGCCGCAGTAAGACCGAGACCGAAGGCGGATAGAAGAACGGCAATGACACAGAGAATCCAGAGCTTCTTTTTCATAGGGGGTTCCTTTCCACGGCGGAGGAATCCCCCCGCCACTTCGTGGCCCTCCCCCCTTTGACAGGGGGGCTTTTTACGCTTAATTGTGAGTTTTCCTCCTAAAGCCTCCCTTGCTAAAGGGAGGGGGACCGCCGGACAAAGTCCGGTGGTGGAGGGATTCCGCACTAGGAGAGGATTTACTCCCCCTTGTCCAGAATGGGGGTGGCGGCGTCGTCGGCACCCATGGCGGCGACAATCTTCTCCACGGCCTCGCCTGTGGGGAGGAGACCCTGCTCCCCGGAGCGCATATTTTTCAGGGACACCTTGTCCTGCTTGATCTCATCGTCCCCCAGGAAGATGACGTAGGGCACCCCCAGCTTATCGGCGTAGTTCATCTTCTGCTTGAATTTCTTCTGCTCGCCGTAAATCTGGGTGCGCACCCCGGCGGATCGCAGCTGGGTGGACAGGGTAATGGCGGGGCCCATGTCGTCGGTCATGGGGAGGATCAGCACGTCGGCGGGGGCGGTGTTCAGGGCGTCGTTCAGGTAGCCCTGGTCTTCCAGAACAAAGAACAGACGGGTCAGACCGATGGAAATTCCAACGCCGGGGAGTTGTTTATCGGTATAATATTCCGCTAAGTTATCAAACCGTCCGCCAGAGCAGATGGAGCCGATCTCCGGGTGATCCAACATGGTGGTCTCATAGACGGTACCGGTGTAGTAGTCCAGGCCCCGGGCGATGGTCAGGTCCAGGACAAAGTGAGTCTCGGGCACGCCGAAGGCGGCCAGGTTCCTGGCCACGGCAGCCAGCTCGTCCAGGCCCTCGTCAAACTTGGGATCCCGGCCCCGGTAGCCCTCCAGGGCGGCAAGGATATCCGCATTACAGCCCTTGATATCAATGAATCTGAGGATTTCCGCTGCCTGGTCGTTGCTCAGGCCGATGTCCGGGGCGGTGAGCAGCTCCCGGACCGACTTCTCGCCGATCTTTTCCAGCTTGTCCACCGTGCGCATGATGGCGCCGGACTGGGCGGTGAGACCCAGCATGGAGTAAAAGCCGTTGAGGATCTTTCGGTTATTCACCCGGATCTGGAATCGCTTCAGACCCAGAGAGGTGAAGGTGCGGTAGATAATGGCGGGAATCTCCGCGTCGTTGGAGATGTCCAGCTGGCCGTCGCCGATGACATCGATGTCCGCCTGATAGAACTCCCGGAACCGGCCCCGCTGGGCCCGCTCGCCCCGGTACACCTTGCCAACCTGGAACCGGCGGAAGGGGAAGGCCAGCTTGGCGTAATTCAGTGCCACATACTTGGCCAGGGGGACGGTGAGGTCAAAGCGGAGGGACAGGTCTGAGTCCCCCTTGGAGAAGCGATAGATTTGCTTCTCGGTCTCCCCGCCGCCCTTGGCCAGCAGCACCTCGCTGGCCTCGATGATGGGGGTGTCCAGAGGGGTGAAGGCGTAAAGGGAGAAGGATTCCCGGATAATGGAGGTCATGCGGTCAAACTGAATTTGACGGGCGGGGAGGAGCTCCATAAAGCCGGAGAGTGTTCTGGGTTGTACCTTAGCCATAGTTCATGTTCCTTTCTTTTGTCACACACAATTATTTTGCAGAGGCGGCCTGTGGCCGCTCGCTGATATTTTGCTGTAGGAGACTTCTGTAGGGACGCTTCACGAAGCGTTCGCAAAATGCAGCATTTTCCAAACGGACGCATCGTGATGCGTCCTCACGGAGCGGTTCCAGGAGAGCGGCGAAAATGCGGAACGCTCCCATCCACGAGAATCGGGACGGGAGCGCACAGGTGGATGCGCCGCCGGTTACAGGGCGAAGGGGACCCGATTGGGATTCATTCCCTCGCGCCAGTCCAGGTCGCCCCGGGCCAGTCCGTGGATCAGCAGCTCGGCGGTGGCCACGTTGGTGGCCACGGGGACGGAGTGCTGGTCGCACAGGCGGGTGATATATAAAACGTCCTTATCCATCTCGTTATCCTGGGGGGAGTTGAAAAACAGTACCATGTCGATCTCATTGTAGATGATCCGCTGCCCAATCTGTTCAATGCCCCCATGCTCATGGGACAGGAACAGGTTGACGGGCAAGCCGGTAGCTTCCGCCACCATACGTCCGGTGGCGTTGGTGCCGCAGACGGAATGCTTGGACAGAACACCGCAGTAAGCGGTACAGAACTGTACCATCAGGTCTTGCTTTTTGGTATGGCTCATAATTGCGATATTCATGGCATCAATACCTCCTTGAAATAGATTTGGGGGTTAGCGAATTCGCATGATGGGGACGCGATGCCCCTCCAGGCGTCGGGCGATGTTCCAGCAGGCCAGGGCGGCGCCCCGTTTTCCCCGGGTGGTGAGGGGCTGGCCCAGGTTGGCGCAGAGAATCACTTGGGGGTCCTCCGGGACGACACCGATAAGGGGGAGTCCGGCGGCATCCATGGCGTCGTCAATGGTGGCGCGCAGCCGGCGCAGCAGCTTGGCTTGAATGCGGTTCATCACCAGATGGACCTGGCGTACTCCCTCCAGCTCGGTTACCGTCCTCTGGGCGTCCCGCAGGGAGGAGGTGTCGTTGGTGGCTACGACGATGACCCGGTCGGCCCCGCAGATGGCCAGCCGGAAGCCCGGGCCCAGGCCGGCGGGGGAGTCGATGAGGATGTAGTCATACATGCTGCGGGCGTTGTCCAGCAGCGCGCGCACCTTATCCGGGGTGAGGCTGGCCGGCATGGTCATGGGAGCGGTGAGGAGGGAAAGTCCCTTCAGGGTGGGATGTTCCACCGCCGCCCGGGCCAGCGGGCAGCGGCCCAGCGCCACATCGGAGAAGTCCATCAGGGCCCGGTCATTCAGTCCCAGGGTGATATCCAGATTGCGCAGGCCAATATCCATGTCGATGCAGAGAACCCGGCGGTCCATCAGGGCCAGAGAGGCGGCCGTTCCGCCGGCAATCGAGGTCTTCCCAGTCCCGCCCTTGCCGGATGTGATTGCGATTACGGTGCCCATGTGGAAGTACCTCCTGATTCACACGTTTAATATATCATAAATCTGTTATACGTCAACCTTTTTTTGAGGATTTTTTAGAAAAAATTTACAATTTCCCTTCCTTTTTTAGGGAGCGCCGTGAATTATAGAGGTTCTTTCTGTATTTTGGCCCATCTTCGGGGATAACCCTTCAGGGTGGGGGCCATTTTTTGAATGACAATCAGCCGGTGGGTAATGTCAGTTCCGGGGATTTGATAGTCCTGAACCTCTGTCACTCTGCCTCCCAGCAGCTTGACGGCGTGGGCGGCCTCCTCCAGTTCCTGGTCGCTGCTGGTGGACTTCATGGCCAGGAATTGGCCCCCCACCTTCACAAAGGGGAGACACAGCTCACACAGCACCCGCAGCTCGGCCACCGCCCGGGCGGTTACAAAGTCGAAGCTGTCCCGCAGGCCCTGTTTTTCCAGGGCAAACTCCTCCGCCCGGCCATAGAAAGTGGTGATGCTGTCCACGCCGTCCAGCGCGTCACAGACCTCTGTGAGCCAGTTCAGCCGCTTGGCCAGGGAGTCCAGCAGGGTAACCTTCAGGGAGGGAACCAGAATTTTCAGCACCATCCCCGGAAAGCCCGCCCCGGTACCCACATCCACAAGGGTCTTGCCCTCAAAGTTGCAGAATTTCAGCAGGGCGGCGCAGTCCAGCATGTGCAGCCGGGCTACGCCCTCCGGCTCCCGGATGGCAGTGAGGTTCATCATCCGGTTTTTCTCTAAGAGCATCTGTCCGTATTGGGCCAGCCGGGCGGGGGCGTCCTTTGGGACGCGGGCTGTCAGGCCCAGCTGGTCCAGTCCGGCGGAAATGATCTGTTCCATAGTTCAGCCTCCGAAGTTGGACAGCAGCCCGGCGATACCGATGGGCAGGGTGGCCAGGGCCAGCAGCCAGCAGAGAATTGCCAGACTGATCGCCGGCCATTTTCCCGGCTTTCCGGTGGTCCGCCAGGACACCAGCGCCACAATGCCCAGCCCTATCAGGCCGGGGACGGTGAGCAGAGGTCCCAGGTTGCCCAGGCCGGTGCCGGTGAAGTAGAAGTAAGTGGTCAGGGCCAGCAGGATGAGGGCGTAGACCACGCCGATCCAGGCCAGCGTCCGTTTGACGGGGGAGGCGGGGGTAAAGCCCGTTTCCTCCCTGCCTTCGTGTTTATCTTCAGGCATTTGAACGGTTCTCCTTTAGCAGATCGCGGATTTCCATCAGCAGCTTTTCTTCCCCGGAGGGCTCAGGAGGGGCGGCGGGAGGCTGGGGCTCCTCCTTCTTCCGGTGGAGCTTGTTCATCACCTTAATCATGCAGAAGACCACCAGCGCCATAATGATGAAGTTCAGCACGGCCTGAATGAAGTTGCCATAGGTGATGACGGCTCCATTGACGGTGAAGGACAGGTCGGCGAAGGAGATGCTGTCGGTGAAGATGCCCAGGATAGGCATAATGATGTCGTTGATGAGGGAGGTGGTAATGGCGCTGAAAGCCCCGCCGATGATGACGCCTACGGCTAGGTCCATTACATTGCCCCGCATGGCAAAATCTTTGAACTCGGCAAGAAATTTTTTCATGGTACGCCTCCTTTTTGGTTTGCGCTTTATTGGTGCAGGGGGCTGGGGGTGACCTGCTTTTTAAAGGCTGCCCATAGCCGCTGCCACAGGAGGCTCCCTCCAATGACAGCCGGCAGGACAAGCAGCAGCTGCAGCAGGATTTGGGTGCCGTATCGGGTGATGGAGAGACGGGTGGCGGCGATATTGAACAGGGTGATGGCCAGACCGTGGTAGAGATAGATCAGGTAACCAGCCCGGTCAATCCGCTGTGCCAGGCGGAAGGTCCGCTTTGACTCGGCCAGTCGGAGGGCCAGGTCGGTGAGGTAGAGCAGACCGCTGATATAGTAGAGGATGTGGATCAGCTGGAGATAGGGGATGTCGGCCCTCCCTGAGTAGCACAGGATGCATGCGGCGACGTTGAGCAGGGCGGAACTGAAAAACAGGGGGGAGATGACGGGCCGGTTTTGCTTCAGCAGGGTCAGGAACTCCTCATAGTGCGCTCCGGCGCAGCAGCCGGCCAGGTAGTAAAAGAGGTGGTCGGTGAAAAGATGCCCGGAGTGGAGGGCGGCCAGCCATTGGGGGACGGGTATGGATGCCGTGGCGAAGAACTGAGAGCTGAGTTGGGTGAGGATCAGGGCGGGGGGCAGCAGGATTACTGCAGAATACTGCTCCGCCAGCCGGCGGAACAGGGGGGTGAGAAGGGTGAATTGCAGCAGGACAATGACGAAGTAGAAGGGTGCGGACAGATCGCCCCGGATAATTCCCAAAACCAGCTCTTTCCAGGAGAAGGAGCGCCCATTCAACGCCATGAGGGTAAGATAGGTGATGATCGACGCAATTATATAGGGGGGGAGCAGCCGGGCGAGCCGGCTGCGGTAATATTGCGCCAAGGTCTTCCGCTTGGGATAGAAGGCGGTCATTTTCAGGCCGCTGAGGAAAAAGAAGCCCAGAAGGGAGACGCAGATCAGCCGTTGGATAAAGATAATTAGGGCAAACTGCCAACTGAGCCGGTTCAGGCTGACTGCCGAGCGGGCCAGGATATGATATAAAAAGACACCGAGGCAGAACCATACATTGAGCAGCACCAGTTCATTGCGCCGTTTGGAAGGGAGCTTTTTTTGTGGTGTACCGTTCATTTTTTGGGAACCATGCGCTCCAGGCCGCCCATGTAGGGCTGGAGCACCTTGGGAATGAGAACGCTGCCGTCGGCCTGGAGGTTGTTCTCCAGCAGGGCGATGAGCATCCGGGGAGGAGCCACTACAGTATTGTTCAGGGTGTGGGGCAGGTAGGTGCCCTTCTCACCCTTTACCCGCATTTTCAGTCTCCTCGCCTGGGCGTCGCCCAGGTTGGAGCAGGAGCAGACCTCAAAATACTTCTTCTGCCGGGGGGACCAGGCCTCAATGTCGCAGGACTTCACCTTCAAGTCGGCCAGGTCGCCGGAGCAGCACTCCAGCTGCCGCACGGGGATGTCCAGGGAGCGGAACAGCTCCACCGAGTAGCGCCACATTTTCTCATACCAGTCCATAGAGTCCTCGGGCCGGCACACCACGATCATCTCCTGCTTCTCGAACTGGTGGATGCGGTAGACCCCCCGCTCCTCGATGCCGTGGGAGCCCTTCTCCTTCCGGAAGCAGGGGGAGTAGGAGGTGAGGGTCTGGGGCAGGGAGGCCTCGGGGATGATCTGGTCAATGAATTTGCCGATCATGGAGTGCTCGCTGGTGCCGATGAGGTACAGGTCCTCCCCCTCGATCTTATACATCATGGCCTCCATATCGGTCTGAGACATGACGCCCTCCACCACGTTGCCATGGATCATGAAGGGGGGGATGCAGAAGGTGAAGCCCTTGTTGATCATAAAATCCCGGGCGTAGGCCAGCACTGCCTCATGGAGCCGGGCCACATTCCCCAGCAGGTAGTAGAAGCCGTTGCCCGACACCCGGCCGGCGGCGTCCATGTCCACCCCGTTGAAGGACTCCATGATCTCGGTGTGGTAGGGGATCTCAAAGTCGGGCACCGCGGGTTCGCCGAACCGCTCCACCTCTACGTTGGCGCTGTCATCGGGCCCAATGGGGACGGAGGGGTCGATGATGTTGGGGATGACCAGCATGATCTTTCTGATTTCTTCGGCCAGCTGGGCCTCCTTCTGCTCCAGCTCGGCCAGACGGTCGGCGTTGGCCTTTACCTGGGCCTTGGCCTCCTCCGCCTCGTCCAGCTTGGAGGGGTCCTTCTTGGCCTGACCCATGAGCATGCCCACCTTCTTGCTGAGGGTGTTCCGGGCGGCTCGGAGCTCGTTGGCCTCAGACATGGCGGCCCGGTTTTCCGCATCCAGCTTCAGCACTTGGTCCACCAGGGGGAGCTTCTCCTCCTGGAATTTCTTTTTGATGTTCTCCTTTACGGCTTCGGGATTCTCCCGGATAAAACGGATGTCAAGCATTGCAGTTCTCTCCTTGTTAAATGTTATGTTTCACGTGAAACATGGCGTCTCACTTTATGAGCTTGTCCCGGATTTCCTGGTAGCGGTCTGCCGGGGAGAAGCGGTTGTTGTCGGTGATGCTCTCCTTGGGCAGGGAACCTTGCAGTCCGGCGGCTTCTATGGACTGAATCAGCTCCCGGCACAGCTTATACCGGCCCCGGACATAGGCCTCGTTGATCTGCCAGAACCAGTCCATGGCCTGGAGGGATTTCTCAGCTTCAGACTGGGCCTGCTGGGCGGCGGTGGAATGCTCTTCCAGCTGGTCACAGCGCTGCTGGAGGCTCTCAGACTGGCTCTCCAGCTCCGCCACCTGATTTTTCAGCTGCTCGTTGGTCTGGATCATTCCCTGAAGTGTCTGAAGGGCGGAGGCGGACTGCTTCAGATCGTCGATCTGCTGCTGGCTCTGCCGCCGCTCCATCATGAAGGTGAACAGCAGCAGCAGGAAGGCCGCGCAAAAGAGGATTGCGATATATTGAAATACTGAGTTGCGCCGCCGGCGCTGCTGGGCTTTGCGGCGGCGGGCGTCCTGGTCGCCGGCAGGGGGGCGGTGGTCAGAGGCGGGAGGACGCCGGTCCGGGGAGGGGGGACGCCGGTCCTTTCGCGGACTGGAGGGGAAACGATCGGCATCCTCAATGAAGGGCTCGCTGCGCCGCTTGTCAGCCATCCTGCCCACCTCCCTGGAGTTTTAGACCTTGGAGCAGGGCCAGCAGGGCCTCCAGGTCCTGTTCGTTGTAGTACTCCAATTCGATCCGGCCCTTTTTGCCCCTGTGGGCAATCCGGACCTTGCGGCCCAGCCGGCCGCCCAGGTCCTTCTCCAGCTCTCCCAGGTAGAGAGAAAGGTCCGGTCCTGACTCCTTGGGCTTGATCTTTTTTTCTGCCTGTAGGGTTTTGATCAGGGCCTCTGTCTGCCGTACGGAGAGCTGGCCCTCCACCACCCGTTTGGCCGCCTCCCGCTGGAGGGCAGAGGTGGGCGCGCCCAGAATGGCCCGGGCGTGTCCGGCGGATAGGGTCCCCTCCTCGACCAGGGCCATGACCTCCTGGGGCAGGGCCAGCAAGCGGAGGGTATTGGTGATGGCGGGCCGGGACTTGCCCATCTGCTGGGCCACCTGCTCTTGGGTCAGGCCGTATTCCTCCATCAGGGTTTGGTAGCCCCGGGCTTCTTCTGCAGGGTTCAGGTCCTCCCGCTGGAGATTTTCGATTAACCCCAGCTCCATCACCTTTCGGTCGTCCGCCTCAATGATGACGGCGGGCACCTCTTGGAGCCCGGCAGCCTTCGCCGCCCGCCACCGACGTTCGCCGGCGATGATCTGGTAGTAGCCGGAGGACAGCCGCCGTACGGTGAGGGGTTGGATGATTCCGTGGACCCGGATGGATTCCGCCAGGTCATCCAGAGACTCCTGGTCAAACCGCTTTCGGGGCTGGTTCAGCCCGGGCTCCACCTGTGAGATGGGGAGGGCGACCGAGCCCTCGTTCTGAATGGGCAGCTCCGGATCACCCAGCAGGGCATTGAGCCCCCGGCCCAGGCCAAGTTCTGTCTTGCGTTTAGCCATATTTTTACCTCGCGATCATTTCTTCCGCCAGCATCCGGTAGGCCTCTGCCCCCCGGGAGTAGGGGTCGTAGGCGGAGATGGGCTTGCCGTGGCTGGGGGCCTCGGACAGGCGGACGTTCCGGGGGATGACGGTGGCATAGACCTGACCAGGGAAGTGGCGCTTGACCTCCTCCGCCACCTGGAGGGACAGGTTGGTCCGGCTGTCGAACATGGTAAGCAGGACTCCCTCCATGGCCAGGGCTGGATTTAGCTTCCGCTTCACCAGCCGGACGGTGGCCAGCAGGTCGCTCAGCCCCTCCAGGGCATAGTACTCGCACTGGACCGGCACAAGGAGCGTGTGGGCGGCGCAGAGAGCGTTGACGGTGAGCAGCTCCAGAGAAGGGGGGCAGTCAATAAAGATGAAATCGTACTGATCGCCCAGGCTGTCCAGGGCCTGCTTTAACAGGGTCTCCCGGCTGTCTATGCCGATCATCTCAATCCCCGCCCCGGCCAGCGCCTTGTTTGAGGGGAGAACGTCGCCAAACTTGGTAGAGACAATGGCCTTGACCGGGTCTGCGTCGCTGATGAGCAGGTCATAGACGTTGGGGGAGGCGGTATTTTTGTCCACCCCCATACCGGAGGTGGCGTTGGCCTGGGGGTCGAAATCGCACAGAAGCACCCGCTTACCCAGGCCATGGAGGGCGGCCGTGATATTGACAGTGGTTGTTGTCTTGCCCACGCCGCCCTTTTGGTTGACAACAGCAATGATTTTAGCCATGAGAAGGGCCCTCCTCGGGAAATATAGAAATAGTTGGGATGTGCAATTTCTCATTATATCAATCGCCGCTGAGGATTTCAACTGTTTTTATATTTTTCTTAGAAAAAGAACATTGGAGCCGCTTGTGCGGCTCCAATGTTCCACGTGAAACATTACCCCGCCCTGCGGGGAATGCGTATGGTGAGGGTGATCTCCTCCTCAGAGTCCTGGCGGCTGCACTGGGCGTCCACTCCGGCGGAACGCATCAGGTCCAAACTCCGGGTGAGGGTGTTGAGAAAGAGGCGGACATCTTTTACAATAAAGGTGGGGCGTTTGCGGGGCGGGGCCGGCCGGCCGGACAACAGCCCGTCCACCATAGTCTCGGTCTGAGCCACGGTGAGACCCTGCTCCACCACCTGGCGGGCCCCATCCAGCTGCTGCTCCGGGGTATCCAGCCGCAGCAGGGCCCGGGCATGGCGTTCGGTGGCGCCGCCGTCCCGAAGGAGGGAGAGGGCCTGCTGGGGCAGCTTCAGCAGCCGCAGCTTGTTGGCTACAGCGGACTGGCTCTTGCCAATGCGCCGGGCTGCCTCCTCCTGGGAGATGTGGTAG
The DNA here is from genome assembly GCA_910578735.1 of uncultured Oscillospiraceae bacterium. GTDB lineage: Bacteria > Bacillota > Clostridia > Oscillospirales > Oscillospiraceae > Lawsonibacter. Next base: position 68,598 of record CAJTSQ010000004.1, read on the forward strand.
GTGTCGATAAGGCGGCGCAAGGCCAGCGACTCCTCCCAGAAGTCCAGGTCCCGGCGCTGGAGATTTTCAATCAAGGCCAGCAGAGAGGAGGACTGGCCGTCGGTCTGAACGGAGAGACAGGGCACCTCCTCCAAGCCGGCCAGGCGGGCAGCCCGGAGACGGCGCTCTCCGGCCACCAGTTCCCACTGGCCGTCCTGGCGGCGCACAGTAAGGGGCTGGAGCACCCCCATAGCCTGAATGGAGCTGGCCAGTTCCTCCAACCCAACAGGGTCAAAAGAACGCCGGGGCTGGTCAGGGTTGGGCTGAATGGCGTCTACCGGGAGAAAAAGCACCCGTCCGCTCTCAAAGAGCCCCTTTTTGGTCCGTGGCCACATAGAGGACACATCCTTCCTTTGTATTATTTGTGCAGGACTGTTATTAGTTTACCATAAATTGGAAAATAAGAGGTCGAATCCCGGAGGCTGCAAAAAATTTCCTGGGAAAGCCCGCCGGGAGGAAAATTGCCGAAAGACACAAGAATCACTGAAAAAAATTGTGTAAGATGTGGAAAAATAGGGATTGAAAGCGGAATGAATTTCTTGTACAATGTAGATGTGGATTTTTGGCGTATACGGTGTGGCCCAGAGGAGCGGGCCACTGTCATTTTTTCAGAAAGGCGGCGCGGCCTATGGAGCTGCTCAAGGAGCGCATTCGAAGGGATGGCACAGTGAAGGGGAACGATGTACTGAAGGTGGACAGTTTTCTGAACCACCAGATGGATATTGCGCTTTTTGAAGAGATCGGCCGGGAATTTCTGCGCCGGTTTGCGGACTGTGGCGTGAACAAGATTTTGACCATCGAGGCCTCCGGCATCGGGATCGCTTGTGTCACGGCGCAGTCCTTTCACTGTCCGGTGGTCTTCGCCAAGAAGAGCCAGACCAGGAATATCGACGGCGGAGTGTATGTTACCAGGGTGGAGTCCTTCACCCACGGGAAGGTATACGACGTGATTGTCTCAAAGAAGTTCCTGGGTCCGGAGGACAATGTGCTTATCATCGACGATTTTCTGGCCAATGGCGCGGCCCTGGAGGGACTCATCGACTTGGTGAACCAGGCCGGAGCCCGGCTGGCCGGGGCGGGTATCGTGATCGAGAAGGCCTTTCAGCCCGGCGGCGAGCGCCTGCGGTCCAAAGGGGTCCGGGTGGAGTCCCTGGCACGGGTGGCCTCCATGAGTGAGAAGGACGGCGTGAGATTTGTGGATTAAAACCGGAACCCTCCGGTTTTAATATATTAAGGTAGGAATGAAACGAACTGTACTTTGAAGGAGGAAACAGAATGAAGAAAATCCTTGCGCTGGCTCTGGCTGCGGCCATGAGCCTGTCCCTGGTTGCCTGCGGCGGCGGCAACGGCAACAACGGCAGCTCCGCCAGCAACCCCGGCTCCGCCAGCAGCGCGGGCAGCGACGTCTCCACCCCCGCGGGCGGCCAGTCTGACATTAAGGTGGGTGCCGTCTACATCACCAGCCAGAACGACGTGGCCGGCTACACCTTCCAGCACCACAACGGCATCACCACCGCCATGAAGTCCCTGGGCCTGGACCCCGCCGACCTGATCGTGGTGGACAACGTGCCTGACAACGACGACACCGCCGTGGCCACCGCCATCGACACTGTGGTCAACCAGGGGGCCGATATCGTCTTCGGTATTTCCTTCGGCTATATCCAGCCCATGGCCGACAAGGCGGAGGAGTATAAGGACGTGATCTTCTCCCACGGCACCGGCTATCTGGCCAACGACACCAACTTCAATAACTACTTCGGCCGTATCTACCAGGCCCGCTACCTGGCCGGTATCGCTGCCGGTATGAAGTCCCTGGAGCTGGGGAATAACTCCATCGGCTATGTGGCCGCCTTTAACCTGGACTACGCCGAGACCTGCTCCGGCATCAACGCCTTCGCCCTGGGCGCCCAGTCCGCCAACCCCGAGGCGGTGGTCCATGTGAATGTGATCAACACCTGGGGCGACGAGAGTCTGGAGCGCCAGGCCGCTCAGGCCCTGATCGACAGCTACAACTGCTGTGTCATCTCCCAGCACTGCGACTCCGCCCAGCCCCAGCTGGTGGCCCAGGAGAACAATGTTTTTGGCTGCGGCTACAACTCCGACATGACCGAGCAGGCCCCCAACGCCCACATGACCTCTGCCATCTGGCACTGGAACGTATACTATGAGACCGCCATCAAGGCCGCTATGGCCTGCAACGGCGACGCCTCCAAGTTTGTGGAGAACATGGGCGGCAACGCCTACTACGCCGGCCTGGCCGAGGGCTTTGTGGACGCCTCTCCCCTGAACGAGTCCGTCGCCGCCCCCAACACCAAGGCCGTGATGGACGCGGTCCGGGAGCTCATCGTCTCCGGCGAGTGGGACGTGTTCTCCGGCGTAAAGTTGAGCTACAACATCAGCGAGGACGGCTCTGTGGAAATCGTCAAGACCGACGCTGACCTAGTGGATAACGCGGGCAATGTCATCGTAGCCGCCGGCGGCCCCTCGGTGGACGACGGCGTCATCAAGGGCAGCATGAACTATAACGTAGCGGGCGTGCAGGAGGGCTAAGACCTCCCGCCCGGCAAAATGCAGACCCGAACCGGGCCGGCCGGAATCTCCGGCCGGCCTGTGGTCTATATGGAATATTATGTGGGGTCCGGCCACACGGGCGGGCCAGCTTCCACAAATGACCCGCCGGGGTCGGCGGGTCCCACAGGGAGAGAGGGAAGGAGACCGAATGGGAGAGCAGCAATACGCCATTGAGATGCGGGGCATCTGCAAGAGCTTTGGCAGCGTGGCCGCCAACAAGAACATCAATCTGAATGTCAAGCCAGGGGAGATCCTGGCCCTGCTGGGGGAGAACGGCTCAGGCAAGACCACCCTGATGAACATGCTGTCCGGTATCTACAAGCCGGACAGCGGAACTATTTTGGCGGACGGCCGGGAAGTGGTCATCAACTCCCCCGAGGACTCCAAGCGGCTGGGCATCGGCATGGTCCACCAGCACTTCAAGCTGGTGGACGTCTTCTCCGCAGCCGACAACATCTGGCTGGGGGACGACAAGTCCGGCCAGGTGCTGAAGAAGGACCGGTACGATGTGATCCGGGATATGGCCCATAAATTCGGATTTGACATCGATCCCCGGAAAAAGGTGTACAATATGGCGGTGTCGGAGAAGCAGACCCTGGAAATCATCAAGGTGCTGTATTACGGGGCCCGCGTTATCATCTTGGACGAGCCCACCGCCGTACTCACCGTTCAGGAGACGGCCAAGCTCTTCAATGTACTCCGCCGCATGAAGGCAGAGGGGCACGCCATCATCATCATTACCCATAAGCTCAACGAGGTGCTGGAGATTTCCGACCGGGTGGCCATCCTCCGCAAAGGGGAGTACATTACCACCGTGGACACTGCCTCCACCGATGAGCAGCAGCTCACCGAGTACATGGTGGGCCGGAAGGTGGAGCTGAATATCCAGCGTCCAGTGGTGGAAAAAACCCGGCCCCTGCTGGAAATCCGGGACCTGACCATCAAAAATGACGAGGGCGCCGTGGCCATCGACCATGTGAACTTCTATATCCGGGGGGGCGAGATTCTGGGGGTGGCCGGCATCGCCGGCTGCGGCCAGAAGGAGCTGTGCGAGGCCATCGCCGGCCTGCGGCCCATCGAGGGTGGAATGATGATCCACAAGGGGGACAATATTGTGGGCCTGCCCCCCAAGGCCATCCTGGAAAAGGGCATCTCCATGTCCTTCATCCCTGAGGACCGGCTGGGTATGGGTCTGGCCCCCTCCATGTCCATCACGGACAACATGCTCCTCAAAAAATACGACCTGTCCAAAGGCCCGTTTGTGGACCGGAAGACCGGCCGGGCGGAAGCCAGGCAGGTGATTCAGGATCTGGAGGTCGTCACCCCCTCCACCGAGACGCCGGTGCGCCGGCTGTCCGGCGGCAACGTGCAAAAGGTGCTGCTGGGCCGGGAGATCAAGGCCGGACCCAACGTGATTGTCACCGCCTACCCCGTCCGGGGGCTGGACATCAACTCCTCCTATGCCATCTACGACATTCTGAACACCCAAAAAAAGGATGGCGTGGGCATCCTCTTTGTGGGGGAGGACCTGGATGTGATGATGGACTTGTGCGACAAGATCATGGTGCTGTGTCACGGCAGGGTGATGGGTGTGGTCCACGCCCACAAGACCTCCAAGGAGGAGCTGGGCCTGATGATGACAGGCGCCCTGGACCTGAGCAACAGATATGAGGACAAGCCCGCCGGCATTGCCAAGGACAGCCGGATTGAGGAGAAGGAGGAGGAGGAATGAAAAACCATCAGCCTGTGTTCCGCGTGGTCAAACGGGAGGGTGCCGGCCCCGGCCGGCAGGTGCTGGCCTACGTGGCAGCGGTGGTGCTGGCCCTGGCGGCGGGTGCTGTGCTGCTCCAGGTCCAGGGCGTGGACCCTCTCACCTTCTACCGGCAGATGCTCACCATGGGCATCCCGGGCAGCCGCTACCCCTGGCGGGCGGTGGAGAATTTCATCAAGCTGTTCGTCCCCCTGCTCATCGTCTCTCTGGCCCTGGCCCTGGCCTTTAAAATGCGGTTTTGGAACATCGGCGGCGAAGGGCAGTTCATGATGGGGGCCTTTTGGGCCGCCTTTGTAGCCATGAAGCTGGGAGACCGCCTGCCCCAGCCGGCAGTGGTGCTGATCATGGCCCTGTGCGGGGCCCTGGGAGGCGGCCTGTACGGCATGTTTGTAGCGGCGCTTAAGGTGAAGTGGGGCACCAACGAGACCCTGCTCACCCTGATGCTCAACTATGTGGCCATATACTTTCTGCAATTTTTTGCCGAGACAAAAGGGGAGTGGAACTTCTTTCTGGACCCGGAATCCGCCCGGCCCAAGTTTGCGAAGTTTCCGGAGGGCGCTCAGATGATTACCATCCCCATCGGACCCTTCCGATTGAACCTCTCCCTGGTTGCGGCGCTGGTCCTGTGTGCGCTGATCTTCCTCTATCTGAACTATACCAAGCGGGGGTATGAGATCGCTGTGGTGGGGGACAGCCCCAGCACAGCACGATATGCCGGCATGAAGGTGGGCAGGATTGTCATCCGCACCATCTTCCTTTCCGCCGCCCTGATCGGCCTGGCGGGGGCCTTCCATGTGTCCTCCGCCGGAGTAATGTCCGCCTCTCCCACCAACGATGTGGGCTGGACCGGCGTGGTGGTTGCCTGGCTGGCCAAGCTGAACACGGCGGGCATCCTAGTGGCCGCCCTGCTGATTACGGTGCTCCAGTTCGGCTGTCAGACGGCCAGCGCCGCCTACCCCTCCATCGACGCCAATTTCGCCAACCTGCTCCAGGGCGTGATCCTGTTTATTGTACTGGCGGCGGACTTCTTTACCCGCTTTCAGTTGGTCTGGACCAGAAAGGAGGCCGCGAAATGAATGATCCCATCAATGTGGCGACCCTGTTCCTGTTTAACATTGTCCTGGTGAACATTCCCCTGCTCTACGGCACGGTGGGAGAGATCGTGGTGGAGAAATCCGGCAGCCTGAACCTGGGCGTGGAGGGCACCATGGCGGTGGGGGCCATATTCGGCTACCTGGCCGGGTGCATGTCCAACAGCCTGCTGGTGGGCCTGCTGACCTCCTTCCTGGCGGCGGGGCTGTGCGGGCTGCTGTTCGCTGTGCTCACCGTCTCCCTCCAGGCCAACCAGAATGTCACCGGTCTGACCATCACCACCTTCGGCCTGGGGCTGTACTTTTTCATCGGTAAGGGACTGGGGGAGAAATGGCCCGCCATGACCGGCGTACCCGCCCTGATGGACGGCTTTGCCGCTCTGGAGATACCCCTGCTGTCCCGGCTTCCTGTGCTGGGCAAGGTGTTTTTCTCCCAGAACCTGCTGGTCTACCTGGGGGTGGCGGTGGCCGTTCTGGTGTGGTGGTATTTGAACTTTACCAAGACCGGCCTGCGTCTGCGCGCAGTGGGGGAGAACCCCGGCGCCGCCGACTCGGTGGGAGTGAACATCCTGCTGTATAAATATCTTCACCTGATGGCCGGTTCGGGCATTATGGGCCTGGGGGGCTTCTATATGGCCCTGAACATGAGCGGCTCCTTTGAGGGCTCCAACTGCTGGATTAACGGCTACGGCTGGATTGCCATTGCCTTGGTCATCTTTGCCAACTGGAACCCGGTGCTGGCCATTCTGGGCACGCTGGTTTTTGGATTTTTCAACACGCTGCAAATCTATTCCGGCGCTTTGGCGGGCGCCTTCGCCGGCCCTCTGGGCTGGCTCAGTGCGGTCCCTCCCCAGCTGTACAAGGCACTGCCCTTTATCATCACGGCCATTGTGCTGGTAGCCACCTCGATCCGGGCCCGGGAGGGCTCCGGCCAGCCTGCGGCCCTGGGGCTGAACTACTTCCGGGAAGAGCGGTAGCGGAATGGACCACGAATTTTTCATGGGGGAGGCGCTGGCGCTGGCCCGGGCGGCAGCGGAGGACGGAGATGTCCCTGTGGGCTGTGTAATCGTCCGGGACGGGGAGATTGTGGGCCGGGGCCGCAACCGCCGAGAGGCGGACGGAGACGCCACCGCCCATGCGGAGGTGGAGGCCATCCGGGACGCCTGCGCCCGGCTGGGGAGCTGGCGGCTCCATCGCTGCACCCTGTATGTTACCCTGGAGCCCTGCCCCATGTGCGCCGGGGCCATCATCAATGCCCGGGTGGAGGAGGTCCGCTATGGGGTGAAGGATGGGAAGGCGGGGTGCTGCGGGTCGGTGCTCAACATCTTCGAGGAGCGGTTCAACCACCGCCCCCGCATCTACCAGGGCCCCCTGGAGGGGGAGTGCGAGGAACTGCTGCAAAAATTTTTTCGAGAATTGCGCTAAGATTTAAAGCTTTTGTAACATCTCAAAAGAACTTTTGTAAAATCTTTTGTCTATACTCATTCTCGTAAGGCAAGAACATCTTTTCATTCTATCCTCCATTTTTTGAAAGGCTGACGGGTCGCTCCGTTGGCCTTTCTCTCTTTCTTGTGGCGGGCATGTCCAATTACTCCAAAATCATTGTGGAGGGGCAGAAAATTTTTAGATGATTTAATCCTTTTGTAACAACTGAGGTTGGATTTGTTAATAACTTTCCGGTATCATAGAATTCGCAAGAGACAGTTCGTTTCATTTTAATCCTCTTTTTCAACGGAAAGCCCCGGATACCTTGGAGCAGGTATCCGGGGTTTTTCGCATCACCTGGGCCACTTCATGTCCCGCCCCAGGCCAAGAATATAGTCGGCGCTGACGCCGTAGTGCTGGCAGAATCTGATCAGATAACGGATAGGCATTTCATTGAATCGCCGTTCATAATTTGCCCATTGAACATGGTTGATATCAAGTTTTTCGCCCAAAGAACGTTGTGTGTCATCTGCGTCTACCCGTACAGCAATTATTCTGTCAATATAATCCATGTTTGACCTCCCAAACAATTATTATTGACAGAATATAGTGAATGTGTTAGCATAGCTTATATGCTAGTTAATCAGCAAGCAGATGGGGAGATATCAGCATGAAAATCAATACAAAGAGAGTAGCAGTTGGAATGCCGCCGGCAATCTATGAAGCGTTGGAAGAACGTGCGGCGGAAAAAGGGCACACAGTAGCAAGTTATGTCAGATGGCTGATTTGGAAACATATTGACGAGGAGAACATACCAGTTTCAGTGTTCGCCAAAAAGGCTCCTTTGCCAAAGGAGCCTTAACCGCCCGCGGACGGGACAGAAAAATAAAACCGGGCCGGGGAATTCCCCGGCCCGGTTGCGTGTCTCTTAATGCTTTTCTTTTGGTTTGTACTGCTCCTCGCCGGTTTCGACCCATAGGATGAAATCGTTGATTGCCTTTTCATCCCATCCAGCAGCACGAAGGCCGAGGATAATTCTGGAACTTTCAGACATGTTCATGTTATTATCCTCCCCTCTTAGGAATCAGCACTTCTCAAAGATGGTAGCAACGCCCATGCCGCCGCCGATGCACAGGGTGGCCAGGCCCTTCTTGGCCTCGTCCCGCTTCTGCATCTCGTGGAGCAGGGTGACGATGATCCGCGCGCCGGAAGCGCCCACGGGGTGACCCAGGGCGATAGCGCCGCCGTTGACGTTGACCTTGCTCATGTCGAAGTTCAGCTCGCGGGCCACGGCGATGGACTGAGCGGCAAAGGCCTCGTTGGCCTCCACCAGGTCCATATCCTCGATCTTCAGGCCGGCCTTGTCCAGGGCCTGGCGGGAGGCGGGCACGGGGCCCACGCCCATAATCTTGGGATCCACGCCGCCCTGACCCCAGCTGATCAGCTTGGCCATGGGCTTCAGGCCGTACTTCTCAACGGCCTCCTTGGAGGCCAGCACGATGGCGGCAGCGCCGTCGTTGATGCCGGAGGCCTGGCCGGCGGTCACCCGCTGGACATGCTTCTTGGCGTCGGCCTCATGGACGCCGGCGGGCTGGAAGGTGTGGACGATTTCGTCTTCCACGCCCTCGGGGCCGCAGGGGAAGGCGCCGCGCAGCTTGGCCAGCTTATCCAGAGGAGACAGGCGGGGGAATTCGTCCTTCTTGAACTCCACCATTTCCTTCTTGACCTTAATCATCACAGGGACGATCTCGTCGTCGAACTTGCCGGCCTCCATGGCGTCGGCGGCCTTCTTCTGGGAGTTGTAGCCGAACTCGTCCAGCTCCTCACGGGTGATGCCCCACACGTCGCAGATGTTCTCGGCGGTGGTGCCCATGTGGTAGTTGTTATACACGTCCCACAGGCCGTCCTTGATCATGGTGTCCACCATCTTGTTGTCACCCATGCGGGCGCCCCAGCGGGCGGCGGGGATGGCGTAGGGGGCGGCGGACATGTTCTCGGTGCCGCCGGCCACGATGATCTCAGCGTCGCCCAGGGCGATGGTCCGGCCGGCCTCAATGACCGACTTCATGCCGGAGCCGCACACCATGCCCACAGTGTAGGCGGGGACGGAGGTGGGGATGCCGGCCTTCAGGCTGGCCTGACGGGCCACGTTCTGGCCCAGGCCGGCGGTGAGGATACAGCCGAACATGACCTCATCCACGTTCTCGGGCTTCACGCCGGCCCGATTCAGGGCCTCTTTGATGACGGTGGCGCCCAAGTCGGCGGCGGGGGTGTCCTTCAGGGAGCCTCCGAAGGAACCGATGGCGGTGCGGCAGCAGTTGACGACATAAACTTCTCTCATGATGGGTGTTACCTCCTGAATTTTAATAGGGCGCATGATTAAAACGCCCGGGATGACCGCTCTTGTCCCCCATTATACCGGAGAGCTGGCTAAAATGCAATAAGATTTTCTGGTATTTACAAGCAGTTTTCAAAGACAGGAAAAAAGCCTCCCTTGCCAAAGGGAGGGGGACCGCCGGGCGAAGCCCGGTGGTGGAGGGATTCCGTTTTATAGACAGGTGTCTATTAACGGAATCCCCCCACTGCTTCGCGGCCCTCCTCCCCTTTTTGCAAGGGGGGCTTATTATAGTTACCAGTTTTCTGTAGCGGGATATGGGTCGGTGCTGTCGCTGTCCACATACCCTGATAGAGAGTACCCCTCCTCAAAAATACCGGTCTTTTCCAGCGCGGCCAGGGTGTGTTTGGCGCTGGGGGTGAGGGTGACGGTGATGGTCTCGTCCACGTCATAACCGATGGGGCTGATCTCGGCGGAACCGGCGCCGTCCGGGATTTGATAAGCCGTGAGGCTGAAGGTCAGGTCGGTGTGGCAGGTGTTTTTCAGGCGGTCCTCGGTCTGGTTGAAGAGGTAGCGCACGCCGATGGTCCCCTCGGCAAAGTCGGCCTGCACCGCGTCCCACAGCTCCCGGGCGTAGTCGTCCAGATAGAGGTTATACTCCCGCTCGCCCTTGGCGTTGCTGATCCGGTCCAGCCAGGCCCCGGTGAGGCGGCCCTTTTCCAAGAAGTCCTCAAAGCCATAGGCGTCAGATACCAATTCCCGGTCCCCATACAGGTCCTTCACCAGATTGGTGACGCTGCCCTCCAGGGCTGTCTCCTCCTGGTAGATGGGGAAGTTGTCGTAGTAGCGGTTCAGGGTGGAGCCGTCCTTCAGGGTGTAGCGCAGATGGAGGTAGGTGTAGTCGTCCCCGGTCTGATAGCTCCCGCTTTCCTCGTCCAGCCGGTCCCGGTCGGCCGCGATGGCCCGGTGGAGGTCAATGAACGTTTGAATGCGCTCCGGATCGGTGAGGACGGCGGAGTAGATGCTGCCGCTGTCGTCGGGGTAGCCCAGATCCAGGGAGACGTCCAGGCGCTCCACCCGGTCCGCCTGGGGCACCCGGGTCTCCACCCCGAACAGGTCCATGGAGCAGCCCAGGCACAGCAGGAGCATCACAGTGGCCATGACCGCTGCCCCCCTCCAGGCCATGAACACCCGGAAGGACTTTTTCAGCAGCATCTCGGCGGCGAAGCAGCCGATGACCGTCCAGACCAGGATACTGGCGATGAGGACGGCCATGCCGTCCGTCCAGCCGAAGAACATGGCGGAGAACATGCCCAGGCACAGTCCGGAGCAGAAGGACACCCCGTATTTGAACAGGGGGCGCACCAGGGGAATGGCCACCACGTCCCCGGCGGTCTCCGCATGGCGGCGGCGGTAGACGTACAGGGATACAAGGGCCAGCGCCACACCCACGGCGGTGTAGACGGCCACTGTGCCCGGGGAGCGGAAGCGCTGCCCCTCCTCGCTGCTGCCATACAGGATCAATGCGTCCTTCAGCGCGTGGGCGGGGGTGAGGTACTCCACGATCAGAGCGGTCCCGGGAGACCCGGCGTAGCCGAAGAAGAACTCGTAGAACAGGCCGTCCAGCAGGGAGTAGATCACGTCGGCCAGCACGTTGAGGATGCAGTAAAAGGCGGGCAGGGCCAGGATGTGGCCGGTGAACATGGCGCAGAAGGCGGCGAAGGAGAAGAAGAACAGGACTACCCCGCTCTGGGCCAGCAGCCACATCAGCAGGGAGGACATAGCCGCGCCCCAATGCTCCATAGGCAGGAAGGCCATTTCAATCATGGCGGTCAGCACTGCCACCGCCGCCTGGGGCAGCAGCAGGAAGGACAGCCCCGCCAGGTACTGGGTGGTGAACAGGGCCTCCCGCCGGGTGGGCAGGGCGTGGAACCAGCAGGAGGAGCGGCTGTTATAGAGGTAGCCGAACACCGCCATAGCGCAGAGAATGGCGAAGAACGCGGCCAGATACAGGCCAAAGGTGGCCATTTCAGGCAGATTCATCGCGCTGATCAGCAGCCGCCGCTGGGGGGCGTTGCTCATATAGCGGCTAAAGTAGGTGTTGAGCATGTTCAGCGGGATAAAAAACAGCCAGATTACCCCATAACCCGCCCACAGGGGCCAGAAGCGGGCCATAGTTTTCCGATAGAGGGCGCCGTTAAAGTACGATGTCGCGGACCGCATAGTCCTCACCTCCCAGTTCATAGATAAAGATTTCCTCCAGGGTCAGGGGCAGGGCCTCCATGAGAATGGGGGCGAAGCCCGCCATGCGGGTTTTAATCTCCGCCGGGCTGCCCCGGACAATGAGGGTGAACACCCGCCCGATCTGGGAGGTATGGAGCACGTTCAGGTCGCGGGGCAGCTCGGGCAGCTTCCCGTCGGAAAAGGCGATCTGCAGCTTGACCACGTTGTCCTGCAAGTCGGTGAGGGAGCGCTCCAGCAGCACCTTGCCGTGGGACAGGATGCCCACATGGTCGCACACGTCCTCCAGCTCCCGCAGGTTGTGGGAGGACACCAGCACCGTGGTCCCCCGCTGGGCCACGTCCCCCATGAGCAAGGTCCACACCTGCCGGCGCATCACCGGGTCCAGGCCGTCCACCGGCTCGTCCAGCACCAGCACCTCCGGGTTGCAGCACAGGGCCAGCCGGAAGGCGGACTGCTTCTGCATCCCCTTGGACAGCCGGCGGATGGGCAGCTTTTCGTCCACCTCGGGGAAGGCCTCAGCCAAAGCCGCGTACCGCTTCACGTCGAAGTTGGGGTACATCCCCCGGTAAAAGCGCATCATGTCCCGGGTGGAGGCGGAGTTGAAGTAGTACAGGTCGTCGGGGATGGCGGCAATTTTCGCCTTCACCGCCGGATTTTCGTAGACCTGGTCGCCGTCCACCAGCACAGAGCCGGAGTCCGGGCGGTAGATGCCCATGATGTGCCGCAGGATGGTGGATTTGCCCGCCCCGTTGGGGCCCACCAGCCCATAGATGGAGCCGCGCTCCGCCGTCATGGTGAGACCGTCCAGGGCCCGGAAGCCGTCAAAGGTCTTTACCACATTGATTACCTTAATCATTCGTCTCTCCCCCTTCCAGAGCCCGGACGCGGGCCCACAGCTCCTCCCCGCTGACCCCCAGGAACAGCAGTTCTCCCGCCGTCTGGTCGAAGGTGTGCAGCAGATCGTTTTTCCGTCCCTCGTCCACCCCTGTGTTGGGGGCGGCAAAGGAGCCCTTCCCGGGCACCGAGTAGACATACCCCTCCGCCTCCAGGGCCTCGTAGGCCCGTTGGATGGTGTTGGGGTTGATGGCCAGCGTCCCCGCCATGGTGCGCACCGAGGGCAGCTTCTCCCCCTCCTGAATCACCCCCGTCACCATCAGCCGGCGCAGGCCGTCCTTCACCTGCTCGTAGATAGGTCGAGCATCCCGGTAGTCTAAGTTCAACATCACAGCTCCTCCTTTCCGGATACTGTACTAGGCGTATTAGTACAGACAGTATATCGCGGGGGTGGGGGAAATACAATTAAGGTTTTATTAAGATTTTTATATTTTTGCGGAGAGGGATAAAAAGGTTTACAAAGTGTTGTTTAGGAGCTATAATGATTCTATTATCATCAGGGAGGGGAGTGCATGGTACTTACAGATCGTGAAATTACAGCGCGGGCGGCCAATGGGCTGCTGGAAGAATACGATCCGGACTGCATCACGAATATTGGCTATGATCTCCGGGCAGACCATTTTGTGTCTGAGGGTAAGAAGCATGCGCACATGAAATTAAGACACGTTCCGACGAGATGGACTATTCCGGCCTGGGAAAATACACGGATATTTATCAGGACGAGATCGAGCAGATTGAGAAGAAGACAGAGAATCTCAAAGACATGGAGAGAACAATTTATGCCAATGTTCTGGTTATTTTAACTGTCTTCGTGGCGCTGTTCAGCTTTATTACCACAAATTTGTCGCTGTTGTCTTCCAGCGCGGATACTGCGCAGTTTCTGATTTACAATTTTGTGATGTTGGGCTGTATCAGCTTTCTTGTGGCTCTGCTTAACGGGGTTGTCAGCTTTGCGAAAAGTCATTGGATACCATGGATTGCCTCTATTGTGTCTTTTCTCATAGCGATTGTGTTATTTTTTATGAAATAATTTTACGGCAATTGCCCTGGCTGTGCGCCGGGGCAATTGTCTCAATAAGGAGGGCATGTTATGTATCAAACCATCGGCTTCATCGGCACCGGCAATATGGGGTCCGCCGTGGCCCGGGCGGCGGCGGAGAGCGGGCTGGCCCAGGCCATTCTGCTGGCCAACCGCACCTTCACCAAGGCGTCCTCCCTGGCAGAGGAGCTGCCCGGGGCCGTCCTGTCCAGCAATGAGGAGATTGCCCGCACCGCCCAGCTTATCTTCCTGGGAGTGAAGCCCCAGATGATGGAGCTGGTGCTGGATTCCCTGGGGACGATCTTTCGCAAGAGGGAGGACCGGTTTGTTCTGGTCACCATGGCCGCAGGGCTGTCCTGCCGCCGCATTCAGGATATGCTGGACATGGAATGTCCCGTCATCCGCATGATGCCCAACACCCCCGCCGCCATCGGGGCCGGAGTGGTGCAGTACTGCGGCCAGGGGGTGACCATGGACGAGCTGGACAGCTTCGCCGCCCTGATTGCCCCCGCCGGCCTGGTAGACCCGGTGAGCGAGGGACTCATCGACGCGGCCAGTGCGGTGTCCGGCTGCGGCCCTGCCTTCGCCTATCTATTTATGGAGGCTCTGGCTGACGGCGGGGTGGCCTGCGGCCTGCCCCGAGACAAGGCCATGGCCTATGCCGCCCAGATGCTGGCCGGCTCCGCCCGGATGGTGCTGGAGAGCGGCAAACACCCCGGCGCGCTGAAGGACGCAGTCTGCTCCCCCGGCGGCACCACCATTCAGGGGGTCCGCACCCTGGAGGAGCGGGGCTTCCGGGCTGCCGCCATGGATGCGGTGATTGCTGCCTATGAGAAGACAGTGAGTTTGAGCAAAAAGTAGGGACGCTTCCCTCCAGAGGGCGGACGCATCGTGATGCGTCCCTACAGCAAGAAACGCAGTAAGGAGTGAAAATTATGCGTATCGTAGTCAAAGTAGGCACCTCCACCCTGGCCCACGCCACCGGGCGGCTGAACATCCGCCATGTGGAGGGGCTGGTGAAGGTGCTGTCCGACCTGAAAAACGCGGGGCATGAGCTGATTCTGGTGTCCTCGGGGGCCATCGGTATGGGGGTGGGCAAGCTGAACCTGCCCGGCCGGCCCGCCGACATGCCCACCAAGCAGGCCGCCGCCGCTGTGGGCCAGTGTGAGCTGATGTACACCTACGACAAGCTGTTCTCCCAGTATAACCACACTGTGGCCCAGATTCTGCTTACCGGCGAGGATGTGGAGCATACCGGCCGGCGTCGGAATTTTGAGAACACCATGGCCCGACTGCTGGAGCTGGGGGCCCTGCCTGTCATCAACGAGAATGACGCCGTCTCCACCGACGAGATCGGCGTGGTATCTACCATCGGGGAGAACGACACCCTGTCTGCCATTGTGGCCCAGCTGGTGGAGGCCGACCTGCTGGTCCTCCTCAGCGACATCGAGGGGCTGTACACCGCCGACCCCCGAAAGGACCCCGCCGCCAAGCTGATCCCCACCGTGGAGGCGGTGACACCGGAGATCGAGGCCCTGGCCGGAGGCAAGGGCAGCGCGCTGGGGAGCGGCGGCATGGCCACCAAGCTGAAGGCCGCCAAGCTGGTCAACGCCCTGGGCTGCGACATGGTGATCGCCAACGGGGAACACCCGGAGCGGCTGTATGATATCGTGGAGGGCAGAGCGGTGGGCACCCGTTTTCTGGGGGTGAGGAAATGAACCGGGAACAGCTGCAGGCCCTGGCCCGGGAGACGGTGGAGATCAGCCGGGCGGGGCGCTACCAGGCAGGAGACCAGATGAATCTCTTGGATGCCGCCCGGCCCACGGAGCTTTGGACCTCTGACCGGCTGGACCGTCTTGTCCGGGAGACGGCCCTTCCCGCAGACGGCCCCGCCGCCGCCGTTGAGGTCCGGGGAGAAGGGACGGTGGACGCCATTTTCCGCCTGTCCGGTGGGGAGACCCTGTGCCCGCGGATCGGCGTGCTCAACTTCGCCTCCGCCAAAAACCCCGGCGGCGGCTTTCTCAACGGCTCGGTGGCTCAGGAGGAGTGCCTGGCCTTCTGCTCCAACCTCTACCATACCCAGACCACCGGCCAGGGGCCCCGATACTACGAGATTAACCGGGCCAACCGCAGCCCGGTGTACACCGACACCATGCTGATTGGCGATGTGACCTTCTTCCGCACCGCCGACTATGCCCTGACCGCAGGCGCCGTCACCTGCCCGGTAATCACCGCCCCCGCCGTCAACATGGGGATCGTGGTCCGCAACGGGGAGAGCACAGACCGGGCCAAGGAAGTGATGAAGGGCCGGATGGAGAAGATCCTGGCCCTCTTTGCCCAATGGGGCTGTACCAGCCTGATTTTAGGGGCCTACGGCTGCGGCGTGTTCCGCAACGATCCGGAGGATGTGGCCCGGTTCTGGCAGGAGCTGCTGGAGGAGGAAGGCTGGGGCCGGCTCTTTGAGCAGGTCACCTTCTCCGTTCTGGAGCGCCCCGGCAGAGACGGCAACATCGCGCCCTTCCGCCGCCGGTTCGGTCAGCTGTAGGACAGGTTTTCCCCCAGCAGTGCGATGAACAACTCCATGGCCGGGGTGACCCAGCGGTTTTTGTGCCGGGCGCACAGGGTGGGAAAACGGACGCCGGAGATAGGGGCGGCCAGCTCGATCAGCCGCCCGTCCTTCAGCTCCTCCTGGGCGGCGAACCGGGGCAGATAGGTGAAGCCAAGGTTGGACATAACGCACCGCTTGATGGTCTCAATGCTCCACAGCTCCAGAGTGGCGTCCAGGGTGATGTCCCGCGCCCGGAGGTAGGCCTCCAGGCGGCGGCGGAAGATACTGTCCGGCTCGTCAGTGACCAGAGACACCGGCTTGCGCTGGCCGCGGGTGACAAAGTCCGGGTGGCAGAACTCCGGCGAGGCCAGCAGAATCACCTCATACTCCCCCATAGGCTCCACCTCCAGCATGTCCCGGCTCCAGTCCATGTCGTAGCCCACACCCAGGTCGCAGGCCCCGGAGCGGACGTTTTCCGCGATGTCCAGGCAGTTGCGGCTGCGGATAATCAAGCGCACCTGAGGGGCCAGCTTTCGGAATTTCTGGATGACCGGCTGGGTCTTGTAGCACAGCAGAGTTTCCGCCATGTCCACCCGCAGGGTGCCCGAGGGCGCCTGCCTCTCCTGTCCCAGCCGGGACAGCCGGTCCGCCGCCAGCAGCAGCTCCCGAGCCTGGATCAGGGCCTGCCGGCCCACCTGGGTAAGGGCCATCCCCCGGCCCACCCGCTCAAACAGAGGGATGCCCAGCTCCTCCTCCAGCTGCTGGATGTGGACGGTGACGGTGGACTGGGTGTAGCCCAGGCAGTCCGCCGCCTTTTGGTAACTGCCCTGGTCGGCCACGGCCTGGAGGGTGCGAAGGTTTTTTAATTCCATGGGGGATGCCTCCAAACACATTGATTTTATCAATAGTATACTTTAAAAACATTCGCTTTTCAAATGATATTTTTTCTGCTAGGATAGAGCCACCACAGGAAAGGACGGTGGCTGCTATGCCGGTCTCATTGATTCCCAGCTTTTTGATCTACTGTTATGTGGGAGCTATCACCCCTGGCCCCGCCAATCTCTGTTCTTTGAGCGCCGCTCTGCGGTATGGAAAGGGCCCCGCCCTGCGGCAGTGGCGGGGGCTGTTCTGCGGATTTTTTCTGGACGCCATGGGGGCGGTGGTCCTCACCTGGCTGCTGGGGGCGGCGCTGAACCAATATGTGGGGATGCTCTCCTGGGTGGGGGCGGCCTATCTGCTGTGGATGGCCTGGCATATGCTGCGCTCCAGCGGCGTGGACCCGGACCGTGACCCGGCGGCCCCCTCCTTCCGCAACGGCGTGCTGGTCCAGCTGACCAACGTGAAGGTGATCCTGTTCTGTATCACCGCCCTGAGCGGCTATGTGCTGCCCTATAACAGCTCCCTCTGGGCGCTGCTGCCAGTGGGACTGTTCCTCCCCCTCACCGGGCCGGTGTGCAACCTGGTGTGGCTCTTCGCCGGGGCGTCTCTGCAAAAGCTCTTTGCCAACCACCGCCGGACGGTGGACATTGTAATGGCCCTATCACTGGTGCTCTGTGCGGCCAGCCTGGTGTGGCCACACTGAAAAACGAGGTGTAATCTATGACAACACAGGAACTGCTGCAAAAGGCAAAAGCCGCCAGGCGGGACATTTCCGCGGCGGACACACAGACCAAAAATAGGGCCCTGCTGGCCATGGCGGGCGCCCTGGAGCGCCGCGGCCAGGAGATCCTGTCGGCCAACACCCTGGACCTGGAGGCGGCCCGGGGGACCATCAGCGATGTAATGCTGGACCGGCTGGCCCTCAGCTCCGACCGAATTGCCGGCATGGCTGCCGGCCTGCGGGAGGTGGCAGAGCTGCCCGACCCGGTGGGAGCGGTCCTCAGCCGGGTGGAGCGGCCCAACGGACTGATCATTGAAAAGACCGCTGTGCCTATGGGCGTGATTGCCATTATTTACGAGAGCCGGCCCAACGTCACCAGCGATGCCGCCGCCCTGGCCCTGAAGGCGGGCTCCGCCTGTGTGCTGCGCTGCGGCAAGGAGGCCCACCGCTCCGCTGCCGCCATCGTGGCCGCTTTGAAAGAGGGGCTTTCCGCCGCCGGGCTGAACCACGACGCACTCCAGCTGGTGGAGGATACCTCCCGGGCCTCGGCCAATGAGCTGATGGCCGCCCGGGGACTGGTGGACCTGCTCATCCCCCGGGGGGGCGCGGGGCTCATCCGGGCCTGCGTGGACAGCGCCGCCGTCCCCGTGCTGGAGACGGGCACCGGCATCTGCCACATCTATGTGGACAGGCGGGCCGATCAGGAAATGGCCCTGGATATCCTGGAGAACGCCAAATGCTCCCGGCCCAGCGTGTGCAACGCCGCCGAGGTCTGCCTGGTCCACCGGGAGGTGGCCGGGGAATTTCTGCCCAAGCTGAAGGACCGGCTGGAGCACAACCGCTTCGGCCACCCGGTCCAGCTGCGGCTGGACCCGGAAGCGGCCAAAATCATTGACGGCACCCCCGCCGGGCCCGCCGACTTTGACACCGAGTTTCTGGACTATATCCTGGCCGTCAGGGTGGTGGACAGCCTGGAGGAGGCCGTGGACCATATCGCCGCCCACTCCACCGGCCACTCCGAGGCCATTGTCACCGGCGACGAGAGAGCGGCCCACGCCTTCCTGACCCGGGTGGACAGCGCCGCCGTCTACTGGAACGCCTCCACCCGTTTCACCGATGGCGGAGAGTTTGGCCTGGGCTGTGAGATGGGGATTTCTACCCAAAAGTTGCACGCAAGGGGTCCTTTGGGCCTGGAGGAGCTGTGTTCCTTCAAATTTATCATAAAAGGCCAGGGACAGACCAGATAAGATTGGCAATATTTTTTAGATGACAAGGCCGGGAAGATGGTGTATGATGGGAACAGAACTTTATAATGCCCCAGAGCGGGCAGGAAAGGACTGATTCCAATGAGCCATGTAAGCCGGAAGCTGC
Source organism: uncultured Oscillospiraceae bacterium (assembly GCA_910578735.1). Taxonomy (GTDB): domain Bacteria; phylum Bacillota; class Clostridia; order Oscillospirales; family Oscillospiraceae; genus Lawsonibacter. The sequence goes on from CAJTSQ010000004.1 coordinate 87,526, forward strand.
GGGAGCAGGAATTTGTCGAGCTGACCCGGGAGCTGCTGAACTCCGAGCCGGTGCGGATGATGGGCCGGTGGAAACACCACGGCCCGGTAACCACCCTGGACCACTCCCTGTTTGTGGCCTTCTCCACCTATCGGGTGGCCCGGATGCTCCGGATGGACGTGCGTGCCGCCGTTCGGGGGGCCCTGCTCCACGACCTGTACCTCTACGACTCCAAGGACAAGTCGGCCCACCCGGGCAACCAGTGCTTCGACCACCCCCGGTTCGCTGCCCGGAACGCCGCCGCCCTCACCCCCCTCACCCCAAAGGAGCGAAATATTATCCTCTCCCACATGTGGCCCCTGGGGGGCGCGCTGCCCCGGTCGCTGGAAGCCTGGATGGTGGACCTGGTGGACACCATATGCGCCGGGCTGGAGGTCTCCCGCATCTGCCGCCCTTCCCGCCTGCGGGAGCGGCTTGGGGTGCGCCCGCTGGTGCCTGCGCCGCAATAAAGACAGATGACCGCCTGTCCCTGACCGGGGACGGGCGGTCTTTGTCGGTTCGGCCTGTTTTGCCGGATAAAATTTCCTTTTGCGCTTTTTTGAAAAATATTCCCAAATGCGTGGAAAAAGTGAAAATTATATGTTATAATGCCCTTGACAGAAAATACTCCAGAACAGGAGGAAGACCATGAACGATTATTCCGCCCCGCTGCAGGCCAAGCGGGAACAGCTGTTAGAGGCGGGCGTGCTGATGATGGATCCCGCCGCCGTCTATGTGGAGGACGAGGTCACAGTGGGGGCGGGCACCCTGCTCCTGCCCGGCACCATACTCCGGGGGAGGACTGTGATCGGGGAGAACTGCCTGATCGGCCCCCAGGTGATGCTTACTGACTGCACGGTAGGGGACGGCTGCACCGTCAACGCCTCCCAGTGTGAGGAGAGTACCATCGAAAAAGACTGCCAGATCGGCCCCTACACCCACATCCGGCCCCACTGCGTAGTGGGGGAGGGCTCTAAGATCGGGGCCTTTGTCCAGCTGAAAAACTGCAATCTGGGCCGGGGAACCAAGATGGCCCACCTCACCTATGTGGGAGACAGCGACGTGGGGGAGAGCTGCAACTTTGGCTGCGGCACCATTACCTGCAACTATGACGGCTTCAAAAAATACCGTACCACCATCGGCAGCAACGTGTTTGTAGGCTGCAACACCAACTTTGTCCCCCCGGTGACGGTGGGGGACGGGGCCTTTATCGCCGCCGCCACAACGGTGACCCAGGATATCCCGGAGGACGCCCTGGCCATCGGCCGGGCCCGCCAGGAGGTCCGGGAGGGCTGGGCCGCAGAAAACCGGCGGCTAAAAGGGAAGAAATAGGGAGAGGAGCGGTTTTCAGCAGCCGTTTTGCACAGAAAGAGGAAGCCGGCGGAGCCGGTATTAAATAGGGGAGGATTTAGGAAATGATCGCACATGGGAAGGACATCAAAATCATTACGGGCAACTCGAACCCTGCGCTGGCCAGGGATATCTGCAAGGAGCTGGGGATTCCGCTGGGCAACTCAGAAATAGGGGCGTTTTCCGACGGGGAAAACTACGCCTCGATCTATGAGACGGTTCGGGGCTCGGACGTGTTTGTCGTGCAGTCCACCTGCTCCTTTATGAAGGACGGCAAGCTGAACACTGTCAACGACGCGCTGATGGAGCTGCTCATTATGATCGACGCGCTGAAGCGGGCCTCCGCCGGCCGGATCACTGCGGTAATTCCCTACTTCGGCTATGCCCGCCAGGACCGGAAGACGAAACCCCGCGATCCCATCTCCGCCAAGCTGGTGGCCAACCTGATTACCACCGCCGGGGCCGACCGAGTGCTGACCATGGACCTCCATGCCAACCAGATTCAGGGCTTTTTTGATATCCCGGTGGACAATCTGCTGGGCTCCCCCATTTTTGTGGACTATTTCAACCGCAAGTTCAAGGACAGCCGAGACGACACCATGGTAGTCTCCCCCGACGTGGGCTCGGTGGCCCGGGCCCGGGCTTTTGCCCAGAAGCTGAATATGCCCCTGGCTATTGTGGACAAGCGGCGGCAGAAGGCCAACTCCTCCGAGGTGATGAACATCATCGGCGATGTGAAGGGCAAACGGGTTATCCTCCTGGACGACATGGTGGACACCGGCGGATCCCTGTGCCACGCGGCCAAGGCCCTGGTGGAGATCGGCGGCGCCCAGGACATCACCGCCTGCGCCTCCCACGGCGTGCTCTCCGGCCCCGCCATCCAGCGCATTCAAGACAGCGTGCTGGACGAGGTGGTCTTCCTGAATACCATTCCCGCCAAGCCGGAGGTCCGCTGCGACAAGATTCGCTACATCTCGGTGGCCCATCTCTTTGCCGAGGCCATCAGCCACATCTACATGGAGACCTCCGTGTCTCCCCTGTTCCTGTAAACCGTTTCAGAGGGGCGGGCGTTTGCCCGCCCCATTTTTATGAGGTGACGGCTATGTTTTTCAAAAAAGACGCGGCTGGCGCGGGCTGGCTGCTGGTGGGGCTGGGCAATCCCGGGGACAAATATGAAAACACCCGGCACAACGTGGGCTTTATGGTGGCCGACGAGGTGGCCCAGCGCCAGGGAAAACCTATTCAGCGGCTGAAATTCAAGGCGCTGACCAACATGCTGGCCATTTCCGGGGAGAAGGTGCTGGTGATGAAGCCCATCACCTATATGAACCTGTCCGGGGAGGCGGTGCGGCAGGCGGCGGACTTTTATAAAATTCCCCCGGACCGGGTGTTGGTGATATCCGATGACACCGCCTTGGCCCTGGGCCGGCTGCGTATCCGGACCAAGGGCTCCGCCGGGGGGCACAACGGGCTGAAGAACATCATCCAGCACCTGGGCACCGACCAGTTCCCCCGGCTGCGGGTGGGAGTGGGAGAGAAGCCCCACCCCGACTGCGATATGGCGGACTGGGTGCTGGGCAAGTTCACGGGGGAGGACAAAAAGACCATCGAGGCCGCCGTCAAGCGGGCCGCCGACGCGGTCGAGTGCATCCTGGCCGAGGGCATCGACCGGGGGATGGGGAAGTTTAACGGGTGAACGGGGAAGTTACGGCTCCTCCCGCTCCTCCGCGTGTTTCCATAGAACCCGGCGGATATAGCCGGGGAGCGACCGGTTGTTCTCATCCGCCAGCTGCTTCAGCGCGTCGTAGAGCCACAGCGGCAGGCCAACCGTTACTTTTTTGTCCAGCCTTTTCATAGTACCACCTCTTTGCATCATTATACACCTAATGACGCAAAATGCAACCCCTTGTATTTTCTTGGCTGCAACAGTACACTATAATACATATCATAGTGCAAGGCGGTGGGGGAAATGCCAGAGACTGTATTGGTGAACCGAACAAGATTTACTTCGTCGCTGAAAAACGAATTGGCGAAGGAGCTTGATTCATTGGCGCAAGAAACCAGAATTCCGAAGTCACGGCTGCTGGATGAGGCCGTGGAGGACCTGCTGAAAAAGTACGAAAAAAGGATGGCTGAGTAAGCCATCCTTTTCCGTTTGTCAAAAACTCCCGTCTCCCAGGGAAAGGCTCCTTTGCCTAAGGAGGCTTGAGGGGCGGTCAGGGTGTCATCACAATTCCCGGCGTCTGCTGTTCCAGGAAATAGAGGAGCAGTGCGTGTTCGGCGGAGCCGTCCAGGATAGCGGCCTCGGCGGTACCGGCGCGGAGGGCCTGGGCGCAGTCCTGAACGGTTGGCTCCAGGGCCGCAGGGAGGCTGCCGGCCTCCAGCAGCTCCTCCGCCCGCTGGAGGTCCATTCGGTCCAGGGTGTCCCGGCCCTGCCACACGGGGGACAGGTACACTAGGTAGTCCGCCCCTCCGGAGGGCCGTCTGCCCCCTTCCCGAATCTGGACCAAGACGCCCACCGCCCGCAGGGCGGACACATCCTGGAACACATCGGACCGGGTCACTGCCGGGCAGCAGACCTCCGCCGTCTTTCCCGCATAGGGCTGCAAAACGGGCAGAGCGGCCAGCAGGCCCCGGACCTTCTCGGTGCTGTCCAGGCCGTGGACCATGTCGTATTCCTGCAAAAAGCTCTGGACATACTCCGCGTCGGTGGGGGTCTCCACATACTCGTTTCCCCGCTTTTGATAGGTCTCATCCCCCTTGCCGGCGATGAGCAGCACAGTGGGCTCCCGGCAGCTGAGGACCGCCTGACGGATGGCTTCCCCCCGGTTTGGCTCAATCCGGCAGGGACAGTTCTGCTTTTCTACAAAGGAGGCGATCTCCCGGCAGATGGCCAGGGTGTCCTCCCCCTCGCTGTCGTCCTCGGTGACGAAGACCAGGTCGCAGTACTGCCCGCCGATCTCCCCTAAATCCTGCCGCCGGTCCTGAGCCTTGCTGCCCACGCTGCCAAAGACCGACACCACCCGTCGCCCGGGGTACTCCGCCCGGGCGGAACGGCACAGATTTTCAAAGCTCATGCGGTTGTGGGCGAAGTCCACAATGGCGGTGATCCGGCCGTCGGCGTTGGAGTAGACCTCCATCCGCCCCGGCACCCGGGCCCGCACCAGCCCGGCGTAGACGCACCGCTGGGGGATGCCTAGGGCCTGGCAGACCGCGATGGCGGACAGGGCGTTCTCCACATTGAACAGCCCGGGCATGGTGAGGCGGAACTCCCGGTCAAAGTCCCGGGTGCGCACCCGGAACAGGAGGTCGCCCCCCCGCTTGCGCACCTGGGAGGCGTACACGTCCGCGCCCTCGTCCCGCTGGGAGAAGGTGATCACCGGCCGCCCCGCCGCCTGGGCAGACTCCAGCACCCGGCGGGCGTGGTCGCAGTCCAGGTTGACGCAGTTGACCGCCCCCTGACGGAAAATCCGCAGTTTGGCGGAGAAGTAGTCCTCAAAATCCGGGTGCTCCACCGGCGAGATGTGGTCCAGGCCGATGTTGAGGAAAGCGGCGACGGCGAAGTCGGTGCACAGCGTGCGGTGATACTTCAGAGCCTGGCTGGAGGCCTCCATCACCAGGTAGTCCAGCCCCGCCTGGGCGGCGTGGGCCAGATGGCGCTGGAGCTCGAGAGGCTCCGGGGTGGTGATGTGGGACTCAAACCGCTCCACCCCGTCATCGGTGAGGATGGTGGACAGCAGGCCGCAGCCCGGCCGGCCCCGCTCCGCCTGGTACTCGTCCAGGATGTGCTTGAGGTAGAAGGCGGCGGTGGATTTTCCCTTTGTCCCCGTCAGGGCGATCACCTTTACAGTCCCTGAGGGGTGGTGATAGAACAGGTCGGCCAGGGGGGCGATGGTCAGCCGCATGTCCGACACCTGTATGCAGGGCAGGCCGGCCGACGGGTAGGGCGTCTGGCTCACATAGGCGATGGCCCCCCGGTCTCGGGCCATGGTTAAAAACTCCGGCTTGAAGTGGGCCCCTTTACAGAGAAACAGGGTGCCGGGGATCACCTCCCGGGAGTCGTAAGACACCAGCTCCACAGGCGCGGAGCGGTACAGCGCGTCCGGGAGGGGGGCGGCCAGCAGGTCCCGCTCCTCCAGCAGGGCGATATAGTCGCCAAGGGCGTGTTTTGTCATAAGGATAATTCCTCCAAGTATTATTTAATAAAAATAGTACGCAGAGGCTTCTGACAAGCCTGAACGGAGCGCTCGGCCAGGATGGCCATGGCGTCGGTATAGAAGGGGGGCAGGTGGTGCTGGGAGGCGAAGACGGACATCTCCGTACAGGCCAGCACCGCGCAGTCGCAGCCCTGGGCCAGCAGGTCGCGGTGGACGGCGGCAAATTTCTGGGGGTCGCCGTCCCGCCCGGACTTGATGTCGTCGTAGATCAGGGACATGGCCTGGGCCTGGGCGGGGTCGGAGGGGATCACAGCCTGGATGCCCAGGGCGGCGAACTCCTTTTGATACAGCCCGGACTGGATCGTGCCAACGGTGGCCACGATGCCGGGGCGGGATTTGCCCTGGGCGGCCAGGGCTTTGGCCGTCTCCCGGATCATGTGGAGGATGGGGATGCGGATCTGTTCCTGCACCTGGTCTAAAAAGTAGTGGGCCGTGTTGCAGGGGACGGCGATGCAGGTACACCCCGCCCCCTCCAGCAGCCGGGCCCCGGCCAGCAGCCGTTGGCAGACCGCCTCCCGCTGCTGTTCGCTGCCTAAAATGGCGGCGGTGCGGTCAGGGATGCCGCTGTCTGACAGGATCAGGGCGTTGACGTGGTCCTGATCGGTGAGGGCGTCGGTGCGGTCGATGATAAACTGGTAAAAGGTATTGGTGGCCTGGGGGCCCATGCCGCCCAGAACGCCGAGACGATACTCCATGCTGCCTCCTTATTCCGGTAACTTATTGTACTGATCGAACCGCTTGATATTGCCCAGATGGTTCTTGCACACCCGCAGGCGGCGCCTGAGGGAGGCGTCGCCCGAGTAGACCAAAGAGTGGTGGTCGGCGCCGGCCCTGATGAGGGCCCGCATCTCCTCATGGTACTGTTTGGGGGTAAATTTGAAGGCCACGCTCTTGGGCACCATCCGCCACAGGGAGCGGTTTTTGGTCATCTGAAAGGGGAGCTGCTTCCCTTCCACCAGGTCCTCCACCAGCAGCCGGGCGATGTTGTGGCCCGCGCCGGTGACGTAGTAGTTGCTCCGGCCCTGGCGGCAGTTGATCTCAAAGGCCTTGTACTTGCCGTCCCGCCGGTCATACTTGATGTCGAAGTTGGAGAAGCCCACAAAGTGCAGCGCCTCCAGCAGGCCCTTGATCTGCTGCTCCAGCGCCTCGTCGCAGTCGGTGAGGATGACGGCGTGATTGCCGATGCCGTGGGGGGAGTGTTCCTCCAGCAGCACATGGCCCAGGCACATGGTGGTCACCCGGCCGGCGTGGTCGGAGTAGCTGGTGAGCACCCGCATATAGCTGTCGTCCCCGGGAATGAACTCCTGGAGGACCATGTGATTTTCATAGCCGGCGGCGTAGACGTGGTCCAGGCTTTGGAGGAGCTCCTCCCAGCTCTGGCAGATGTACACCTTGGCCAGGGTGCGGTCGCCGGTGGCCCAATAGGTGACGCTCTCGGCGGGCTTGGCGATGTAAGGCGGGCCCCAGGGCAGGGAGAAATCGTGGCCCATGGACTTGTCATAGATGAAGGTGGCCGGGTGGGCGACTCCGTACTGATCACACAGCTTGTAGAACTCCTCCTTATTGATGAGCCGGTCCAGCAGGGCGCCGTCGATGTAGGGAGCGATCACGTTGGAGGGCAGGGAGTCCCGGCAGTGGGCGGCCATCTGGACGTAGTTGTCCCCGCAGCCCAGCAGGATGATCTTCTTGTCGGGAAATTCCTCCGCCACCGCCTGGGCATTGCGGCGGAAGGCGGACTCCTCCTCATTGTCCGGGCACACCCGGTAGTCGAGGATGGCGCTGTTGTGGCAGGGGAAAGAGGGATATTTGCCAAAGGCGATGGTGCGCACGCCATAGGCCTCATGGAAGGCCCGGGCCACGCTGTATACGTTGATGTCGCCGCCGAAGACCAGCGGCTGGAAGGGGAGATTGTTGGACATAGGGGTAACCTCTTTTGTGAAATATTTTGGCCCCCTTGGCGGGGCATATTTATCAGGCGGGTCTCACAGAAGCTTTACCGGAACTCCCGCACAAACCCCCTGGTAAAGAGAGGGTCGATGTCGAAGGTGGCCAGCTCGCCGGAGGAGCATTTGACGTTGGTGAGGTCCAGCAGGGTCTCGGTGGCGCCGATGGCGCCCAGGATCCGCACCCGGTGGTCGGCCACCCGGACGATGCGCTTTTTCGACCGCCGCCACTGGGCCAGCAGGGACCAGAATCCGGTCTCCCGGGGCCGGGAGACGCCGTAGCCGTTCTGGTAGCCCACCGGGAGGACCCCCACCCGGGTGGGCTTTTTCAGCACCACGGGCCTGTCCGTGCCCACGGTGTGGCCCTTGGGCAGCCAGCGGACCTCGGCCAGAGGGGCCTCGCCGTAGCCCACCGTCCGCAGCCGGTCGTCCTTGGTGCGCCGGCACCGGCCCAGAATGGCGGAGCCTGCCCGCACGCCGTCCAGCCGCGCCCCCTCGTCGTGGAGCAGGGTGAAGGAGCCGGCGGCGTGGACCACCCCCGTCTCAAATCCGGCGGCGTGAATGGTGTTCAGCACCTGGTGGAACTGGTTCAGCTGGTGGCTGGCCTCCGGATCGTTGGGGCGCATGGCGTGAAGCTGGGTGTAGATGCCCTCCAGGGCCACGTTGGGCAGGGAGCGGTAGGCCAGCAGGATCTTTTCCGGCTCGCTGACCAGAAAGCCGCCAAAGCCCATACCTGTGTCTACCTGAATATGGGCGCAGGCCACGGTGGCCCGGTTCTCCGCCAGGGCGTTGAGGGCCAGCCCGGTGTCTACCGAGGAGATGGTGCACACCACGTTCAGGTCCACCAGCCGCTCCAGCTCCTCACGGTCGGTGGTGGAGCGGAGCATGAGGATCTCCTCATCCTCAAAACCGGCCTGGCGCAGCTTTTCCGCCTCCTTCACCTCGTACACGGCAAAGCGGCCGATGCCCTCGGCCCGGAGGAGCTTGGCCATAGGGACGATGCCCGCTCCCCCGCCGTCGCCGGTGAGGACCCCATAGATCGCCGCGCCCGCCGCCTTATCCTTGATGACGGACAGGTTGTGTTTGACCGCAGCCTTTTCAATGACCAGCTTGCGCATAAGGATAGCCCCCTTCTGTCTCTGCGGGAAAATACCGGATTAGTCTGCCCGTGTTAGTGGCCATGCCATACCAAATCAGCTTATTTTACCACTCCTTGGAGAAAATAGCAATGGATAGCCGGCCTATCTCTGGGATTAAATTTTCGGTGGGTGGGCTGTGATGGTTGCAATTTTTTGATAATTGCTGTAAAATGGACGCACAATCAAATTAAAATGGAGGAGAATAATTATGGACGAAAAGGTAAAGGCCCTGCTGGAGCGGGTAAAAGGAACAGCCAACTATGCCGCCGATGCCGCGGCGGACGGGGCCCGGGCGGCGGGCCGGAAGGCGGGACAGATGGTGGACGTGGCCAAGCTGAACGTGCAGCTCTTCGACCTGAACGGGGAGTACAACGAGCTGCTGCGCCAGCTGGGCCAGGTGATGTACAGCACCCACAACGGCCAGGCGGCCGACCCGGAGCAGGTGAACAGCCTGTTGGCCCAGGCGGACGAGAAGAATGCGAAGATCGCGGAGCTGCGGGGCCGCATCTCCGACCTGCGTCAGGCCCGGAACTGTCCCGCCTGCGGCGCGCCCTGCGGCAGGGAGGACAAGTTCTGCCGCTCCTGCGGAAAGCAGCTGTAAGGAGGGCACTATGGAGTATAAAATCGAGCAGTATCAGGCCAGCGCCCAAGCCATCCGGGACCGCCTGGGGGACTTTGTGCCCAAGGTGGCCATGGTGCTGGGCTCCGGCCTGGGTTACCTGGGGGACGAGGTGGAGAACGCCATCGCCATCGACTATAAGGACATCCCCCACTTTAAGGCCTCCACCGCCCCCGGCCACAAGGGCCGGCTGGTTTTCGGCGTTTTAGAGGGCCAGAACGTGGCCGTGATGCAGGGCCGGATGCACCACTACGAGGGCTACTCCTATGAGGAGGTGTCCTACGCCGTGCGGGTGCTGCGGCTGCTGGGGTGCGACACCCTGATCGTCACCAACGCCGCCGGGTGTGTCAACACCGGCTGGAAGGCCGGCGACCTGATGCTGATTACCGACCAGATCAAAATGTTCTCCGAATCCCCCCTCCGGGGGGAGAACCTGCCCGACTTCGGTGTCCGCTTCCCCGACGCCTCCCACCTGTACACCGTCCGGCTTCAGGAGCTGGCCCGTGAGACGGCCAAAGAGCGGGGCATCCCCCTGCGGGAGGGGGTCTACTTCTACTGCTACGGCCCCCAGTACGAGACCCCGGCGGAGATCCGGGCCGTCCGTCTGTTGGGGGGCGACGCGGTGGGCATGTCCACCGCCCCCGAGGTCATCGTGGCCGCCCACTGCGGCATGGAGGTGCTGGGCCTCACCCTGCTGTCCAACATGGCCGCCGGCATCCTGGACCAGCCTCTGTCCGAGCAGGAGGTGCTGGACGCCGCCGCCGCCGCCCGGGAGAAATTCTCCGGCCTGGTGCGGGCCTGCCTGAATAAGATGTAACTGCTGGGAGGAAACCTGAACATGGCAATTCTGTTTCAAAACGTCACCGCCGTCACTATGGACCCGGCCCGGCCAGAGCTGAAAAACGCCTTTGTGGCGGTGGAGGGGACCAAAATCGCCTCGGTGGGGACCGTCCGCCCCGCCGGGGAGTTTGAACGTGTGATCGACTGCACCGGCAAGGTGCTGATGCCCGGCTTTGTCAACGCCCACACCCACGTGCCCATGACCCTCATGCGGGGCTACGGCGGGGGCTGTGACCTGCACACCTGGCTCAACAAGTACATCTTTCCCGCCGAGGCCAAGCTGGACGAGCGGTGCGTCGCCGCCGGAGCGGCCCTGGGCCTGGCCGAGATGATCGCCTCGGGCACCACCTGCATTGCCGACATGTACATGAAGACGGAGACCATTGCCCAAACGGTGCTGGAGGCGGGCATCTCCGCCAATCTGGCCTGCGGGGCGGTGTACTTCGGCGACCCGGCGGATTTTTCCCCGGAAAAGTGCAATGACTGCGCCAACCACATCCGCCTCTATGAAAACTGGCACAACGCCGGAGACGGGCAGATTCTGGTGGACGCCTCCATCCATGCCGAGTATACCTCCTGTCCCCCCGCTTGGGAGTGGGTGGCGGATTTTGCCCGGAAGCATGGCCTGCGGATGCACGTCCACGTGTCAGAGACCTGTTCAGAGCACGAAAAATGTATTGAAAAATACGGTGAAACCCCCGCTCAGGTGTTGGATAAGTACGGCGTGTGGGCAAACGGCGGCATCGCCGCCCACTGCGTCTATCTGTCCGGCGGGGACGCGGAGCTGTTTGCGAAACGGGGCGTTACCGCCGTCCACAACCCGGTGTCCAACCTGAAGCTGATGTCCGGGGTGGCTCCCCTGTTTTTCCTGCGGGAGTGCGGTATGAGCCTGGCCCTGGGCACCGACGGGGTGGCCTCCAACAACAGCCACAACCTGTTTGAGGAGATGAAGGTGGCCGCGCTGGTGCAGAACTACAGCTTTGGAGAGGACCACGGGCAGCTGTCCGCGGCGGATATCCTGGCCATGGCCACCGTCAACGGAGCGAAGGCTCTGGGCCGGGACACCGGGGTGATTGCCCCAGGCAAAATCGCCGACCTGATTCTGGTGGACTTCACCGCCCCCAATCTGTTCCCCTGCCACGATATCATGGAGAACCTGGTCTATTCCGCCGCCCCCTCCAACGTGGTGATGAATATGGCCCGGGGAAAAATCATATATGAAAATGGGACGTTCCTCACCCTGGACCTGGAGAGGATCAGAGCTGAGGTGAAGGACTACGCCCTGCCCCACATCTTCGGAGGAAAGTAATGCCCGCCTATTTTGAGATGTCCCTGCAATTTCTCCGCAAGGACCTGTACCCCGGCTTTATGACGGACTTTGACGCTCACCTGGAGGAGGCCGGTCTGGCTTTTTTTGACGGCTTTTGGGAGGACAGGGGCCTGTCCCAAAAGGAGATCGCCGCCTGGAACCAGAAAAAGCTGGAGAAGGACTTCTGCCTGGGCCCAACCACCCACCGCTCCCGCGACTACAAACAGACCCTGTACCGCTTCGGAGACTACAGCGAGGTCCGGGGCTTCTGGATGAATCAATATCCGGATAAGGGGCTGTTCAACTGCTCTATCATCATCCCGGAGAGCGAGGTGGTGGACGAGGGCAATTACACCATCTTTCTGCCGGAGCAAGCGGGGCAGCTGCGGGAGCTGGCTGAAAAGCTGTGGCAGTTCCCGGCGGTAAAGGCCATTCAAACCGGGATGGAGGAGGACGGCCATATCAGCCTGCGGGAGCTGCGAAAGGGCGTTCCGGCCTGCGTGTGCCCCTTCGCCATCGTGGAGCGGGACTGCCACCCCTATGACGACGGCTCCCGGGTCATAGAGCTGACCCGGGGCAAGCCGGGACTCCTTCTGCTGGAGAACGACGATCTCCCACCCTGTCAGTAAGCCTAATACATCAATTTAGGAGGCGGCCTATGGCCCGATATGACGCGCCCTCCCGCCGGAGCGGCGGGCAAAAACAAAATACCTTCTTCGGCGGAGCGGCGATCCTGGCGGCGGGCATCCTGGTGGTTAAGCTCATCGGCATGTTCTACAAGATCCCCTTGGTCAACATTGTGGGGGACCAGGGATATACCGATTTTACCAACGCCTACAACATCTACGCGGTCCTGCTGTCCATCTCCACTGCGGGCCTGCCGGTGGCGGTGTCCAAGCTGGTGAGCGAGGCCAACGCCCAGGGGCGGCGCAATCAGGTCCGGCGCACCTTTCTGCTGTCCCTGACTCTGTTCCTGGCCCTGGGCGCAATCTCCTTCCTGGTGATGTTCTTCAAGGCCGACATGCTGGCCGGCATGATGCACGACACCAAGGCCGCCGCCGGCATCAAGGCCCTGGCCCCGGCGGTGGTGTGTGTGGGCTGCCTGGCCGCCCTGCGGGGCTACAGCCAGGGGCACCTGAACATGACTCCCACCTCCATCTCCCAAATCATTGAGGCCCTGTGCAAGCTGGTGATCGGCCTGTCCCTGGCCTGGTGGCTGGTCTCTAAGGGCCAGCCGCCGGAGGCCGCCGCCGCCGGCGCCATTGTCGGCGTGACGGTGGGCACCATGGCGGCCCTGGTCTATATGACCCTCAGCTATCTTCTGGGCCGGCTCCGGGAGTCCTCCTGGTCACGGGATGTTCCAGACGCCCCGGGGACCATTCTGCGGGACATCCTGGCCATCGCCATCCCCATCACCCTCAGCTCCTCTATGGTAGGCATTGTCACCGTAATCGACTCCTCGCTGGTGCAGGGCCAGCTCCAGCGGGTGCTGCTGGAGGACCCCTCCAGCTGGGCGCTGTACGCGGGTTTTGTGGACTTTGCCCCCCTGGAGAGCGCCATTGCCGCCTGGAAGGAGACCCTGGCCACCGGTGCCTCGGCCACCATGTCCGCCCTCACCGGCCAGGTGGAGCGGGAGCTGGCCGCCGGGACGGCCCAGTCCGCCGCCCAGACCCTCCACACCACCCTGGAGTCCATCGGCCGCTCCCTCTATGGCAACTACGGCGGCGCGCTGAACATCTATAACCTGCCCATCTCCCTCATGGCGGCCATCACCGCCTCGGTCATCCCCGCCGTCTCCGGCGCCCTCACCCGGCGGGACCGCCGGGGGGCCGCGCAGGTGTCCGGCTCCGCTCTGCGGATCACGGCCCTGTTGGTCTGTCCCATGGGGGTGGGGCTGTTTGTTATGGGGCGGCCCATTATGCAGCTGCTCTACCCCGCCCTGGAAAACGACGTGGCCGGTCCCCTGCTGTCCACCCTGGGCCTGGCCACCGTCTTTGTGTGTATGATGATGGTGTGCAACTCGATTCTCCAGGCCTATGGCTTTGTCAACCTGCCCGTGCTGGTGATGCTGCTGGGGGGCGGACTTAAAATATTCGCCAATTACCATGTGGTGGCCATGCCGACGGTGGGCATTTTCGGGGCCCCGGTGGGCAATATCCTGTGCTTCAGCCTCTGCCTGCTGCTGGATCTGCTGCTGATTTCCCGGGTTATCCCCCGCCGGCCCCGGTATAGCCAGGTGTTCCTCAAGCCCCTGGTTGCCGCCGCTGCCATGGGGGCCGCCGCCTGGGCGGTGTACGGCCTGGCCATCAAGGTGCTCGGTTCCGTCCCAGAGGGAGGGGGAGCGGCCGTGGTGAGCCGCACCGGCGGCGCTATCGCCACCCTGGGGGCCATCGGAGTGGCCGGGGTGATCTATCTGACCCTGATTATCGCCCTGCGGGCTATCACGCGGGAGGACCTGTCCCTGATGCCAAAGGGGGCGGCCATCACCCGGCTGCTGCGGCTGTAACAGGAATTGCCAGAATCCTGGGTGATTGGGAAATTCTGAAAAGTTTTTTTGAAGTTTTCAAAAAAGTGGGATAAAAGACTTGATAAGGAAGATAAATTGTGGTAAATTCTCAAATGACGGAAAATTACCGGCTGGAAGATTTGTTGAATATCATGAAGCGGCTCCGAGAGCCGGACGGCTGTCCCTGGGACCGGGTGCAGACACATCAGTCCATCCGTCCCAACATGCTGGAGGAGGCCTATGAGGCCGCCGACGCCATTGACCGCATGGACATGGAGAACCTGAAGGAGGAGCTGGGCGACGTGCTGCTCCAGGTGGTGTTCCATGCCCGCATGGCCCAGGAGGCCGGGCAGTTTAACTTTGATGACGTGGTGGACGGCATCTGCAAGAAGCTGGTCTACCGCCATCCCCACGTCTTTGGGGCGGAGAAGGCCGAAGACCCGGAGGGGGCCCTGTCCGCCTGGGATGCCCGGAAGCGGGCGGAAAAGGGGCAGAGCACCGCCGCCGACGCGCTGAACGGGGTCGCCCGGGCCCTGCCCGCCCTGACCCGGGCCGCCAAGCTCCAGAACAAGGCCGCGAAGGCGGGCTTTGACTGGAGGGAGATTGCCCCCGCCCTGGACAAGCTGTCCGAGGAGCTGGAGGAGCTGAGGCGGGCCATTGAAGAGAACTCCAATGTGGAGGAGGAGCTGGGCGACCTGCTCTTTGCCGCCGTCAAGGTGGGCCGCTTTGCCCAGGTGGACGGCGAGGCCGCCCTGCAAAAGGCCTGCGAAAAGTTTATCCGCCGGTTTGCTCGGGTGGAGGCGCTGGCGGCGGGCCCGCTGGACAGGCTGGATGTCCCTGCGCTGGAGGCGCTGTGGCGGCGGGCCAAACAGGAGGAGACTTAATGCCCGATCTGGAAGGTGAAGGGTTTTAAGTATATATCGGGCAGCCGGTCCTGCAAGGCTGCCAATACAATGCACAGGAGGAGAAAACATGAACAAGACCGAATTGATCGCGGCGGTGGCGGAGAAGGCCGAGCTGTCGAAGAAGGACGCGGAAGCGGCTGTTACCGCCGCTATCGATGTGATCACCGAATCCCTGCGGCAGGGGGAGAAGGTCCAGCTGGTGGGCTTTGGCTCCTTTGAGGTGAAGACCCGGGCCGAGCGCATGGGCCGCAACCCCCAGACCAAAGAGCCCATCCCCATTCCGGCCTCCAAGGCGCCGGTATTCAAGGCTGGCAAGGCTTTGAAGGACGCAGTCGCCCACTGACCGAATTGGATATGGAAAGGGCGCCGCCCTTCATTTTTTGGAGGAAGAGTATGCGTTTAGACAAGTGGTTAAAAGTTTCCCGACTCATCAAGCGCCGCACCGTGGCCAATGAGGCCTGCGACAACGAGCGGGTGTCGGTCAACGGCCGGCCGGTCCGGGCCAGCTACGATGTGAAGGTGGGGGACCGTCTGGAGCTGAAGTTCGGGCAGAACACCGTGAAGGTGGAGGTGCTGGTGGTGGCCGACAACGTGGGCAAGGCGGACGCCGCCGCCATGTACCGGGAAATCTTATGAAAAAAAGGCTGCTGTGCGCCCTGCTGGC
>CAJTSQ010000005.1:0-17621 GCA_910578735.1 uncultured Oscillospiraceae bacterium
AGGCCATTGAGGTTTTGCAGGCCGTCAAGGTCATGGAAGGCGACAGCGCGGGCAATTTCGATCCCGACCGTCCCGTCTCCCGTGCCGAGATGGCGGTCATCATGGCCCTGCTGCTGAACCTGGACTATGACTACTACCGCGGCACCAAGACCTTTAACGACGTACCCAACTGGTGCGCCCCCTATGTAGCCGCCTGCTATGCCAACGGCATCATCTCCGGCTACAACGCCACCACCTACGGCTCCGCCGACACTGTGAACGCGGTGCAGGCCGCCTCCATGATGATGCGCGCGCTGGGCTACTTCAAGTTCTCCAGCGACTATGAGGGCGACTTCATCCTGTCTACCGTGAAGCAGGCCTCCAAGATCGAGCTGTTCAAGAACATCAACGCCAACTCTCTGGACCCCCTGACCCGTAACCAGGTGGCCCAGCTGGCTCTGAACACTCTGAAGACCCCCATTGTTGAGCCCGAGGACAACACCCTCACCATCAAGGACGCCAACGGCAACATCATCGCCACTGGCGGCCAGGTGAACTATGTTGTCACCGCCTCCAGCCAGCCCTATGCCCGCACCATTGACGACGCGGAGAGCAACGGCACCGCCCTCAACGGCGTGCATGGCTACATCATTGAGCTGGGCGAGAAGCTGTACAGCGGCAAGCTGGTTCTCAACGACGACGCCATCGACGTCTTTGGCCGGCCCGCCCGCGCCTGGGAGTATGACGGCAACAAGGTCGGCACCTATGCCAAGCGTGAAATCATCCGCTACGATCATGTTGGCAAGGTCACCGGCAAGAATCTGTACGATGTATTGGGCTCCGCTACCATCAAGGAGTACGACGTCGCCGTGACCATCGACGGCATTGACAACAAGGCGATCGACTCCAACGTCTTTACCGCCGCCGATATGAACAAGAACAACAACGACACCGTCGGCGACACCGGCACCGGTACGCTCACCCAGGTCTACGTGGACACCACCAAGAAGGATGTCTATGTGGCCGTCATCAACACCTATCTGGCCATCGCGGACGACGACTACGATGACAAGAAGGAAGAGGTCTCCATCACCGCTTACGCGCTGAAGAAGACCAGCGGCGAGTACATCAAGAGCCGCACCAGCGGTGAGGACTCCGTGCCCGCCATCAAGCTGTCCGTTGAGGACTTCAACGTCAAGGATGTGAAGAAGGGCGACGCCCTGCTGCTCACCGTGGCTGACGGCAGCGTGCAGACCGCCGTTCCCGCCGAGGTCCTGTCCGGCGTGCAGCTGTCCGCCTTCAAGAAGGGCAGCAACGTCACCTCCAACGGCACCAAGTATGACTACACCACCACCGCCGAGTATAAGCACGGCGACCTGGACGTGTACACCAACTCCGGTTCCGGCGGAACCATCAACCTGAAGGACCTGACCTACAACATCTATCTGGACGCCTATGGCAACCTGATCGGTATTGAAGAGGTCGAGGCCGTCAACAACTACGTGTTCATCACCGGCATTGACACCAACGGCAGCAACATCACCAACACCACCGCTGACGCCAACGCCATCTTCATGGACGGCACCTCTGGTACCATCCGCATCAATCTGGCCAAGAGCACCCTGGCCCTGAAGAGCGGCACCGACAACGCGATTCTGAACACCTGGTGCACCTACACCAAGAACAACAACGACGTGTACACCGTGACTCAGGTGAAGGACGCCACTTCTGTAAGCACCAACGTTCCCGGCGGCGCCACCAACGTGAACGGCAAGCTGGCTCAGTATCACCAGACTGTTTCGGCTGACCGCACCATCGACCAGCGGAACATCACCCTGACCGGCGGCGGTGTCAGCGGCTACGGCGTGGTCTACGGCAACAAGAACACCGTGTACCTCACCGCCGCGCTGGACGAGCTGACCCACGTCAAGACCTACGGCGTTATCAGCGGCGTGGAGAATGTCACCACCGGCGTGGCCAACGCCAAGCTGACTATCTGGCCTGTCGACACCGCTGTGAAGGAGGCCGACGACAGCAAGACTTCCGTCAAGCCTGTTAACGCTACCGCCTCTAACGGCGTGTACACCCTGTACAACAATGACGGCGTGATTATCGCCGCTGTGGTTGTCGGCGAGGATTCCGCCGCCGCCAAGAACCTGGTCTATGTCCACACCAGCGGCCTGGAGGAGGAAGCTTACACCAACAATACCACCCGCGCCAGCGACGGCGACTGGACCTGGACCCGCTACGTCATCCAGGACGGCAAGGAAGTCCTGCTGACCGAGGTGGGCGACAGCAGCACCTATCTGGAGCCCATGCAGCAGTATCAGTGGTACCAGATCAAGCTGAACGCCAACAACGAAGTCGTTGGCCAGGAGCTGGCCTCCACCGCTCTGACCAACAGCACCACTGGCGACTATGTGAACCTGCAGAATGTCACTCTGGGTGACACCGTTGTCAACGGCAAGGATACCGTTCTGTATCACTCCAACAGCGGTTCCGCCACCGGCGGCTTCACCGCTAAGCTCAACCTGATTGGCAATGCTCTGTTTGTTGACCATGACGCCAACAGAGGCTTCTATGTGGATGAAAACGTGAATGTGGTCCTCCAGCAGTGGGACAAGAACGCCAAGGAGACCTACATTGAGACTGGTATCGGCGTTGGCAAGCTGGAAGCCTTCATCAAGCAGATTAACCAGTACACCGCCGCTCAGAGAAAGACTCCCGGCAGTGCTGACTATCGTCCCTACTACGTCAGCGCCATCCTGGAGAAGGGCGTCGCCAAGACTGTCGTCCTGTATGATACCTTCAACAGCTACAACCGGCCCGATGATCCCGTGAGCACCACCGAGGGTGTGACCGCTGAGATTGTTGGTACCACTGTCTATGTTGACTTCACCGACAAGAACGTCAGCACCCGCGACGTGGCCAGTGCTGTTAAGAGCGCCCTGAACGCCG
This sequence comes from uncultured Oscillospiraceae bacterium, assembly GCA_910578735.1. Classification (GTDB taxonomy): domain Bacteria; phylum Bacillota; class Clostridia; order Oscillospirales; family Oscillospiraceae; genus Lawsonibacter. The sequence goes on from CAJTSQ010000005.1 coordinate 2,938, forward strand.
CTGGTTGGACCCGGATTAACACCAGCGACATCAAGGCTCTGACTGCCTCTAACAACGCCGGTACGTATACAGCAGCCCTCGCCGCTGGCAAATATGTGACCGCTATCGATGGTGCGGGTATTGAGTACTTCGACGTCGAGTATCGCAACCGCTGGTCTGTCAAGGTAGACGGCGTGGTCAGAGAGTATGTCTGGGACGACGGCTACATGACAATTACCGAGGAATCTATCACTGGCGACGGAAGCGGCTATATCGCGACATTTGGCGGCGTTTCCAGCTACTACAAGGTTTACCAGAACACTAATGCTGTCGCTGCTGGTGCTGGAAGTGTCAAGATCGACAATTATGTCGAGATCACTACTGGCGCTGTCAAGCTGGGCAATAGTCCGGTCAGCGTCACCGCAGACGGCACTGTAACTTCCACCAATACCTTCGGCAGCAACGAGGTTAAGGCTGATAGCGCTGCTACTCCTCTTGACTACGCCCTGGTTGATAAGGGTCTGACTGTGAAGGCTGAGTTTGCAGCCACTGATTTGGACACCTATGGCGGAACTCCGGCGAATGTTGGCACTTACAATGTCACTGTCAAGGTCACCTATGCCTCCGGCAATTCTGCTTTCACTGAGCCTCAGGAGTTGGATGTTAAGGCTTCCGGAAATGTCAAGACAGACCTGACCTTTGATCTGAGTGACTTGCTCACCGATCAGGAGATTACTGGCATCGCGATTGTTGTGGCAAAGAAGCCCGCTGATGCTGCCATTAGCTTGGGCACCATAACCGACGCCAGCGGTATCACAATCACTGACGTGACTCTGAGCAGCGCTACCGCTAAGGTTGGCGAAACTGTCTCTGTGACCGCCACTATTACTAGCGACGGCACTGGCGGCGTCGTGACTTTCACTGGCGGAACTGCCAAGAGTTTCGATGCTGACGGCCTGAATGCCAGCTGGATTGCGCCAAAGAGCGGCGATGAGACTAGCAAACTCGATGTAGCAACTGGTGTTACAGGCACCACCACGATTACCTGGAACTTCCAGGTTGCAAGTACCAGTGAGACTGTGACTGTTATAGCTTCTGCTTCCTAAACCCAAAGCTAGGCGCTTAAACGCATCAATGGGACCCCGTCTGTTTGGACGGGGTCCCTCCTGTTATACTTTTTCGCCCCGAATAATAACCTTTGTCCCAGCCGCCATAGTATCCGAGCCGCTGCGCGATATCAAATCGACCCATTTGAACATGGAAAACGGAATGTTGTATAGGTGAAACAGGCAGCTTGATTTCCCGAAGTATATGCCGGAGAGGGGCATGTCTTTCTGCCCATAAGGACACAACGTCATGTGGTTCCAGGTAGGCGAGATAGTTCCGACATTGCTGTTGATTCCGAAATAAGCAAACAGCATATTTTCACTGCTTCCCGCCCCAGGGATAACGTCCAGATGAACGGTCTTCCATTCCGACCAATCGAAGTCAGACAGATCAATCCTGAGCGGATTTTGGGCCTCCGTAGTCACAAATTCCCGGATGAGGTGCAGGCGGCAGTCGTTCATCTCCCCCAGGACTTCGTCGATTTTTTCGTTGTCCTCGTTAAAGTTGGCCCGCAGGACCTTGTCCTCCGCCTCCCACAGGCAGAGACCGAATTTCGCAGTGTGATTGGTTGCCATGGGTTTGTTCCTCCTTTTTTCCGTAGGGACGCATCACGATGCGTCCGCTTTCTTTCTGATCCCTTCATTCGCGCGGTTTTTTTGTGGTCCCAATCGTTTCCGATTGGGCGGACGCTTCATGAAGCGTCCCTACATATGCGATATGCGTATACGCACGAAACCTCCTCACCCATACCGTGCGCTCCCCCCGATGTGGTACGTTTCCATACATTTATTGGAAATGAGGAATCACTGCGCCCTTTTTTGTTTTTCTTGCATTTGGGGGAAACTTGGGATATGATTGTAGTTGAAAATTTACCACCGAAGGGGGCCCGATCATGCGGGACGGCTTTATTAAAGTAGCGGCGGGAACGCCGAAGATCAAGGTGGCAGACTGCGGCTATAACGCAGAGCAGATCATCACCCTGATGAAGGACGCGGCGGCCCAGGGGGTGAAGGTGCTGGCCCTGCCCGAGCTGTGCGTCACCGGCTACACCTGCGGCGACCTGTTTTTGCAGGACACCCTGTTAAAAGGGGCGGAGGACGCCCTGGCGCGCATTCTGGAGCAGACCAAAGACCTGGACATGCTCACCGCTGTGGGCCTGCCAGTGCGGTATAACAACAAGCTGTATAACTGTGCCGCCGTAATACAGGAAGGAAAGATCCTGGGACTGGTTCCTAAGACCTACATCCCCAGCTATGGGGAATTTTACGAGGGGCGGTGGTTCGCTTCCGGCAAAGGACTGGATACGTCAGTTACACTGTGTGAGCAATATCGGGAGCTTTACCACAGTATGATCTTCAGCTGCGAAGCTGTGCCCGCCTTGGCGGTGGGGGTGGAGATCTGTGAGGATCTGTGGTCCGCCGAGCCCCCCTCCGCCCGGTTGGCCGCCCTGGGGGCCACCGTCATTTTGAACCTGTCCGCCTCCAACGAGGCGGCGGGCAAGGCGGCCTACCGCCGGTCCCTGGTGGCGGGACAGTCCGCCCGGCTGGTGTGCGGCTACGTCTACGCCGATGCCGGCGAGGGGGAGTCCACCACCGATCTGGTCTTTGCCGGCCACAATATCATCGCGGAAAACGGGACCGCCCTGGCGGAAAAGCGGTTCCAGACCGGCCTGACCATCAGCGAGATCGATGTGGGCAGGCTGGCCTTTGAGCGCCGCCGGATGAATACCTACCCCGCCCCCTGCCAGCTCACCGACGTAATATACACCCCATTCTTTCTGGACGCGGAGGACACCACCCTCACCCGGCCCATCGGGAAAAATCCCTTCGTGCCAGAGGACCACGGAGACCGTCAGGCGCGGTGCGAGGAGATTTTCACCATCGCTGCCCTGGGACTGAAAAAGCGGCTGGAGCACACCCGGGCCGCCTGCGCGGTGGTAGGGCTGTCCGGCGGGCTGGACTCCACCCTGGCCCTGCTCATCACCGCCAGGGCCTTCGATATGCTGGGCCGGCCCCGGAGTGACATCCTGGCCGTCACCATGCCCTGCTTCGGCACCACCAGCCGCACCAAGTCCAACGCCCAGGTGCTGGCCGAGCGCATCGGGGCTGACTTCCGTACGGTGGACATTGGCGAGGCGGTGCGGGTCCACTTCCGGGACATCGGCCAGTCTATGGAGGACCTGTCCGTCACCTTTGAGAACGGCCAGGCCCGGGAGCGCACCCAGGTGCTGATGGACCTGGCCAACCAGCGGGGCGGGCTGGTCATCGGCACCGGCGACCTGTCCGAGCTGGCACTGGGCTGGGCCACCTACAACGGCGACCACATGTCCATGTACGGGGTGAACGGCTCCATCCCCAAGACGCTGGTGCGCCACCTCACCGCCTACGCCGCGGACGAGGCGGAGGGCTCTGATCCCGCGCTGGCCGCCGTCCTCCGGGACATTCTGGACACCCCCGTCTCCCCCGAACTCCTCCCCCCCAAGGAGGGAGAGATCGCCCAGCGGACCGAGGACCTGGTGGGTCCCTACGAGCTCCACGACTTCTTCCTGTACTACGCCGTCCGCTGGGGCTTCGGGCCCCGGAAGGTATTCCGGCTTGCGATGCACGCCCTGGGGGAGGATTACAGCCGGGAGACCGTCCTCAAGTGGCTGAAAAATTTCTACCGCCGCTTCTTCGCCCAGCAGTTCAAGCGCTCCTGCCTGCCCGACGGGCCCAAGGTGGGCACCTTGGCCCTCTCCCCCCGGGGGGACTGGCGCATGCCCTCCGACGCAGTGAACACCCTGTGGATGAAGGAACTGGAGACCCTTGAAGCTTAGCGGAATATTGGATATAAGGAAGGGCCCCGCCGGCTGGCGGAGCCCTTCCTGTTGCTGTTGTTCCAAAAGTTTTTCATTCTCTGGGCCGCCCGGATGGAGCGCTCTCCCTTACAGGCACAGCGTATCCAGAATATTTTGGGAAAAGCCCTCCAGCCGCTCATCAATACCGGGGAGGGACAGGGCCTCGCCGGGGGAGTTCGCTGTCTCGATGAGGGCGAAGCGCCGGGGAAGGTAAAAGGACTTGTTCATGCTCATGGCGTCGATCACCTGCCGGGCCACCGTGTCCCCTCCGGAGTAGCCCGACACCGCAATGGCAAAGACCGACTTGTCGTAGAACCGCGTCTGCCGGAACAGGGCCGTGAGCCGATTGATGCAGGCGGAGAGGTTGGCGGGCAGGGCATCGTTGTAGTTGGGGCACAGCAGCACCAGGGCGTCGGCAGCCCGGACGGCGGGGTAAACCTCGTCCTGCATCCCCCCGCCGTAGAAGCACCCCCCCCGCTCCCCGAAGTGGAGGCACATGGTGTAGGGGCAGCCGGAGCAGTCGGACAGGGTGCCGTTGCGCAGGCCAATCTCTTGGAGGCCGCACCGGTTCTCCAGCCTCTCCCGCACCTTGGACCACAGATCCATGGTGTTGGAGGTGTGGTGGCTGGAGGCGTGGAGTACCAGCACCTGGGGCCGCTCCTTGCGCGGAAAGGAAAAAATCTCCATCCGCTCCACCAGCTCGGCGGCGGCGTGGCGGTAGGCCCCCATCAGGTCCGTGCCCAGATTTTTGGCCTGGACGGCAAAATTGGCCAGGGACCCGGTGCCCTCCACCAGGGGCCGGCCCACCAGGGCGCACCCCGCCATGTTCAGGGCCAGGGCCGCCTCGGCGGCGGCAGACTTGGTGTACAGCTCCCCCGCTCCGTCCACGATGAGCCCGCCGGTGCAGCCGTCCAGCAGATTGGGCTCCTTCCGCAGCCGGGCCAACATCCGCATATACTCCAGATTGACCCCCGTGTCCCCCAGGGGCAGGGCCAGCAGCAGCCGCAGGCCCTCCAGCCCGGACAGCTCCTCCGCCCTCCGCACTGTGCAGACCTCCCGGCCAGCCAGGGCGTGCTTTAAAACGCCGTCCAGCCGCTGTCCCGCCCAGCCCACGTCGGGGGTGGGGTAGATCAGGGTAATGGACATGGTTTCCACCTTCTTTCCGTATGTAGGGGCGGCCTGTGGCCGCCTGCAATCACAGATCGGTTATAACGGGCGGCCACAGGCCGCCCCTACAGGTCACGGTCAAAGAACCGTCTTCAGATGTTCCGCCGCCTCCCTGATATGGCCGAACAACTCATCAGGGATGTGGGGCAGCAGCTCGGTCTCCACCCCGGCGGGGGTGTAGCGGTTCTTCACGCCCATATACACCCCATCCAGGAAGACGGAGCCGCAGTGCCACTCCCCCCGGAGGGTGAGCAGCAGGGACAGGGCCCCGGAGGACAGGGCGGGGGCCACGTAGGGCTTAAACCCAATCTCCCGCATCTTCAGGTTGGCGGTGACGGTGAGCTGGGTCAGCTCCTGGGACAGGGCCTCGTCGTAGTTCTCAATGGAGTTGGCGATAAACAGCCCGGTGCCGTGGGGGCCGAAGGACCGGCCCTCGGTGAGGAAGGAAGCCAGGCGCGCGTCCCGCTTGGCGAAGTAGGCCGCCCGGGCGTTCATCACCCCCAGACCGAAGCCCTGTACCTGCTCGGGCCGCAGGCCCCGGCCGTCCCAGCTCCCGTTTTCGTCCTTGTTGCTCTCCAGGTAGGCAGTCTTGGCCAGGGGGTCCACCGGGTCGGATACGGCGCACCACATCCCCTGAAAGCCCTTGGCACGGGCCATTCTGGCGTAGTGGGCCACGATTTTGGCGTTGTTCTCAAACTGATACATCCGCACGTCTTTCACCTGGGAGCCCACCGGCGGGATGCCCTTGGAGGCCACAAAGACAAACATATCGCAGTCGAAGAGGTTTTCCGGGGAAACAACCTCCACCTCGGGGAAAATGTCGTACTGCCAGGGCAGATTGACCTGTCCCATCTCAAACTCCCACCGGGCGGTGATCTGGTCGGACAGGTCGCAGATGCCGATGGAGGAGATCACGTCCCCCCCCAGCAGCTTCAGGCCGGTGAGGAGGGTGGATCCCACGTCGCCGATGGCCAGGATGTTTACCCGCTTCTTCCCCGCCTTGGGGGACCATCTCAGCGTCTCCTCCCAGCCGGGGCGGCTGATATTGACGGCGGTGAGCCGGCCATCCTCAATGGCCCGCCGGACATTCTCGTCCAGCTCCAGCGGGACGACCGTGCCGTCGCTGAGCCTGGCACTGGCGGGGCCGCCGTCAAAACAGGGCAGGCGGGTGGCGTCCAGCGTCTCCAGGCCGTGGCCGGCCAGCAGCTGGCCGGGGTGATTTACCTTGAAGGACCCCCGGCCCAGCACCGGGTCTCCGGGGACGGCGGCGAACAGCCGCCAGCTGTTGGCGGGCTCCACCTCGGGGCCGAGGCCCTCCAGCGCAGTCAGGGAGACCAGAGCTGCGCCGTTAATATTGTAATAATACATGATAATATCACTTCCGGTATTGATTGTAGGGACGCATCACGATGCGTCCCTCTCGATTTGCGGGGCATCCGCCGGGGGCGGGCCCTTCATGAAGCGCCGATCATTGATTTTGCCGCAGTAGCTGTTCCAGGTCATTTTTCAAATAGACCGAGGCAGACAGGTTGGGGTCATAATGCAGGCAGGTGCCCTTGTCGGGGCACAGGGGGAGGATCACCGCCTCGGGCAGGCGGGACAGGGTCAGGTTCCGGCCGTAGAGGATACGGTACTCCTGCTCCAGCACCCGCATCAGGTCCAGGGCGGACTCCAGGCAGGTGCGGGACAGCTGGACCACCGCCTCCCGGCTGCACTCGTTCTGATAGGTGGGGGCGGCGTAGGGCAGAATGTGGTTGATGCCGGACAGCAGACCCGGCACCGGAGAGGAAGGCCGCCGGACCGTGTTGCCGCCGATGAAGGGGTACATGGTGGACTCTACAAACCAGTGATTCAGCCGGGGCAGAAAATAGACAGAATCCACCGGCTGGTTCAGGGTGCGCATCAGGTCCTTGCCGTAGCCGGACAGCACGCCCACCAGCACCACCTGGACGGGCACCCCCTCCTGCTTCAAAATGGGGCCCAGCACCTTGAACCGGAAGCCGGGGTGCATCAGGTCGTCCACCAGGATGACCGGGCGGTTGAAGGACTTGAGGGTGCGCACCTGGCTGGGGATGGGGGCATAGTAGGGGAAGGCCTCCAGGGTACTCTCTGTCAGGTCCGGGGAGTACACCTTGTCGGTGTGGAGGGTCTTGGTCACGGTGTTGGGGACGATCCGGCTGCGGAGCATCTTGCCAAAGGGGACGCACATGCTCTCGCCCAGCACCCGGGGTGAGGTGGGCTCGGCAGGCACATGGTTGTAGTCGGTGATTTTTTTCAGCAGCCGGTGGTGGATGATGTCGGAGGACAGGGTGAGCACCAGCGAGCCGGGGAACAGCCCGGCCAGGGCCAGCTGAACCCGCTCATGGCCCCGGCAAACCGCGTCCAGCACCCTGGGGTTTCGGTTCAGCGGCTCCTGAATGGCGGTGGACAGATTCTGGATGAGCACGGTGGGGGCGTGCATATCCACCTCCCGGATGGGGGTATCTCCCTCTTTGGTCACAAAACCCATGCGGGAGAGGAGATTGTCCATGTCGGGGGTCAGTTTTCCGTCCCAGGGCCGGTAGATGGCGTAGACATACTCCTTCCGCAGGGCCCGGGCGACCAGCTCACACAGCAGCAGGTGGCCCAGGTCCTTGTGCCCCTCCTCCCCGGCCACCCACAGGGCGGCGATGAGCAGCACCTTGCCCGCAGAGCGCAGGCGGACCCGGTCAGCCAGCTCGTTGTCCCCCAGGGCGTCAAAGAGCTTGGCGGTGGACAGGCTGCGGTAGGCAACACAGCCCAGAACCTCCTCTCTGCCGTTGTGGACCAGCAGGAGCAGCCGGCACCCCTGGCTGGCCAGCACCGCCCGGGCCGCCTCCCGCTCCGGCTGGCCGGCGGTCAGCCGGGACAGCAGGGCCTCGTCGGGCTCGTTCACCCACTGGAACTCCAGGTCGCCCGCCCCCAGCATGGGCTTCTCCTGCCCGTCCCGGAGGTAGAGACCGTTCTGATAGATGAAATCTTGAATCACCGGGTCGATAAAGTTGGAGATATCCCGGTTCAAATCCACATTCTCCCGGATTCGGGTGGAACTGATGTCCTCCAGGTGGGGGGGCAGCTGAAGCTGAATCACATCCCCGGTGATGGGCAGGGGGGCAGGCAGCTCCGCCTCTCCCGCCCGGCGGAAGATGATATGGTTCATCCTGTGGATGGAGAAGGGCTCCGGCTCCTTTTTATAGGAGGAGGCGTTGGCCACCACATCGCTTCCCGCCACAACGTAGAGCTCCCGTCCGGGGAACAGCCGGGACAGCCGCTCCAAGTCGGCGGGGTTGGCGATGTTCACCGGGATATCGTCGGGAAAGAGGTGGACGTGGAAGTCTCCGGCGATAGACAGGTTGACAATCTGCCGGCGGATCAAATGGGGCTGGGCCTTCTTAGACCAGGAAAACTCGTCTACCGCCAGATAGACCTCAAAGCCCAGGTCACGGATGGCGTGAACAATGCCCTTGTGGGACAGGGTAAAGGGGTCGAAGGTACCGGGGAAGAAGGCGATCTTCCGGGGCTTTTCAAAGGTGAAGGGGCCGTGGTCCAACCGGCGCAGGGCGATGAAGCGGTTGATGTGGGCCAGGGCGGAGGCCCGGTAGAACAGGGTCAGCCCGTCCTGCCGGGGGGCCTCCCGCATCAGGAAGAGCAGCTTGCGGTAGCACAGTGAGAACAGGCGGGCCTTCTCCTCTATATCCAGGACCGGGCTTTCAAACAGAAGCTTTCCGGTGACCAGCAGCGCCTCCTGACGCACCTCCTCCCGGTAGTGGGCCAGCCCCTGGAGGAGCAGGCCCAGCAGCTCCCGCCGCCGTTTCTCATAGGTCTCCGGCCGCTCGGAAAAGCGCTGCTGATAGGCGGGGTAGTGCTGGAGCAGCACGGCGATGGTATTCAGCGCCCCGGCCACGGCGGAATTGCTGGGCGAACCCAGCAGCCCCTTCAGCCACAGCACCTGCTCGTCCAGTTCACTGGGGTGGAGGTACAGCGCAGCCTCCCCCAGATACTGAGGGATGTATTTAGAAATCTCATACTGCCCCATCTCCAGGCCCTTGCCCAGCTCTACTACCACCTCGTTGCGCTGATCCCGGCGCAGCAGGGACAGGATGCGCACCAGGGCGGAGCCGGCGGTGTGCCGCACGCCTACCCGCTCCGACACCTTGACCAGGTTGGAGAAGTGGGTGGCAATATGGAGGATATGGGTATTGACGCCGTGCTCGATCTGGTCCCGGAGCAGCTCCACGCCGGCCACCTTCACCACCCAGGGGGTGGCGATTTTCAGGTTGTCCAGAAAGACCTCGCTGGTAATGTTGGTGCGGTACAGGGTCTGCTCCAGGGCGGACACATCCCGCCCCGCCCGGCGCAGGATGCGGCACTTGAGAAAAACGGTGGTCAGCTGACGGGAGGGGACCTCCTCCACCAGATCGGCGATGCGGGCCATCTGGGGGTGGCTGCGGGGGATGTTGCGCACCGTCTCCCGCAGGAACTGGAGGGCGGCGGTGACCAGCCGGGGGTTATCCAGCAGCGTGAAGTGAGCGGCGAAGTCCACCAGCTTCTCCCGGGTCTCCTCCCCATAATAATTGGGGGGGAGGTGGCAGGCGGTGTCCAGCAGGGTGAAGGCGGTGTCGTCATCGGTGTGTGCCGGATCGTCGAAGTAGTGCAGCAGCACATCCAGAAAGCGGGGGATGTCCCCCGGGCGGGCGTGGAGGAGCATGGATTCCACCATCAGCTTCAGGCAGTACCCGATGTGGGCCCGCTGCTGGGGGGTGGTCTTGTGGTCGGGGAAGATCATCATGTCCAGGTACTGGCTCCACAGGGTGAAGGGCACCTCCTCTGCCGGGTCGTTCTCGGCATCGGCGGGAATCTCTTTGCGGTAGACCAGATGGAACCGGGCGATGATCTGTCCGATGAGGGCTCCGGCCTGACGGCGGATATCTCCCTCACGGTGGACCAGCAGCTCATAGAGGAAGGAGAGGGCCTGGGTCTTCTGCCGCACCGACAGGTAGGTAAAGTACTCCTCAAACACGTTGAGGTAGGCCCTCAGCTGCTGCCAGCTCTTGGTGGAGCGGGCCGCCTCGATGATGTTGCCGAACTTCTGCTCGTTGGACAGCATATGCATCAGCTTCAGGCTGTGTTCCACCGACAGGAGGATCAGTCCGTCCAGCGTCTCCTCCGCGCCCATCAGGGCGGGGTCCTTCCTGGGCAAGGGGGGCTGGGGAGAGCCGGTGAGCTCCACGTCCACACCCAGACTGCGCATATAGTCCTCAAAATCGTGGAGCTTCCCGTAGACGAACTCATACCGCCGGCGTTTTTTCTGGTCCACGTTGTCCAGCTTGGACAAAATCACCTGGAAGGACTCGTCCAGGGGGTAGAGGACCACGACCTCGCGGCCCTCCCTGTCCCGCTCCGACTTGGAGCGGAAGTCGGCGTAGATGAGCAGCAGAGACTCCACCGACAACGACTCCAGCTCCAGGTCCCAGGTGGAGTGGTTGGAGGCGATGTGGCTGATGTCCCCCATGCCCCGCTCCAGCAGCCACTGGTCGGTGTAGTAGTAGTGGAGGTAGGGCACCCGCTCGCCGGGGCGACAGCCGAACTTGCCCACGTCGTGGGCGGCGGCGGCGCCGGAGATCAGGGCCAGGTCCACCTCCACCCCCGCCCTGGCCAGGTCCCGGGCGGCGGCCATGGCGATGTAGTGGACTCCGGCGATATGGCTCAGGGTTTTGAACGGGGTGACCTCCAGCCCCAGGCGCATCAGCTCATAGAGGAATTCCCCCCGCCAGGCGGCCAAAAAGCGGCGGTACTCCTTGGCCTTGTCGCAGCTCTGATACTCCTCCTCGGTGAGGAATTGAAAGTCCAGCATGGGGTCGAAGGGCAGGGCGGCCCGCTCATGATCCAGCAGGATCTGGAGTACGGTGAGGTAAAACAGAGCCCCGCCGCCGCACCGGTCCGCCTCCGGGGCAAAGCCGCCGTCCGGGAACATCATGCGGCAGATGTACTGGTAGCAGAAGGGGCCCCAGCCCTTCTCCGGCTCTTGGGGACAGATGCGGTCCAGGATGGGCCGGCACAGCTCCAGCACCTGAAGGCAGCTCAGGCGCTCCTTAATGGGAAACAGAGCGTCCAGCCGTTCGTTCCAGCCGGTCTCCTTCATCAGCTCCTGGGCCGCCCTCCGGCTGGGCACCGAGCCCAGCAGCTTGCGGGCGGACAGGGCCTCGAAAATATCGCGGTTAATCTGGCGGATCATCTTGTTCATAACCGTCACCTCGTCACCCGCCCCAACGCGTTGGGACGGCGAAATTTTCTCAGGATAAGCATAGCACATTTTTTCGAATTTGAAAAGAGAGAAGACAGTAAAAAGGGGCGGCCCAAAGGCCGCCCCTTTTACTGTTGAATCAACGTGTGATCCTGCTATTTCTTTTCCTTCATCTGCCTAATTGTCAGGCGGAGCAGAATCATTACAATTGCAACGGTTAAAAGGACAAACAATACAAAAGGAATCCCAGACAAATTATGAACCACAACAACGCGAATGCCCAGAAGAATTATAACAGCACATATGAATAGGCATCGGATGAATGTAATTTTTTTCATGTTCACTCATCCTTTAGATAAATTCTTATACCACCAAGCATTTATGTTAATATTGTGCAGCAAAACCGAGAAGTTGTCAAGTAGTTTTGTCTAATTTTCCAAGCTGCTTGCACATTTTGGTAAACATAAAATGAGAAGGTAATATTTATTGCCTCATCCGGTTTTCCAGCACCCGGCCCACCACGGCCCCCAGCAGCAGGATATTGCCGCACAGGTAGAGCCACACCAGCAGGATGATCAGGGAGGCCAGGGAGCCGTAGACCAGGGCGTAGCGGGAGGACATGCCGATAAACCAGGAGAACACCACTGACGCCGCCACCATGGTCAGGGCGGCCAGCAGGGAGGACAGCACCACCACCGGCCGACGCATGGCACCCCGGGGCGTCCCCGCCCGGTAGACGATAAGCACCAGCAGCAGCACAAAGCAGAACAGCAGCAGATAACGCATCCAGCGCCACAGCCCGGACAGTGCGGACAGGGGGATCAGCTCGGTCAGGCGCTGGGGCAGGTGCTTCTCCAGCAGCCAGAAAAACCACTCGCCGGTGAAAATCACCACCACCGACAGATATACCGTGAGCAGAAACAGCGCCGACAGCACCAGGCTGACCAGCACCCGCCGGATCGCGTGGGGGTCCGCTGTCCCGTGGAGGCTGTCCATGGTGGCCAGCAGGGTGCGCAGCCCCGCCGAGGCGGAGATCAGAATGGTAACCAGGCTGGCCAGCAGCAGGGCAGAGGACTGACTGCCCGCCACATAGCCCAGATAGTCCTCCATAATCACCAGCACTCCGGCGGGAAGCACCTGGTCCAGGGAGAGGAGGAAATTCTCCAGGTCCAGGTGGAACAGGCCGATAAAGTAGTTCACACACACCAGCAGGGGAAACAGGGTCAGGATCAGGAAGTAGGACAGGGCCGCCGCTGACCGGGGGACTCCCACCCGCAGATAGAGCTCCGCCGACTCCAGCACAAAAGAGACCGGGGGATAGGAGAATAATTTTTTCATGGAACGGCCTCCTTTCGGGGCAATACGGGCTGGATAGCCCGCCCATAGGGCAAAATGCGGGGCCCGCCGCCCTCGGCGGGTCATACCAGGATCCTACCACAATCTCGGCAAAAACAAATACGAAAAAAGCCGTCTGCATATCAGACGGCTTTACTTTCGTGTACGCTCAAGCCAGCTTACTCAGCTTGAGGGTCATCTTGCTCTTTTTATTGGCAGCATTGTTGCGGTGCAGCAGACCTTTGGCCGCAGCCTTGTCCACCGCCTTGACGGCCACCTTGTAAGCGATATCGGCCTCGCTGCGGTTGCCTTCCGCCACCGCGGCCTCAAACTTCTTGATGTCGGTCTTCAGCGCGGATCTCGCGGCCTTGTTCTGCGCGGCCTTGGCCTGAGACACCAGAACGCGCTTCTTAGCAGACTTAATATTGGGCAAACCAAACACCTCCTCCGATTTTCATCTTTGATTTGGGTGACAACACACCCACGTAGATTTGTATTGTAGCACTCCTCAGTCAAAAAATCAACTGTTTTTTTCAAAAATTTTGTCCCTGCGGGATAGTTTTTCAAAACTCGCAAAAACTAGAGCGGACCAGAAAATAATTCCACAACATATTGCATAACAGACTGAGGAGGGAAACGCCATGCGTATGCGCCGGACCGACCTGGCTCTGGAGGCCAGGGAGCTGTGGCAGGAGCAGTCGGGGGCGGTCAGCGCCCTGTCCGGGGTGGAGGCCAGAGACACCCTGCGGGAGGGCATCCCGGTGAACACCGTCAAGGTTCTCTCGGAGGAGGGGGAGCGGGCCTTGGGCAAGCCCCGGGGCAGCTATGTCACCCTCACCCTGGAGGGGCTGGCCAGCCGGGAGGAGGGCATCTTCCAGCGGGCGGTCCGGGCGGTGGCGGGGGAGCTGTCCGGACTGATGGAGTCGAACAGCGGGCTGGTGCTGGTGGCCGGGCTGGGCAACCGGGCCATCACCCCCGACGCCGTCGGCCCCAAGGTCCACCAGAACGTGCTGGTTACCCGCCATCTGGTGCGCCAGATGCCGGAACACTTCGGCGCTCTGCGCCCGGTGGCCTCCCTGGCGGCGGAAGTGATGGGCACCACCGGGGTGGAGAGCGGCGAGCTGGTGCGGGCGGTGTGCGAGAAGCTCCGGCCAGCCTGTGTGATCGCGGTGGACGCGCTGGCCTCCCGGTCGCTGAAGCGGCTGTGCAAAACGGTGCAGATTACCGACACAGGCATCACCCCCGGCTCGGGTGTGGGCAACCACCGGATGGGCCTCACCCGGGACACCCTGGGCGTGCCTGTCATCGCCATGGGGGTGCCCACCGTGGTAGACGGGGCCACCCTGGCCGCCGACCTGCTGGGCACGGAGGACCTTCCCCCCCTGGGGGAGGGCAGGGACCTGATGGTCACCCCCAGGGACATCGACAGCCAGGTGAACGACCTGTCCAAGGTGATCGGCTACGGCATCAGCATGGCCCTTCAGCCGGGAATCTCCCTGGAGGAGCTGGAGCTGCTGCTGTCATAGGGAGAATATATCTGGAAAATTTGGACAGACTAGAGGAAAACACCGGCAAAGGATGTGGTTGCAATGGTGAAGGGCATTACCCGCCAGGCGATCCTGGTCAAGTCCCCCGACCCCCGGCTCTTTGAGGAGGCCATCTTCATCGTCAAGGAGGAGGCCCTGGCCCGGGAGGGCGTCAGCGCCGACAAGGTGCTGCGGGAGGCCCGCCAGGCCGCCGACGGCTATCTCAGGCAGGGCAGGGCCTGGAACCGGCGGCTGGAGCGCCTCCCCGCCCCCGCCTGGGGGGCGCTGGGGGCGGCGCTGGCCTCCGCAGGCTGGGCGGTATGGCTGTTCCTACTGTGACCATTCCCCCCTCCCCGCATAGAATGGGATGTGAGGGCCGGCGGCAGGTCCTCCTCCCCCCCCGCGCCCTTCGGCGCATCTACCAAGGACAAAAGGTTTTCTTCCCTTTTCCTCCTCGTAAGACTGGCGGCCC